>NZ_JAFIFQ010000006.1 GCF_020831925.1 Alkalimonas sp.
CCATTAAATACACCGCCAGAAAACCACTGCCTTCAAACTGCGTCGTAACAGCATAGACAGAGATACAGCAAGCAACAGCCATTAATGGAAAAAATGCGAAACTAAGCGGCAATTTGCGGCATAAAAACACGAACAGGCGCCCTGCTCCATACCCCACAGCACCACCGATAATGGCTTGTTTTAAAAACACGATCAGTACCGACCAATCCAATGCTGTGTATTCGGCCAGCACACCGACCAGGGTGACGGTAAGCATTACAGCCATAGGATCGTTGCTGCCAGATTCAATTTCTAACGTGGACGCTACCCGATCTTTGATACGAATACCACGGGATTGGAAGATGGAAAAGACCGCAGCAGCATCGGTCGAGCTAAGAATAGCGCCAAGCAACAGCCCCTGCAGCCAGTGCAAGCCCAGAATCCAGGCTGCAGCAAGGCCGGTCACGGTACAGGTAACTACGACCCCAATGGTAGCAAGCATGGCCGCAGGAGCCAGCGCTACCCGGAAACGCTCCGGGTGGGTACGCATACCGCCATCAAACAGAATAATCACCAGCGCGATAGAGCCTATCAAGAATGCGACTTGTGGGTTATTAAAGGTGATGCCGCCTACCCCTTGCTCACCGGCCAGCATACCAATAATCAGAAACACCAACAGGATTGGGGCCCCGATTCGCGAGGATATCAGGGTTGCCACGATGCTGATTAAAAATAATACACCGATGACGAGGATGGTTAGATTAATGGCTTCCACGCGCTAAGGTCCCCTCCCCTAATTTGGACAATGTTTTATCAAGCAGTTTAGCTCATTGTTCATTCAATTCGTTCAGTATAGCCTGCAAGCCTGCCGCTGGATCAGCTGCTTTGGTGATAGGCCGGCCAATCACCATGTAATCAACGCCTACGGCTTTGGCTTCGCTTGGTGTCATTATACGGCGCTGATCGTCCTGGCTGCTGCCGGCCGGGCGAATGCCAGGCGTCACCAGTTGAAAGCCCTGTCCCAATTGTTGTTTAAGCAAACTGGCTTCCTGGGCGGAGCAGACCACGCCATCCAGGCCTGAGCTTTGCGCTAGAGTCGCCAGGCGCATCACTTGCTGCTCTGGCGTTTGTGTAATACCAATTTCCAGCAAATCGCTTTGTTCCATACTGGTTAGAACTGTCACACCAATCAGCAGCGGCTTATCAGCACCAAAAGATTGCAAACTTTGGGCCGCTGCTTCCATCATACGGCGGCCACCACTGGCGTGCACATTGACCATCCAGACACCAAGATCTGCGGCAGCAGCCACTGCTTTAGCGACTGTATTTGGGATATCGTGAAACTTTAAATCAAGGAAGACATCAAAGCCCCTTTGGTGCAATTGTTGCACAAAAGCAGGACCAAAGTGAGTAAACATTTCTTTGCCAACTTTTAAGCGGCACAGGCTGGGATCCAGTTGGCTGACAAAATTAAGCGCCGAAGGTTGATCGGCAAAATCCAGTGCAACCACCACCGGGCTAAGAGAAGACATGGGAACTCCTGTTTAACGACCATCGATGCCACTGATTGGCTCCACCGTCTCCCATTGCTGACAGGATGGGCACAACCAGTAGTGCTGCCGGGTTTTGAAACCACAGTTCCGGCAGCTATATAATACTTTTTTATTCAGATAATTGGCGACTAATTCGGTTACTGAATCCAGTACTTCTGCCGCAGCTTTTGAACCCTGCTTGCGCTGCTCCAACAGGGCTTTGAATAAACGAATATTGGGCTGCTGCTGCAACTTTTCCAGTAGCAATTGCTCAGCAGCTTTGTCTGAGCCTTGCTCAAGCAACCAGCAGGCCAATTCAATATGAGCACTGATGTTATTGTACTTATGGCTAAGCTGGGATAATAACTGATACCAGTCCTCATCCGGGAGTTGGCATTGTTTGACCAGTGGCAGAATATCGGCACTCCACTGCGGCTTTTCCAGCAGGATGGCTTTGTACAATGAAAACGCTTGTGCTGGCCTTTGTTGTGCCAGCGCTAGCCGGGCCAGCTCAAATCTGGGGCGGATGGCTTTTGGATAGCTCGCGACGAGTTGCTGATAAATCGCACGCGCTTGTTCAGGCTCGGCCTGCTGTTGCTGCTCACAACCTATGTTGGCCAACGCCAGACGTAAACTACCAGAACTAGTTTGCTCTACCGCATCGCGTAATTGCAGGGCTTTTTCCCATTCGTGCGTACTGATATAAAGTGCTACCAAGTGCTTCAATGCCAACTCACGCAGCACCTCTTGCCGTATCAGAGGAACCAGCAGTTTTTCGGCCCGGTCGTACAAGCCGGCCGATTGGTAATCTTTAGCCAACTCGTATTGAATTTGTTGCGCCTGGACTTTCGGTAATTTCAGTTGATGCAACTTCTCATGAATGCGGATGGCTTTGTCCCAATCACCACGGCGACGAAATAAATTGGCCAGTGCTAAATAAGTGTCGATGGTGGCTGCTTCGATGTCGAGCAAGTGCAATAGTTGCTCTATAGCTTTATCTTCTTGATCGGTTAGCAGAAAGTTTAAACCGGACGATAGGTTTTTAGTGATGTTAGTGCGATCTTTCAGTTCCTGATGCTTTACACTGTTTCGGCCCATAAACCAGCCATAAGCAGCAGCGACAGGCAGTAGCAGAAACAAAAGTTCTAACATGGATCAGGACGTCGAGGAAGGCTGCTGGTTGCGCTTTTTCAACCGGCGGCGTATGCGAAATACCATGGTAAGCACAAAACCTGTAAGCAAACCCAGTAATAAGAACAAGACGGCGACATCGACCAGCCGAAGTTGATACTGTGTATACAAAAGATCAAGTTCAACCTGTTGTTGATTGGCTGCTCCGAATAAAAAACCAGCAACCATCACAATTGCGATTACAACAGCATAAACAAGATTAACCAAGGTTCACTCCATGGCACAAGGTCGTAAAGCAAGCACAGATTACCGGATGTTGTCTTTTACTCTGTCGCGTAGCTCTTTACCTGGTTTAAAGTGCGGTACGTACTTGCCATCCAAGTCAACACGTTCGCCGGTTTTTGGATTGCGGCCGATACGGGGGGCACGGTAATGCAGCGAGAAACTACCAAAACCACGAATTTCGATGCGTTCGTTGGAAGCCAGCGAGTGCACCATTTGCTCCAAAATTTCTTTGACCGATGACTCCATATCCTTGACCTGGATATGAGGAAAATCCGTTGCCATTTTCTCTATCAATTCAGATTTAGTCATACTATCTCCTCGGCGGTCATAGAGTGGGCTGGCTGATTGCCAGCCCACACATCAAGCCAGATTACTGATCTTTTTGAGCAGCTTTAAAGGCTTCAGCCATGGCATTGGCACCAAAGTCAGTTTCTTCCTGCTTATTGATGCTATCCAGAGCTTCTTTTTCTTCCGCTTCGTCTTTCGCACGGATTGACAGGCTGATCACACGGTTTTTGCGATCCACACCCATCAGGCGAGCTTCAACTTCTTCACCTACTTTCAGGGCAGAAGTTGCATCTTCGATGCGCTCACGAGCGATATCAGAAACACGGACGTAGCCTTCAACGCCACCTTCCAGTGCAACGGTTGCGCCTTTGGCATCAACAGCGGTCACTTCACCTTTAACAATAGCACCTTTCTTGTTGTCAGCAAGGTAGTTATTGAATGGATCGTCATCCAGTTGTTTGATACCTAAAGAAATACGCTCGCGCTCAGGGTCAACTTGCAGTACAACAGCGTGTACTTCGTCACCCTTCTTGAACTCACGAACGGCTTCTTCGCCTGTGGCATTCCAAGAGATGTCAGACAGGTGAACCAGGCCGTCGATACCACCGTCCAGACCGATAAAGATACCAAAGTCAGTGATTGACTTGATCTTACCGCTGACGCGATCGTTCTTGTTGAAGCCTTTAGCAAACTCTTCCCATGGATTTGGTTTGCACTGCTTCAGACCCAGAGAAATACGACGACGCTCTTCGTCAATTTCCAGTACCATCACTTCCACAGAGTCACCCAGGTTAACAACCTTGGATGGGTGGATGTTCTTGTTGGTCCAATCCATCTCAGACACGTGTACTAAGCCTTCAACGCCTTCTTCGATTTCAACGAAGCAGCCGTAGTCAGTCAGGTTGGTTACGCGACCAGTGATTTTAGCGCCTTCAGGGTAACGTGAAGCAATAGCGGCCCACGGATCTTCACCCATTTGCTTCAGACCCAGAGAAACACGTTGCTTCTCACGGTCAAACTTCAGTACCTTCACAGGGATTTCGTCACCGACATTGACGATTTCGCTTGGATGCTTCACACGCTTCCAGGCCATATCAGTGATGTGCAGCAGGCCGTCAACGCCGCCCAGATCAACGAAAGCACCGTAGTCAGTCAGGTTCTTAACGATACCTTTAACTTCCATGCCCTCTTCCAGGTTTTCCAGCAGTTGCTCGCGCTCTGCGCTGTTTTCAGACTCGATCACCGCACGACGTGATACCACCACGTTGTTGCGCTTTTGATCCAGCTTGATTACTTTGAATTCTAGCTCTTTGTTCTCCAGGTGCAGGGTGTCACGTACCGGACGGACATCAACCAGAGAACCAGGCAGGAATGCACGAATACCATCAACTTCAACCGTGAAGCCACCTTTCACTTTACCGGTGATAACACCGTGTACAGTTTCTTTGTCTTCACAGGCTTTTTCCAGGCGCAGCCATGACTCATGACGCTTCGCTTTTTCGCGAGACAGCAGAGTTTCACCAAAACCGTCTTCGATAGCGTCCAGAGCAACGTCGATGATGTCGCCGACATTTACTTCAAGCTCGCCACTGCTGTTCTTGAATTGCTCGACTGGGATTGCTGCTTCAGACTTCAGACCAGCGTCAACCATAACGACGTCTTTCAGTACAGCAACAACGGTGCCTTTAACAATGGCGCCCGGGCGAGTTTCGATGGCTTTGAGGCTTTCCTCAAATAATTGTGCAAAATTTTCAGTCATAGGTTAGTTTTCAACATGTTTGCTCCACATTACATCCTGTGCAGTGGGGTTACCAGTTTGTCCCGGCCGGTTCCGTGGCACGGGATTTTCACTCAGTGATCAGGCCAGTTTCAGTTTGCTCTGGGCATACCGATAGACTTCGTCCAATACCTGGGTAATGTCTTTATCCGAGGAATCCAGTACCAAGGCATCGGCTGCGGCCACCAAAGGCGCTGTGGCTCTGTTGGTATCGCGCTCGTCCCTTGCCTGGATATCGTTCAAAAGGTCGCCGATTTTAACATCGAACCCCTTATTTTTCAACTGCAAAAAGCGTCTCTCGGCACGAACTTCGGCACTTGCCGTTAAAAATATTTTAACCTTGGCTTGTGGGAATACCACGGTCCCCATATCACGACCATCGGCGACCAAACCGGGTGCTTCACGAAATGCACGCTGACGGCGTAATAAGGCTTCACGCACTCTGGGTAAGGCCGCTACTTTTGAAGCCACAGCACCCACTTCTTCAGTGCGGATGGTAGAGCTAACATTCTCACCTTCCAGGATAATTTTGACATCACCGTCTTCATCGGTGTCAAATTGTACATCCAGATGAGCCGCCAAAGGTTGCACCGCGTCTTCATCTTCCGGATCGATTTGATGATGAATCGCAGCAAGCGCCAGTACCCGATAGATGGCACCGCTATCCAGAAAATGCCATCCCAGTTTCTGCGCCAACAAGCGACTAAGGGTGCCTTTTCCGGAGCCACTTGGACCATCAATGGTAATGACAGCAGCGTCTTGTTGCATTCAAGCCTCCAGGATCTTATCTCGAATTTCAGCGCGGTAGTATACAAGCTTTCATGGCAAAAAGCCTGTGAAGTTTTTAAACAAACCGCTTAGGTCCTGGTTAAAACCAAGACCTAAGCATTTGAAATGCAGAAAAACTAATGTGAAAGCGATTGAAACAAACTAAAGTAGTTTGGAAAGGTTTTACGGGTACAGTCCGGATCTTCGATGGTAACCGGAGTATCGCTTAGGGCAACCAGTGAAAAACACATCGCCATGCGATGATCATCGTAGGTAGCAATACTGGCATGCTTCAACTTGGCTGGTGGGGTTATTTTCAGATAATCCTGACCTTCCTCCACCTCAGCCCCAACTTTTTTCAACTCAGCGGCCATTGCAGCCAGCCGGTCGGTCTCTTTCACCCGCCAGTTGTAGACATTGCGGATGCAGGTTGGTCCTATGGCAAACAGCGCCGTGGTGGCGATAGTCATAGCTGCATCTGGAATGGCATTGAAATCTTTATCGATACCATGCAGCTGGTTACGTGTTACTGAAATGAAGTCCTCGCCCCACTCCACGTCAGCCCCCATTTCAGCAAGCGCGTCGGCAAAGTGAATATCGCCTTGCACGGCATTTTTACCAATACCGGTAACCGTTACGGTACCTCCACGGATAGCAGCGGCTGCTAAAAAATAAGAGGCTGATGAAGCATCACCTTCAACCAGGATGCTGCCCGGGCTTTGATAGCGTTGGTTGCCGCGGACAACAAAGCGTTGATAGTCGTCGTTTTGTACATCCACACCAAAGCGCTGTATCAGCGCCAGGGTAATATCGATGTATGGCTTAGATACCAGCTCTCCGACAATCTCGATGGTGCTGTCGCCGCTCAGCATGGGCGCGATCATGAGCAAAGCCGTCAAAAACTGGCTGGAAATGCTGCCGTTGACCCGGGCTAGCCCGCCCTGCAGCGCCTGGCCACGAATGGTCAGTGGTGGAAAACCCGGCTCCTTTTCGTACTCAATATCAGCCTGCCATTGCTGCAAGGCTTCTACCAGATGGCCAATCGGCCGCTCGTACATACGCGGCTCACCTTTTAAGTGGGCTGTAACATTGGAAGCCGCCAGGGCCGCTGTCAATGGTCGCATCGCCGTGCCAGCATTGCCTAAAAAAAGTTCTACCGGGGCACTTGCTTGAAAGAAGCCTGCTAAGCCATCTACCACACACTCGGTACGATCTGCACTCAGTTGATAGCTAACACCAAGGGCTTGCAGTGCATTGAGCATATGACGAATGTCATCGCTGTCCAGCAAGTTGGTGATGCGTGTCTGCCCTTCGGCCAGAGCCGCCAGCAGCAACACCCGATTGGAAATACTTTTCGAACCAGGCAGGTGGACAGTACCTTCGACCCGCTTGATCGGTTGCAGTGTTAAGGTGCTCATCCGTGACTCCGTTCAAAAGCCTGCATAAAGGCGATCAGCGCTTCGACCCCAGCCATCGGCATGGCATTGTAAATACTTGCACGCATGCCACCTACCAGACGATGGCCTTTGAGTGCCAGCAAGCCACTGGCTTCCGCTTCTTTAACAAAGCGCTCGTTTAGGCTGTCATCGGCCAGCATAAAAGGCACATTCATCCAGGAACGGCATGCTACTGCCACATCGTTGCGGTAAAAAGCGCTCTGATCGATAAATTGGTACAAGCGCTCTGCTTTGGCCTGATTGTGCCGGGCCATCGCTTCGACACCGCCTTGCTGCTTTAACCACTGAAACACCAGTCCTGCCAGGTACCAAGCGAAGGTAGGTGGCGTATTAAACATGCTATCGTTACTGGCCGTCAGGGCATAGTCCATGATGGAAGGAATGGCTTTGCCGCTGCCACGTGCCAGTAAGTCTTCGCGCACAATAACCAGGGTAAGGCCCGATGGGCCTATGTTCTTTTGAGCACCGGCATAGATTAAACCAAAACGGCTGACATCAATCGGCCGGGATAATATGGTAGAAGACAAGTCGGCGACAAGCGGCACTTCGGTCTTTGGCAGCTCGCTGAACTCCAGGCCATCGACGGTTTCATTCGGGCAGAAGTGCACATAATCCGCTTTTGGATTAATATCCCACTTTGTAGGCGCGAGCAAACTACGTTGACCATCTTTGTTACTGCGAATATCCAGGGTGCGAACCTGGCCGAACTTTTGCGCTTCTTCGACCGCAGCTTTGGACCAGGAACCCGATACGACATAATCGGCCTCGCCATCCTTGCTTAGCAAATTCAAAGGAACAGCGGAGAACTGACCCCGGCCACCACCGTGCATGAACAGTACTTTGTAATTGTCCGGAATGGACAACAAATCCCGTAAATCCTGCTCTGTTTTGGCGGCCATCGCCATAAATGATTTACTGCGATGACTGACTTCCATCACGGAGCAGCCATGCTGCTGCCAATTGATAAGTTCAGCTTGTGCTTGTTGCATTACTTCGACCGGCAACATAGCCGGACCGGCACAAAAATTATAGGTGGTCATGCTGTGTTCTTACTCCACACTCTTTACTGAAACAGAAACGAGCGCTAATGCGCTCGTTCATTTGAGTGTTATACCTGTTCATCATCCGCCGCTTGGTCCGGCGTTGTGCCTGTATCAGCACTGTTTTCGGCTACCTCTGCTTCATCAGCGGGTAACTCTTGCTCTTCAATTTCATCGATGCGCTGAACGCCTACCACAGACTCATCATCTGAGGTACGGATCAGAATGACACCCTGCGTATTACGGCCAACTTCCGACACTTCATGTACCCGGGTGCGAACTAGCGTGCCTTTATTGGAGATCAGCATAATTTCATCGGACTCATTCACCTGCACAGCACCAACCACCAGGCCGTTACGATCCGACACCTTGATGGAGACCACGCCTTGGGTTGCCCGGCTCTTGGCTGGGTATTCCTCAAGGGCTGTTCGCTTGCCATAGCCGTTCTCGGTAACCGTCAGTACAGCACCCTCACCCTGAGGTATGATCAAGGAGACCACAGAGCCATTTTCACGCAGTTTGATACCGCGTACACCGGTAGCTGTGCGGCCCATGGCACGCACCTGGCTCTCATCAAAGCGGACTACTTTGCCATCGTCTGAGAACAGCATGATTTCACTGTTGCCATCGGTCAGGCCAACACCAATCAATTGATCGCCTTCATTCAGGTTCACAGCAATAATGCCATTGCTACGCGGCCGGGAGTAATCGGTCAATGGGGTTTTCTTCACGGTGCCCTTAGCCGTCGCCATAAAGACAAACTTGCCTTCTTCGTACTCACGAACCGGCAGGATCGCGGTAATGCGTTCTTCCGCTTCCAGTGGCAGGATATTTACAATCGGCTTGCCACGGGAGATACGACTGGCTTGCGGTAACTGATACACTTTCAACCAGTACAGACGGCCACGATCCGAGAAACACAAAATGGTATCGTGCGTACTGGCCACCAACAGTTGATCAACGAAGTCTTCGTCTTTTACTTTGGTAGCAGCTTTGCCTTTTCCACCTCGGCGCTGCGCTTCGTAATCCGTCAACGGCTGATACTTGGCGTAGCCAAGGTGCGATAAGGTGACCACCACGTCTTCTTCGGTGATCAAATCTTCTAAGTTGATATCCAGCTCGTTTTCCAGAATTTCAGTGCGACGGGCATCGCCATACTGCTCTTTGGCAGCATGCAGCTCTTCGCAGATCACTTCCATCAAACGCTCTGAACTGCCCAGAATGTGCAACAACTCGGCAATCAGCTCCAGTAGATCTTTGTACTCAGCCAGGATCTTTTCATGCTCCAGGCCTGTCAGTTTGTGCAAGCGCAGGTCCAAAATGGCCTGAGCCTGCTGCTCGGTCAGATAGTAGTAACCATCACGAATGCCGAAATGCTCCTCCAGCCATTCAGGCCGGGCGGCATCTTGCCCTGCACGCTCCAGCATGGCGCTGACACTGCCCAGCTGCCAGCTGCGCTCAGTCAGGCCGACTTTCGCCTCTGCCGGGCTGTTGGAGGTTTTAATGAGCTCGATGATTTCATCGATGTTGGCCAGCGCAATGGCTAAACCTTCCAGGATGTGGGCCCGGTCGCGTGCTTTGCGTAAATCATAGACAGTACGGCGGGTTACCACTTCACGGCGGTGCAGCACAAAGCATTCCAGCATCTGCTTCAGACCCAGGATCTTCGGCTGGCCCTGATCCAGCGCTACCATATTGATACCAAAGACGGTTTGCATCTGGGTATTGGTATAGAGGTGATTCAGCATCACATCGCTGGACTCGCCGCGTTTGAGCTCAATTACAATGCGCATACCGTCTTTATCGGACTCATCGCGCAGGGCTGATATGCCTTCAATCCGCTTTTCTTTCACCAGTTCAGCGATTTTTTCTATCAAGCGGGCTTTATTGACCTGATAGGGCAGCTCGTTAACGATAATGGTTTCGCGGCCGGTTTTCTCATCGGTCTCAATTTCGGTGCGGGCACGGATGTAAATTTTACCCCGGCCGGTGCGGTAGGCTTCTTCGATGCCTTTGCGGCCGTTAATAATGGCCGCTGTTGGGAAATCAGGACCGGGGATCAACTGCATCAATTCAGGAATGCTGATCTCAGGGTTGGCAATCAGTGCCAGACAGGCATCAATCACTTCCGTTAAGTTGTGCGGCGGAATATTGGTAGCCATACCGACTGCTATGCCGGAGGAGCCATTGATCAACAAATTGGGTAAGCGGGTTGGTAACACGCCCGGAATTTGCTCGGTGCCGTCATAGTTCGGTACGAAGTCGACCGTTTCTTTATCAAGATCAGCCAACAGCTCATGAGCAATGCGTGCCATCCGTACTTCGGTATAACGCATTGCAGCCGCAGAGTCGCCATCAATGGAGCCAAAGTTACCCTGACCATCGACCAGCATGTAACGCAATGAAAATGGCTGAGCCATCCGGACTATGGTGTCGTATACGGCGCTGTCACCATGCGGGTGATACTTACCGATGACGTCACCGACTACACGGGCAGATTTTTTATAGGCTTTGTTCCAGTCATTGCCCAGTTCTTTCATCGCAAAAAGAACTCGGCGATGCACAGGCTTTAGGCCATCCCGGACATCCGGCAGCGCACGGCCGACGATCACGCTCATGGCGTAGTCCAGGTAGGAATTCTTCAGTTCGTCTTCTATATTGATGGGAACGATTTCTTTTGCCAGCTCAGTCATATTCGCGCTTTTTCCCTTAAATCATGGAGATAACCCGCATTTATCGCAGTTCTTAGTTGCGGGGCAACATCGGATTCTACCACATAAAATCACAGTTGCCATGGCCGATCGGTGCTGTTGTACGAAAAGTAAACCGAAGCCGCTGCTGTACTTGCAGTGGTGGTGCTTCGCCCTATAATAGCGAAAACTTCTTGGAGACTTCCCTAATGTCCGATACCCCGGCACAGCCACTACCTGGCAATGTAGATGCTGCTGAAATTGCCAAGTTTAACGACATCGCTTCGCGTTGGTGGGATCCTGATGGCGAATTTAAACCTTTGCATCTGCTCAACCCAACCCGGCTTGGCTACATCAGTGATCAACTGGGTGGTTTGTTCGGTAAGTCGGTGATTGATGTAGGTTGTGGCGGCGGTATCCTGGCGGAGAGCATGGCCCGGGCCGGAGCCAGAGTCACCGGCATTGATATGGCAGATGAAGCCTTGATGGTGGCGCGGCTGCATGCATTGGAGGCGGGTGTTAGCGTCAACTACCAGCAATCGACTGCCGAGCAATTTGCTTTAACTGCCGCAGGCCAGTTTGAGCTGGTCACCTGCATGGAAATGCTGGAGCACGTCCCTGAGCCTGCTTCCGTAGTCCAGGCTTGCGCTGATTTAGTAACGCCAGGCGGAACCGTGGTGTTTTCAACCATCAACAAAAGCTGGAAAGCTTACGCCATGGCTATTGTTGGAGCAGAGTATTTACTACGCCTGGTGCCCAGAGGCACGCATGAATATGCCAAGTTTATCCGACCGTCACAGCTGATGCGTTTTGCAGAGCAGGCAGGTCTCACCATTACTGCAGCAACCGGCCTGCACTTTAATCCGCTTAACAACAGTTTTAAAGTTGGTCCTGGCTTGGATGTAAATTACTTCGTGGTGGCGAAGAAACCGCTGATTTGATGCTTATTTAACTGGTCAGACGGGTTGATAAGAATAGTTTTTTTCAACGAAAAAAAACTTGCATTCCAGCGAAGCCAATCAGGCTTTGGCCTCGCTGCTTATTGCCAAAATATCTTAGCAAACCCCGTACCAAAACTATGGTTTTTTGTTACTTGCAAATCCAACGAATCCACACTATCTTGTGATCCAGTTAGCCGCCAACCCTATATATTGTGTATCGAAGCAGCAATAGGGGTTGAAAAAATAATCAAGCGCTTAGCAATGCTTAGTCTGGCGGCGGCATCAATTTAAATGGACGCAACAAAGTGGGTACTACAGCATGACGACATTGTATGTTACGAAGCGGGATGGCAGTCGGGAGCCATTGGATTTAGATAAAATTCATCGCGTCATTACCTGGGCAGCCGAAGGCTTGCAAAGTGTCTCGGTATCGCAGGTCGAGTTAAAATCACATATCCAATTCTACGATGGCATCAAAACTGAAGACATCCACGAAACCATCATCAAAGCAGCGGCTGATCTGATTTCTAAAAATACACCGGATTACCAATATCTGGCAGCACGCCTGGCTGTATTCCATCTGCGTAAAAAAGCCTATGGCCGCTTTGAACCACCAGCCTTGTACGACCATGTGGTACGTATGGTAGAAAATAGCCGCTACGATGCCCACTTGCTGCAGGATTACAGCAAAGCCGAACTGGAGCAACTGGACAGCTTTATTGATCATAGCCGGGATCTGAATTTCAGCTACGCTGCGGTTAAGCAGCTGGAAGGCAAGTATCTGGTACAAAACCGGGTGACCGGGCAGATTTTTGAAAGTGCCCAGTTCCTCTACATGCTGGTTGCGGCCTGTCTTTTTGCCAATTACCCGAAAGACACCCGGCTTGGCTATGTGCGCCGTTTTTACGATGCCATCTCTCTGTTCAAGCTATCCTTGCCCACGCCTATTATGGCCGGTGTGCGCACCCCTACCCGTCAGTTCAGCTCCTGCGTACTGATTGAGTGCGGTGACAGCCTCGATTCCATCAATGCCACCGCCAGCGCTATCGTTAAGTACGTCAGCCAACGGGCTGGTATTGGTATTAATGCCGGTCGCATCCGGGCGCTGGGTAGCCCAATCCGTCATGGCGAAGCTTTCCATACCGGTTGCATTCCGTTTTACAAGCATTTCCAGACGGCCGTGAAAAGCTGCTCGCAAGGTGGGGTTCGCGGCGGCGCTGCCACCTTATTTTTCCCATTGTGGCATCTGGAAGTGGAATCTCTGCTGGTTTTGAAAAACAACCGCGGTGTGGAAGAAAACCGGGTCCGTCACCTTGATTATGGCGTGCAGTTTAACCGCCTGATGTATCAGCGTTTGATCAAGGATGAAAGCATAACCCTGTTCAGCCCGTCCGATGTGCCGGGTTTGTACGATGCATTTTTTGAAGATCAGGAAAAGTTCGAACAGCTTTATGTGCAGTACGAAGCCGATGACAGTATCCGCAAAAAGCGCATTAAAGCCGTTGAGCTCTTTACCCTCTTTATGCAAGAGCGTGCCAGTACCGGCCGTATTTACCTGCAAAACGTTGATCACTGCAATACCCACAGCCCCTTTGATCCCAAAGTGGCACCGGTTCGCCAGAGCAACCTTTGCCTGGAAATTGCGCTACCGACCAAGCCACTGCGCGACGTCAATGATGAAGAAGGTGAAATTGCCCTGTGCACCCTGTCGGCCTTTAACCTCGGTGCCCTGGATAGCCTGGATGAGCTGGAAGAGTTGTCCGAGTTGATTGTTCGAGCGCTGGATAGCCTGCTGGATTATCAAGATTACCCTATTCCTGCAGCACGCAATGCCACCATGGGCCGCCGCACCTTAGGTGTTGGTGTGATCAATTACGCCTACTACCTGGCCAAAAATGGCGTGCGTTACTCCGATGGCTCGGCCAATGGTCTGACCCACCGTACCTTTGAAGCCATCCAGTATTACTTGCTGAAAGCTTCAATGCAGCTGGCAAAAGAGTTTGGTCCTTGCCCTAAGTTTAATGAAACCACCTACTCGCAAGGCGTGATGCCAATCGACAGCTACAAGAAAGATCTGGATAAAGTTTGTACTGAAGCTTTGCAACTGGATTGGGATCGGTTGCGTCAGGATGTGATGGCTTTTGGCTTGCGTAACTCGACGCTGTCGGCGCTGATGCCATCAGAGACCTCGTCGCAAATTTCCAATGCCACCAACGGCATTGAGCCGCCACGCGGCCATGTCAGTGTCAAAGCCAGTAAAGACGGTATTTTAAAACAAGTGGTACCGGAATATGAGCGCTTAAAAGCTCAGTACGAGCTGCTGTGGGACATGCCAAACAACGATGGCTATTTGGCGCTGGTTGGTATTATGCAGAAGTTTGTTGATCAGACCATCTCTGCTAACACCAACTACGATCCTAACCGTTTTGACGGTGGCCGGGTACCGATGAAGCTGTTGTTAAAAGACTTACTGACAGCTTACAAGCTTGGGGTAAAAACCTTGTACTACCACAATACCCGGGATGGTGCCTCGGATATGCAGGAAGACATGCCGGAAGCTGAAGACGACAGCTGCGCCGGCGGTGCCTGCAAAATTTAATCTGTACTGCGGGCTTAACAAAGCCCGCTTTTTTCGGTTATTGGACTTAGGAAGAGAATCACGCCATGGCGTACACCACCTTTAATCGCGAGATTAATGATCAAATGAAAGAGCCGATGTTTTTCGGCAACCCGGTCAATGTTTCCCGCTACGATCAGCAAAAGTATCCAATTTTTGAAAAGCTGATTGAAAAGCAATTGTCTTTCTTCTGGCGCCCGGAGGAAGTCGATGTCAGCAAAGATCGTATCGACTTTCAAAACCTGCCAGAGCATGAAAAGCATATTTTCTTAAGCAACCTGAAATACCAAACCTTACTGGATTCGGTACAAGGCCGTTCGCCCAATGTGGCTTTGCTGCCGCTGGTCTCCTTACCAGAGCTGGAAACCTGGATTGAAACCTGGGCTTTCAGTGAAACCATTCACAGCCGAAGCTACACCCACATAGTGCGCAATATCTCGTCCGAGCCACACAAGGTGTTCGATGACATTATGCTGAATCAGAACATCATGGAGCGGGCAGAAGATGTAACGCGTTACTATGATGACTTGATTGAATCCTTTAATTTGTACAACCTCTGTGGCAGTGGTGACCATACCGTCAATGGCCAGCGTAAAAGTGTCAGTTTGCGCGACCTGAAAAAGAAACTCTATCTTTGTCTGATGTCGGTCAATGTGCTGGAAGCCATTCGTTTTTACGTTAGCTTTGCCTGCAGCTTTGCTTTTGCCGAGCGCGAACTGATGGAAGGCAATGCCAAAATCATCAAGCTGATTGCTCGTGACGAAGCCCTGCACCTCACTGGTACTCAGCACATGCTCAATATCATTGCCGCTGGTGAGGACGACCCGGAAATGGGTCAGATCGCCAAAGAATGTGAGCAAGATGCCATCGCCATTTTCAAAAAGGCCGCCGAACAGGAAAAAGCTTGGGCAGCTTATTTGTTCAAAGATGGCTCCATGATTGGTTTGAATAAAGATATTCTGTGCCAGTATGTGGAGTACATTACCAACAACCGCATGCTGGCCATTGGCTTAAAACCGATTTACTCCACCAACCAGAACCCGATCCCCTGGATCAATGCCTGGCTGGTCTCAGACAATGTACAGGTAGCACCGCAAGAAGCAGAGATCAGCTCGTATCTGGTAGGCCAGATTGATAACCAGGTGGATTCAGGTGACTTCGGTGATTTCGATCTCTGATGTAAAGCACCATGCCTAAAGTGCAGGTGAACTCAGACACCTTCTTGGAGTATGACAAACAGGGCAATCTATTGACGGCCCTGGAGCAAGCGAAGTTCGATGTTCACTACCAGTGCCGGCAAGGTTATTGCGGTGCTTGTCGTTGCCGCCTGCTAAGCGGCAACATCCGTTATCTGCAGGAGCCTCTCGCCTTCGTTCGTCAAGGCGAATTTTTGCCCTGTTGCAGCATCCCTATCGGCGATATTGCCATTGAGCTGGTTGACTAAAAAGTCGCTCAGGGCTGGATAATGCGCTGGGTGCTGTGCAAGCTGGGATCTGGCCGACTCAGCACCTTTTGTTCACGGGCAAAATCAATGAAAGCCTGCGCGTAATTGATGTAGGTGTCCTGATAGCGATCCGATGCCATCACTTTGCCAAAGGTGGCCCAGCCATCCTGACCGGATGCAATAAAGCTGTTGGTGACGACGATGTAGCTTTCATCCATCTGCAGAGGCAACCACTGACCATTGCGCTGAACCTTCAGCGCACTAACTCGATGATTCACTGGCTGTGTCATATCGACCGTAAAGCGGATCCCCGCCCCATGAGGATACCCTCCGGTTGAAGCCCCCGGGGTGATGGAATACTCGATGGCATCTTCCAGCACCTGCTTGATTTCATGACCCTGCATATGGAGGTGGATCAAGGTATTGGAGAATGGCAGCAGTTGATAAACCTGGGCAATACTCAGCTCACCGGCGGGTAAGTCGGTGCGCACCCCACCCGCATTTTGTAGTGCAATATCTGCATGGCGGCTTTGGCTAAGAAAAGCTTTACTGACCAGATAATGCAAATCAGATTGCATAGCATCACCACAACTGGCCTCACGGGCTTCGCCCGGATCCATTCGGCACAACCGCTCAGGAATGTAGGCAATGCGTTGAGCAGCCAACTCATCAATACGGGTGCTATAGCCTTCCAGCAACTGTTGAAGCATTGGCTCAGGCTCAACCAGGCTAAGCACATCCGACGCGGCGATGTAACTTAGCACGTCAGTTCGTTCTGTGCCCGTTAACAGCTTGCCATTGCGGTTAAAGTTATCACCAAGCAGCAGATGTGGCCGTCCTTCGCAGCGCTCGACTTTGTCGCCACTAAAATGCACCACTAACTCGCCAACCACCTGAGCGTAATCTTTGCCTTGTACTATGCACACCGGATCACCATCCAGATTGGTGACCATGGTTGGGTAATCACCATCGGCCGTTAAGCCAACCTGGGCAAAATCCCCCAGCAAGCTGTGGGAGTCGCCCCCAACAATCACATCCACTTCTGGCAAGCGCTGGGCCAGCAAGATGTCATTAACGTAGCCATAATGGGTTAACAACACAATTTTACCAATGCCTTGCTGCTGCAATTTATCGATGTAATAGCGCGCCGTTTCTAGTTCATCCAAAAAGGCAGTGCTTGGCAGAGGCTGCGACGATTGGCGGGTTTTTTGCGCAATCGTCAGGCCAATAACGGCCACTTGGTGGCCTGCTATTTCATGGATGACATAAGGCTTAAATAACTCCCAATCATGGTTTGGTGCCAGCGGTGTTCCGACTTCAGGCCGGACATTGGCGGATAAAACCGGCGTTTGGCACTGCTCATCCTGCAAGTTACGGATGAACTCAGCCAGATGCGCATCGCCATCATCAAATTCGTGGTTGCCGATGGTAAAAGCATCAAAGCAGATTTCCCGCATCAGATGCGCATCTGCATCCCCCTGAAACAAACTGTAATAAAGATCACCGGTAATAGCATCACCGGCATGCAATTTCAATAAGTCTGGATGACGCTGCTGCAAGCGAGCAATTTTACTGGCTACACGCGGAAATCCACCCACCTCAACATCGGTAAATTCACCAGCAATGCGCAGTGAGATTTGCTGCTTGGCGGCCAGATTGGAATGATGATCATTGATATGCGCAATGGCCAGGGTTAGATCAGCTGGCTCCTGAGTAGGATCGGTAGCTAGCTGACTACAAGCGGTCAAGGCTATTAGCAATGAACATCCAAGCAGAGTAACTGGTCGCATAGAATCCTCAGAAAAATAAAAGCCAGCAAGGCTGGCTTTTATGACAAAATAAAGACAGCTGCATTATGGCTCAAGTTTACCATCACGGATATGTTTTTCACCTCGTTGTTTTGCCAGCTGGACCTGTTTTTGTCGCTCGGCAAAAGCTGCTTTTTGCTCTGCCGTGGTTTTATCATGGCAGTGCGGGCAACTTAAACCTTTGATGTAATGCTCCGATTGCATGTCGTGCTGCGATAGCGGCATTCGACATGCATAGCACTGATCATAACTGCCCTGCTCCAGCCCATGCTTAACCGCGACGCGCTGGTCAAATACAAAACATTCACCTTGCCACAGGCTTTGCTCAGACGGGACTTCTTCCAGATACTTCAGAATGCCACCATCCAGGTGATAGACTTCTTCAAAACCCTGCTCTTTCAAGTAAGCCGTGGATTTTTCGCAGCGGATCCCGCCGGTACAAAACATCGCGACTTTTTTGTGCTGGGCTGGATTCAGGTGGTTGGCTGCCCACTCAGGAAACTCCCGAAAAGATGTGGTGTTTGGGTTGACTGCATTTTTAAAAGTGCCAATGGCCACTTCGTAATCATTCCGGGTGTCAATCACGATGGTATCCGGATCACTGATCAACTGATTCCAAGCGTCGCCTTTTACGTATGTGCCAACGATGTGCTTAGGATCGACACTGGGAACACCCATGGTCACGATTTCTTTTTTAAGTTTTACTTTGGTGCGGTAAAACGCTGGTTCATCGGCAAAGGATTCTTTGTAGCTTAAGCCATCAAAGCGCCCTTCAGCTGCCAGCCAGGCTCGGACGGCATCAATACCGGCTCTGGAGCCACAAATGGTCCCGTTAATGCCTTCTTCGGCCAGCAACAGAGTACCTTTGACCTGATTTTCTACCAACACTTGATAGACTTTGTCTCTCAGTTGCTGGTAATCGGCTAAATGAACAAATTTATAAAGTGCAGCTACAACGTACATAAACAACCTTTTTTGCCAGTCTGGATCGCAAATCCAGCGCAAGTTTAACAGGGGCAGTATTATAGCTACTTTTGAGGTAGGAGAAAAGAAAGTGAAACTAATGAGGGTGCTGACACTGCACGGATAACTCCAGATGTTGCGTGCCATCCGTCAGTAAAATGGCATCGTCCTCTCGCCAGACGCTGAGCTCCATATGGGGTTTAAGCATTGAGCACAGCTGTTGTAATTGCTCTGGTTGAAACACGCAGCTACTGGACTTGGCGGAATACGGCATGTTGCTCAGTTGCCGTTGCTCATCCGGGTTTAAAAAAAGCACCACCTGATCGGCCAGATGACAAGCCCTGCGTAGGTACTTTTCTTCCAGCAACTCAACACTGGCCCAGAGCCTGAAGTGTTGCTGTTCATCCTGCAAAAAAATATCTGGATCTTTGCCGCTTCGATGTAGACCAGCCATCACTGCTTTGCTTTCATACAAACACAACCAGGCCAGCACCCGCCGGGCAAAATGCTCGGCGGGCTCTTCCGGGTATGGTGCCAAATAGTGACGTTGCTGCGCAAAATGATGGTGCTCAGCGCAGCTGTAATTTAAATCCAGTTTGATGACTTTAGCATTCATCAACATCGTCTTTTCCTTTCGGCTTACCATGGCGTCTTACTTAGTTTGTCGCCTGCTTTGGGCAAAAGTTTAGATAAGGCTCCAAATAAGATGCAAAGCGAGTGCCAACAAAAGTGTACCCATCACACGATCGAACCAATAGCCTTTTAACAGCAAAAAGCCACGCACCTTGACCTGAGTTAACAAAAAAGATAGCAAACAAAACCATAAAGCGGTAGCCATGGCCATATAACCGCCATAAAACAGTTTCATGCTCAGTGGAGTGTCAGGGGAAATCACTACAGCAAAAAGGGACAGGAAAAACAGGGTTGCTTTGGGGTTTAAACCATTGGTAATAAAGCCGGTAAGTAGTGCTTTCCTGGTACTTAATTGTTCAGTCACCTGCTCTTTAGCAACGGCTTGCTCAACTGCCGGTGCCCTGGCCAGAATGGCTTGTATCCCCAAATAAGCAAGGTAAAACGCAGCAAGCACACTAAAGGTCATGTACAGCCAGGGCGTGGTTTGAATCAACAAACCAATACCAACCAATGAATAGGTGACATGCAATAAAATCCCCAGACCAATACCAAAGCTGGCCGCTAAAGCCGCTTGCTTACCGAAGCGTACGGCATATCGCAGCACGATAGCGAAATCTGGTCCCGGGCTGGCAACTGCCATCAAATGAACCACCGCAATCAGTGCAAATTCAGACCAAAAACTCATGAAAAAGATACCAAAGATAGTCGATGCTGCATTGTACGCTGATGAATTCATGCAATTCAAATGAAAGGCCGTCTGGCTGGCAGAGTGCTGTGTATGTCTGAACAGAGCATTGAATTGACCGTAAAAAATACGGCATTCATCCAATTTCAGTCGATGCCAGCGGCATTAGACTTGATGCAGCACAGGAAAGCTGTAAAATGTTATAACATCACAAACCTAACATCGATGTAAAAGAAGGAAACCCGATGCGCAATTCGAAGTCGATTCTCAAACCCTCGGCCCTGGCCATAATGATAGCCTGCTCATTCTCAGCCCAGGCTATGGCCAGTCAGCAAGTCAGCGGCACAGTGCTTAATGCTCAAGGGGAACCGGTTAAAAATGCCCGCATCCATGTGCACGGTCGTCAGCAATACATCTATACCGACGCCAACGGCCGCTTTCAGTTAAATGCCCCGGCTAATGCAGAGCTGCATATCAGTGCTCCAGGTTTTGATGGCCAGTATTTGCAAGTGACCGACCCAGCCAGCGCGCTTGCGATTACTTTGCAACCAGGCGGTCAGATTGAGCGGATGATCGTCTCTGCTTCAGGCATTCATAAATACAATCTGGATATGGCTACCCCGGTCACCGTTTTATCTGGTGAGCAACTATCTCGTCGCGCTGAGCCTACCATTGGTGAAACACTGAAAAAACAACCGGGCGTTCACGCTAATTACTTTGGTCCTGTCGCATCCAGCCCGGTGATCCGTGGTCTGGATGGCCCGCGCGTGCGCATTTTGAATAACGGCCTGGATACTGGCGATGTCTCCCGGATTGGTCCGGATCACGCCATTATGGCGGATGCCCTGACCACGGAGCAAATCGAAGTACTGCGCGGCCCTGCAACTTTGTTGTATGGCAGTGGTGCCATTGGTGGTGTCGTCAACGTGGTGGATAACCGTATTCCGCGTCAGCTACGGCCGCAATCCGATACCGTGGTTGAAACCCGCTACAACAGCGTATCTGACGAAAAAACCGTGGCTTTAAACCATGATGGTAGCCGCAATCAAATCGCCTGGCATTTGGATGGTCTGCATCGCAACGCGGATGATTACAAAGTACCGCACTTTACCAACAGTGATGGTGATCACGAAGATGAAATCGACAACAGCTGGGTTGAAACCAGCAGCATCAACGCCGGCTTAAGCTATATCGGTAGTCGCGGCTTGATTGGATTCCACATGGGCCGCACCGAATCCGAGTACGGCATTCCTGGCCATGATCATGCGCACGGTCATGACGCTCATGATGACCATGATCATGGCCACGATCACGGACATGGCCATCATGACAGCCACGGTAGCCATGACGATGATGTGTTTGCCAAGGCCCGGCAGAATCGCTTTAACCTGGCTGGTGAGTATTACGATCCCTTTGCTGGCATTGAGACCATCGCCTTTAACCTGGGCTACACCGATTACGAGCACAGTGAAATTGAAGATGGTCATGTAGCTACCTTCTTTGGCAGCAAAACTCTGGAGTCCCGCATCACGCTAGAGCATGAACCATTGGCTGGTTGGCACGGTATTTTCGGCTACCACTTGCTGCGCAATGATTACACCGCGTCGGGTGAAGAGGCCTTTACGCCAGATTCAGAAACCACCAGTCATGCTCTCTTTGTGCTTGAAGAAAAGCGTTTTGGTGATTTAACCCTGCAATTGGGTGGTCGTTTGGAACGGGTAAAATACCACGCTGACGGTATTGAATTTGGTCATCAGGATCATGATCACAGCCATGGCCACGATCACGGCCATAGCGATCATGATGACCATGAACATGTCGAAGCCAGCTTTACCGCCACCAGCTTGTCAGCAGGCCTAGTTTGGGAGTTTCAACCTGGTTTCTCCTGGGCTTTTGCTGCCAGTCGTTCTGAGCGGGCGCCGAGTGCTGCTGAGCTTTATGCCAATGGCGCACATTTAGCTACCGGCACCTATGAGTTGGGCTTAGCTTATGTGCTGGATCATCACGATGGCGATATCGAGCCAAACCGTGAGCGCTTCCATAAGGAAGTGGCGAATAACCTGGATCTGACTTTCCGCAAATTTGATGGCAACCTGAGCTTGACCTACAACTTCTTCTACAACCGGGTCAATAACTACATTTACCTAGCCAATACTGGTTTGCACATGGATGATTTAGGTGGCGATCACCATGGACATGATCACGGTCACGACCATGGGCATGACCACGGCCATGGCCACGATGATCACAGCGATCATGGTTTCCCGGTACTGCAGTACCGTCAGGATGATGCGGTGTTGTATGGCTTTGAGTTTGAGCTGGCTTACTACCTGGATCAGGCTCAATCGGTGCATTTATTTGCTGATCAGGTCCGTGCCAAAGTACGTAGTGGCGACGACTTACCACGTATTCCACCGATGAAACTGGGCGCTGAGTACCGTTACCAGGCGCAAAACTGGAGTGGTGAAGTAGGCTTAACCCGCTATGCCCGTCAGAATCGGGTCAGCCCTTTGGAAAGCCGTACTGCTGGTTACACCCTGCTGGATGCAACCTTCAGTTACTACTTTGATTTCAGTGATGTGGAAATGACTGCCTTTGTTCGTGGTACCAACCTGACCAATCGACTTGGCTTCGTTCACAGCTCTTTCATCAAAGAAGATGCTCCTCTGCCAGGACGAGCCATCACAGTAGGATTACGCGCTCGCTTCTAATGGCGTAAAAATTGAACGGCCTCATAGCATGAGGCCGTTTTTTTATGGAAACTCCAACACCATTTCAGCCGCCGTGCAATGGCACTCTTTGCCACAGACCGGACAATCGTAGCCACTGCTTTGCAGGGATAAGGCTAACCATTTATCCTGATGTACTGCAAGCAAGCGTCCGCCTGCTTTGGTAAAGTAGCGCACGGCACTGTTGCCAGGACTTTGCATCCATAAATGCGCCAAACCAGCCTCTGCGCCTTGTTGCTGCAATACCTCAATAGACGCCTGCAACAACCGACTGCCGATCCCCTGCCCCTGAACACGAGGATCAACGGCTACTGATTTAAAGTACGCCATTTTACTTGCCGCAACAGGCCAAAGCTGAGGATTGCACCATTCATCGGCTTTCCAATGCTCTGCAGAAAAACTGAGGCGGTAGCCAACCAACTTACCTTCCAGATAAGCGACAAAGCTAGCATTGAGCCCTGCGGCCAGACCTCGCCGTAGATAATCTTCCAGCTTAGGTTTATCCAGATAACCAGCGCCATGCACCTGATTCGCCAATGTCAGCAGCGCTTTTTGATCGGATGCCCGATAGGGCCGAATAAGCATAACCGTACCTCACTCACATCTTACCATTGCAATCGATTGCTCAGCTTTTAATAAGCCCTGTCCCCAATCAAGCAAATTCCATACCCAATATGGGTAAAATGCGGCAAATTGCCATGAAAATAGGATAGACAATGATTTCTAAATCACCTATGTTAATTCTGGGAATAATAACAATAAGCCCAAAGTACTATAAACAATAATAGAAACCAGGAAGAACAACTATGCAAACAAAGAACTATAGTCGTTTATCGACCTGTATCCGCTGTGCCATTGCCGGTGTCACCTCACTGGCACTAACAGCACCTGTGTGGGCAAACACAGAGGAACAAACCGAAACAGCCGCGCCAGAACGTGTTGAACGCATTGCCGTCGTCGGTAGTCGCTCAGCACCACGCTCGGTAGCAGATTCACCAGTGCCGGTAGATATCATTGGTGGCGATGAGCTGATGAAAACCGGCAGTACCGATATGTTAAACATGATGGCGACTACAGTCCCGTCGATGAACGTGCATTCTCACCCTATCAGCGATGCGGCCACCTTGATTCGTCCATTGAATCTTCGCGGTTTATCGTCTGATAGCACCCTGATCCTGGTCAATGGTAAACGTCGCCATCGCTCTGCCGTCATCACTATGTTAGGTGGTGGCCTGAACGATGGTGCTCAGGGACCGGATATTTCTGCCATTCCGGGTGCTGCTATCAAACAGGTTGAAATTCTGCGTGATGGAGCAGCAGCACAGTATGGCTCCGATGCCATTGCCGGTGTGGTCAACTTTGTGCTGAATGATCGGGATGAAGGCGGTCACATTGAAGTACGTCGTGGTGAGTTTTACGCTGGGGATGGTACCAGCAACGAAATCAATGCCAACATAGGGATGCCGCTGTCCGATGCTGGTTTTTTTAACATAAGTGCGCAATACAAGTCATCCGATCCAACCAGCCGTAGCGTGCAACGCGGTGATGCCTTGCAGCACATCGCTGATGGCAACCCCAACATTTTACAGCCAGCAGTACAGATCTGGGGCTCACCGAAGATCAGCGATGACATCGCTATTTTCGCCAATGCGGGGCTGGATTTGGGCAATGGGCGTGATGCCTATTTATTCGGAAATTACTCCGAACGTGATGTGTTAGGTGGTTTCTACTACCGCGATCCTTATACCCGTGGTGGTGTATTCTCCAATGATGGTGGTGAAACCTTGTTGGTGGCCAATACCAACCCAGCTTTAGGCGGTTGCCCGACAGTTTCCTTGGCTGATACAAGTTTTAGTGCGGTTAACAGCCAGGTCAGTGCCCTACCGGCCCATTGCTTCACCTTCTTCTCCATGTTCCCTGGTGGTTTTACCCCGAACTTTGGCGGTAACATTACTGATACCTCACTGGTTGGTGGTACCAAAGGCGAGTTTTTATCCGGCCCCTTGCAAGGCACCATGTATGATTTCAGTGCAACCGTTGGTCGCAGTGAAGCCAGCTTCAGTATAGTGAATACCGTAAATGCCTCGCTTGGCCCGGATACTCCGACTGAATTTGAGCCTGGACGTTATATCCAGCTGGAAAAACATTTCAATGCCGATTTTTACCGCTTTGTACCGGTTGGTCTGTATGAAGACCTGGCAGTGGCTGGTGGTTTGCAATGGTCGGAAGAGAGCTTTGAAATTGTGGCCGGCGATGTTGCCTCCTGGGAAATTGGCCCTTACATCGATGATGGCATGAGCATTGGTTCCAATGGTTTCCCAGGCTTTAAGCCAGACGATGCTGGTGTCTATGTGCGTCGCCACTGGGCAGCTTATGTTGATTTTGAAGCGGAATTTTCAGAAAACTTCCTGGCGGGATTTGCACTACGCCATGAAGATTATGAAACCTTTGGTACTACTACCAATTACAAGTTAACCGGTCAATACCGTTTAACCGATGATCTAGCGATCCGTGCCTCAACCAGTACCGGCTTCCGTGCGCCAACGGTTGGTCAGGCCAACATCAGTAACGTTCGTACTGCGGTTGCCGAAGGCGAACTGGTTGATATTGCCTTGTTATCACCCACCAACCCGGTATCCCAGCTGTTTGGGGCTACTGAACTGACACCGGAGACCTCTACCAGCTATGCCTTTGGTGTGGTGTACTCGGGTAACGACTTCTTTATGACCGCCGATCTGTACCGTATTGATGTGGATGACCGTATCAGTCAATCAGCGGAAATTCCGATCACAGAAGAGCAAAAAGAACAGTTGCGTGCTACTGGCATTCGGGGAGTCGATTCTTTGTCACTGATTTCATTTTACACCAATGATTTCTCGACCAAGACCACCGGTTTGGATGTAGTGATGAACTATGGCGCTAATTTGCTAAATGGTCGTTCTACCTTCAGCTTGGCGTACAATTGGAATAAAACTGAAGTGACCAAGTTCTCCGATATTACTGGAGCATTCAAGGTCTCGCGTTTGGAGCAGGATTTACCGCGTCACCGTGCCACTCTTGGCTGGAACCAACAGTGGAACGATGTTTCCATGTTTGTACGTGGTAACTACTTTGGTAAATACCAAGGCGTCCATGCCGACTCCGATGGCTTGAATGTGGATGCATCGGCGAAAATCACCTTCGACATTGAAGTGAACTACGCCATTAATAATGCATTCTCAGTCGCTGTTGGCGCACAAAATGTGTTCGATACCAAGCCTGAGCGTTTGCCAGAAGGTATGCAACGTATACTTGGTGCCAAATACTTTGAAACCTCACCTATGGGGATCAATGGTGGCTTCTGGTATCTGCGTGGTCGTTACAGCTTCTAACGCGGAAGTATACTGAAATAAAAAAGCCTCCAACCGGAGGCTTTTTTATTAAACTGTAATATTGAGGCTGGTGCCGGTGGCTTCACCGAAAATATTAATGGCGGCAGGCTCAGCTTGTGGTTGTTGTTCTTCCTGTGGTTCGTCGGCATTGCTTTGGATAATGGTGCTATACTGTTGCTCCAGCCGTTCAAACAAATCCTCTGGCGGCAGACTGGCCCGCGCTAAATCAGCACGACTTTGCGCCTGGCCTGACTCCAACTGCAGTTCACGAGCCGTTTGCGCCATTTCGCGCGCTTCTTTACGCTTTTCATCCGCCTGGGACTTTAACTGCTGGGCCTCGCGCTCAGCCTGATCGGCAACGCGCAAGGCCATTTGTTGCTTTAGCTCAGCAAAAGCAGCTGAACTAAGCGTATTGGCAGCATTGATCATACAGCCCCCTTGTCGTCTGGATGAGACTCAGCCAAACTTTATAGACAACAAAAGTATACTGCAAAAACGCGCCTTGTTCAAAATTTAGCCGCTCGCTAGCTTAGTGCCTGCAACAATTGCTGCAGCGGATGTTTGGGCTTTTCACCTACCAGGCGTTTTACCTGGCTACGGCAGGAAAAGCCGGTGACCAAAATCGCATCGGTACCATGTTGCTGCACTGGCGCCTGCCAGCTCATTTCAAAGAGCGCCTTGCTGTTGTCCAGATTTTGTTTTTCGTGACCATAAGTCCCAGCCATACCACAGCAACCTACACTGATGGGTTTTAGGCTAAGGCCAGCTTTACTAAATATCTGCTGCCAGCTTTTTTCAGTAGCAGGCAGCGCAGTTTTTTCTGTGCAATGGGCTAGCAAAGCAAAGTTGCCGCTTTTGCTGGCCTGAGGCAGCTCCTGCTGCTGCAACCACTCATGGAACAAAGCGACTTCGTAGTCACCGCGTTTATCGCCCAACAGTTTGCGGTATTCATCCCGGTATACCAACACCAATGAAGCATCCAGACCCAACATAGGTACCTGATATTGATGCAGTTGCTGTAGAAATTGTGAGGCTTTGCTGGCGGTTTTGACAAAGTCACGGAGGAAACCTTTTACATGTTGCGGCTTACCATTGGGTAAAAATGGCAGCAACATCGGTTGTTTACCCAGCTTATCCAGCAGTTTCAGTGCATCCTCAACCAGCTCAGCTTCGTAAAAACTGGTAAATGGATCCTGCACCAACAATACCATCTGCTGCCGCTCAGCATCGGTGGCTTGGGCTAGCTTTTGCATATCAAACTGATACTTTTGCTGTAGCCGTTCAGCCAGTGTCGGCGTCGAGAGTAACGGGGTATCGACATAGCCCAAGGTATGCCCCAGCACACGTTGCAGCCAGGATTGTTGCAGGAAAAAATTCACTGCCCGAGGCATTTTTGCCAAAAAAGGAGCGGTACGCTCTATGTTGGCAACCACATAGTCTTTCGCCGGCCTTAAATAACGGCTGTGATACAGCTGCAAGAACCGGGCACGAAACGAAGGTACATCGACATTGATTGGGCACTGACTGGCGCAAGCTTTACAAGCCAGACAGCCTTCCATCGACTCTTTGACCTCATGGGAGAAATCCTGCTCGCCCTGCTTGTGCGCCCAGCTGTTACGGATGCGCTGCCAAAGACTGCCAAGCCCTGCCCCTTCGGTTTGCAACCGTTGCTCCAGTCGTAACACATCCACGTCCTGCTGCTCGGCCAGCCGCAACCATTCACGCATTAAGCCAGCCCGACCTTTGGGGCTATGGCGCCGGTCTTTGGTGATCTTGCTGGATGGGCACATGGGGGAATTGGCTTCATAGTTAAAGCACAAGCCATTGCCGTTGCAATTCAGACTGCTATCAAAGCTTTCTTTCACCTGCAACGGAATTTGTTTATCAAACCAGGCTCGTTTGGCGCCATCCACACTTACCAGCGAATCGGCACTTTGATAAGGGGTGCAAATTTTGCCTGGATTTACCCTGTTATGGGGATCAAAAGCGGCCTTGATTTTGCGTAGCTCAGTAAAGAGCTCATCGCCAAAGAACGCCGGGCCATATTCACTGCGATAGCCTTTGCCGTGCTCACCCCACATCAGGCCGCCATATTTGGCCGTAAGAGCGACCACCTGATCGGAAATGGTACGCATCAGCTTTTCTTGCTCAGGATCGCACAGATCGAGCGCCGGACGAACATGCAAAACACCAGCGTCAACATGGCCAAACATACCGTAGTGCAGGCCATGGTTATCCAGCAGTTGACGAAACTCCATAATAAAATCGGCCAACTTTTCCGGCGGTACTGCGGTATCTTCAGCAAAGGCAATGGGCTTTTGTGACCCCTTGGTATTGCCCAGTAAACCAACTGCCTTTTTACGCATCGCGTAAATATGGCCAATGGCTGCGGTGTCGTAGGTCAACTGATAGCCGATAATGCCATGCTGGCGCTTTGCAATGGCATTATCCAGTCGGGCTGTCAGCGCAGCTATTTTCTGCTCAATATCGTCTTTATCTTCACTGTTGTACTCCACCATGTTCAGGCCGAGCATCTGCTGGCCTGGAACATCGGTGATCAACTCTTGCACTTGCTGCCAGATAATATCATTGCGCGCCAGATCCAACACCTTGCTATCGACTGTCTCCACCGAGGTGGCCTCGGCTGCAACGAGAAATGGCGCGTTACGCAGTGCACTTTCAAAGCTGTCGTACTTAATATTAAGTAAACACTTGTGGCGGGCGATTGGTGTGATGGATAATTTGGCCTCAGTAACAAATCCCAACGATCCTTCAGAGCCTGTAATGAGCCGGGATAAATCAAACTCGGTCATCTCGTCGTTGAAAACATGCTCTAAATCGTAGCCGGTTAAAAAGCGGTTTAATCGGGGGAAGGTCTGTAGAATTTGCGGCCGAAAATCCCGGCAGCTTGTTAGCGCCTGGCGATACACCTGGCCAATCGTGCCACCCTGCTGCGCTTTGGCTTCAGCCTCCGCCAGTGGCTCTTTTTTGCTTTTCAGCACAGTACCATCCATCAATACTGTAGTAAGCGCTAGCGTATGATCGCTGGTTTTACCATAGACCAGAGAGCCCTGGCCGGATGCGTCGGTATTGATCATGCCACCTATGGTGGCACGGTTTGAGGTGGATAAATCCGGAGCAAAGAAAAAGCCATAGGGTTTTAAAAATGCATTGAGCTGATCTTTTATGACACCACTTTGTACCCGTACCCAACCTTCTTCGGTATTAATTTCCAGAATACCCCGAAGGTGACGCGACAAATCGACCACCAGATGCTCAGTCAATGATTGGCCATTGGTGCCAGTACCCCCGCCTCGGGGACTAAATTTCAAATGCCGGAAACTGGAGGTTTGCGCCAGGCTGGTTAACAGCACCACATCGTCATGGTGCTTTGGCAACAGAACCGCCTGCGGCAACGCCTGATAGACGCTGTTATCGGTGGCTACCGCCAGGCGGCTACCATAACTGGTTTCAATGTCGCCAGCAAAACCGGCGGTGCGGAGTGCATTGCAAAACGCCAGAACACTGGCATCCAGAGCAGCTTCAGGGGCAAGACTTGGGATCATCATGGTCGCGTTAGGTCATCCGACAGTGGCAACCATTATACCACTAAGTATCGGAGTTTATTAACACTTGAAACCGTGTAAAGTAGCCTATTAAGGCATATGCCCCATTTTTGCTGCCTTGGTTGCCAAATAGCGGTGACTGTGAGCTGTGGTCTTGACACGATGCTGCACTCGCTCAAGAATATTTACGCCGGCGTCCTGCAACGCTTTTAATTTACGGGGGTTATTGGTCAGTAAGCGCAGTTGCTTGATATGAAGCAGTTGCAGCATCTCTGCAGCAATACCGTATTCACGCATATCAGGTAAGAAGCCAAGAATTTCGTTAGCTTCTACCGTGTCCAATCCTTTATCCTGCTCGGCATAAGCTCGGATTTTATTAATAAGGCCAATGCCCCGGCCTTCCTGGCGCAAATACAAGATGATACCACGACCTTCATTGGCAATTTTTTGCATCGCTGCTTCGAGTTGCGGGCCACAATCGCAGCGCAAACTAAAGAGCGCATCACCAGTCAGACATTCTGAATGCACCCGAGCCAATACCGGCTCATCCGTGGTCACATCTCCCAACGTCAGAGCGACATGCTCTTTGCCATCTGGCGCCTGGAAACCATGCAGTTGAAAGTCGGCAAAAGGTGTGGGTAAAACAGTAGATGCAACCAGTTTCAATGTCATTTCAGCTCTCGGTACAAATAAAATCAGCGCTATATTATCACAGCCCTCCATACTTTTAGCCATTCCTGCGTTAAAATAGCCGCCTGTGATTGCAAGAGAATGTACTGATGCTTGGATGGTTTGAACGTCTCACCCGCCCTTTTCCTGCCGAAGAACCTGAGCAACCGCCCAAAGGCATTGTTGCCTTTTGCCGCCACTATACGCGCGGCATGGAGGGATCTTTGCTGGTAATGGCCATTCTATCGGCCGCCTCTGCTGTACTGGAGGTCATGTTATTTAGCTTTATGGGACAACTGGTAGACTGGTTAGTTGGTCAGAACCCGGATACCTTTTTTCAGGATGAAGGCCGAACCTTACTGTGGATGGCGCTGGTCACCGTGTTGTTGTTACCGCTGATTGCTTTTCTTCACTCAGCAGTGGTGCATCAAACCCTGCTGGGAAATTATCCGATGTCGATCCGCTGGTTGTCACATCGCTACCTGCTGCGTCAAAGTGTCAGCTTTTACCAAAATGACTTCGCCGGCCGCATTGCTACCAAGGTCATGCAAACGTCCTTGGCAGTGCGTGAAACCGTGATGAAGCTGCTGAATGTGATGGTCTATGTACTGGTGTATTTTGGCGCCATGCTCTACTTTGTCGCCGATGCCGATCCACGCCTGATGCTGCCGATGCTGATTTGGCTTGCTTGCTACATCGCTTTGCAGTTTTACTTTGTCCCTCGTTTAAAGGAAGTTGCTAGTCGTCAGGCAGATGCCCGTTCGGAGATGACCGGCCGTATTGTCGACAGCTACACCAATATCGCCACGGTGAAATTATTTTCACATACCCAGCGAGAGGAAAGCTACGCCAAGGACAGTATGGGGATCTTTTTAAAGCCGGTCTATCAGCAGATGCGCCTGGCCACCTGGCTGAATGTATCGGTGCAAAGTTTAAACTACCTACTGGTGTTTTGCATTACGGCACTGGCACTTTGGCTCTGGAGCCTCAGTGCCATTTCGATTGGTGCCATCGCCATTGCGGTGAGTCTGTCGCTGCGGCTGAACGGCATGGCGCAATGGATCATGTGGGAAGTCAGCAGTCTATTTGAAAACATCGGCACAGTCGCCGATGGTATTGCGACCCTGTCACAACCTGCCAGCGTCTTGGACAAAGATAATGCCAGCCGCTTGCAGGTACCAAAGGGCCAGATTGAGTTTAAGGCGGTCTGTTTTAACTACGGCAAAGTAAACAGCGACCGTGAAAAAGCCGCGGTATTGGACCAGTTGAACCTGGGCATTAAGCCCGGTGAGAAAGTTGGCCTGGTGGGCCGCTCCGGTGCCGGTAAATCCACCTTAGTGAACTTGTTGCTACGCTTTTACGATGTCGAGTCCGGTCAAATTTTGATCGATGGCCAGGATATCAGTCAGGTCAGCCAGGAAAGTTTGCGTCAACATATCGCCATGGTTACCCAGGATACCTCGCTGCTGCATCGATCGGTGCGCGATAATATTATTTATGGCAAGCCGGATGCAACCGAGCAAGAGCTGCTGCAGGCTTCTGAGCAAGCCGAAGCACTTGGATTTATTGCTGACCTGACTGATCCCAAAGGCAATAGTGGCTTTGATGCCCAGGTTGGCGAGCGCGGAGTGAAACTCTCCGGTGGCCAGCGTCAGCGCATTGCCATCGCCCGGGTGCTACTGAAAAATGCCCCTATTCTGATCCTGGATGAAGCAACGTCAGCGCTTGATTCGGAAGTTGAGGCTGCGATACAAACCAGTCTGAACAAACTGATGGCAGGTAAAACCGTCATTGCCATTGCCCACCGTTTATCGACCATAGTGCAAATGGACCGGCTGATAGTACTGGATGAAGGCCGTATTGTTGAACAAGGCACGCATGCCGAACTGGTAGCCAGCGGTGGTATCTATGCCCAACTCTGGGCGCATCAAACCGGTGGTTTTATTGGCGTGGAATAAGCAGAAAAAAGCCTCTGATCAGCAGAGGCTTTTTGGTAACCGTAAACAATCAGGGTTTACGATTTTTCAGCTTGGGCATTGCCAGCGGGCTGTTCCGGTTGAGTGACAGCTGACTGTTGTTGCTTGGCCAGCCGCTTTTCCCAGAAGGTTGCATTTTTAATACCCAGTTTCACCGGGTCAAAGTTAATGTCCCCACCGGCTTTTTGCTGTTCTTCGTAATCACGCAGGCAAAGTATTGCTGGCTTAGCGACAAAGAAAATCGCCAGGATACCCACAATGTTGATCCAGGCCATTAAGCCAACCCCAATATCACCAATGTCCCAGATGTAACCGGCTGCATTGACCATGCCGTAAGACACCATCGCCATAATGACAATCTTTACTACAAACAATGGAATATTTTTCTTAAAGTGACGGTTCAGATAAGCTACATTGGTTTCGGCAATGTAGTAATAAGCCAAAATGGTGGTAAAGGCAAAAAAGAACAAAGCCACGCCAACAAAGCCCTGGCCAAAGTTACCGAACACACTGAACAGCGCCATCTGAGTAAAGGCTGGTGAGCCAATTTCAGTGGCTGCATCAATGTTCTGCACAATGAAGCTACCATCGGTTAACTCACCCACCACATTGTATTGTTGCGTGATCAGGATCATCAGCGCTGTTGCGGTACAGACAAACAAAGTATCCACATAAACAGAGAATGCCTGAACAAGACCTTGCTGGGCCGGGTGATCAACTTCAGCCGCAGCAGCTGCATGAGGGCCTGTACCCTGGCCGGCTTCATTCGAGTATATGCCCCGCTTCACACCCCAGCCAATGGCAGCGCCAAAGCCAGCCTGAGCGGTAAAGGCATCGGTAATGATCAAGGCAAAAATGCCGGGCACTTTGTCCATATTCAAAAACACGATGATCAAAGCCATGATGATGTAACCCAGCGCCATAAAGGGCACCACAATTTGGGTAAAGTTGGCGATGCGCTTAATACCCCCGAAGATGATAAAGGCCAGCACGATCAGGATCACCGCCAGGGCGACCAACTTATTGCTGCCCACTTCACCGAAGCTGGTCACCACCATATTGCCGTCACCAAAGACCTGGGTAAAGGCATTGCCAACTGCATTGGCCTGCACACCCGGCAGGAAGATACCACAGGCAATGATGGCGGAAATGGCAAACAGGATCGCCAGCCACTTTTGCCCCAGACAACGCTCAAAATAATAAGCCGGGCCACCACGGTATTGGCCGTCTTCTTCAACTTTGTAAATTTGGCCTAAGGTGGATTCTGCATAAGCAGTACTGGCACCAAGAAAGGCCACCACCCACATCCAGAAAATAGCACCAGGGCCACCAAAACCAATAGCTGCCGCAACACCGGCAATATTACCTACCCCAACCCGGCCCGATAGCGAAACGGCCAATGCCTGGAAGGAAGAAATTCCTTTGGAAGAGGAGTTGCTGCTAAAGAGCAGCTTGCACATTTCTTTGAAGTGACGGACCTGGGCGAAGCGAGTCAGAATTGAGTAAAACAATCCTGCCCCAAGACACAGATAAATCAAGGCATTGCTCCAGATAATGCCGTTGACTGCGCTAACAAAAGCTTCCATGAGATTCCCCTGAAACCATTGATTTTTTTATTGTACGGAAGCGGTACTCTGCCACAGAAAAGGCCTTTGTACCAGAGGCAGTAAGCTTCAGGGCGCCTGAGGCGCCCTGAAATTGGTGGTTAAGCTTTGGTACCGTATTTATCCGCCAAGTACAGCCAGGTTTCAACCACAGTATCCGGGTTTAAGGACACACTGTCGATGCCCTCATCCATCAGCCAGGCAGCAAAGTCATCGTGATCCGATGGCCCCTGACCGCAAATGCCGACGTACTTTCCTTCGGCTTTACACGCCTTGATAGCCATAGACAGCAGCAGCTTAATGGCTGGATTACGCTCATCGAACAAATGCGCAATCAGCCCACTGTCACGATCCAACCCCAGGGTAAGCTGAGTTAAATCATTAGAACCAATCGAGAAGCCATCGAAATATTGCAAAAACTCTTTAGCCAACAAAGCATTGGATGGCAGTTCACACATCATAATCAGACGCAGGCCGTTGTCACCGCGTTTCAGGCCGTGCGCTGCCAGCAGCTCAGTGACTGCCTTTGCTTCTTCCAGGGTGCGGACAAAAGGAATCATTACTTCGATGTTGGTAAAACCCATCTGATTGCGCACCCGCTTCAGTGCTTCAACCTCCAAGGCAAAACAATCGCGGAAATCTTCGGAGATATAACGTGAGGCACCACGAAAGCCAATCATCGGGTTTTCTTCATGCGGCTCGTAACGCCGTCCACCAATCAGATTGGCATACTCGTTCGATTTAAAATCCGACATCCGCACAATAACCTTTTGTGGCGCAAAGGCGCACGCCAGGGTGGCAATGCCCTCCGTCAGTTTGGCAATGTAAAACTCGGTTGGGCTGCTGTAGCCAGCCATCAGCTGATCGATGCTGGCTTTGGTTTCGTGGTCTTGTTGCGAGTAGTTGAGCAACGCTTTAGGATGCACCCCTATCATGCGGTTGATAATAAACTCCAACCGCGCCAGGCCTACCCCGGCGTTAGGGAGCCGGGAAAAAGCAAAAGCCCGTTCCGGGTTGCCGACGTTCATCATGACTTTCATCGCCAGCTCCGGCATGCTGTCCACATTGGTGCTGAGCAGTTTGTAATCCAGCAGGCCCTGATAGACAAAGCCGGTATCCCCTTCGGCGCAGGAGATGGTCACTTCAGCGCCATCCTGGATTTTATCAGTCGCATCGCCACAACCCACCACGGCGGGGATACCCAGCTCGCGGGCGATAATAGCGGCATGGCAGGTACGGCCACCGCGGTTGGTGACAATTGCGGCCGCCCGCTTCATGATAGGCTCCCAGTCTGGGTCGGTCATATCGGTTACCAACACATCACCGGGCTGGATTTGATCCATTTGATGGATGCCATCCAATACCCGCGCCACACCGGAGCCAATACGCTGACCAATAGCTCTCCCTTCAACCAACAGGGGGCCAGTTTCATTCAGCTGAAAACGCTCTAACCGGGTTTGATCTTCACGGCTTTTCACCGTTTCAGGTCGGGCTTGCACTATGTACAGCTGGCCATCGACACCATCTTTAGCCCATTCAATATCCATCGGTCGTTGATAATGCCGCTCAATGATCATGGCTTGATGTGCCAGTTGCTCGATTTCGGCATCGGTCAGTGAAAAATGGCGTCGTAGTTCGGCAGGCACGTCCTCCACTACTACTTGCTTGCCATGGCCCTGTTCATTGGAATAAACCATCTGTACCAGCTTGCTGCCCAGATTACGTTTCACCACTGCTGGTCGGCCAGCTGCCAGCGTTTGTTTATGCACATAGAACTCATCCGGGTTCACAGCGCCCTGCACCACCATCTCGCCCAAACCATAGGAAGAGGTAATGAAGACCACATCCTCAAAGCCAGACTCGGTATCCAGGGTAAACATCACGCCGGATGAGGCACAATCTGAGCGCACCATGCGCTGCACGCCAGCTGACAGCGCTACGCCACGATGGTCATAGCCCTGGTGCACCCGGTAGGAGATAGCGCGGTCATTAAACAAGGAAGCAAACACATGCTTGATGGCAACGATTACCGCATCGTACCCGCGGACATTAAGGAAGGTTTCCTGCTGCCCGGCAAAGGATGCATCTGGCATATCCTCAGCGGTAGCAGATGAGCGCACAGCAAAGGATAGATCCATTCCCTGGTCCGGGTGCAGCTGCTGATAAGCCCCCCGAATGGCCTGTTCAAACTCGTTATGAAAAGGGGTATCAATAATCCACTGCCGAATTTCAGCGCCAGCTTGTGCCAGTTGGTGCACATCCTCTACATTCAGGCTGTCCAGTCGCTGATAAATACGCTCATTCAGGCCGCTTTGCTCTAGAAACTCATTAAAAGCATCGGCAGTCGTGGCAAAGCCACCCGGCACTTGTACACCGGCACCTGCCAGGTTGCTAATCATTTCGCCTAAGGACGCATTCTTGCCACCGACCTGTCCAACATCCTGCATGCCAAGGTCCTGATACCAGCTGACGTAATTTTGCACTGTGATTCTCCATGGTTTGTAGCAAGCTTGGTAAACTTACATTCTGGGTTACAGAATAATTTTACACCCTGACGAAAGGCAAATAAACTGTTGAGAAAAAGCAATTTTGTCATAGGCTATAACAAAGCGACTGAAGGAGCTCATGTGCGCACCGCATTTTATATCTCAGATGGCACTGCCATTACATCCGAAGTATTCGGCCATGCCTTGCTGTCGTTGTTTCCGGCCGAATTTGAGCATGTCACAATTCCATTTATAGAAACAGTTGCCCAGGCACAGCAAATGAAAATTGTGATTAACGATCGCTATGCTGCTACAGGCCAACGCCCTTTAGTTTTTCAGACCTTTGTTGATGAGGCGTTGCGCGAGGTGATCCATAGCAGCGATGGTGTTTGCTACGATTTTCTCGATACCTTTGTACCTTCAGTACAAAAAGAGCTCAGTATGGACCCTGTGCCGAAAACGCATCGTACCCACAGCATGCACGAAAAGACGTACGATTACCGCATCGATGCAGTTAATTATGCGCTGGCCAATGACGATGGCGCAAATATGAAAGACTTTGATAAAGCGGATTTAATTCTGGTAGGCGTCAGTCGATCCGGTAAAACGCCCACCAGCCTATACCTAGCATTACAATACGGCATCAAAGCGGCCAACTACCCTTTTGTAGATGAAGACATGGACAGATTAACGTTACCGGATGTATTGAAACGCAACAAAAATAAACTCTTTGGTTTGACCATCAGTGCCGATCGTTTAAGTGATATCCGGCAGCAGCGGCGGCCAAACAGTCGCTATGCATCACTGGCGCAATGCAGGTTGGAACTCAATGAAGTTGAACAGCTGTATCGGCGTGAGCAGATACCATTTCTAAACTCATCACAATTATCGATCGAGGAAATGGCGGCCAAAATTCTGGCCATCACAGGGTTAAAACGACACCGCCATTAAAAAAGGCCCTGGCATAGCCAGAGCCTTAATAGCACCAAGCATTCGTTAAGTGCAATTTAAACTGAACCGGAGCGTAGACTATCAGCTATCAAAAATGCCAGCTCCAAAACCTGATCAGAGTTAAGACGAGGATCGCACTGAGTAAAGTAACGTTGCGCCAGATCCTGCTCGCTTAAACCATAAGCACCACCTGTACACTCAGTCACATGTTCACCGGTCATTTCCAGGTGAATACCGCCAGCGTGTGTACCTTCCGCCTGATGCACGGCAAAGAACTGTCGGATTTCACGCAAGATGGCTTCAAAATCACGGGTTTTATAATTATTGCTGGCTTTGACGGTATTGCCATGCATTGGATCCGAGCTCCAAACCACTTTACGCCCTTCGCTCTGCACCCGGCGAACCAATTGTGGCAACTTATCGGCCAGTTTATCGGCACCCATGCGTGTAATCAAAGTAAGGCGGCCTGCTTTATTGTCCGGGTTTAGGGCATCAATCAAGCGGATCAATTCATCGCCATCAATGCCAGGGCCAATTTTTACTCCTACCGGGTTGTGAATGCCGCGGAAAAACTCAATATGAGCATGATCCAACTGCCGGGTACGCTCACCAATCCACACCATATGGGCGGAGCAATCATACCAATCTCCGGTCAGCGAATCGCGACGTGTCAAAGCCTCTTCGTAATTGAGCAACAGCGCCTCATGCGATGTGTAGAGCTGAGTTTCACGAATTGATGGGGCCGTTTGTGAGGTGATGCCACAAACTTCCATAAAGCGTAAAGCTTCCTGAATGCGCTGAGAAATATCCTGATAACGCTCTTTCAGTGGATTGCTCTCAACAAAGCTCATATTCCAGCGGTTGACTTGATGCAGATCGGCCAGACCACCCTGTGCAAAAGCCCGAAGCAAATTCAGCGATGCAGCTGAGTGATGATAGGCAGTAACCAGGCGGTTTGGATCCGGCTCACGCGCTGCTGGTGTAAACTCCGAGGAGTTAATGATATCACCGCGGTAACTAGGCAGGCTTACGCCATCAATAGTTTCAAGGTCACTTGAGCGTGGCTTCGCGTATTGACCTGCCATCCGAGCCACCTTTACTACAGGGCTTCGGCCGGCAAAGGTCAGTACCACAGCCATCTGTAGCAAGACTTTAAAGGTATCGCGAATTTTAGGAGCATGAAAATCAGCAAAGCTTTCCGCGCAATCTCCACCTTGCAGCAGAAAAGCATCCCCATTGGCAACTTGCGCCAACTGACTGAATAAGTCACGGGTTTCCTGGGCAAATACCAGTGGTGGATATTTTTGTAATTGCTGCTCAATTTGAGTCACCAGGGCTTTATCCTGATAACTTGGCTGCTGCTGGATAGGAAAGTTTCTCCAGCTTTGCGGCGTCCATAAACTCACGTCTTTGTCCTCATTGCTTCGCTTAATTTCTCTGGCTACAAAGTAAATTTATTACCAGAGAAAAGCAATCTTTACGGCTAAATAAAGTAGCTATAAGCTATTCCAGTATCTTTCACCGCTTGCTTGAATGCTCACGCTGCAATTGATCCAACAAAGCAGATGCACCCTGTTCAATTAAATCCAGCACACGCACAAAACCACGGGTACCGCCATAATAGGGATCAGGCACCTCCTTGCCGTCATGAAAATCTGGATGATGCTTTAAAAACAACGAGATTTTATTTTGGTATTCGGCTGGACAGCGTTGCATAAGGTCCCGCAAATTCTGTAAATCCATCGCAAAAATATAATCATAATAGGCAAAGTCGCTATCTTTGACCGGGCGGGCAGATATACCATCAAAACTATAGCCACGTTCAATGCCAACCGATTGGCTTCGCTGATCTGGCAAAGCGCCTTGATGATAGGCGCTTGTGCCTGCCGACTCCACTTCAACCTGAAGACCACGCTTTTTTGCCATATCCCTGAAAACAGCATGAGCAGTGGGTGAACGGCAAATATTACCTAAACAAACAAACAGAACTTTTAGCATACATGACCTGACTGACTTACCTTTTGTCTATTTTACCATGAGGCAACCTTATTCAAAATCTTTACTCATGTATGGGTCTGGATTTGTTAAATCAGATTTAAGGCTTGCAAAAAATAGGACATAAGTTCAATATTTCGTTATATGTATTAGTAGCTTTGAACTAGGGGTGTATAAGGCAATTTATGGATCCATTTAATCGGTTGGTCGTAATCACGGACCGTGAAAAAACATCAAATCTATCGCTTCTGGCTGAGTCCGTTCATATCAAAGTTGAACAAATGACACGGTCAGAGTTTGATCAAAAAAGTATTCGTAGCAACTTACTCATAGCTTTTCCATTTGTTGGTCGTCAGTTGGGTAAACGAGGTATACCTGATGAGCTTATGCAATGCATGGCAAAAGGATCTACTTTTCTGTACCAGGCCGAAAGAAGCCTGGTAGATCCTGGTTTTTCGCTAAATATTGGCCTTCGTGGTGTTGTGTATCGTGATGAGCAGTTGGATCGGGTCCTTAATGCATTAAAAACGATGATGGCAGGTGAGTTGTATTACCCTCGCACTGTGATGTCAGGCATGGTTGATGAGGTATTACAGCAGCGCTTTAAGCAAGGTTTTAATACCGATGCACTTAGCGCTATCCAATTGTTGACGCGTCAGGAAAAACGCATTATTCAACTGGTTGCTGAAGGCTCCAGAAATAAAGAAGTAGCACTGGCTCTCAACATCAGTGCTCATACGGTGAAAGCACATTTGTCTTCGATTTTTCGTAAGACTAAATCAAGAAACCGGGTTGAACTGCTGCGTTGGATCCAACAGTCAAACCCGGCATACACCTCAGATTAGGTTATGAACTAATCGTGCGGCTGAAACCTTGAAATAGGATGGTACTAACTCGCACCTGAAACTGAACTGGTACCATCCGAAGAGGCAGAGCCAGGACGCCAGAAACCGCGTTGCACGCCTTTTTCTATCAAGTCAGCGACCGCTGTTTCCATGGCTTGACGAACTGAAAACTGAACCGGTTCATTGGTAGAAAACCCCGTCTCCATTTCAGCCAACCTATCGATGGCAACATAACGAAACAAACCGGCACGCATTTCATGCGAGAAGACTTTCTTAGTGGCTGATACAGACAGCAAGACTTGGCCTGTATGCACATCGATCGCCCGTAAATAGACAGTCACTTGATCTTCACGGAATAATTCGGATGCCCCTATACCAAAGTACTCTACCCCAAAACCGCCAGTGGTCAGGTTTGTTTCGTAACTGATAATACCACCCTCGAACAGCAACCTGGCCTCACGCAGCGGTGGAAGCTCTTGACCACTTCGGCTGGAGCCATGAATTTTGCGCTCCGTCAGCAAATTTTGTAGCCCCTCACGCTCCAAAGGTGCAAACCAACCTGTATCCAGCAGGATCTGCGTTAACATGGAAGTGCCACCTTGTGTTACTGCAGTGGAAAAGCTGGATACATTCGCCTGAGGCTTGTATTGGCCGGTCTGATCACGAAACGAATAGACAGAAACAGGAATGGCATGTTGTGGCTTTGGTTGCTGCCACAACTGCTGCATCAGACTACTTGGCTTATCAACTTCAGCCGGGCTGATGTGAAAGCGGGGTTTTGGCATCGCCGAGCAACCCGCCAGCGAAATCAGAGCGGCAAGAATGATGAACTTCTTCATGCTTAACCACCTATGCTTGGGATAATTAAAATCGTGATTTCACCAGTCATTTGATTGGTAATTTCTACGCGGATACTACCATCCGTCCCTGAGCTCACATTGACTATAAACTCACCGGTATCATAGATGCCATCCACCAAATCGCCATCAGCTATCCGCCTGGTGAGTGTATTAATGATATTGCGCTCTAAAGCCTCTCTAAACTTATCAACAAAGTTTTTTTCTACTCGGCCAGGTTGATGGATTTGTGCTTTTTGCAACAAGAAGGCCCCATTCAGTGGGTTACCGCCAAAGCTTGGGTTAATAGGGGTATAAACCAACTCAGTGCCATGAGCAGCGCTCATAAAAAGAGTTAAGAATAACAACTTATACTTCATGGTCATTCCTTTAAAATAATTCTTCGGCTGATTCGCCAAGTATACGGTCGGCCTGAATTCTGGCGAGCTCAGTAAGGCTCTGAAGTACAGCCTGTTCCGCAGTTTCTTTCACATCGTTGTAGCGTCTGCCAAAGTAAGTCTGATAAATCCGCCGGTCATTCATTTCGACCCAAAGTACAGTTCCAGCCTGAGGGTATACCTGTTCATAGATGACTACAGTGATATTGTCCGTTGCTGGTATATCACGCCAATAACCTGAATAGTAAAAAACAAAGTCTTTACCAAAACGAGTAACCGTGCGATCAAGCACCAATCCCCCCAGTGTAATATCTCTGGAAATGCTCTGAGGCGTGAAAGAAGCAACAATAAATAACAGCAGATAAATTATTATTTTCATAAGGGCATAAAGGCGGCCTAAGCCGCCTGTTTTACTTCATGAGCCGATTAATGTTGAATCACAGTAGCTGTATTGAAGTCACCTACCTGAGTGACAGACATCACATTTCCAGCACCCATCTGTGAACCCATGACCAGGTTATCATTACCCATTTGTGAGATGGAGACCAAACCGGAATTGCCTCCTTGAACAAACGAAGGTCCTGCGTTGCCAGTTACCCAGTTGCCAGTACCCACCTGGGTAATACTCATTACATTGTCACTGCCAGCCAGAAGTACATCAATCAAGTTGAAGTCCCCTTGTTGCTGTGCCGTGAATCGCTGATTTAACAGAAGGCCACTGTCACCTGTAGCAATAACTTCGTTGAAATCACCGGACTGTTCAATCGAAAACTGATTATCAGCTCCAACAAACTCAACATAAGCAAAATTATCAGCGCCATCCTGATTTATTTCGATAACATTATCAAAACCAAAATCAACATTTCCCAGCGCGAAGTTTCCGCTTCCGTCTTGCTCAATTACGATGGTGTTGTTGTAACCAAAGGCTGCAGCACCAGCGTAATTAAACTCCCCTGAACTATGAATAAAGGCCTGGTTCATTCCACCATCCAGCACAACTTCACCGACATTTTGGCTGCCTTCCTGATAAATCTCAATATCATGACCATCACCAAAGGTTGCGAAGAATGCTATGTTTTCGTTGCCTTGCTGCCATACATCGATAAGGTTGTCATTACCAGTTACACCAATAGGCGCATCAACTTCGTTAGCAACACCTTCTTGTTGAACCCAGATGGTATTATCAACACCAGCCAGAGGCTCTAAAATAAAAACGTTCTGAGCTCCGTCCTGATATACATCTACCAAGTTGCCTTCCCCACTGACATCAAAGGCAATAAAAGCGTTATCTGAACCAAATTGTTGGATATAGAAGGTGTTGTTATCACCATTCACGCCAACCACACCGCCAACGTTACCATCGCCGTATTGCTCAACTTCCATGATGTTGCCATCACCGAACAGTTGAAACATGCCTGATTCGTTAAAGCTGCCATCCTGGACGCTAAATAACTCATTGTTATTGCCAGTAAAGCCAGCATTAGTCCAATTACCATCTCCTTCCTGAATGACTTCAACAAAGTTGGCGTCGCCTGTTAACACGATAGTTGCTTCATTCTGGTCGCCGTTTTGGAACACAGCAGCATCATTCACATCGCCTGAAATTGCAATTTCAGCCACATTCCAGAAGCCATCTTGAGTGACAGTTGCGGTGTTTTCGTTACCGGCAATATCCACAAATGCGATGTGCCAATCATCCTGTTGTTCAAGACGAATCCAGTTATCCTCACCTACGCTGAAAGCAAAAGCTTCATGCCAAACGCCATCTTGATTCACCTGGGTATCGTTTAAACTGCCATCTTGTTCGACAATTGCCAAATTAATGTTGCCGCTTTGCTCAACATAAGCTTCATTACCTTCAATAGCACCTGCAACGGATGTCTGCAATACCAAGGCTTCGTTATCAGCAAATGCTGTTCCCGAAAGTGCTAGCGCAATAGCCACTCCCAAAACGTGTTTACGTGGATTTTTAAAACTCATTGTTATTCTCCAGTCATTATTGTTTTAACTTTCATGTATTTAATACTGCACAATCGATAGTTCCGCATTGTTACCAATTTGCTGAATACTAAAACCTGATCCGCCAAATTGCTGGATTTGGATCAGGTTAAAATCTCCTTGTTGCAATACATCAACTTGATTTAATGAGTCAGCTTGGGCAATTTCAGCACGATTACCAACGCCTATTTGACGTAATGCCAATTGATTTAAATAACCAGCCTGCTGCAACAAAGCGACATTGCTTTGACCCAACTGCTCTACCAGCATTGAATTCATAGAACCGTTTTGCTCCAAAACAACTTGGTTTGCCATTTGCTGACGCTCTAACAACGAGGTTAGAGGCAAAGACAGTTCAGCTGAAAGCCAAGGGCTAAAAATCAAGGCGCTGAATAAGGACACTTTTGCGATTGTTAACAATTGGGCACATCCTTTAAATCTTAGATACCAGCCTAAACTATAAGATTCACAGCATGCTGCAATTGGATGAAAGAGTTATTTTTTTAAAGCGAATAACTAATGATAAAACAATATTTACACTATAAAACAATTAGATGGGCTCATTTAGTTTACATCTACCCCCCATTTAAGACTAGTACATTCTTACTAATTTCACTGATCGTAGAGTCTATTAATTCTAATTTATGGTATTGATTACTTGTGCTAAAAAAAGGCGCAAATACTTTACTATAATGAAAAAATAAGGTACTAAATTATGCGACAACTCAAAAAACTGGCCTTGGCTATTTCGGCAGCTCTGGTCGCTGGAAGTGTGATGGCTGCGCCGCAACAAGCAGCTGATGACTCCATCATAGTCGTATTTAAACCAGGTGTAGGTAAAGCAGAGCGGGAAATGGTTATGAGCCGCTCTGGTGTTTCGCTTCGCGAACTGGATGCTGAGGGACGTGATATTCGCATGAAGCATGTGGCTGATGGACGTATTGCCAAAGTCCGCATACCACGAGGTGTTGAGCGTGATCAGTTGATCAAAAAATTAAGCCTGCATCCAGCTATTGAGATTGCAGAACCTAATTACATTGTCCAACCACTTACCTCCCCATTGTCTCCTAACGATCCACGCTTTAATGAACTATGGGGCCTGCACAATACAGGTCAAAGTGGTGGTACGCCTGGTGCTGATATTAGCGCTGTTGAAGCCTGGCAAACTACAACCGGAAGTCGAGATATTATCATCGGTGTCATTGATACAGGTATGGATTACAACCATCCGGATTTGATAGCTAATCGCTGGGAAAATGATGGTAGTTATCCAGGCCATCAGTTTGGCTGGTCAACACTAAATGCCAGTGGCGACCCAATGGATAGTGGTAGCCATGGCACTCATGTTGCTGGAACTATTGGCGCTGTGGGTGATAATGGGGTTGGTGTTGCAGGCGTTAGCTGGAATGTCACTCTGATCCCATGTCAGTTCCTCGGTGCCGGAGGTGGCTCTACCGCAGGCGCGATTGAATGTATCAGTTATTTTACCGATTTAAAGCTGAATCATGGTGTTGACGTTAAGGCGACTAACAACTCCTGGGGAGGTGGCGGTTTTTCAGAAGCTTTAAAGCTTGCCATTGAAGATGGAGGCGATGCAGGTATTTTGTTTATTGCTGCTTCTGGCAATGATGGTCGAAATGCTGATCAGTTCCCTATGTATCCAGCAGCCTATGATTCAGACATTATTGTCTCTGTTGCCTCAACCGACCGCAATGATAACCTGTCCGGTTTCTCAAATTATGGTTTAGTTAGCGTTGATCTGGGGGCTCCAGGCTCAGCCATTTTATCCACAGTGCCAGGGGCTGGTTACAGTACCTTCTCAGGCACTTCTATGGCATCTCCTCATGTTGCTGGTGCAGCTGCACTGGTATGGTCATTGGATCCAAATATTTCAGCATTGCAGATGAAAGAAATCCTGATGCAATCAGGTGATGCTCTGCCATCACTGGATGGTCGGACAGTCTCTGGTAAACGTTTAAATGTTGCCAGCGCTTTAGAAGAAGCTGATCCAGCACCTGGTTTCCGCTTAAGCCTGGATCCTCGCAATCAGGAAGTTATCGCCGGTGAGCAAACAGCTTACACCCTGGAGTTCAGCTCAGTAGCTGGTTGGAATGATGCAATTCAGCTTACTGTGGATGCAACACCAGCTATGCCTGGTGTTAGCTTTTCATCGGATGTAGCTTACCCTGGTGATACGGTAAGTTTATTGGTTGATACCGATGAAGATACACCATGGGGTGCCTATCAGTTCCTGATCACAGCCACGGACAGCGCGTCTGGAGACTTGGTGCGCCAGACGACCGCCAACCTGAATGTGATTCCACAAGGCTTAATGGACTTTCCATACGAAAATACGACACCGATTGCCATCCCTGATAACAACCCTGCTGGTATTGAAAGCATTATTTCAGTAGCTGAGTCAGGTCATGTTTTTGGTGCTGAAGTGGGCGTTAATATCACCCACACCTGGCGTGGTGATTTGATTGTGCGCCTCACCTCACCAGAAGGGACAGTGCATACCTTGCATAACCGCACTGGCGGTAGCGCAGACGACCTGATCCAAAGCTGGGAAGTTGATGTTTATAACGGCGAAGCCATGCAAGGTGACTGGACCTTGTTTGTCTCAGATAACGCAGCACTGGATACAGGTACTCTAAACAGCTGGAATCTTACGCTGACGGCTCTGCCTGATGGTGACATTGTCGACCCTGATCCGGAAGCACCTGTTGCCAGCTTTGGCTATTCAGCCTCTGGCTTACTGGTTAACTTCAGTGATCAGAGTAGCGAAGGTGATGATGCCATTGTGAGCTGGGACTGGAACTTCGGCGATGGCAGCAGCTCGTCGCAGCAAAACCCTTCGCATTTGTTCAGCGCAGCGGGCAGCTACAACGTTACCCTGACCGTTGCAGATGGCAATGGCTTGACGGACAGTACCTCTCAGACCGTGACCGTAAGTGATGTGATCAGCTCTATCGACCTGTGGGTGCATCGTGCGCAGCAAGCCCGCACAGGCTCGAGCATCGTTGACTTACGCTGGTCAGGTGCGGACAGCCGGGTAGATCTTTACCGCGATGGCGTTAAGGTAGCTACCCTTGAAAATCAGGGCCGCTACCGTGATCGCTTCAATACAACTGCCAGCCAGGTTGTTTATCAGCTGTGTGCTGAAAACACAGACCAATGCTCAGCAGAAATTGTTGCGCAATTTTAATGAACTGCACAGCTTAATTAAAAGCATTTAATCAAAGGCGATCGATAGGTCGCCTTTTTTATTGCGCGTGAACTTGCTATCTTAAATTACCCAGAGCGACTTGTAGTAAGGAATTGTTGTGCTCGCAGAATTTCAGGCCATTGAACATCATTTGAACCGTATTATTCTTGGTAAGAGTGCTCAGATCAAATTAGCACTTTGCTGTTTATTGGCCAAAGGGCATCTGCTATTGGAAGACTTACCAGGCATGGGCAAAACCACGCTAGCCCATGCGCTGGCTGATAGCCTTAGCCTATCCTATCGTCGGGTGCAATTTACCAGTGATTTGTTACCAGGCGATCTGCTGGGAATGAGTATCTATGATACACGCTCCCATCAGTTTAACTTTCAACCAGGCCCGGTGTTCAGCCACCTATTATTGGCCGACGAGATTAACCGTGCCAGCCCGAAAACGCAAAGCGCCTTGCTTGAGGCGATGGAAGAGCAGCAGGTATCGATTGACGGCAAAACAAGAGCCCTGCCCTCACCTTTTTTTGTGATAGCCACTCAGAACCCGCTGGACCAGTCTGGTACATCCGCTTTGCCAGAATCGCAGCTGGATCGTTTTTTAATGCGATTATCACTTGGCTTTCCGGATCGCGCCGCTGAATTTGAGTTGCTGGACTCAGATCGCGGTCAATCGAGGTTAAAACTAGTACAGCAACAACTTAGTATTGAGCAACTGATGGCACTGCAAGCCAAGGTGCCTCATATCCATGCCTCTGAAGCTTTAATTAACTACTTGCTGGACTTGGTGGCACATAGCAGGCAGCACCCGGATATGTTGCCATTATCGCCAAGAGCCGCTAAAGCATTGCTTCAGGCAGCCAAAGCCTGGGCATTGATGCAAGAACGTGACTATGTTACCGCGGATGATGTACAGGCAATATTTCCAAGTGTAAGTGAGCATCGGCTAGACCCAAAATCTCGTGCTGCAGAGCCTCGTTGGAGTCTGCTGTTGCTTCGTGAAACGCCTTGTACCCTATAAGGTCATAACGCTGTGACACAAATCACAACAAAGCTAAGAGATAAACTTCGCCAACGTCTGAAGAGCTGGCTGGCTAAAAGGTTTGCTAGCAATACAGTGCTTGAATTAAATCATAGCACTTTATTGGTGTTTCCTACTCGCTACGGGTTTTGGTTCGTTGCCTTGATAATACTGCTTTATTTATTGGGCACCAATTACCAAAATAATTTGATTTTACTGCTAGCTTACTTACTACTCAGCGTGTTTCTGCTGAGTATTTGGTTTGCCTGGCGAAACCTCGCAGGATTAAGTATTGAGGTTTCAGCGCCAGCAGCTGTGTATGCAGGTCAACAGCTCAGCATGCCATTCACCTTAAAACACCAGGCTTCCTACCAGGCTGTGTACTTTTCTATGAGGGCCGCCAGAACCAAAGTGAGTCAAGGGCAACAAGCAACCCTGCACTGGCCAGCATTGAAAAGAGGCCATTACCCAATCGATAGCGTGTTGGTGTATACAGAGTATCCGTTAGGGCTGATCCGTTGCTGGAGTTACTTGCCAGTTCAACTGCATTATTGGGTTTATCCTACGCCTACAGAGCCAACCGCCTTGTTACCAGGTGTCGACCCGAAATCGGATCACAATCAGTTAGCCCCTGAAGAGCTGCCCGATCAGTTAAAAGCTTATCAGCCAGGTGACTCCATTCGCCGCTTGCATTGGAAACGCCTTGCTCGCCAGCCTGACTCACCAGTGGTCAAAATATCCGAGCAACAACCTAAAGCAGATCCCCGTTGGTTACAGGTCCCTCCGCTGCATGGGGCTGCTCTAGAACAATGCCTATCGGAGGTGTGCTACCAGCTGCTTGAGCTGGAGGCAAAGCAAGTGAGTTATGGTCTGAAAACCCCTGCTGGAGATCTTCCCCTTGGTCAAGGTTCACTGCATCTGCAGCAATGCCTGCAAAGGCTGGCACTATGTTAAGCCAGCAACGCTTTTTTCTGTTAGCCCCAGCGCTACAACTGCTGCTTATCTTACTGCTGCTACCAGCATGGCAAGCATGGAGCCTTTCTATGCTATTGTTGCTAAATGGCATGGCCTGGTTACAAGCATACCAGAAACTCCCTGTGCTAAGCCTTCGCTTGGTCAATGTTATCGCTGCTATTTGTGTGATTATCCTGCTGCTGGCGATCCGACAGTTGGGCTCAATGCATTTTCTGATGCACATTTTACTGCTATCAGCTTTGCTGCGATTACTGGCGCTATCCAGGCAAAGTGAAGCCCGGCAACTGGTTTGGGTGCAGTACTTCATTTTAGGATGCAGTTTCTTATTTCATCAATCCATGGCCATGGCGGTGCTGATTTTTATAGCCACAGGCCTTAATTTATTGCTGCAATACCTCCTCTTTGCAGAACAATTGCCCGAACGCAAACAACTAGCCGCAGATAGTAAGTTCTTACTATTATTGCTGCCGCTATGGCTGGGTATGTTTGTTTTGTTCCCGCGACTATCCCCGCTATGGCAACTGCCCAGTTCCCAGCAAGCCATGACTGGGTTAGCTAATGAAATTGAGCCTGGAACTATTGAGCAGTTGGTGCAAAGCAATGCGACCGCCTTTCGCGTGCGATTCGATTCAAAGCTACCCGCTCAAGAAGAACGCTATTGGCGAGCCAAAGTATTTGAGCAGTTTGATGGTCGGCGTTGGTCGGTTCAGCAAAACTTTCATCGCACGGCCCGAACCAGTCGCTCAATCACCGAACCAGACCAGCTAGTACACTATCAGGTGATTGCTGAGCCTAGTTTTCAGCGCGCCGTATTTAGCCTGGGCCTGCCAACGAACTGGAGTCCGGAGCTGGAGCCCCTGGCTGCCGGATTGTTGCGTACCAATCGGCCTGTAAGCCAACGTATCAGCTATCAACTAAGCAGTGTACTGCAACCGATCCCTTTGACGGATGATAACGAACGGCGTTGGAATTTGCTGACCGGGAATCACAACCCTAGAAGTCAGGTTTTTGCTGATGAATTGCTGGATGAACACCCTGAGCCACACCAATTTGCCAACGCTTTGCTGGACCATTTCCGGCAGCAGAGTTTTTACTACACGTTAAATCCACCTCTGCTTGGGCGTCACAGTGTGGATGACTTTCTGTTTGAAAGCCAAGCCGGTTTTTGCAGTCATTATGCTTCTGCTACGGCCTTGTTGATGCGACAGGCTGGGATCCCAGCCCGCGTGGTTGGTGGTTACCTGGGTGGTGATTGGTATCCTGAGCAACAGTACTTACTGGTACGCCAGCGGGATGCACATGCCTGGGTGGAGTATTTGGTGGATGACCGTTGGTATCCGTTGGATCCCACTGCCGCCATTGCGCCGGAACGGGTACTTGATGGCCTGGACAGCGCTTTATCGCCAGACGATATGGCTCTGTTGGGCCGCTCCTTGTTTGGAGAGCTGCCATTGTTTGCTCAGCTGCGCTTACAGCTGTTGCACCTGGATTACTACTGGTCGGTCTGGGTGCTGGGTTTTAACCAGCAGCGCCAGGATGCTATTTGGCAGTCATTACGCAAGTTTTTTGCGAACTGGCAGCAATGGTTGCTGGCGTCACTGTTATTGTTCTTGCTGTTTCTGGCAGGGTTAGCAGGCTATTGCTGGCGGCATAGACAGCAATCGAGCCTTTCTGAACAACTACTCAAAGCCATCCCACGACTAAGCGCCAGAGCTCCTGAGCAAAGCCTTAACCAGGCATTGAAGTTATTGGCTAGCAGTAATGCAGCAGAACACGCTTTACTTCGGCAGGTGGATCACTTGTATGAGCTCAGTATTTTTGCTTCCGACAAGGCTGCAGAGCAAAAACTGACACGCTTATTAAAACAACACAAACGCAGGTTAAAACAGCTAAAGCCAATGAAGGGCAGTCAATGACTGCCCTTCCAGAATACACTTACCGGCGGATATCAGCTGCCGGGCCAGGCTGAATAGGTTCGGCTTTAAGCTCCGGAATGGGCTCGCGCTGGACTTTGCCCCGCAGATAATCGATAGCAAAGTTCAGCTGAGCGTCTTCCCCTCGGAAGGTAGCCACCGGCATATTACGCACCTCGTAATCCGGTGCTACACCATATCCTTCAATGATATAGCGACCATCCATAGCAAATTGAGGTGTTTCAGCCACCCGGGCAACACCGCGATCCGTCAGTAAGTTACGCCCGGTCAGCCAGACACCAGCCCCGGCCGTTCGCATGCCCACCAAAGGCCCCAGCTCCAGCACTTTGACGCCCGCAGCGAAGGTTTCACCGTCCGAGTAGGTGAGCTGATCGGTCAATACCACCAAATGACCACGAAATGCCTGTTGCATATTGGTGTAAGGCCCACCCTGAGTCGGTTGCCAGAATGCCCAGGCCCGACGCAACAGCTTTTCGATGATCCAACTGTCGATGTTACCACCACGATTTCGTCGTACATCAATGATCAAGCCATCTTTATCAACATTGGCATAAAACTCACGGGCAAAATTGGCAATGTCGTTTGGCCCCATCGCGTACAAGTGCAGATAACCAAACTGTCCTTCTGAGGCCGTTTGCACTTTAGCCGCATTGTTAAATACCCAGTCCTGATAACGCAACTGATGATCGCGTCCGGCATTGACCGGTACAGCTACCGTTTGCAGGCGACTATTGCCACGGCTTAAATCCAGCAACACCTGGCGGCCAACCTGGTTGCGCAGCTGCAACTGGACATCAGCTACCGTTTGCACCGACCGGCCATTAACGGCACGGATCAGATCGCCAACCCTTGCATTCACCCCAGGTTGCGCCAATGGCGCCGCCTGGGCTGGTAGCTCTGGATCGGTCCGGTAAATATGAGCAATACGCACACCATCTGCGGTCGTTTCTAGGCTGGCACCCAAACTTGCTGCGGCAGGTGTTGGCCGCTGCGCCGGATAATCGCCGCCCCGTACCTGGGAGTGCAGTGCGTCGAGCTCGCCCATCATCTGGGCCAGCACATCATCAAGTTCATGGCGGTCGGAAACCCGCTCTACCAGCGGCAGATAGCGTGTCTTGGTTTCCTGCCAATCTAAGCCACGCATGGCTTTATCGAATAAAAACTCACGCTGCATCAGCCAGGCATCACGGAACATCTGTTGCCATTCCTGCTTGGGATCCAGCGCCAGCTGCCATTGCCTGCTGTTCAGCAGTGCCGAGCTCAGATCGGATGGCTCTTTATCGCCGATATCCACCACATACATAGGGCCGGTGCCATTGGCTTGCTGCTTTCGCAAAAACAGCTGTTTGCCGTCGTGCGATACCCGGTAATCAGCAATAGCTGAACCGTAGTGCTCGATTTTTGCATCCCGGTTATCAATTTTAATCACCTTGAGATCCGGGGTGGAGCCAGCATCATAGCTCCACTCACGCACAAACAAACGCTGCTCGGTCACACTGAGCTGGGTGTAATTGCCAGCCGCTACCGGCACCTGCCATAAGCGTTGATTCAGCCCCTGCCAGTCGACCCGGCTAACCGCTGCCGCTCTGCGGCCACGCCGCGCTGGTTCTTCGCTGTTGATCTCAGCTACTGGCAACTCAGTCGGTGGTTGAAACGGAAAGGCTGCGCCCTGCTTCAGGCTAACGGCGAAAATCTCACTGCGCCGGTCAAACATCGGTCCCAGGTTGCGATCGCCCCAGGGATGGCCAGGGGTGGCTCTAAAATGACGGTTGGATAAAAAATACAGCCAGTTGCCATCCGGGCTAAACGCCGGAGAGAACGACTCATACTTGCTGCTGGTGATCAGTTGGTGTTTTTGTTCTGCCAGTGAATACAGCAGCACCTGGCTGCGCTGCTGACGGGTTTCCACATGGGTCAGCGCAATCAGCTGGCTGTCGTGCGACCAGACAATATCGGCAAAAGGCGCCAGACCCACACCACCGCTAAATGCCAGTTTATTCTCCAGCGTTTGAAGATTCAGCAACCAAAGATTACCAGCTTTATCATCATGCGCCAGCCAGTTGCCATCTGGTGATAAAGCCAGTTGCCAGCGAAAGCCATTGCCATCTTTGGTTAATTGCTTGGCTTCATCCCGGCCATCGGCAGCATAACGCCAGATCTCCAGCTCGCCGGTTTGGTCGCTGATAGCATACACCCATTTGCCATCCTGACTGAGGATGGCTTCCCGGATGCGGCTGTTGGCCGGGGTGGCAATGTCTACCAACCGTGCCGGCGATTTGGCGGCAATTGCCACCTTGCCACGCGCAGTAAGCACCACCTGATCACCAAAGCCAGCGTAATGCGCACTGGTCAGGTAATTCAGCGGCTGATCCAGCCAGCGCTCACGTTGATGCGGCCGGTCGGACTGAATGCTAAGCTCAAGCAGGCGATCCTCACCGCTTTGCAGATCCAGCAAATGAATATCGGCACCCAACTGATAGACAATTCGGCCCTGATTCAAATAAGCCTGACGAACCTGCCAATCCTGATGATGGCTATGTTGTTGCAAATCACTGCCATCGGTTTGCATCGACCAGATGTTCGGATTACCGCTGGCATCGCTGACAAAATACACTCGCCCTTGCCACAGCATGGGATTACGCACAGAGCCCTGGTGTCCGGCACTGAGCAATTCAGCTTCCTGGCCGGAGCCCAGCCGATAGCGCCATAACTCACCCATAGCCCCACCACGGTAGGTGCGGGCATTATCACCGGTGGCTTGCAGACCATGCTGCACAAAGTACAGCCACTCCCCGTCACTATCCAGTGCCCCTTCAATGGCATCTGCTACCGGTAAGGTTTCAGTTTTTAAGCTGGTGGGATCAACGGTTTTCAGCAGCCAGAAATTAGCCGGGCCAGCCACATGATCAGTGGCATACAGCAGTTGGCCATCTTTAGTCCAACCTTGCAGGCGCACCCGGCTGTTTTCAAAAGTAACCCGTTTGGCCACCCCACCATTGGCGGCTTTGACATAAAGCTCTGGGGTTTGTTCATAACTTGCGACAAAAGCCAGCCACTTGCCATCTGGCGATAACCGGGCCTGCGTTTCTTCGGTTGGATGCGTGGTGAGGCGATGACCGCGCAAGCTGGCTAAATCAGCCTGCCAGATATTGCCTTCAGACGTAAACAGCAGATTATCTTGCTGCAGTGAAGGCGAACGGAAATAGCTATCCGATGCCAGAGCGTTGGCACTGAATACAGAGGTAATGGCAAAAGCCAGCAGTGTCTTTTTGATCATGGTAGGTCTTGTTGTTAGCACAAAGTAGCATAACGCTATCAGAACTAAGGCAACAGAACCAGAATCAATGCGGCTAAATCAGGGTTTCTACGGTTGGATAGCAGGCTGAAACGGCATCCGTGCCGCTTCAGCATCAAGCTTACCGCAGCTCAGTGCGCAGCTTGCTGACACAAGCCTTGGCTTTATCGATGGCGGCTTTGGTACTGTCGTCAAGCGCTAGCGCTACGCCCATACGGCGCTTACCCTGCACTTCCGGTTTGCCGAACAGTCGTATCTCGGTATCCGGCACCGCCAGCGCATCCGCCAGCCCCTGATAACGGATATCGGCGCTTTGGCCTTCGACCAGGAGCACAGCCGATGCCGCTGGTCCGTACTGGCGAATTTGTGGAATAGGTAAGCCTAAAATCGCACGGGCATGCAGTGCAAATTCGCTGTATTGCTGCGAAATCAAAGTCACCAAACCGGTATCGTGTGGCCGGGGGGAGACTTCGCTAAACCAAACGTCATCGCCTTTGATAAAGAGCTCCACGCCAAAGATCCCGGCACCACTCAGTGCTTGCACCACCTGACGGGCAAATTGCTGGGATTTTTCCAAAGCGGCCGCTGACATCGCCTGTGGCTGCCAGCTTTCGCGGTAATCACCATCTTCCTGGCGGTGGCCTATCGGCGCACAGAACTGAATGCCCTGCGCCGATTGCACGGTTAGCAAGGTGATTTCGTAATCAAAATCAATGAAACCTTCCACTATCACATGGCCCTTACCGGCGCGACCGCCTTCCTGAGCATAAGCCCAGGCTGCAGCCAAATCGTCGGCGCTTTTCAGCACCGTCTGGCCTTTACCAGAGGACGACATAATGGGCTTAACCACACAAGGGTAGCCAATGGCAGCCACCGCCGCTTCAAAGCTGGCTTTATCCTGCGCAAACTGATAGCTCGAGGTAGGCAGCTGCAATTCTTCGGCCGCCAGCCGGCGAATGCCTTCACGGTTCATGGTTAAATTAGCTGCCCGGGCACTGGGTACCACAGTAAAACCGGCCTGCTCCAGCTCCAGCAGCTCAGTGGTGGCTATGGCCTCTAACTCGGGCACGATAAAGGTTGGCTTTTCTTTGATCACCAACTGACGCAGCGCTGCATTGTTTAGCATCGAAATCACCACTGCTTTGTCGGCGACCTGCATGGCCGGCGCATTGGGGTAGCGATCCACCGCAATCACTTCACAGCCATAACGTTTTAATTCAATGCACAGCTCTTTGCCCAGCTCACCGCTGCCCAGCAACAAGACCTTGGTGGCACTGCTGCTACCAGGAGTTCCGATGGTTGTACTCATTATTTGATCCTCGTCATTGGCCGGCCCTGCTCGCTCCATAACACATGGAAAGTTTTACCTTTGGGCTGATCGGTACGCTCAAAGGTATGAGCACCAAAGAAGTCACGCTGGCCTTGCAACAAGTTGGCTGGCAGTACTGCTGTGCGATAAGCATCGTAATAACTCAGCGCTGAGCTGAGCGCCGGTACAGGAATGCCGGCCAGGGTGGCATTGGCTACGGCCTGGCGCCAGTGCTGCTGAAAACCGGAGATTTGTTTGGCGAAGAATGGGTCGACCAGCAGGTTGGCCAGTTCTTCATTGCGCTGATAAGCTTCGGTAATGGACTGCAAAAAGACCGCACGGATAATACAACCGGCCCGCCAGATCTTGGCGATTTCAGCAAAGTTAAGCTCCCAGCCCTGCTCTGCCGCCGCGGTTTTCATCAGATGAAAGCCCTGTGCATAAACACAGACCTTGGCGCAATACAGCGCATCATGCAAAGCAGCTACCGTCGCTTGTTTTTGCGCGTCATCCAGCAACTGCGGGCTTGGACCGGCCAGCACGCTGGAGGCTTTTACCCGCTCCGCTTTTAGTGCGGATAATGAGCGGGCATAGACCGCTTCGGCAATACTTGGCGCCGGACTGCCCAGTTGCAAGCTGCTGACCGCAGTCCACAGGCCGGTGCCCTTTTGGCCGGCTTTATCCAAAATCACATCGACCAACGGCAAGCCAGTGTCTGAATCGGCGGTGGCCAGCACCTCAGCGCTGATTTCCATCAGGTAGCTGTTTAAAATACCTTCATTCCACTGCTTAAAAACGCCGGCGATTTCCAACGGGTTCATATCCAGTTGGTCGCGCATCACCTGATAGGCTTCGCAAATCAGCTGCATATCGGCATATTCAATGCCATTGTGCACCATCTTAACGTAATGGCCCGAGCCGGTTGGGCCTATGTAAGTGGCACAAGGCTCACCTTCGGTGACCGGCTTACCGGGTATTTTACGTTCAATCGGCTTACCACTGGCAGGATCGACCTTGGCAGCAATGGCCTGCCAGACTGGCTTAATGCGGGTCCAGGCATAGGGATCGCCACTTGGCATCAGGGAGGGGCCAAAACGGGCGCCCTCTTCTCCGCCAGAAACCGCAGTACTAAAGAAAATAAACTTGCCTTCGTAGGACTTTTCCCGCTCGACCGTATCGGTCCACAGGCTGTTGCCGGTATCCACCACGATGTCATCGGCCTGAATGCCGGCATCAATCAGCTTATGGCAAATATCATCCACCGGTTTTCCGGCGGGCACCGACAACACAATCAGGTGCGGCGCTTTTAAAAGGCCAAGCAATTCGGTGTAGGAACTGCAGGCAATGACCCGGGCGGGCTGATCACCACGCTCAGAGGCATCTTGCGCCAACACAGCGTCCAGACGCTGACGGTCCAGATCAAAAGCAGCCACTCGATAGCCATTATCGGCCAGATTGAGGATAAGGTTTTTGCCCATAACACCGGCGCCAACAAAGCCGATATCGCAGTGACGAATGGGGTCTGACATGAAGAGTCCTATTTCAGCCGAAGAAATCGGCGCGAAGTATACCAAGTTCGCGCCATAATTGCAGTCTTCGTCTTACCCGCATCTGATAACAGATGCCTGTTCTGGCGAACTCCTGACGGTAAATGATGCCATCATGCTGCCACAACCTGCTGCTATACGATCAAGAAGGCGGATCGATCTTGCTTTTTTGAACTACGGCCCCCAAAGCCATTGAACGCATAGTCGTTTACCGATCCGCAAGGGCCATTACTGCTCCCAGGTTCCCATCATCAATTGACAACCATTTTGCGAGCTTTCAAGCAGCTGGGCATCGCGATTGTAATAATAAAAACTCACCACACCGCCGCCCACATCTTTGCATTTTGCCTGAGGGTTGGCAGGGCAAGCCGTCATATAGGTAATATCGGCCTGGTATTGATCGTCGTTAAGAGGGTTACTCATACTCTGACACATCTCTTGAAACTGCGCAGTCGAGATGCTGCCGTTTTCAATACAATCATTGATCACAATTCGCTGATCCAACATTTTAAAATCGCCCTCCAACAAGCAAGCCCTTTCGCTGGCAAATGCCGACGTCATAGACAAACTCCCGAGGCTGACAGCAAGTAATAAAGCACCTTGTAACAGTTTCATGAAACATCCTTATTAATAAGCAGAGATACTCATTTCGCGCTTTGATCTAATATTTAGGGCTGATTGGTTGTTTTGACTCAGGAGCATACTGTATTTGATTTGCGCTACAGACACCAGCAGATCACCACCATTTTTAACGTCAAGATAACTTTCATTGGTATATACAGAGAGTTTATTATGATATAAACATCAAATGTAATAAAACTTTGACGCTTTTATTGTTAAGCTCAGCATCCATTTTTAAAATAGGAAGCTGGGTACTAAAATCGGTCGTGGCCCAGCAAGCACGCTGAAAAAAATGGCTTTATGATGAGACTGTGGCAACACTTACCCGGCTGGCAGCAATTGCCACAACGAGATACTAAAAGCCGGTTGCTGGTAGTCGCTGTGTTGACGGTTTTCTGGTTGCAGCATCCCTTTATCCACGGCGGTGTCAAACAACAACTGCCAATCGCCATCCGGCAATGCAACCTTCTGCTGATGCTGTGCGGCATTAAAGACAAACAGCAAGCTGGCACCATCGCGGGTATTGCGGATACTGAACAAACAGCAAAGCCGCTCGGGATCATGCCAGTCGTGGCTTTGTTTCAGCTCCCCCGTTGGCAAATACCACTGCACCTGATGCTTATCGCCATGCAACTGATACTGCTCATCCAGCAAGGACAATTGCTGCAAACAAGGGTAACGCTTACGCAGTGCCATCAGTTGCTGCACAAACTGCAGAAAATCCTTGCTGTCACTATCCAGTTGCCAGTTCAGCCAGCTGATGTCGTTGTCCTGGCAGTAGGCATTGTTGTTGCCACGCTGACTATGGCTCAGCTCATCACCACCCAGCCAATGGATGATGCCCTGGCTCAGTAACAAGGTCGCGGCCAGATTTCGTTTGTGCTGGTAGCGCCTGGCGGTCACTTTGGCATCGCGGCTTGGCCCTTCCACTCCGTGGTTGTAACTGAGATTATGGCCATGGCCATCCTTGTTTTCTTCGCCATTTAGCCAGTTGTGCTTCTGCTCATAACTGACCAGATCCTGCAGGGTAAAGCCATCGTGGTAACACAGATAATTCACGCTGCAACTGGCCGGCATCCGATGCTTTTGAAAGATATCACGCGAACCGAGCAAGCGGGTGGTAAATTCGGCCAGACTGCCTTTGTGCCCCAACCAAAAAGACCGGAAGCTGTCACGGCACTTATCGTTCAACTCGGCCCAGTTGGCCGGAAACTGGCCTAAGTGGTAGCCAAAGGGCCCAACATCCCAGGGCTCGGCAATCAGCTTGGCTTCGCTTAGCACCGGGTCTTGCGCAATAATTTGAAAAAAAGCGGCATAGGGGTTAAAGCGTTTGTGCTCGCGGCCCAGGGTCACGGCAAGATCAAACCGAAAGCCATCCACCTGCATCTCGCTCAGCCAGTAACGCAGCGCATCCATCACCAGTTTCTGCATCACCGGCTGAGCCACATTCAGCGTATTGCCGCAGCCAGTAAAGTTACAATAGCTCTGATAATCGGTGATATCGGCATGGTTATGAAACAAGTAATACTGCCGGTTGGCCAGGCCGCGAAAGCTCAGCACCGGGCCATCGTCACCGGCCTCTGCACTGTGGTTAAACACCACATCCAGAATGACTTCGATGCCATGCTGATGGAAGGTGCGCACCATGGTTTTAAATTCGCTGACCGCATCTTCCAGCTGGTAGCGTGGATCGGGTGCAAAAAAATTGACCGGATTGTAGCCCCAGTAATTGCTCAGTTGCATGGCTTCGAGCCTGGGTTCACTCATAAAACTGGCCACCGGCAACAGCTGAATACTGGTGATACCAAGTTGCTGTAAGTGTTTGATAATAGCCGGGTGACATAAACCAAGATAGGTTCCGCGTAACTTTTCCGGCACCTCCGGATGCAGCATGGTTAAGCCTTTGACATGAGCTTCGTAGATGATGGTTTGTTCGGCCGGGATCTGCGGCTTAGCAACGCCTTGCCAGTCAAAGTCATGGCGTGCCAGCACCCCTTTGCTGATAAATAACGGGCTTTTTTGCTGATACAAATGCGACTGAAAACGCTGGGGCCGGTTCAGCCGCTTGCAGTAGGGATCAATCAGCAAGCGCTCGGCATCAAAGCGCACACCTAACAAAGAATTGTCTTCTCCTGCTGCAGACAGCGCATACAAAGCCCCATCCGGAATGCCAGCAACCGCCAGATGCCAGATGTCACCGGTGCGGCCTTGAAAAACCAGCTCAGCAATCGGCTCTTCGGTGTCGGGTTGAAATAACCAAAGATGAAGCGCCTTGGCATCGGGTGCATAGACAGCAAAATTCCAGTCGCCACTTGCCAATTGAGAAGGCCCCAAGGGTTTGGGCTGGCCAACCTGACTTTTTAGCAAGGGTACTTGCAATCCCATCATCAACTCCGGCGTCGCAGGTAAAGGGTGGATAAAGGCGGTAAGTCGAGCACCAGACTGGCGGCCTGGCCCTGGTGGGGTTGCGTCTTCGCCTGTAAAACGGTACCGACATCAAAATTACTACCCCAATAATAGCTGCTGTCGGTATTTAGGATCACTTCAAAGTCTCCTTGCTGGTCTACCCCTAACCGATACTGGTTACGCGGAATTGGTGTAAAGTTCGAGACCACATAAATACGTTCACCTGAGGCATCCTCACGGTAAAAGCTTAGCACCGAATGCTCGGCATCGTTGTGATCCAGCCAGCCAAAGCCCCGATTGTCGTAATCCAACTCGTACAAAGGCGCACAGCGGCGGTAACTGAGGTTCAAATCGCGGAACAGTTGCTGAATGCCGCGATGCTTGTCGTAATCGAGCAGGTGCCAATCCAGACTGCGTTGATGGCTCCATTCGGCAGCCTGCGCGAACTCCATGCCCATAAAGTGCAGTTTTTTGCCCGGGTGAGCAAACATATAGGCAATATAGGCTCGCAGGTTAGCCGCTTGTTGCCACTCATCACCCGGCATTTTGTGCAACAAGCTGCCTTTACCGTGCACCACTTCATCGTGCGACAGCGACAGCACGAAGTTTTCGTTGTAGTGATACACCATGGCAAAGGTCAGATCGTTGTGATGGAACTTGCGATAAGCAGGATCTTTACTGATATAACGCAGGCTGTCGTTCATCCAGCCCATGTTCCATTTAAAGCCAAAGCCGAGGCCGCCCTGATCGACCGGTTTGGATACCCCGGCAAAAGAGGTTGACTCTTCCGCAATGGTAATGGCATGCGGGAACTGGCGGTAGACTTCGGTATTGAGCCATTGCAGCAAACTAATAGCTTCGTAGTTGTGATTGCCACCATCCACGTTCGGTACCCACTCGCCCGCTTTGCGCGAATAATCCCAGTACAGCATGGATGCCACGGCATCGACGCGCAGGCCATCGATATGAAAATGCTCCAGCCAGTACAAAGCACTGGCCACCAAAAAATGCCGGACGGTGTCTTTGCCAAAATCGTAGATGCAGGAATTCCAATCCGGGTGCCAGCCACGACGAGGATCTTCGTATTCATAGAGCGCGCTGCCATCAAACCGGGCCAGGCCGTGGCCATCGTCCGGAAAATGCGCCGGCACCCAGTCAAGGATCACGCCGATACCGGCCTGATGGCAGGCGTCTACCAGAGCTTTGAATTCGTCTGGGCTGCCAAAACGCGAGCTGGGCGCAAACAAGCCCACTGGCTGATAACCCCAGGAGCCATCAAAGGGATGTTCCATCACCGGCAGCAGCTCAATGTGGGTGTAGCCCATATCCAGCAAATACGGGATCAGTTGCTCTTTTAATTCGAGGTAACTGAGCGGCTCGTTGTTGTCTTTGCGCCGCCATGAGCCCAAATGCAGCTCGTAAATGCTCATTGGTGCCTGATAAGGCGGTACTTGCTTGCGGTCTTGCCAGGCCTGATCCTGCCACTGATAACGGCTGTGATCATACACCTGAGACGCATGGGATGGGTACTGATCGGCCAAAAACCCGACAGGATCGGCTTTGTGTGGCAGCAGATGCCCCTGACTATCTTTAATTTCAAACTTATACCGCACCCCAGCGGCAACCTCCGGCATCACCAATACCCAATGGCCACAGTCGGTTTTTTGCATCGGGTGGCAACGACCATCCCAATCGTTCATATCGCCAATCAGACTGACACTGCTGGCATTGGGCGCATAGACGGCAAAGCGGGTTGCTTTCAGACGGCTTTTCCCCAGATCCAGCTCAATCAGTTGCGCACCAAGCTGCCGGTAGAGATTTTCTGGCTGACTGTGAACAAAATGCACCGCGTGGTAGGCTTCCTGCTGGAACTGGTAAGGGTCGACCAGACGGTACTGATGCTTGCCCTGGGTTACCAGCAACTGATACGGCGTGGTTTTACGTTTGCGCGGTAGCTCTAAGCTAAAGAGCCCTACCACCGCGGCATCCGGCTGACAAACGCCCAGGGATTTACCCGAAGCTAAATCCAGTACTTCCACCTGCTCTGCCTTTGGCAGATAGCAGCGAACAAGCCAGCCTTTTTGCTGGCCTTGCTCTTTATTTGGCTGCCCGTTGGGCTGCCAACCCAGTAAAGAAAATGGTTGTGCACAACGTACTGCTGTTAAGTCTAGCGCCTGAGTCATCCTGCTTCCTTTTTCGTTATCCGTTATTCGTATGCTTTACTGTTCATGCTCTAGTGATCATGGTTTACTGATAAAGCCAGTCACGCCGGGCCTGGCTAAGTTGTTGCATCAACGCCAGTTGCTCAGGCTGCCCGGCCAATTGTTCGAGTGTCTGGCTTAGCTTACGCCGCCAGTTCGGGTACTCGTCGCTGGTACCCGGCACATTCACCGGCTGGGTCATCTGCATCCAGTCTTCCAGCTGCAAACACAGCAACTGGCTCTGTCCTTTCGCCAAATGTAACTGCAAAGCGCGGGCCAATACCGGCTCCATTCCCACTTGTTCCACCTGCCTTGGATAATCCTGTGGTAAGGCACCATGGCCGTGCAGGGAGTCCAGGATACGTTGCTTGTTGCGGTGACGCTGCTCAAACAATTGCTGCAATTGAGCCGCATCCGGATACAAACCAAGCTGCTCGCCCAGCTTTAAATCGTCGCAATGCCAAAAGCCGATTAAGGTTGGCAAGTCATGGGTACAGAGTGTAGCCATAGCCTGCAACGGGTAATGGCCCGGTGAAATAAAACCACCATCTTCGGCCTGTTCAAAGAAAAACACCCGGTACGAATACACACCGTGCTCTTGCAACAAATCACGAATGCCATCCGGCACTGTGCCAAGGTCCTCGCCTATCACCAACACCTGATTGCGCTGACTTTCCAGTGCCAGAATGCCCAGCAAGTCCATAATCGGATAATAAAGATAAGCTCCACCCCGCGCATCGTCTGCGGTCTTGGGTACCCACCAGAGTCGCAGTAAGGCCATCACATGATCGATACGCAGTGCACCAGCATGTTGCATATTGCTGCGTAACAGGTCAATAAAAGGCTGGTAGCCTTGCTGAAACAGCTGCAAGGGCGACATCGGTGGCAAGCCCCAGTTCTGCCCCTGAGGGCCCAGAGGATCCGGCGGGGCGCCGATACTGGCAGCCCGACAGTACAAATCCGGGTTGGCCCAAATGTCCATCGACGCTTCGCTGACCCCAACCGCCAGATCGCGGTAAATGCCCAGCAACATACCATGCACTTTCGCGGTTTGCTGGGCTGCGGCTAACTGACGATCGCCACAGAACTGCAGGTAACAGTGCATATCCAGCTCATCAGCATGCTGTTGGGCAAAGGCTTTGCTAGCAGCAGAGGTTGGATCTTTGTAGTCATCCGGCCAGTTTGGCCAGCCCCAGTAGCTGCTATCTTCTGCATACAAATAGGCATGCAAGGCATCGTACAAGGCTTGCAGGCGTAAGCTATCGCCACCTGCTTGCTTAAAGGCGGTAAAAGCGGCTTGTTCATCCGCGCTGGCATGCGCCAGGAACCATTGATACGAAGCGCGCATCACCGGCTGTTTTAACTGCATGACTGCGCTGTAATCGACCCAGTCGCGACCGCGCTGTTCGCTCAGCTGCTGTTTAAAAGCGGGCGCATTGACCAATTGCTGGCATTCCGCCGAGGCGGCAAAGCCCGGCAGAGCGGTGACATCAAGATAAATGCAATTAAGCCAGCGCCGGGAAGAAGGACTGTAGGGACTGGCGTGCTCCGGCATAGCCGGGTACAGCGCATGAATAGGATTGAGGCCAACAAAGTCTGCACCCTGCCCGGCCAGCAATTGCAGCAGCTGCTGCAAATCGCCAAAATCGCCAATGCCCCAGTTGCGCTCTGAGCGCAAACCATACAGCTGCACACTGACACCCCATTGCTTTTTATCAGCAAAAGCGGCTGGCTGAAAACAACGGGCCGGTGTCACAATGAGCGACTGCTCGCACTTCACCGCTGCGGGGCTGGTCACCCGCAGCCGGTGGTAGCCTGGTTCAAGGTGGACCGAGATGGCATGCTGGTACAGATGGTATTCCTGCTCATCCTGCTGATAAACCTGTAGCAGCTCGCCGTCGACCGGGATGAACGAAAAACGATGCTGCTTGCCCGCTTCAGTGATGAGATTCAGTTTCAGTACTTCATTGGCCAGCGACAGCGGCACACGCAACTCCAGATGCAGTGGCTGATCTTGCTGTTGCACCGAGACCGGTAATAAAAGTTGTTGCCACAGTGCTTGCTGTTGTTGCTGCAAACTCTGGCTCAGGCTTGCTTCATCCGTGGTATCAAAGCCTTGTGCAGCCAGTAAGGCCAACAGATTGTTTTCACTTACATGTTGCAACTGGCCATAGGCATCGGTGTAACTGGCTTCAATGCCGGCAAATTCCAAAGCCTGTTGTACGAGCGCTTTATTCATGGCGTCCTTCCTGCTTATTTTCTTTGCTATGCTGAGAATACTCTGAATTCAGGCTTTTTGCGTTATTTAATTACAAGAATTCGTATGCAACTGCATTTACCGCTTGAATATTTCGCCAAATAATGTAATTTTACTACAAAATAACGTTTAACCAAGGGGTGTTCTATGACCATTCGTGTTGCTATTAACGGTTTTGGCCGTATCGGCCGTAATATTTTACGGGCTCTGTATGAAACGAATAAGTCGTACGACATAAAAATTGTCGCAATCAATGATTTAGGCGATGCCGCCATTAATGCGCACTTACTGAAGTATGACACAGCTCATGGTATTTTTCCGGCTCAGGTTGAACATTCTGACAGCGCTATTTTCGTTAATAAAGATGAAATCCGCACTTTAAGCGAGCGTAACCCGGCCAACTTACCATGGAAAGAGCTGCAGGTAGACGTGGTGCTGGAATGTACCGGCCTGTTCACTGATCGCAAAAGCGCTGGCGCCCACCTGGAAGCCGGTGCCAAAAAAGTCATTATTTCCGCCCCGGCAAAAGATGTGGACGCCACCATTGTTTATGGCGTGAACCACGACATTATCACAGCGGATATGACCATTATCTCCAATGCCTCTTGCACCACCAACTGCCTGGCCCCTATTGCCAAGCCGCTGAACGATGCTCTCGGCATTGAGTCCGGCCTGATGACCACCATTCATGCCTACACCAACGATCAGCGTTTAAGCGATGTGTACCACACCGATGTGCGCCGCGCCCGCGCTGCGGCTATGTCGATGATCCCGACCAAAACCGGCGCCGCCGCAGCCGTTGGTTTGGTGGTGCCAGAGCTGCAGGGTAAGTTCGATGGCCTGGCGGTACGGGTTCCTACCCTGAACGTCTCGCTGGTGGATTTATGCTTTATCGCCGGACGCAACACCAGCGTCGATGAAGTCAACGATATCATTCGCAAGGCTGCTGCAATGTCGCCACTGAACGAAGCGCTGGCGGTGAACGATCTGCCGCTGGTGTCAGTCGACTTTAACCACAACCCAATGTCGTCCATCTTTGATGCCAGCGAAACCCGGGTCAATGGCCGTCTTGTCAAAGTGATGTCCTGGTACGACAATGAGTGGGGCTTTAGCAACCGCATGCTGGACAACACCGTCCAGATGATGAAGTAACAGCGCCACCCTGATGCCAAGCAGCATCCGGCAACAATCTGGTTTTGCCCATCTTGACGAGCTGCCTTGCTGGCAGCTGCGTTTTGGTGAGGCCAGTGCGGTGATTACCAGCTATGGTGCTCAGGTTCTGTCCTACCAGCCAAGCCCTGGCGATGAGCTGTTATGGCTATCGCCCCAGGCAAACTGGCAACAACAAGCCATTCGTGGTGGCATTCCGCTGTGCTGGCCCTGGTTCGGGCCGGCCGATCCCGCGGTCATTCCTGACGCTGCTTCACAGCCAGCGCATGGCTTTGCCCGAACCCGGCACTGGCAACTGCTGCAACACCAGTGCAGCGAAACCTTCGCTTCACTCACCCTGCACTGCATCTTTGCGGACTTACCGCATGTCACTGCCCCAACCGAGCTGCAACTTGACGTTCGTCTAAGCAACGATGCGCTGCAGGTGACGCTCCGTTGTGAGCAACCACTGCCGCAACAGGCGGCTTTGCACAGTTATTTTCGCCTCCATCAGCTGAAGCAACTCAGTGTCAGCGGGCTTGGCAGTCATTATCTGGATAAAGTCAGCCAGCAAGAGCACAAAGATGGCCGTGAGCCGGCCCGGCTGGAGGGTGAAACCGATCGCATCTATCTGCAAGCTGGATCAGAGCTGTTGCTACAGGATGCTGACCACGCGGTTTATTTGCAGCAATCAGGCCATGACAGCTCGGTGCTGTGGAATCCCGCTGCAGCCAAAAGTCGTGCTTTAAAAGACGTAGCGGATAACGGCTATCAAGAATTTGTCTGTGTAGAAACGGCCCGGCTCAACTGGCAAACGGCTCCTTTGCTGCTCACACAAATTATTTCTCGTCGCCCAGGAAGCCACGGTTAACGCCAGCTACTTTGAAATAGCTCCGTAATCAGCTGTTCACGACCATCCGTATAGTGAATGTGCAGCTGCAATTGCCACTTCATAGCAGGATCGGTACAGGCCCCCAGTAAAAACTCTGCCTGCCATAAGGTTGCTTCAATTTGACGAAACCGAATAGGCACCCGCCCCATGTACATGGAAACACCCGTCACCTCGGCGGTGATGGCAGCAATAGCTTCCACCGATTGCAGCTTTAAAGTAAGAATTGATTCGACAGGAATGCTGGCAGGGCTTATCGACAGCTGCTTTGCTGTGCTATCATAGAGCAAAAGCTCGGATTGATCAGTCACTTGCGCTGGTTGGCAGCCTATTGCATTTAAGATGCAGCATAACAGTATGCATACACGAAGCTGTGTGGCATTCACCATGGATGGTACCAAGCCCATTTGCTAAAGAAAGGCAGCTGATTCTACATCGAATACAGCAAGACGGCCAAGTTAACCTAGACTTGTTTACTAAGTAAACAAGGACTTTGTTCTAAATCATAAAAGCGGCGGATTCAACTATCTTTTGCAAAGTGAAAACTTTATCATCCGCACCCAGAATAGCCCAAAGTGGGTACTGCACAGTGACGTGTGTATCGGCTTTGAGTGATAAAAAAAGGGCCACTTCCCGCAAGTGGATATTTTGTAACCAGCGAAACTGCAGTGGAACTCGATATGAGCCAGACTAAATCGTTAGAAGTTGACTACAACTATAGCGTTGTCCGCCTCTTTACCCTTGCTACCATCCTTTGGGGCATTGTCGGTATGGCGGTAGGTGTACTGATTGCAGCCCAATTGTATTGGCCTGCCCTGAACTTTGACATTCCATGGCTGACCTACAGCCGTCTCCGTCCTCTTCATACCAATGCGGTCATTTTCGCCTTTGGTACCAGTGCCTTGATGGGGACTGCTTATTACATCGTGCAACGTACCTGTCAGGTCCGGCTCTTTGCGGAAAAGCTGGCTATGTTCACCTTCTGGGGCTGGCAAACGGTGATTGTGCTGGCTGCCATCACCCTGCCACTTGGCATCACGCAATCAAAAGAATACGCCGAGCTGGAGTGGCCGATTGATATTCTGATTACCGTGGTCTGGGTATCCTTTGCGGTGGTCTTTTTTGGCACCCTGGTAAAACGTAAGACCAGTCATATTTATGTCGCTAACTGGTTCTATGGTGCTTTTATTATTACCGTAGCGGCTCTGCATCTGGTCAATAATATGGTGATCCCACTGAACCTGGTGAAATCCTACTCAATTTATGCCGGTGCTGTCGATGCGATGATTCAGTGGTGGTACGGCCATAATGCGGTAGGCTTCCTGCTGACCGCCGGTTTCTTAGGGATGATGTACTACTTTGTACCTAAGCAAGCCGGTCGTCCGGTCTACTCTTACCGTTTGTCGATTGTACACTTCTGGGCGCTGATTGCGCTTTATATCTGGGCTGGCCCTCACCACCTGCACTACACCGCCCTGCCAGACTGGACCCAGTCGCTGGGTATGGTGATGTCGGTTATTCTGTTCGTTCCAAGCTGGGGTGGCATGATCAACGGTATCATGACGCTGTCAGGTGCCTGGCATAAACTGAAAACCGACCCAATTCTGCGTTTCCTGATTGTATCCCTGTCCTTCTACGGCATGTCGACCTTCGAAGGCCCGATGATGGCGATCAAATCAGTGAATGCCTTATCACACTACACCGACTGGACCGTTGGTCACGTGCACTCCGGCGCTCTGGGCTGGGTTGCCATGATCACCATAGGGGCTACCTATTACCTGATCCCCACTCTGTTCAATCAAGGTCGGATGTACAGCATCAAACTGATCAATACGCATTTCTGGTTGCATACCATAGGCGTGGTGCTTTACATCGTTGCCATGTGGATCTCCGGTATTATGCAAGGCATGATGTGGCGCGCAGTAAACACTGACGGCACCCTGACTTATAGCTTCGTTGAGAGTGTTGAAGCCTCTATGCCGTTCTACCTGATGCGCTTTATTGGTGGTGTTTTTGTACTGGTGGGTATGTTTGTTATGGCATACAACGCCTACAAAACCCTGCGTGCAGAGAACCACTCTCTGAAGCCTGTTGCTGAAGCTGTGGCCTAAGGAGCGAGCAATGTCGAATAAAAATCATCACGAGAAAATTGAAAAAAGCGTTGGCTTGCTGGGTATTTTCACCATCATTGCGATCAGCTTTGGCACCTTGGTACAGATTACTCCACTGATGTATCTGGAAGAAACCACTACTCCGGTGCATGGGCTACGCCCTTACACTGCACTGGAAATGGAAGGTCGGGATATCTACATCCGTGAAGGCTGCAATAACTGCCACAGCCAGATGATCCGTCCGTTCCGTTCAGAAGTGGAGCGTTATGGTCACTATTCAGTCGCCGGTGAGCATGTCTGGGAGCATCCGCACTTGTGGGGCTCAAAACGGACGGGACCGGATCTGGCCCGTGTTGGTGGCCGCTACAGCGACGACTGGCATTATGCCCATATGATGGATCCACGCTCTGTGGTGCCTCAATCCAATATGCCAGCCTACCCATGGTTAGCTGATCGGGTCCTGGATGGTCGCTATACCGCCCGTAAGCTGGAGATTTTCCGTAGCCTTGGCGTGCCCTACACCGACGAAGATATTGCCGGTGCAGCCGCAGCCGTTCAAGGTAAAACTGAAATGGATGCTCTGATTGCTTACCTGCAATCACTGGGCACACACTTGAAGTGATTACGATGGAATTTGCAACCTTACACAGCATTTTAACCGTCATTTTATTTGTAGGTTTTGTTGGCCTGATTATCTGGGCTTACGGCAAAGGCCGGAAAAAAGATTTCGACGAAGCAGCGAACCTGGTGTTCGATGATGAGCCGGAACTGACAAAACCAGAACAAAAACAAAAACAGGAGTCCGATCATGAGTAGCTTCTGGAGCGCTTGGATCATCATTTTCACGCTGGTTGTACTGGTTGGCTGCCTGGTGCTGCTGACCTGGAACCTGAAAAACTACGTCGGAGTGTCTGAGGATGAAACGACTGGCCATGAACACGATGGCATCTCAGAACTAAATAACCCTTTGCCGAAGTGGTGGACTTACATGTTCTACATCACTTTGGCGTGGTCGTTGCTCTATTTGGCGGCTTACCCAGGGCTTGGTAATTACAAAGGCTTTTTGAACTGGACCAGTTCGAATCAGGGCATTTTGTCACTGGAAGAGTCGGAACAGGCCACCATTGCAGCCCGCGAAGCTGGCATGAATGTTCAGCTGGATCGCGAAGTGGCACGGGCTGATGAAGTCTATGGCCCGGTATTTCGCCAGTTTGCCGAACGGGATATTCTGGATTTAGCCTATGATCCGGAAGCACTGCGCATTGGTCAGCGGCTGTTTCTGCAAAACTGTGCCCAGTGTCATGGCTCGGATGCGCGCGGTCAGCGGGGTTTCCCTAACCTGACCAACAACGACTGGCAATGGGGCGGCACACCGGACAAAATTAAAGAAACTCTGCTGTATGGCCGTAAAGCCGCTATGCCTGGTTTTAAAGATGCGCTGGGTGAGCAAGGTATTCGTGAGATGACCGCTTTTGTGCTTAGCTTGTCTGGCCGTACTGTGAATCAGCGTGATGCCGAAGCCGGCCAGGCTAAGTTTGCCATGTGTGCAGCTTGCCACGGCAATGATGGCAAAGGCAGTGTGGCGCACAACCTGCCGTTCGGTGCACCGAACCTGACCAACAACATTTGGCTCTATGGTGGCTCAGCAGCCGACGTGACGGAAACTCTGGTGCAAGGACGCTATGGTGAAATGCCAGCCTTCCGCCATACCCTGGGCGAAGACAAGGTGCATATTCTCACCGCATACGTGTACCGTTTATCGAACCCAGAACCGAAACAGAACTGATCCGCACGCTGGATTAAGATAGAATAAACCCCGGCTTCGGGGTTTATTTTTACGAGGAGTTCTTTGATGCAAACCGATACCAAACCCTGGTACAAACAGCTTTGGCCGTGGATTTTGATTTTACTGCCAGCTATCGCATTTGCTCGTGGTGGTTGGGCCTTTTACATCATGATGCAAAACCAGCCAGAAATGGTAGTCGATGATTATTACCGTGAAGGCCGCACCATCAACAACCGGCTGGAAAAATACCGCGAAGCAGCACTGCGTAACCTGGAAGCGCATGTGTTGGTGATTGGCAACCGGGCCGTGGTGCGTTTTGCTGAAAATGCGGTGCTGGATGAGACCATCCACCTGGACTTTCATCATACCACCCTGGGCGCCAATGACTTCAAAGTTGAAGCTTCCCGCAGTGGTGAGTTGCTTTATGTCGCTACCCTGCCACATACCCCACGTGGACGCTTTCGGCTGGTAGTATCTGACGACAGCCAGGAGTGGCGTTTGCGTGTCACGCTGGATGTTCCTGCCGAGCAGGAAGTGAAACTGGGTTACTAAGCAGACCATGAGCACAGAGCGCTGTTTTCACTGCCACGAGCCGGTCCTGACCGGCCAGCAGTTTGTACTGGAATTTGAACAACAACAACGCACTTTCTGTTGCCTTGGTTGCCAGGCTGTAGCAGATACCATTATTCAGCAAGGGCTCGGCGATTATTACCGTTTTCGCACCGAGCCGGCCACCAAAGCCGATGCCATGCCGGCCGATTTAGCAAGTGAACTTGCCAGCTTTGACAGCCCGGATGTATTGGCCGATTTGACCAGCCAACAGGGCGAACTCAGTAAAATTGAGCTGTCTGTCAGCGGCATTAGCTGCGCTGCGTGCGCCTGGCTGATTGAACGGCGCTTAAAGCAATTAAAGGGAGTTGCCAGTATCACGGTTAATTCCGGCACTCAGCGGGCCCAAATTGAGTGGTTACCAGAGCAGTTGAAATTAAGCCGTATTCTGCAGGAAATCAGCAAGCTGGGTTATCAGGCCAGTCCCTTTGCAGCCGATCAGGAAGAAAAAATACACAAAGCAGAGCTGGGCCGCTACCTAAAGCGGCTGGCAGTATCTGGCATCCTGTCGATGCAGGTCATGATGCTGGCAATCGCCCTCTACTTTGGTGAGTGGACCGGCATTGATCCTGAGCATCAGGATTACTTGCGCTGGATCAGCATGCTGCTCACTACACCGGTAGCGTTTTACGCTGCCCTGCCCTTTGTCACCAGCGCCTGGCGCAGCATTGTTAACCGAAAAATGAACATGGATGTGCCGGTCAGTCTGGCAATCTACTACACCTACTTTGCATCGGCTTATGCCACCGTGACGGAGACCGGCGAAGTCTACTTTGAGTCGGTCTGTATGTTTGTGTTCTTTTTGCAGCTCGGCAAATTTTTCGAGTACAGAGCCAGAGCCAAAGCCCGGGATGCCACCAGCAACCTGTTAAAAATCATGCCGGTGACCGCAACCCAACTGATCGACGGCCAGCCACAAAGCACCTCGGCCAGACGGCTGCAACCAGGCGACTTGATTCTGGTGAAAGCCGGCGAAACCCTGCCTGCCGATGGTGAGGTTTTCGACGGCAACAGCAGTGTTGATGAATCCATGCTAACCGGTGAATACCACCCCATTGCAAAAGCACGTGGCGATGCCGTTCTGGCTGGCAGTGTCAATCACGATGGCGTGCTGCAGGTTAAAGTTAGCCAGCCGTTGGCCCTGTCCAGGCTGGGTCAAATCATCGCTTTGCAGCAAGATACCCTGAACCAAAAACCCAAACTGGCCGAGAAAACCGACGAACTCGCACAGTATTTTGTTGAGCGCTTGCTGCTGATCGCTCTGGCTACGTTTTTGGTTTGGTTCTTCTGGATTGATGCTAGCCGGGCTTTTTGGGTTACCTTATCCGTGCTGGTTGCCACCTGCCCTTGCGCACTGGCGCTGGCTACCCCTACCGCTATTACCTGTTCATTGGCACGGCTGAACCGTAAGCACATTCTGATTAAAAACAATCAGGTGCTGGACAGGCTGCCCGACATTCAGCACATTGTGTTTGATAAAACCGGCACCCTGACACAGGGACGCTTTAGTGTGCATCAGGTACAGCTGCTGGCTACAGAGTACGACCAAGCCAGCTTACTGAACCTAATCGCCAATCTGGAGCGGCACTCTGAACACCCAATCGGTAAGGCTTTTCAGCCGTATTTGCTGCAGGAGCTGGAGCTCAGCGATGTACAAATCAGCATAGGCGCTGGTATATCGGCCCTGTGGCAGGGACAGCGGGTACGGGTAGGCAATGCCGCTTTCTGCCGTGCCGAGCCAGTCCAGGGCGCTATGGTGTACCTGACCATAGACAGCAAGGTGCTAGCGGCGATTGAACTGCAGGATGATCTTCGGCCGGAAGTGCCGGCCTTACTGCAGGCACTCAAAGCCCAAGGTTATCAGTTGGGTTTGCTGACCGGTGACAGCTCCAGCCAGGCTGAGCGGGTCGCTGAGCAGTTAGGGTTTGACTGGCTGGAAAAAGGCTGCAGCCCGGAGCAAAAGGTGACGGTAATTCAGCAACTGACCGCACAAGGGCAAAAAGTGATGATGATTGGGGATGGCATTAACGACAGTGCCTGCTTTCATGCCGCCGATGTCTCTGTCACCCTGCAAGGCAGTACCGATTTAGCCAAAAACCAGGCCGATGTGCTGATATTGCGCAATGATCTGAGTCTGTTAACCACCCTGCTGAGCGGTGGCGAATTGGCCGCCCGTACCATCAAACAAAATCTGGCCTGGTCGGTTGGTTACAATGTGATCATCATTCCGCTGGCTGTGGTAGGCTTGGTCTCTCCTTACATCGCCGTGCTGGGTATGTCATTCAGCTCTTTATTGGTGGTGTCCAACTCGTTGAGGTTACTCAAGTCATGAGTGTGATTTATGTTTTGATCCCCATCGCAGTCCTCTTTGTGATGATAGGACTGGCCATATTTTTCTGGGCCGTCAAGAGCAAGCAATTCGACGATCTGGATAAACAAGGTTTTAGTATATTATTTGATGATGAGCCGAAGGCCCCTGCCAACACAGAATTAACCGACCAGTCAGACAACAAAACCAGCAACACTGACCATGAACCCCGCTGATCTGACCGCCGCCCTGCTGATAGGCCTGATTGGCAGCAGTCACTGTCTGGTGATGTGCGGAGGCATTGTAGCAGCACTGCAGCTCTCCATGCCCGGCATGTCAGGCCGACGCCGCTTTGCTTTTCAGCTGCTACTCAGCCTGGGTCGTTTAACCAGCTATGCCTTTTTTGGTGCTCTGGTCGGTTACTTTGGTTTAGTCGCCATGCAAGTAAGCGGAGCTTCCATGGTATGGCTGCGTTTGCTGGCCGGTCTTTTGTTAGTTGCTATGGCACTCTACATTGCCAGGCTATCCACTGTCTTAGTCTATCTGGAGCGCTTAGGCCAAGGTATCTGGCGGCAAATTCAGCCCATCAGTAGTCGCCTGATGCCACTTGATTCGCCATACAAAGCCTTCGGTTATGGACTTTGCTGGGGCTGGCTGCCCTGTGGCTTGGTTTACAGTACACTCAGCTGGAGCCTGGCCAGTGGCAGTGCCGGAGCCGGAGCCGGAATCATGCTGGCCTTTGGGCTGGGTACCCTGCCCGCGATTTTGCTGACCGCGACTCTGGCAGCGCGTCTGAATCAGCTAAAGCAACAAAGCTGGTTTCGCTACAGCACAGCTCTGTTGCTTGGCAGTTACGGTTTTTATACGGTTTATCTTGCCTTGGCGCGGCTAGTTTCTTAAGCTATCACCAATATAGCGACAACTATGGATGTCTTATGGCGCACTCGTCAATCAACTGTCAGGATTGTGGCTTCAGTCAGCTTTGTTTACCTTTTACGCTGAATGACAATGAGCTGGATACGCTGGATGACATCATTCAGCGCAAAAAGCCGTTGCATAAAGGCGACTACTTATTCGAAGCAGGTCGGCCATTTCAGGCACTCTATGCCATCCGTACCGGCTCTTTTAAAACCTTTACGCTGACGGAGCAAGGTGAAGAACAAATTACCGGCTTTCATTTGCCAGGTGATGTGCTGGGTTTTGAAGCCATCAACACCCAGCAGCATGTCAGTTATGCCCAGGCGCTGGAAACGGCCATGGTCTGTGAAATTCCCTACCACAACCTAGAGCAACTGCTGGGCGAACTGCCTAAGCTACGCCAACAAATGATGCGCTTAATGAGTCAGGATATCTCGGCTGATCAGCAACTGATGCTGCTGCTGAATCGGAAAAATGCTGAAGAGAAGTTGGCCGCTTTCTTAACCAATCTGGCACAGCGCTTTCATAGCAGAGGCTTCTCTGGCAAAGAGTTTCGCCTAACCATGACCCGGGGTGAAATTGGCAACTATCTTGGCTTAACGGTTGAAACCATCAGCCGTTTACTGGGGCGTTTTCATAAAGAAGAGCTGATCCATGTAGATGGTAAATTTATTACCATTGTCAACCACACAGCTTTAGCGGCGCTTGGTGGTATGGCAGCAATTGCCAGCTAGTATCCAATCTGAAACGGTACCTTGCCGTTTCATTTTTATTTGCTTTCTGTTTGATACAACGCATGTTTTGAGTTCGGCAATGCTCTGAAAATTGACTACACTGTTGGGTAGGCAATGCAGCAAAAGGAGCGATACTGTGTCCAAACCTCAACACATCATGGTGGTGATCGATCCCACCACTGAACAACAAAAAGCCCTGCACCGGGCCGTCGAATATGCCCGCTATCAGGATTGCAGTCTGACCGCTTTTTTATCCATTTACGATTTTTCTTACGAAATGACCACCATGTTGTCCGGTGAAGAACGCGAGTCGATGCGTCAGGCAGTGATTAAAGATCGCGAGCTTTGGATCAGTGAGCAAGTTGCACCCTATCGGGAAAAAGGCCTGGTGATCGATATTCATGTCGAGTGGCACAACCGGCCTTTTGAGGCCATGGTCAAAGCTGTTCTCGAAGAAGGCTACGACATGGTCTTTAAAGGCACGCATGATCACGATGTGCTTAAATCAATGATCTTCACCCCGACGGATTGGCATCTGCTGCGCAAGTGCCCCTGCCCAGTCTTGCTGGTAAAAGATCATGACTGGCCTCAAGGCGGTAATGTGCTGGTGGCTGTGAATGCTGGCAGTGAACAGGACTACCATAAATCACTTAACAGTCGCCTGATTAACAAAGCAAAAGCCGTTGCTGGCATGCTGTCTGCGCAGGTGCATCTGGTCAATGCCTACCCTGGTACACCAGTGAACATTGCCATTGAGATCCCGGAATTTAACCCGGATGAATACAACAGCACCATGAAGCGCCACCATGTAGATGCTGTCAGGGAGCTGGCTGGCCAGCATGGCATTGCCGATGGACATACCCATGTGCTGGAAGGGATGCCCGAAGACGTGATCCCCAAAGTTGCCCGTGAGCTCGATGCAGAAATGGTACTGATTGGCACCATAGGTCGTACCGGCTTTTCTGCAGCCATTATCGGCAACACCGCGGAACATGTGATTGACCGGTTGGATTGTGATGTGCTTGCAGTGAAACCCGAGAATTTTGTCAGCCCACTGGAGAAATAGTATTTAGCCTTCTTGGCTACTATGGAAACGGCGCCGGATCCGCTATACTGAGCGCCGTTTTTTCCCAGGGTGGTGATATGTCGCATTCTGCACAAGCTAAAGCTCAGTACAGCCTGAATAAGCTGCACAAAAAACTTCGTCGTGGTGTCGGCCAGGCCATTGCCGACTTCAACATGATTGAAGCTGGCGATAAAGTCATGGTGTGTTTATCCGGAGGCAAAGACAGTTATACCTTGCTGGATATTCTGCTGAACCTTCAGTTGTCAGCCCCAATCGACTTTTCCATTGTGGCTGTTAATCTGGACCAAAAACAGCCCGGCTTTCCAGCCGAAGTACTGCCAGGCTATCTCAGCCAGATCGGGGTCGATTTTAAAATCGTCACCGAAGATACTTACGCCATTGTCAAAGAAAAAATCCCGGAAGGAAAAACCACCTGCTCACTGTGCTCAAGGCTAAGACGCGGCATTTTGTATCGTACAGCTAAAGAACTGGGTGCCACAAAAATTGCCTTAGGTCACCACCGTGATGACATGCTGGAAACTTTGTTTCTGAATATGTTTTATGGTGGCAAAATGAAATCCATGCCACCTAAGCTATTGAGTGATAACGGCGAGCATATGGTGATCCGGCCTCTGGCCTATTGCCGGGAAAAAGACATTGCCCGCTACGCGGAAGCAAAAGCCTTTCCGATTATTCCCTGCAATTTGTGCGGTTCGCAAGATGGTCTGCAGCGCCAGGTAGTCAAAGAAATGCTGCAGGATTGGGATAAACGCTTTCCGGGACGTATTGAAACCATGTTCCAGGCGCTGCAAAACGTGGTGCCTTCGCACCTGGCCGATGCTAACCTGTTTGACTTTAAGCAGCTGTCCAAAGCAGATGCAATCTATGCTGGCGATACCGCTTTTGATCCTATCTCCTTACCTAGGTTGCCCCTGGTGGTGGAAGAGGACGCAGCTACAGCTGCATCGGCTAGCGTTCAGATTGTGCAGCTAAGCTAAAAACCACAACGATGCTAGCAGCAACAAAAAAGCCAGCAAATGCTGGCTTTTTCTCTTTGAAGAGCTGTTTAGCAAGACGGTGATATCGCCACCACTTGTTGGACTTCCTGCATAATGGGGCAGTTAAAGCGGATCATGCCGCTGATTTCAGCAATGTAATCCTCGCCCCGCTCGGAATAGCGCAACAAGCCTCGAGCAAGATCCTCGCCCCGTACCGGCTTATTACGGCTTCGCAATTGCGCCCGAATATCCCGCAGCTCTTCATAGCTATGAAAAGTATTCAAATTGTAAAAATAGCTCCGTATGCTGGCAGCTGCCGATTCAAAGCGAGCCACTTCATGGAACTGATCTTCACCTCGGTATAAAGGCACCAGCCCGCAGCCTTCACGAAAGCACCACTGACCAAAGAAGTTCAGCCCTTCCACAGCAAAACGGCTGGTACCCCAAGCCGATTCATTGGCTGCCTGCATTAATACCAAAGAGGCTGGCAGTACATCCACTCGCTTCAATAGCTCGTTAAAGCTGTCTTCATCAGTATGCGCCACATCCATCCGAAACTCATCGTACAAGGCATACAAGAATGCATAATCCTGCACAGTCAGCGGCTGGTGCTTTTCAATCTGAGCCTGCATTTCCAGCAGCTGCTTGCGTAAAGCCCGTAAACGCGTATTCTCACGTGCTACATGAGGCCCAAGGTAAGCAAAAAACGCCTGCTTCTTTTCATTAATATCGGCAATGGCATCAAAATCCGGCAATGGTTTTTTAGCAGGTGCCGGAGTTGGGTAAGCCAGCCGTTTGCGTACCAGCTCGGAGCGGACATAACCCATCACATCCGTTCGCAATGGATGCTCTAGTGGCTCATGCCAGACCAATGGCTCCTCTTCTGGTACAGCAGTATCCATAAATGGAAAATACAGTGCATACAACACCAAGGCTGTTATTGCCATCAGTAAAGGGTACTTCAACAATCGCATCAATCACCTTTTCGCTGCTTAAATTTATCTGGCTGTTGCCTCTGGATACTAGCTTGTCAGCCAGGCCCTTTTGCTTTAACTTAAAAGCATCAACAGCACTCTTGTAGTCTATTTTACCCTGAATTCATCAAATGCACGAACTATTCTGTACACTTGATGCGCACTTTTCAGCCATAAGTAGTACTACAGTGTTGATCTTAAAAACAAAAAAATTACTGGTATGATTCGTGCTTAAATGGTGTAAAACCATGCTTTTTTAAGCGCAAACCAAAGGAAATCACCATGAAAAGATTGCTGTTTATTACCTTACTGCTGACTTTTTCAGTGGCGCACACCGCCTTTGCTGATGAAAAACGGCTTGAATTGGACATTGATGCCTCAGCTCTGACTCTACTGGCTCTGGAGGTCGGTGTTGGGCAAATTCAGATCAATACAGCAGATACCGACCGTATTTTGCTTAGGGTGGATGTACGTGGTGAAAAACGCTGGTGGTTTTTCAGCCATAAAGTCGGCGATGTTGAGCTAAAGCAGCAATTGCGTGATGGTCGCTTGTATCTGAGCATTCCAAAAGACAACACCAAGCAACATTGGCAACTGACGCTTCCAGCTGAGTTGGCCGTTAAGGTTGAGCTTGGCGTTGGACAGTTTTACGCCAACCGTATCCACAGCAGTTATGATGTAGATGTTGGGGTTGGTCAGATTAGCAGCAGCCTGAATGCGGAGCAGTTCCAACGCATTGAATTATCAGCTGGTGTTGGTAATGTCAATTTGCATAATGCGCCAAGCAGTTTTAAAGCCGAGCGTCATTTGGTGGGGGGCAGCCTTGAATGGAGTGGTCCCGGTAGCACTGTTTTTAAAGCCAATGTTGGCGTTGGCGATATTAGTCTGACGCATAAGAATTAAAAAAACGTTTGCTTTACAGCCAAAAGCCATGCTTTTGGCTTTCTTTTGTCCTGCAACTTCAGGTAGTATCTGGCTATCCAGACGTATAAAAAAACTGAAGCAAAAAATTCTATGAAGCCCATTCAGCGTTCAAGCAAACTTGAAGGTGTTTGTTACGATATCCGTGGTCCGGTGGCTCAAGAAGCTAAGCGGATGGAAGAAGAAGGTCACCGCATTTTAAAACTCAATATTGGCAACCCTGCTCCTTTTGGCTTTGAAGCACCGGATGAAATTTTAAAGCATGTGATCCACAATCTGCCAACCGCGCAGGGCTACTCCGACTCCCAAGGCATTTACCCAGCCCGGGTGGCTGTTGCTCAGTACTATCAACAGCGTGGCATTCGTGGTGCCGACGCCGATGATGTCTTTATTGGTAATGGTGTCTCTGAACTCATACTGATGGCGCTGCAAGGCTTGCTGAATAACGACGATGAAGTTTTGATCCCCTCCCCCGATTACCCACTCTGGACTGCGGCCGTGAACCTGGCAGGAGGCAAGGCCCGGCATTATCGCTGCGATGAGCAACAGGACTGGGCACCAGATCTGGACGATTTGCGCAGTAAAATCAGCAAAAAAACCAAAGCTCTGGTACTTATCAATCCGAACAACCCAACCGGTGCGGTTTATTCCGATGAGGTATTGCTGGCCTTATTGGAAATTGCCCGACAGCACCAGTTGGTGGTGTTAAGCGACGAAATTTACGACAAAATTCTGTACGATGGTACCGAGCATACCAGTACCGCCGCTTTGTGTGATGATTTGCTGTTGCTCACCTTTGGCGGTCTGTCAAAAAACTACCGCATTGCCGGATTTCGCGTTGGTTGGCTCTTTATCTCCGGTGCCAAGCGCCAGGCCCAGCACTATGTCGATGGTTTGCGCATTCTTGCTTCGATGCGTCTTTGTGCCAATGTACCCTGTCAGCATGCGGTACAGACTGCACTGGGCGGCTATCAGAGTATTTTTGAGTTAACGGCTCCTGGCGGCCGTCTGTACGAGCAGATGGATGCCGCATGGCAGCAAGTCAATCAAATACCAGGGGTAAGCTGCACCCGCCCTAAAGGCGCCATGTACCTGTTCCCGAAAATTGATCGCAGCAAAATAAAAGTGAAAGACGACGAATTGATGGTGCTCGATTTTTTACGTCAGCACAAAGTCTTGCTGGTTCATGGACGGGCCTTTAACTGGCCTGAACCGGATCATTTTCGTATTGTGTTTTTGCCTCACAAAGAACAACTGGAGCAAGCCATCGGGCGGCTGGAACAGTTTTTAGGCAGTTATCAACAATAAGGCGTTAGCATGAATACTGAACCGGGATTTCGTCACGCCTTTGAGTGGTTTACTAATCAACTGTCCTCTGTGGTGTTCTATGCCATTCCGGTTGGTGGCGCCGAACTGCCGATGGTGGTGGTCTGGTTGATGGCCGGTGCCCTGTTCAGTACCTTTTATCTGGGCTTTATCAATGTACGCGGCTTTGGACATGCCCTCAAAGTGGTGTCTGGCCGCTACAAAGACCCACGCCAGCAAGGCGATATTACCCCGTTTCAAGCTTTATCTACTGCTTTGTCAGGTACAGTAGGTACTGGCAATATAGCCGGTGTAGCCGTGGCCATTACGCTGGGCGGTCCTGGTGCAACCTTCTGGATGATATTGGCCGGTATCCTCGGCATGTCGCTGAAGTTTGTCGAGTGTACCCTGGCGGTCAAGTACCGTCATCAGGCAGCGGATGGCAGCTATTCCGGCGGCCCCATGTACTACATTGAAGTGGCGCTTAGCAAATTCAACTTGCCACGACTTGGCAAAGCCCTGGCAATTTTCTTTGCCATGGCCTGCGTCTTTGGCTCGGCCGGTTTTGTCCATGTGAACCAGGGCTATGCGCAGGTCAAAGGCGTGACCGGCTTTGATAATGCCTGGTTATTTGGTGCTATCTACGCCCTGTTGGTCGCTGTGGTGATTATCGGCGGCATCAAAAGCATTGCCAATGTCACCAGTCGGCTGGTTCCTTTGATGTGCGCTATCTATCTGCTGGCGGCGCTGATCATCATTGGCAGCCATCTGGATGCGGTGCCAGCAGCGCTGATGACCATCGTCTATGGCGCCTTTGCCCCTGAGGCGGCTTACGGTGGCTTTATCGGTGTGCTGATTCAGGGCTTTCGCCGCGCTGCCTATTCCAACGAAGCCGGTATTGGCTCTTCCCCCATTGCCCATGCGGCGGCACAAACCCGGCATCCGGTTTCGCAAGGCTTTGTAGCCCTGCTGGAACCCTTTATTGATACCGTGGTGATTTGCACCATTACTGCTCTGGTGATCATTCTGACCGGCGCTTACCTTGGCAGCGATCTGGATGGCGTACGCCTTACTTCCAGTGCCTTTGCCAGCGTATTTGACTGGTTCCCGCTGGTGCTGATGGTGGCCTTACTGCTGTTTGGTTTTTCCACCGTCATCAGCTGGTCTTACTATGGCCTTAAATCCTGGAGCTATATTTTCGGTGAAACCAACCGGGTGCAAAACCTGTTTAAAGTGCTGTTTTGTCTGGTCGTGTCGATTGGGGCTGTGCCCAATATCCTGGCGGTGTTTGATTTTATCGACTCGATGATTTTTCTGATGGCAGTACCGAATATTCTGGCCATTTATCTTTTGATGCCCGAAGTGAAACGCGATTTAAAAGAGTACCTGCGCCAGCTGAAATAACACGGGCTCACTTTAAGTGAGCCCGTATTTTGGCCGATGCATAGTCCATCAACCAGACAATAGCAGCAATGACGATTACCAGCATGCCGACATCATTCCAGCGCGCCAGGCCCTGATACTGCATCAGCATGGTGCCTATCCCGCCGCCACCGACCAAACCAATCACCGTCGCCATCCTGACATTGATATCCCAACGATAAATGGTGTACGACAAATAGGGCAGCACCACTTGTGGTACTACGCCATACCAGATTACCTGGATAGGATGGGCGCCGGTTGCCGTCATGGCTTCAACTGGCCCATCCTGAATGGCTTCGATTTGCTCGGAGTACAACTTGGTCAATGAAGCGACCGAGTGCAGAAACAGCGCCAGCATGCCAGAGAATGGCCCTATCCCGACCCAGACCGAGAAAATAATGGCCCAGACCAATGGCTCAATGGAGCGGGTCAGGTTCATCAAAAAGCGCAATACCGCATAAATCGCAAAGCTGAGCGCTGAGTTTTTCATCAAGTTGCGAGCGGCAAAAAAAGCCAGCACAAAGGCAACCGGAATGGCCAAAGCGGTGGCAATAAAAGCCATGTAAACGGTCTCAACTGCTGCAAAGAGCGCGTCTTCGAAAATGGCAAAATTCGGGTTCAATAACGCGGTGAAAATCCGCTGTGCACCCGCCAAACCAGAGTCGGAAAAAAATTCCCGCATTGAGACCTGGGATATCTGCAAGCCAGCGATAAAGGTCAAGAGCAAAAACAGCAGGCCAAGCCGTACCGAGGCCGTGCGAAATAAAGAGCGCCCTTCATCAAAAGCAATGAGCCCATAGCAAGCCTTACCAACAGATGCTTTGGTGTAACTCAGAACGCTCGCTACCAGGCCTCCCACCAGCAGAGAATAGAGTGGCTCGGACCAGAAGAAATCGACATGGCGCAAATCAAGCCACCAACTTTGATAGCCTAATTTGTAAAGCACCAGAAAACTGTAACTCCATAGCAGCACATCCATGCACCAGGCTTTGATGCTGGCCTGATAGCGTTTCACCGGCATGGCCTCGGCCAATGGTTGCTTTGTGATCATGGTATTTTCCATCAGTTGATACTCACTTCGACGGCTTCTTCGCCATAAATGGTGGTAAACCATTGCTCATCAATATCTTCCGGCGCGCCCTGATACACGATCTTGCCGTCTTTCAGTGCCAGCACCCGGCTAGCGTAGGTTCTAACCAGGGATAAAAAGTGCAGATTGCAAATCACGGTCACGCCAAGCTCACGGTTGATTTTTTGCAGGTACTTCATCACCGAATGCGAGGTGGACGGGTCCAGGCTGGCTACCGGCTCATCAGCCAACAAAATTTTGGGGTTCTGCATCAAGGCTCTGGCAATGGCGACGCGTTGCTGCTGACCACCCGATAAATTATCGGCCCGCACATAGGCTTTATGCTCCAGCCCAACAATGCGTAAGTAGGCCAGGGCTTGCTCTCGTTGCTCTTTGCTGTAGAGCCCTAACAAGGATTTCCAAATCGGGGTAGAGGCCAGAGCCCCGGCTAGCACATTGGTAAGCACGCTTTTACGGGGGATCAGATTAAACTGCTGAAAGATCATCCCTATCCGGCTACGCTGCTGGCGTAAGGCCCGGCCTTGCAGCTGATCCAAGCGCTGTTGTTCAAAATGAATGGCACCACTACTGACCGGATGCAGTTGATTGATGCAGCGCAGTAAGGTCGATTTCCCGGAGCCGGATAAGCCGATCACCACCAGAAACTCGCCTTCTTCGACACTGAAATTAATCTGATTCAGGGCCTGGGTGCCATTCGGATAGGTTTTGCACAGATGTTCACTACGAAGTAATGTCATGGCAGCCTCCTACAGCAGCAGTCGGTTGGTATCAAGTTCAATGGCGCGGATCATCTCGCGAAGCGGGTCATAATCGGCATCCGTGGCATCCACTAAGCCTTCAACACTGTAGATATTGCGAAAGATGTCCTGCCCTTCGTCACTGGACAGAAACTTCTTAACAGCCAATAAAGCGATCCCGAATGTCATCCGGTAAATCTTTGCGAAACACAAAGGGATCATTGGGGATTTTTTCGGTCACCGCCAGGATCCGTACCTGCTGCTCCACATCGGGAAATTGCGTCAATACCCGCTGGCGGGCATCACGGATGCTGCCATCGGCGGCCGGAGCTGAATAATAGGCGGATCCTGCATCCACCTGGCCCTGGTACACCATGGTAATGACACTGTCGTGTTTCATCGCAAAGGTCTCATTGCCCAGGCGTATGCCGGCATCACGCAGCATTTTTAAGGGGAAAAAATAGCCCGAGGTCGAGGCCGGATCGGTAAAGGCAAAGCGTCTGCCTTCTAAATCGGCCAGCGTTTCAATGCCGCTGTCGGCCCGCACCACAATCTGCCCCTGATAGTAATCGACGCCATGGCGGATCATTTTTAAATGCGCCCTGGCACCGTAGCGCTCATGTGCCATCAGGTAACCAAAGGAATTCATGGCGCCAATATCCGCCCGGTCAGAACCAAAAGCTTCCACCACAGCGATGTAACTGGTCGGTATGCCGGTTACATAGTAATCGCCGGTCTCTTTTTCCAGAAAACGAATAAATTCCCGCGAGTTACTGGCGATGGTGTCGGCATCAACCGAGGGTGTAAAATACAGCCGGACTGGGTTATCCCGGCTACCGAGCTCTCCTTTCGGCTGGCAGCCTGCCAGCAGCAGCATTGTACTTAACCAGAACAATGAAGATACAATCCTGACTTTGAGCCCCAGCTTCATACAACTTATCCCTTATTTATTCATTTCGGGCACTGTTGTAACAAGCGAATATGACCTGCAGATGACAAGGCCGTCATCTTTTTGTCGTAATTGGCGTGAAAAATGGCTGTAGCTTGCTCGATCCAGAGTGGGCTTTGGCGTAAGATAATCGCCTCAACATAAGGAAGATGGCATGAGTACACCTTGGCTGGAGCGGCGCTCTGACCGCTCGTTGAACCGGCAAGATGATCAACGTACCCCTTGGCAGCGCGATCGCGCCCGCATTTTGCACTCGGCAGCCTTTCGTCGCTTGCAGGCAAAAACCCAGATCATGGGAGTCGGCCAGAATGACTTTTACCGTACCCGCCTGACCCACTCGCTGGAAGCCGCTCAGATAGGCACAGGTTTAGTGAATCAGCTAAAACGTCGTTACCAGCAACAATCCGAACTAGCCAGTCAACTGCCGGAAGAAAGCCTGATGGAAGCTTTATGCCTGGCGCACGATATTGGCCATCCACCCTTTGGCCATGGTGGCGAAACAGCACTGAACTACAAAATGCTGCATGTGGGTGGTTTTGAAGGCAATGGCCAGACTTTTCGTATCGTTAGCAAACTGGAGCCCTATACCGAGCACCATGGCATGGACTTAACCCGTCGCACCTTGCTGGGCTTACTGAAATACCCGGTGCTGCCGCCCGAGCAACTGGGCGATAACACCGAGCCGGCACCGCTTAGCCTGGCGCGCTGGAAAGCAGTGAAGTCCGTGTTCCATGAGGATGCTGATGTACTGGATTGGGTATTGGCGCCACTTAGTGCCACCGATCGCTCGCTGTTCCAACAAGTGGAGCAGCTGCCGCAAAGCCCCTGGCAAAAGTCGCGTTGCAAGTCATTGGATGCTTCCATTATGGAACTGGCCGACGACATAGCTTACGGCGTGCACGATTTGGAAGATGCCATTGTCACCGGCTACGCCACCGAGGAGCAGTGGCGCGCTCAAATTCCGGCGGCGGTGGATGCCCTGCCTGAAAATATGCAGCAGTTGATGCAGCCTGTGACGAAAGCACTATTTCGCCCTGAGCACCATATCCGTAAAAATGCCATTGGCGCTTTGGTCAATGCCTTTATTACCTCGGTTGAATTGTTTGAGAGCCTGCCGGATGCAAGCGAGCCGCTGATCCGTTTCAATGCCAGACTGCCAGCACCACAACAGCAACTTTTGGAGCTACTAAAAGGTTTTGTCTTTCGCAATGTCATCAGCCAACCCGATATTCAGCAAGCCCGTTTTCGTTGCCAGAACATGCTGTTGAAAATGTTTGACGCCTTTGCTTCGGATCCCAGCCGTTTGCTGCCACAAAATACCCAACAGCGCTGGCAGCAGGCACAAAGCGATGGCCTGGGCTTGCGGGTCATTTGTGATTATTTGTCGGGCATGACCGATGAGTATGCCGAAACCATGTATCAAAAGTTGTTCGGGGCTTTATGAGGTTACGCGTTCTTGCTGGGCCGACGGCTCTGGCCCATATTCAACAACATGGTTTGAGAGCAGACGATATCAGCACCCTGGTCGGTGCCAGCGGCGGCCCTAAATGGTTTAGTTTGTTTGGGCTGGATCAGTATTTGGCCGGCGAGTATTTTAAAGGCCGTCAGCAGCCGCTGCAATTGCTGGGCAGCTCGGCCGGTGCCTGGCGCTTTGCCTGTTACGCTCAGCAGGATCCGGTAGCCGCCAGTCAGCGTTTTTGTGACGCCTACTCCACTTTGTGTTACCCGGCTAAAGCCAGTAGCAAGGAAATTACCGCCATTTCCATGACGGTGATTGCGCGGGTCTTTCCAGATAGCGACAAAATCCGCCAAGTGATCAGTAACCCAGTGTATAAGCTCAACTTTACGGTGGCTCGCGCCAGAGCACTGAACCGCTCGCGCCACAAAATCGGCCAGTTAGCCGGTTTAAGCCTGACGGCAGCAGCGAATTTAACCAGTCGCAGGCACCTGCGTTTTTTCTTTGAGCGCTGCTTGTTTCATGCGCCTGGCAGTCAGCTGATACAAACGCAGCTGACCGATTTGCCTACCCGCAGAATTGAACTGACCGAACACAACCTGCTACCCGCTCTGCAAGCCAGTGGTTCAATCCCGCTGGTGCTGGATGCGGTGCAAGACATCCTTGGTGCCGGTAAAGGGTTGTTTTACGATGGCGGCGTCACCGATTACCACTTTGACTGGCCTTTTAGTCAGCAAGGCCTGGTGCTCTACCCGCATTTTTACCCGCACATAGCTCCCGGCTGGTTCGATAAGTCCTTGCCATGGCGGCGTAAGTTTTCACCGCACTATCACAATGTGGTATTGCTGTGCCCTTCGCAAAGCTGGATTGCTTCGCTACCGGCTGGCAAGATCCCGGACCGCAAGGATTTCAGACTGCCCGATGCAACAAGGATCCGGCACTGGCAGGAGGTAATTAGCCGCTCTTTTGAGCTGGCCGAGGATTTTAAAACCGGCAATTACCAATTGGAGCCACTGTACTGAATCTCACCGGGCTATAGCCAGGATCCGACTTTGGTGGCCCCAACTGAGCACACGCTTTACCGACTGTCCGGGCCAAGCTCCGTGATACTAAAACGGCTTGGTACTACATCAAGTAGAACAAAAGCAGCGCTGCTATTGTCTTTCATGCCATCCAGATACTGCCAGTAGCCCTGTGTTTTCTCATCCTGACGAAAGCGCAAGGTAAAGCCTACACCTTCGCCCTGATGAAAGTAACTGACTACTTCACTGGCCCCTTTGTTATCCACCAGGTCAAAACCAATCAGATCTTTCAGTCGGCTGTTGCGGCTAAACACACCGGAAACGACCACAGGCTCAGCAATGTTCAGATACTCCTGGCCAATGGTGGCTGATTTAGCCGGGTGCGGCGTGAAGCGATGCTCTGTTACATGGTAGCGATCACCGCCCTGAATAAAGCTGATACGGACATCCTTGATATGGTAGCCATAAGGATTGTTGATTTTGCGGGCTTCCCGCACATCGATAATGGTTACCCCACCATAGCCCAAGGCTTCAATTTCCTGTCGCTGTGGGTAGTACACCAAGGCCGCATCTTCATCAATACCGTAGCCTACCGGGAATTGGTCTTTGTGCTGTTGCACCGCCACCAACAAGCGGCCGAAGCGCGATTTACGATCAAAGTGCTGATCGATGATGCCGTCTTTGAAAAAACCAAGACCAGATCGCAGGATCAAAGGGCCAACCTCCTGGTCCTGCATGCCATCGTAACGATCACGAGGTGGCGCTGTCAGTGCATGCCAGGAGTCGCCACCGGCAATCATCACTTCGCTCATCATGGCAGCACCGGCACTGGTGCCGGCCACCACGCCCCCCCGCTGGTACAAATCCCTCACCGCCGTTAAGACCGGAGTCGGCTTATTATCCGGCAGCAGGGTTTGAGTTATGTTGGTCTGATCGCCGCCTAAAAACCAAACTGCCGTGTATTGCGCTAATGATTGGGCCAATAGTTCATCGTGGCCACCGAGTGCCCACTCACTTTCATCCACATCCGGTGTACTGCGGTCGTCTTTGACGGCAATAGGCAGCAAGGTGACCTGATCTTTGGTCAGGCCATAATGCACCATGTCGTCACGGAACTGTTCAAAATAACGCACTGGCTGGCCACTGGCAGCTGGGATCACCGCTATTCGAGCCTGAATAGGCCCACCCGCCAGCTCAATAAAACGCTGATAAACAGCTGCATTTGAGGTGCTAAGCGAGCCACCAACCATCACCAGGGCGCCTTTTTCGTTGCTGCGAGGCTCTGGATCTTTTTTAGAACATCCGGCCACTGCCAGGCAGGCAGCCAGTATCAGGATTGAGTACTTCACGTTTTTTGCTCCATTGTTATCTTTATGATTTAGCTACCCTGTTGCTTTTATTAGTGGGTATCGGCCTTTAGCCAGCCAAAATCTTAGCAAAAAAAACGCTTCACTTGCAGCAAAATCACGGTGCTGTTTGCGCGCGGATCTGATCAATGCCTTCGCAAAGCGCTTTGGCACCATCCAGGCTGCGCCTGCTAAAGCGGTACATCAAATCAGCATCTACTGTCAGAAACTGCTGTTTTCGTACAGCTTCCAGACTGGAAAAGCGTTGCCATTGTTCGGTGAGGATAGGCCGAGCACCTTTGGTTGGCTGAATGATCAGCTCTGGATTTGCCAGCATTAACTGTTCAGGTCCAAGCTGCGGATAATCATTGCTATTAACCGCAAAAGGGTTGTCCGCGCCACAGAGCTCAAGTATCTGCTGGGGCCAGGCTTTATTAGCAATGGTTGAGAGTGGCTGCTGGGACATGGCAAAAAACACCCGCACTGGCGCTTGCTGCTGATAGCGACTACGCAGCGCAGCCAGCTCTTGCTCATAACGCTGGGCCAGTGCTTCTGCCTGTTGCAGATGGCCGGTTAAAGCTCCCAATTGCCGAAGCTCTTTCGCGACGTCCTCCAGCAGCAGCGGATCAGAATACACCACGGTCACACCCAGTTGCTTTAAGCGGTGCAGATCAGCCTGCGGATTACCGGTACGCCAGGCAATCACCAGATCGGGCTTTAGTGCCAGTACGGCTTCCAATTGGATGTGCGCATAATTGGCGACACTGGGCAGGGCTTTGGCCGCTTCCGGGTAGTCACTGAAATCACTCACCGCCACCAGTTGTTCACCTGCACCGATATCAAACAGCAGCTCGGTAATGTGTGGTGCCAGCGCGATAATCCGCTCTGGCCTGGCCTGGACTGATGTTGCCAGGCCTATTATCAGTAAGGCCCATAAAAACCGCATCACCAATCCACGCCCTGCTGCGCCCGAATACCGGCATCAAATGCATGCTTGACCACCTGAATATCACTCACAGTATCAGCCATATCCAGCAAGCGGCGGTGGCAGTTGCGGCCCGTTACCACCACATGCTGGCCTGCGGGGCGCTGGCGAATGCAAGCCAGCACTTCGTCCAGATCCAGATAATGGTAACTAAGCATATAGGTCAGTTCATCCAGTAACACCAGGTCGATACGCTCATCGGCTAAAAAAGCCTTCGCTTGTTGCCAAACACTTTGTGCAGCCGCCATATCTGCGGCTTTATCCTGGGTATCCCAGGTAAAGCCGGTAGCCATCACCACAAATGGTACCCCGTGTTGCTGCAACAAATTACGCTCACCACAGGCCCAATCCCCTTTGATAAACTGCACTACTGCAGCTTTATAACCATGGCCGACTGCGCGGGTAACGGTGCCAAAACCAGCGGTGGATTTGCCTTTGCCATTGCCGGTTAGCACCAACAACAAACCTTTATCGTCGGTTGCTTTGGCGACCGCCTGATCGACTTGTTCTTTTAATTGCTGCTGCCGTTGTTGATGGCGCTTTGCTTTGTAATCTTCCGTCATCATTTATCCAGGTTGTTGTCGTCTAAGTAACAGCAGAAAAAACACACTGCCGAGCATCGAAGTAATCACACCGAGCGGAATTTCCTGTTGCATCAGTAAACTACGGGCGAAATTATCCACCCAGATTAGAAAAATGCCTCCGACCAGGGCCGACCCCAGCAACAATGGCAGCATGGTTACACCAAACCATTGCCGAACCAGATGCGGAATCATCAAGCCAACAAAGGCGATACCACCGCACTGTGCCACGATAAAAGCCGTCACTGCCGAAGTACAGAGCAAAAACAGCAAACGGATCCGGTCAACGGATACCCCAAGCGTACGGGCACTTTCGTCATGCAGCAGCATGGCATCCAACTGTCGACGAAACGCCAACCCCAGCAATAGCAAAGCCAGCACGGCTGGGGCGACGATTGCCACCCCTTGCCAATCGCTTCGGCTTAAGCTGCCCATCAGCCAAAAAATCACCCGGTTCGCTGCAAAAGGCTCGGCGAAGTACAAAATAAAACTACTGATGGCACTGAGCATAAAGGACACCGCTACCCCAGCCAGCAACATCACCTGCAGCTGCTGCCAGCCATGACGAATACACACCAATACCACTAAAAATACCGCCAGGCTGGCACCGGCAAAAGCCGACAGCGCGAGCGGTAATTGCTGCTCTGGGAAAACAATCATGGCTAAACTTGCACCCAGGCCAGCGCCAGCGGTAAGGCCAAATAAATAGGGATCAGCCAGCGGGTTGCGACTCATGTTTTGCAGCAAAGCACCGCAGATCGCCAGCCCGGCCCCGGCAAAAAATGCCATGGCAATACGTGGCAAGCGAATTTGCCAAACAATGGCGTCAAATGTTGGGTCAGCTGCAGTCCCGGTTAGCAGCTGCCACAATTGGCCATAGGATATAGCGGCACTGCCCAGACGAATGCTCATTAAGAGGGTTATGATCAGCAGTATCAACGCCAGCAACCAGCGCCAGGGGCTTTGCTTAGTCATGATCCTCTCCCTGGTGCTTCGGGTAGAAATGAATAACCGGTCGAGCTAACTCGTCGTGCGCTAACAGCAAACAAGGCTGATGAAATACCCGCGTTAAGCGCTCTGGTGTTAGTACCTGCTCAGCAGGACCAAAGGCTTGTACCCTGCCCTGATCCAGCAACAGAATATCGTCGCAATAACTGGCCGCCAGATTTAAATCATGCAGGCAACAGACAATAGTGAGATTGAGTTGCCGGATCAGTTGCAGGATCTGATGCTGATAATGCACATCTAAATGATTGGTGGGCTCGTCCAGTAGCAGTACCTTGGCGTTTTGCACCAGCGCCCGGGCAATAAAAGCTCGTTGCAGCTCACCACCTGATAGCTCAACCAGCTTTTTGCTTCGAAGCGCCAGTAGACCGGTTTTTTCCAACGCCAACTGCAACTGATGATGATCCTGACTGGTGGTTGGATCAAACCAACGTTTGTGGGGCACCAGCCCAAGCATCACCATTTGTTCAGTGGTTAAGTTAAACACCGGGACTGGACTTTGCATCACCACCGCCATCTGACGTGCCAGCTCGGCTCGGCGATAGGTGTTGATCCCTTTGTTATGAAACAGCACCTGACCCTGACTCGCCTGGAGCTCACCATACAATAACCGCAGTAAGGAGCTCTTACCGGCACCATTGGGACCAACAATACCAAGCGTTCTGCCTGTCATAACGCTGCAGCTTACCTGCTCGAGCACGGTGCGCTGCCCCAGCTGCAAGGATACATTGTGCAATTGCAACACTGCCGCCACGTTAGGATCCATGATTGAGTTAAGTTGACGGATTGTAACAGAAAACAGTTGAAACAGGGTGTCGTTTTAAGAAACGAAAAAACCAGCCGGAGCTGGTTTTGTTATAAAACGCGGTTCATTAATTCAATACAGACAACAGCGTTTCATCCAAGCCCTCAGTGCTAAGAATTTGGACTATAGCCTGACAATGATCGACCGTGAAATCATTGTCTTCAATTTGCTCATTTAACAAAGCCCGGCGGCGCAGCACGATCCCCGACAACATGGCTGAATCAAAATCATTCGATGCCTCGATTCGGGCTTGCAGCTTTTCCAACCAGGGATAAAGTTGCGCTTCAGCCTGATAAGCCGATTGCCGCACAGCCGGGTGAAAATCCTGACAAGCATTTAAATTCAGCAAATAAAAATTAAGATACCCCGCCACTGTAAGCAACCGGTAATCCTTTGTCGAGGCTTCGACCTGCCAACTCGCTGTGGCCATTGCTCCGAACACCATCGCTATCAACCATCTTTTCATCGTACGTCATCCCTTGCTTATTGCTGTAGATTCAATCTAAACAGAAATCTGTACTTTTTCAATGTTGCCGGCTAAATAAGCACAGTTTTTTAAGTAGTAGCTATGTTGTCGTTACAACCGATCAAATACTGAGCCCATATCCGGGCTAAACACCTTGTGGTACAACTTAATCGCATAACTGTCGGTCATACCGGATACGTAATCACAAATCACCCGCTCTTTATATTCAGACTGCTGGTAGCGCAACAGCACCGCCGGCGGCAGTAGACGCTCCGGATTATCCCTGAGCACCGCAAAGAGTTTCAGTACTAACTGCTGCCCTTTGTACTCTAGAGTCTGCACTTCTGGCCGGCGGATCACATGCTTGTAAACAAAATCTTTTAAGATTTGCAGGGTGGCGTTCGCCTCTGCCGATAGTTGCACCTGCAAATCCAGCAAAGGTGTGGCAAACCGTTGCTGGGCTTCAATGGTTATTTCTGGCAAAAAATAACGGATTAACTTACTGATGGCATGTTTACGTTCGGTGCTCGACTCTGAGAACAACTTACGGTTGTAAAAATCCAACTCGCGGGAAATCACATCATCACCGCTGAGCCGGCTAAGCACATCGTCTTGCCAGGCACGCTCAGTCACCAAGCGAAGCGCCAGTACATCTTCTAAGTCATGCACGCCATAGGAAATATCATCAGCCAGCTCCATAATGGCGGTGTCAAAGCCTTTAAAAGCAGCTTTGCGTTTATCTCCCCGCGGCTCCGTGCTACGAAATAACCGGATATCTTCATCTGGTAAACCAGCCAGGATCCATGCCAGCACAGCTTCATCCTCATCATGGATGCACTTGGGTGGTTTATAGCTGTCAATATTGCTGGTAGTTTCCGCCAATTCTATCGGATAGTTGGCCACTTCCCGGTGTAACACCGGGTATTTCAGCACGCCCAGCATGGTTCGCCGGGTTAGATCCAGCCCATGGTGAGGTGAATACTCACCAAGATGGGCCATCATTCGCAATGTTTGACCATTGCCTTCAAAACCGCCCATTGAGTGCATGTAATAATTCAGCGCCACTTCGCCGCCATGGCCAAAAGGTGGATGGCCAATGTCGTGCGCCAAGCATATCGCTTCAATCTGGCTCATACTTGGCAGCCAGTTGAGATAATCCTTGTTGGCAGCATAACGTTCACGCAGCTGTTCACAAATACCGGAGCCGATTTGCGCCACTTCCAGCGAATGCGTTAAGCGGGTACGGTAAAAATCATGCTCCCCAACACCAAGCACCTGGGTTTTTGCTTGCAAACGTCGAAAAGCCTCGCAATGAATAATACGGGCTCTATCGCGTTGTGCCGCACTGTCACTGGCACCGGAATGAAATTGACTGAACTCATTGCCATCCGGCTGACTTCGTCTGGCTGTCCACATTGTGTCGTCCATCCTGTTTTTTAAGCCATTTCCAGCCTGACACAGGCAACCAACTTTGGCAACTGCGGCTATCGTAATGGAAAACCACCATCCGCCGGATTTATGCGGCCAGCTACCGCTTTCGCTAATAGGCTTTATGCAGTTAATTTGTTAACCTTGCTAAAAAACAACAACCACCACTGGAGTCCACCATTTTATGAAGTATGCCGTCCCTCTGCTTACTGCCGCACTATTAACTGCTTGCGGTGGTGGCCAATCTGTCTCGACTGAACACCATCAGCAAGCGCGCAGCCATAACCTTACCTATCCAGACACGGCTCGAGGCACTGTGGTTGATAGTTACTTTGGCCAGCAAATTGCTGATCCTTACCGTTGGCTGGAAGATGATCGCAGCAGCGAAACCGAGGCCTGGGTCAAAGCTCAAAATGAACTGACTTTCTCGTATCTGGAGCAGATCCCTTATCGCGGCGCTATCCGACAACGCTTACAGGACTCATGGAATTTTGAACGTTTAGGCGCGCCTTTTAAAGAAGGCGACTACACCTATTTTTACCGTAATGATGGCCTGCAAAATCAGTTCGTGTTGTACCGGCAAAAACAGGATGGCGAACCGGAAGTTTTTCTCGACCCTAATACCTTCAGTGCCGACGGCACCACCTCGATGGCGACCATTCGCTTCTCACGAGATGGTAGCCTGGCCGCTTACGCCATCTCCGAAGGGGGCAGCGATTGGCGCAAGATTATCGTCATCGATACCCAAACCGGCGAACAAATCGGTGATGTGCTGGTCGATATCAAGTTCAGTGGCATCAGTTGGCTGGGTAATGAAGGCTTTTATTACTCCAGTTACGATAAACCGGATGGTAGCGAACTATCGGCCATGACGGATCAGCACAAGCTGTATTACCACAAGCTTGGCACACCGCAATCAGAAGACCGGGTGATCTTCGGTGCGGCTGATGGTGAACAGCACCGCTATGTCGGTGCTACCGTGACTGAGGATGATCGCTACCTGTTGGTATCTGCCGCAGTTTCGACGTCAGGCAACAAGCTGTTTATCAAAGATCTGAGCAATCCAGAGGCTGGTTTTACCACCATAGTGGATACCACAGCAAACGATGTAAACTTCCTGACATCCAAAGATGATCAGTTGTTCTTCGTTACCAACCGCGATGCGCCAAATCGTCGGGTGGTAGTGGCCAACGCAGCCAAGCCACAACCAGAACACTGGCAGGAGCTAATCCCACAGACGGAACATGTACTGCGCGCCAGCACCGGTGCCGGCTTCATCTTTGCCAATTACATTGTTGATGCCGTGGCCAAGGTCAAACAATTTGACTATGCAGGTAAGCTGATTCGTCAGATTGATTTGCCGGGCGTAGGTAGTGCCGGTGGTTTTGGCGGCAAAACCGATGCCGACACGCTGTATTTTAGTTTTACCAACTACATCAGCCCGGGCAGTATTTATCAACTGGATCCGCACAGCGGCGAAACCGAGCTGTACAACCGACCAGACACTGGTTTTGATCCGGCCAATTACACCTCGGAGCAAGTGTTCTACACCTCAAAAGATGGCACCCGCATCCCAATGATCATCAGCTACCGCAATGATATCAAGCGAGATGGCAGCAACCCGACTATCCTGTACGGTTATGGTGGCTTTAATGTTAGCCTGACACCGTCGTTCAGCGTCTCCAATGCCGTATGGATGGATATGGGCGGTATTTATGCTGTAGCCAACATCCGTGGTGGTGGTGAGTACGGTAAAGACTGGCACGATGCCGGCCGCCAGATGAATCGTCAAAATGTGTTCGACGACTTCATAGCTGCCGCTGAGTACCTGATTGACAGCAACTACACCAAAGCAGAAAAGCTGGCGATCCGTGGTGGCTCCAATGGTGGCTTGCTGGTTGCTGCAGCATCTACCCAGCGCCCGGAGCTATTCCAGGTGGCTATCCCGGCCGTTGGGGTACTGGATATGCTGCGTTACCACACTTTCACCGCTGGTGCAGGCTGGGCTTACGATTACGGCACCGCTGATCAGAGTAAGGAAATGTTCGAATATCTGCTTGGTTACTCGCCGGTACACAACGTACGTGAAGGTGTGAACCATCCAGCCACCATGGTCACCACGGCCGACCACGATGATCGGGTGGTACCCGCGCACTCGTTCAAATACGTGGCGGAACTGCAAGCAAAAGATGGCGGCAAACATCCGCAATTGATTCGTATCGATGTAAAAGCTGGCCATGGTGCAGGTATGCCGGTATCGATGATCATTGATCAGGCAGCCGATGTGTTTTCTTTTATTCTGTACAACATGGGTTATGACGAGCTGCCACGGCAGTAACAGCATGTCCCACCTGTAAACAAAACGGCGCCCGAAAGCGCCGTTTTTTTATCTCAGCAACAATTGCCCCTGCAAATACGTCCGTGCCTGACCGGATAACAGCACCCGCGACCCTTGCAGCGCACAATGCACTTCACCACCCCGCTTTGAGAGCTGCTTTGCTAACAATTGCTGTTTTTGCAATCGCTCAGCCCAATAAGGTGCCAATTGACAATGGGCTGAGCCGGTCACCGGATCTTCGTTGACACCAAGTTTTGGCACAAAAAAGCGGCTGACAAAATCCACGCCATCGGTGCCTGGTGCCGTCACGATAACACCGCGCTTTTCCAGACGGGTCAGCAGATCGAAATCCGGTGTCAGCGCCAAAATGGCAGCCGCATCTGGATACACCACCAGATAATCGTCTGCTACCAACACCTGATCGGGTTTCGTGCCAAGCGCCTGACGAATCAGAGCCGGTTCATCACATGGCTGCGGCATGCTGGCCGGAAAGTCCATTTGCAGCCAGTCGCCTTGTTTTTGCACGCTAAGCGCACCGCTACGGGTATGAAACACCAACTGTTGACCGGCAAAACCAAGGTGTTCAAACAACACATGGGCACTGGCTAAAGTGGCATGGCCACATAAGTCCACTTCCGAGACCGGGGTAAACCAGCGTAGCTGATAGCCATCGCCTTCGGGCACAAAGAAGGCGGTTTCCGATAAGTTATTTTCCGCTGCGATTTGCTGCAGTAAAGAGTCGTCCAGCCAGTGCCCCAGTGGACACACCGCAGCCGGATTGCCGCTAAAAAGCTCGGCAGCAAAGGCATCGACGATAAATTGTTGCTGGGCCATATTCACTCCCCAAAAGGTTTTAACTGTTGGTACCATACGAAGCTGTGCGCACCAGAGCAAGCCTTGATTCGCCAGATCCCCTTTAAAGGCAGCTAAAGCGTTTTGTAACTGGACCTGCTGCAGGCTTTACGGCATGCTAGCGCCGGTAAACAACCCGAACACTGGAACACCAGCATGCTGTATCTATGGGCCATTACCCTACTCTGGGCTTTTTCTTTTTCGCTGATTGGCGTTTACCTGACAGGCCAGGTGGATGCTTATTTTGCCGTGCTAAGCCGGGTGGTGCTGGCAGCAGTGGTGTTTTTACCGTTTTTGTTGCGCCATAAAGTCGCCCCGCGCTTAGCCGCTCAACTGATGGGCATAGGTGCCATTCAGCTTGGGCTGATGTATCTGTTTTATTATCAATCGTTTTTGTTGTTAAGCGTTCCCGAAGTGCTGATTTTCACCATTTTCACCCCGGTGTACATCACCCTGTTGCATGATCTGCTGGAGGGGCGCTTTCACCACCGCTACTTGCTCAGTGCCCTGCTGGCCATTGCCGGTGCCGCCGTGATGCGTTGGAACAGCCTGAATGAAGACTTCTGGCTGGGTTTTTTGGTAGTGCAAGGAGCCAACCTCTGTTTTGCCAGCGGCCAGGTGCTGTACAAGTACCGGCTGGCACATTGGCCAGCCGCCGAGCAACCGGCCCAGCATACCATTTTTGGCTGGTTTTATGTCGGTGCCCTGTTGATTGCCCTGCCGGCCTGGCTGCTGCTCGGTACTCCTCAGTACCCTACCACAGAGCTGCAATGGGGTATCTTACTCTGGCTGGGGGTGGTGGCATCTGGCCTGGGCTATTACCTGTGGAATCTGGGTGCGACCAAGGTCAACAGTGGACAACTAGCCACCATGAACAACGCCCTGATCCCGGCAGGCCTCTTGGTCAATCTAGTGCTCTGGAACCGGGATACCGATTTGCTGCGCCTGTCGGTCGGAGCCGGTCTAATGCTGCTTGCGCTCTGGTTGGTAAGCCGGAAGTAGTTTTATGACCGATTGCGATCTGCTGGATGGTTTACCCCAGCATAGGTTGGTACATCTGGTATTTTGAGTGGGTTGATCCCCTCGAGGCACGCAACATTAAACCCGTACTGCGTGGGGTTGGACCTGCGTTGATGATGCGTGTAGATGCCACAGTTACTGCAAAAATAATGCTTGGCTGTTTTGGTATTAAATTGGTAGAGCTTTACTATTTAAAACAGGCAACTCGTTACGGGACATGCAAAAATCATCATGATCACGCACATTGCATAACAGTATAATTACATACATCAAAATGGCATTCAACTTGTTGCCAGCTCAGCCAGCGAAGCCACACGGGACTTTTTTTGGAGTGTAAGTGATGAAATACTCATTGCTGCCAGGCTTCACCCTTGCAACGAAAAGCGGGCGAAACATTATTTAACAGCCCCTCTGGTAAAGACATGCAAAAGGATTTAGTGTGTTTGTATGTTAAGGCCTTGTTCAGCCTTTGTCTTCAACGTCAGTTGACAACCGCTTCATCAGCCATAGAAACCCGGAGCAGATATGGGTTCCACGCTATACAGCAAATACTGGCCCCTTGCAGTTACTGCTCTATTTGGATATTTGTTGCCCCTACAAGCTCAGCCGCACGAGTCTGTTCTCCCCTATCAAAACTGGACCGACGTAGTACGCAGCAAGCAGTATGCCGAAAGTCAGGGTGTCTATGAGAATGTGATGAACGTCAGGCGCTGGATCCTGACCCAGTCGGGTCACTGCACTGAGCGCAATCGCCATCTACTGTTTGATATGCGCGGTAACTTCCTGGAGTTTATTGAAGACGCAGCAGACTCGATGCAAACCCAGTTATTACTGAATCAAACCCGTCAGGGCATGGCACAACAAGGGCGGGTTCATGCCTGGGTGGAAGGCAACAGCCAAACCCTTGGCTACCCTTTTGCCATTCGTTGCCATCAACCATCCGTTGATCTGCCGCTGGCTATAGCGCGCTATTTAGGGGAGCACCCGGACGGTCGTCTGTCGGGTAACTGGGATGGCATCTCGGTTGGCAGTCCTAAAAATCAAGCATCCTTGCATGACGCCGTGCGCCTGGTCTATGCCCGCAGGGCTCAGCAGAAGCGCATCAGCCTGCCAGACGACCTGCTAGCGGATTTAGCGGGCATGTTGATTATTGAAAGTGGTGGTGTGCGCGAAGCTCACTCGAAAGCCAATGCCAGAGGCATCCTGCAGCTGACACCACAGGCTTTGAAAGATTGTGGAATACCACAGAATAGACAACTGCACCGTATAGCTCAGGTAGATTGCGCACTTTGGTTGTTTGAACGAAATCACCGCATGCTACGACCGGCATTTCTGACGCGCTTTTCCCATCTGCCAGATGAGAAGCAGGAGCACATTTATCGGCTGTTACTGATCCAGGCTTATCATGGCGGTCCTGGCCGGGTAAGATCACTGCTGCTAGATGAAGAGCTCAGCAAGCCCGCAGCCTATTTTGCCGAGCACCACCAAGACTTTAGTGCCGGCGATATTGCCTTTGGTATGGTGTTCCATAACCTTGGCCGCAATCGCCTTGGCTTCGCCTCACTCTATTACACTGCCGATATTCGCATTGCACTGCAGCTACTGGAGTCCAAACAGAGTCATTAATTCGAGTGGGATTTCCATAAGCCACGAATTATGGCAACGTAAACTCCTACGGCAATTACGCCTAGCGACAGGCCGATAAAGGGGTGGGACTGAAAAATTACCAGAGACAGCGCTATTGCCGTACCAATCCCCAAAGTAAGGCCGATGAGTTGCCGCCGATTTTTTGATGATTTCGTTTTCATAGATCTTTATCTACTGGAGCGCACGCTCAATACATCTGAACCAAGTTTCTTAAATAAGCCAGCTATCATCTATTTACCTGCCATAACGCAAAGCACACGGGCGACGAGCCGCGCAGTGGGTTGGTGGCGGCCCATCGACCAACGGGAGTGAGTGATGCGTATTGTTAGGCATTTTTTACACCTAAAACTGCCCACTGCTGCCAAGAACCTACAGCAAACAGACCGCCAATAAACAAACATATGCCTGAACTAATTAACCAAAACGTCAGGCTGTTTTCAGGGAACATTGGCATTAACCCAACGAAGGAAACGCCACGCAGTAGAAATATACCAGTAATGAGGATTAGCGCTAATCTTGTAAGCGGTAACCGCTTAATTGCACCTGCGCCCGACAGGCCATATAGAGCCCAAACCAGTAGTACCAAGACGATGAAAGAGGTAACAATCGTCGGATACCATAGCCCTTGCTCTGCCATCAGAGCCATCTGCTCACCTGCACCAAAGAAGCGATACCAATCTCCTCCGAAAACGATACAGCCAAGATGAGCAAGTGCGGCAGCAAAACAACATACTGCCGCAGCCAGAAGATACTTATTGCTACAACTGTGCATTTTTCCTCCCTGAATGCCTGGCGCTCAAAGCATCAGCGCTGCTGTTTGGCGTCGGCTGATTTTGCTTGTTAGCAGCCCACATTGGACTTGCGCGGCCAACCTTACCGGCAAGACCCAATAAGCCCACTGCAGCTTGTATTAAAACTAAACCGCGCATGATTTAAAACCTTTGTTAGCAGCTAACTCCAACATTCTTTAAAGACGATTTGTTTGTAATTTTCCAGTGCAGTAACTTGTTAAATTGCTATCGCTCACTTTCAAGCTCATGCCATACTCGAAGAACAATGACTGCACTGGTGTGAATAGAGTAGCGAACAACGTAATTTCCAAAAACCATATCACGGATGACATCTGGAACAGGAGCCATCTGAACCGGCGTGCCCATCCTTGGAAATTCTGGCAACAACTCCATTTTTGCGATCAATTCTGCTGCTATTCTACTGGCTGCGGTTGGATTATGAACTGCAATAAACTCCCGCAAACGCTTTAAATCTTCGATTGCATCATTGGTATACACTAGCTTCACTTACCAGACCTCGGGGCATCCTGCTCTTTTTCTGTACCCCAACTGTTTAACCAGTTGTGCACTTCACTAGCGTCAACCACTTTTCCTTGAGCAGCTGATTCCATCGCATCCAAGGTTTGTTTCCAGCGCTCTTGCTGCAAATGCTGTTTATCAATATATTCCGATAAGGCTTGATTGATCACCCATCCTTTGCTCCGATCAAGCCTGCTCGCAATAGCTTCCAACTGTTGCTCAACCTCTGCCTGTAAGCGAACTGTGGTAACACTCATGATGACACCCCTCTCAAAAAACAATGTAATACATTGTAGTCAACGAGGGCTCGCAAAGCAATTTAACGCCAGCGGCAGGGTGCGACGTCAGGAGCTTCCCTTGAGCGCACTTGTTACACATTGACTGAATACTTGAGATCACGTGCCTCATCTCCAGTCATACCCCGAAATCCCCAGCAGTGAGGTGGCTGTTCCTTTATTGTCACCTCGACGTCCACAGGTGAAATGCCAAGCTCTGACTCGATCTTGCTGAATAACTCCTTTATCAGCGTCTTTTGGGTGTCTGGAGTACGACCCTGCATCATGTTTATCTCAATAGCCGTGTAGGCATGCGTTCTGCCACCTGGATAATAAAAGTCTTCGGCTTCCATTGGGACAAAACGATGAGCCCGCTTGTCTTCGGGCATGCCCAAGACTGACTGCATACATCCGTGAATGACCTCAGAAAGCTGGGCCTTAATCGGATTAAGGTGGTCCTTGATACCATAGATGACTATCACGTTTCCTCCTGTGATGTGTAACGCCGCGCTATGGGGAAATTTAGGAGCGCAAGCGAGTAAATTTTCCGTAGCAGCGCATTGTTAGGCCAAGGCGGCATGTCGCTCAACCTTCAGTAACCATTTTGACCGCTGCGCTTCTGAGCTGCCACGAACTGGGCCAAATGAAGTGATCTTAACTGGCTTGATGCCGCAGAACTCGAGAATAGTCTTTTTAATCTGATGATGCCCTGGCATGGTGTAGATGAGCCGGTAATACCATGGCGGGGTATCCATGGTAACTATGGCATGAGCGCTGCGACCTACCAGCAGTCGATCCCACCATGGCGAATCCTTGCGGTACTTGAATGCATATCCTGGCAAAAAAATGCGATCAAACATTCCTTTAAGAATCGCTGGCATTGATCCCCACCAAATCGGGTAGACGAAAACCAGGTGCTGCGCCCAACTAATTGATTCACGAATATCGACAAGTGCAGGCTCTAACTCTTGCCGTTTGTTGTACCCATGACGCAGCACTGGGTCATACTCGACTTCTCCGAGCTTAAACAGCCTGACAGTATGACCCGCTTTCCGTGCCGATGTAGCGTACTTCTCCGCAATGGCATTGCAAAAGCTCGACCCATCGGGATGGCCGAGAATAACTGTGATGTTCTTGGGCACTGTGAAGGTGCTCCTTATCATGTATGCCTAACGCCCCGCACACGGGCGACAGGCCGCGCAGCGTAAGCCGTCCCAGTCGCGCATACGGCGACAATAGCGCCTTGTTAGAGTTTATCCTACCACCCTGGCAGCACCGACCGCTAATGAATAGATTAATCCTCCGATGCTCTTTCTTTTTCTTGATGGGATTAACTCTTCGATAATTACTTCGTTGTTTACAGTTAGTTTTGAGCGCCAAAGAATAAGCGCGAAAACATGAACTTTGTATATTTTTGATCCAATTTCAATTTCGCTTTCATATTTCGAACTGAAGACAAAAGACTTTGAAACCAGGACTTTGCCGTCGAGCGACAAGGTAAAAACTGTGCTGAAACGATCATAGCTAGCTGTAAGCTTTCTATCATCAACTATATGAGTTTGCTTTTGAATTCGCTCGAACATCTTCATAAACTCTAACGCCCGCCACAAACGCGAGCAACTTGTTGCGAGCCCAGCGCCCAACGGGCGCGTTTGTGATGGCGCTTGTTATACGTTGATTATTCACCATACTTTAATTTAAAAAGTTGTTTTAATAAATCAGTCCGTTGTACATTTGAATGACCAACACTACCAATTGCGATCGCAATTAATAATAAATTCATTGGCGTCCATGAAGCGTTCAACCACGTAGACAAAAAAAACCACATTATTAGTCCCGCACAAGTAGATGCAGGAACAAAACTGAGTCGATGTATTTTTTTCTCAATACGTTCAATTTGTTTTACTTTTTGATACTCATTTAGAGCATTAACATCATCAATTGAATTGATTTCCATCTACTGAATATCCTCTACGTATAACGCCAAGCACACGGGCGGTAAAAGTGTTAGCGTTTGACGTCCCAGCGGCTGTAGGCCGCGAGTGATGAGCCTTGTTAGTTTTACGTACCAAAAAAGACAGCAACTGTCCATGCTCTGCCAGCTTTATGAATCTTAAGATTTAATCCATTTTTATCTGAGGGCCAAATAGCATATACCATTCCCCCCAAAAAACCTGGTTCACCAGACATTACTTCGAACAAATATAGTGATTCAGCAAACTCATGCGTCTTCACGGTATCAATCTCTTCATGAACTAATTTGAGATTCCTCTCGAGAGCTTTGTACAAGGATATGGCAGTATCAACAGACTCCACCTCAAAAATAATCATTGCTCTTCGAAAGTTTTTATCGTCACAAAAAACAGCAGCTAACCCTTCGAAACCTTCAAAGTAGACAATTCCAGCAGACTGATCTTTTTCACGTTCAATAAAGTCAAACGTATTTATGATTTCATCGCATGAACCGTTAAGCTTGGGAACCAAACTCTCTGCAATGGAAGTAAGGCTATATATGAGGGCCATAAGAGCAAAAAAGTATTTCATAAAACTCCTTAAACTAACGCAAAGCACATGGGCGACGGCCGCTCAGCGGTTGGCGACCCAGCGACCGAAGGGAGCGAGTGCTGCGCATTGTTAGCCGAGCCTGATTTACAAAGCACGTTTTGTGTATTTATTTTTCGCTATCATAAAAGCTGGTAAAGGAATAATACAGATTGCCATTATGATAAGCGAATACCCTACGAGACCGACCCACTTAAAATAAACCGCAAGTCCCAAGAAAAGCATTAGAATACCTGTTATGGTAAAACTTTTTCCAAGGTACTTCGCAAACGATACAGCATCCGTAAGACTTGAAAAATCGACGCCATTAATCAGATTTAATCGTTGTTTTACTGAAATCAGATAACCAAGCATAACCAACACAAAACCTGAAGCGACAGTTAATACTCCAAGGAATACAGAAATATCCACTAAAATTTCTCCCAAGTGACAAGAAAGCCAAAACCGTAATAGCGGCTAACGCCCCGCGCATGCGTGCGAACTGGTGAGCGTCGCAGGGGCCGCAGGCACCGAATGACGCGGTTTGTTATGTGATATTCCAACTATGTGCTACAATGTCTAACATTGCAACACACGCTGGAGTAATTACCATGAAAAGCGAAATGCTTAGCACACGCATCGATCATGACACAAAAGTAGCTTTCACCAACATTTGCGATGATGTCGGGCTAAGTCCATCCCAAGCATTGAAGCTTTTTGCCCGTGCAGTTATCAATCATGGCGGTATACCTTTTGAGCTTAAGGCCCGTCAGCCAAATGGAACAACTGCCGCTGCAATTAAAGAATTGGTTGACGGCAAAGGCAAACAAAGCGCATCTGTCGATGATATGTTCAACGAGCTGACCGAGGGCAAGATTCCAAATGCTCACGCTTGAATATTCGACACAATTCAAAAAAGATTTTAAAAAAATCACTAAAATGCCCATTCCCGACATTCTCGAAGTCGGGAATATTATTTCCCAGTTACAACGCGGTGAAACGCTACCACCCAGAAATGTTGATCATCCCCTAACGGGAAACTGGCACGGCTTTCGCGATTGCCACATTAAACCAGACCTTGTTCTGATCTATAGAACCAACAACGATACACTACAACTTGCACGCATTGGCTCTCACAGCGAACTTTTCTAGCTGCCGCAAACATCACATAACGCACTGTTAAATTGCAGTAAGGAGCATAGCGAGTTAATGTCACTTTAAAC
>NZ_JAFIFQ010000114.1 GCF_020831925.1 Alkalimonas sp.
GGACGATATGGTGCAGGACAGTTGGCGCTGGCAGCAACAAAACCCGGATGGCTACACCAAGGCGCTCTTCAAAAGGAATGAAACCCCTCATCCCAAGCGGTAAAGAGCAGCGGTAATCGCTGCTCAGTAAGAGGTTACAGGAGGGTGTTCAATATTCTGTGTCAGCCTGGTCACAGATCGATATGAGCGTCTAAGCGCCCCTCGAAGTGTATCGACAGCTGCGACAGCGTCAGATTCCAGTTTTGCACCGGGTGTGTCCAACGCTCAGATGCCTGTAAGATACCGGCATAAAGCAGCTTAAGCAAACTGTTTTCATTGGCGAATCCGCCCTTGGTTTTGGTCAGTTTACGGAACTGACGGTGCACCGCTTCTACGGCATTGGTGGTATAGATGGCGGTTCTAACGTAGTCCGGGTATTTAAAATAGGCTGACAGCGTTTGCCATTTATTGCGCCAGGATTTAATGACCACCGGGTACTTCTCGCCCCATTTAGCCTCCAGCTCATCCAGCGCTGATTCTGCGGCGTTTAACGTGGTGGCTTTGTACACGCACTTTAAATCGGCCATAAAGGCCTTCTGGTTCTTGCTGGCCACGTATTTTAACGAGTTACGGATTTGGTGGATGATGCAGTGCTGTATCTCGGTCTTGGGATAAATGCTCTCAATCGCTTCAGGGAAGCCTTTAAGGCCATCCACGCAAGCTATCAGGATGTCTTTCACGCCACGATTGTAAAGGTCTGTCAGCACGCTTAGCCAGTGATGCGCGCCTTCATGATCAGACAGATACAAGCCCAGTAATTCCTTTTTGCCTTCGACGTTTACCGCCAGTATAGTGTACACAGCTTTGCTGATGTACCGGCCATTTTCTTTGATTTTGTAGTGGATGGCATCCAGCCAGACGATGGGATAAATCGCATCGAGTTCGCGTTCACGCCAGGCCTGAAGCTCAGGTAACAGCTTGTCGGTTACCGCATTCAGCGTACCGTTAGAAAGTAAGCGTAACACCAACCACACCAGCGGTGTGATTGGTGCTCATTCAGTACGGCAGGAGTTTTTGCAGTTGCTCATGGTCGGTGACGTTGGGCAGCTCGGTAAATAGCCGACACAGATAATCATAGGGCTCCAGCCCGTTGATTTTGGCGGTTTCAACCAGGCTGTACAGCGCGGCGCTGGCTCTGGCACCGGATGTGGTGTTGGCAAACAGCCAGGCCTTGCGACCGATGACGAACGGCTTGATGGCTCGCTCTGCCCGGTTGTTGTCGATGTTCAGCCGGCCATCTTCCAGATAACGCTCAAGCTTCGGCCACTGGTTTTGGCTGTAGGTGATGGCTCTGCCCAGCAGACTTTCTTTAGGCACCGTGGCTTTGGATTTCTCCAGCCAGTCCCACAACTGCTTTAGCAAGGGCTTGGCTCTTTCCTGCCGTTGTTGGTGCCTGATGTCTGGCTAATAACATCATGCCGATCACTATTTTTCTTCCCGCACTTACAACATCTCTCTTTTACTCTTTCTGATCGGCATGCGTCAAGTTTGCACCTTGTTTTCGCATGGATTCCCCCGTTAACGTGACTCGTACGGCTCTGTGGATCAGTCGATCTAAGATCGCTTCGGCGAAGGTGGCTTCACCGATCATGCCGTACCATTTATCGACCGGCAGTTGGCTGGCCACTATGGTTGAGACTCTGCCGTGGCGCGTATCAACGATCTCCAGCAAGTTACTGCGCTCTGTGGCGTCCAGCATCTCCATGCCCCAATCGTCCAGGATCAGGATCGCAACGTTATTGAGCTGTTCCAGTAGCTTCGGATAGCTGCCGTCGGCCTGGGCCAGTCGCATGGCTTCCAGCAGTGTTTTCAGCCGGTAGTACCTCACCGCCATCCCTTGGCGGATAAAGTAACGGCCAAGGGCACAGGCCAGATAGCTTTTGCCGCAGCCTGCCGAGCCAGTCAATAACAAGTTCTGTTGGTGGCTTAACCAGTGTCCTTCAAGCAACTGGCGAACCTGCGCTTTGTTAAAGCCCCGACTCACCCGGTAGTCAATTTGCTCTACCTGACCGCTTAGCCTGAAGCGGGCTTGTTTCTCTAACCGGTTGATTTTACGCTGCTCTCTTTGCACCAGTTCATGGCTTAGCAGCAGTTGCAGTCGCTCTTCGAAGCTCATGTCCTGATACAGCATGCTCTGCTCTTGCTGTTGAGCCAGCGCTTGTTTCATGCCACTTAAATGCAGTTGACTTAATTGTTCATCGACACGTAATTGCATGGTATTCCCCTTAATGGAAGTAGCCTTCACCATGCACATTTTCATGGCGGATCGTCTGTAGTGGATCATGTTTTGCGTTGCTGATCGGCTGTTGTTCAAGGCCATTTTTCAGCATGGCACGGATGTTGTGCAGCCGGTTGGCTCCGGTTAGATGTCCTCGTAAGCAGGCGGCTTCCAGCCGCGCTTTGCCATAGCTTTTGCTTTGTCCCAGCAGTGCCAGGCAAGGCCGTACCGCTTGCGCCGGATGATCGGCCTGGCGGATAAACTCATGCACCCAATGCGCCGTATAAGGGCCTATTGAGGATGACCAGCTCATTAGCCGCTCTGGTGACCACTCCAGCATGGCTTTATGATGCTCGGGCATATGCTCCAGCAGGCTGCTGTGCTGGCCTTTACGCCGGCTGCGCTTATGCTCTGCTACCACCTTGCCATGGTGATAAAACACCACGGTATGTTCGGTTAGTTGTGCTTCCAACCGCTTGCCCTGCAAGGTGTAGGGCACGGAGTAATAATGCTTTTCAATATCCACGTGGTAATCCTTGCCCACCAGCACTCGCTGAACGACGGTGTATTGATAGGGATAGTTCGGCAGAGGCTTCAGCGCGGGCGCATCCAGTTCGGCAAACAGCGAGGCGCGACAGCCGGGGATCTTCT
>NZ_JAFIFQ010000120.1 GCF_020831925.1 Alkalimonas sp.
GGCCGATCTGGTCGCCGCGGTCAGTGGCAGTATTAAAGCCGGCGGCCTTTGGTTGTTGCTAACGCCAGAGCCTGAGCAATGGATAAAGCAACCCAATATCGATCATCGCCATCTGCTGCCTTATCCGCTGGATGCCGCCAGCCATCAGGGCGATTTCCTGCCGTTTTTCTACCATCGTTTGCAGCAATGTTCGCTCGCCTGGCTTACACCGGATGAGATTATTCAGGCACCAGGCTTTTCGGCAGCAAAAAATTCAGAACCAGCCCCGGCACCTTATGCCAGCACTGAGCAGCAAGCTGCGGTTGCCACCATCCGTAAAGTAGCACTGGGTCATCGTAAACGCCCCTTGGTGCTGACCGCGCATCGGGGACGGGGTAAATCAGCAGCACTGGGCCTTGCAGCAGCTGAGTTGGCTCAGCAAGGCAAACCGATCCTGCTTACCGCACCCAATGAGGCGGCAGCTGCTATCTGCCAACAGCACTTTGCCGCCCATACCGACACTGAACAACAATCACTGCTGCGTTACCTGCCCATTGATGTGCTGCTCAAGCAGCAACCCAAAGCCGATCTGGTGCTGGTCGATGAAGCAGCGGCTATTCCTACCCCCTTATTGCAGCAGCTGGTGCAGGCCTATCCCAGAGTCGTGTTTGCCACTACTGAGCATGGCTATGAAGGCACCGGCCGTGGTTTCCAGTTGCGTTTTCAGGCCTATTTGCAGCAGCATTTTGCTGGCTTCAAGCAGCTACAGCTGCAACAGCCCATTCGTTATGCCGCCGATGATCCGCTCGAGCAGCTGTTGTTTCATACCTTACTGCTGAACCTGACAGAGCCAGACCCGCTATGGGCCGGTAATACCGAACAGCTGCAGCTGCAGCAACTAAGCTCGGCCCAACTGGTAAAGCAGCCGCAGCTATTGCAGTCCTTGTTTCATTTACTGTCTTTGGCGCATTACCAAACCAGGGTCGACGATCTGGCTGCTTTGCTGGACAACCCCCAGCTGGAAATTTTCGCACTGCTGCAAGACAATGCGCTGCTGGCCTGCGCGCTGATCAGTTTGGAAGGCGAATTACCAGAATTACTCAGTAAAGAAATACTACTAGGCAAACGACGGGTACAGGGGCACCTGCTGGCACAAAGTCTGGCTTTTCACCTGCAACAACCCGAACTGAGCCAACAGCCAATGGCGCGTATTCAGCGCATCGTAGTGCACCCAAAACTGCAAGGCCAGGGCCTTGGCACTATGCTGCTTACTCACATTTGCGAGCACTACCAGCAAGCAGAGCGTCTGCTCGGTACCAGTTTTGCCGTAGCAACAAAGGTGCTGAACTTCTGGCTAAAAGCTGGCTTTGTGCCTGTGCGGCTGGGCATCAAGGCCGATCAGGCCAGCGGCGAACATTCATTGCTGATGCTAAAGCCAAGCGATAAACAGCAAAGCAGGCTCCAGCAACTGGAGAGCAACTTCTGTCGTCAGCTTTATCATCAAATCCCAGCGCTCTACCCGGAGCTTTCGCCAGCACTACTTCGCCAACTAGTCACGCCGCCACAGCAAGCACTCAGTCAACTGGATTACCAGGCACTGATCCTGTTTGCTGATCAGCAACGCCCTTTCGAACTGGTGTATAGCCAGTTGTTGCTTTGGTTTAATCAGCATGTTCAGGATGTAGCCGCTGCAGACGCTGAGCTTTGCATAGCACTTTTCTGGCAAAAGAAAGGGTTCGACGATTTAGCCAAAGCCTACGGCTTTCCCGGTAAAAAACAGCTCATCGCTCAATTACGTCGTATGGTGGCAGCAGCACTGGCAACACCCGGCTCAGCATAGCAAAATCGCAAAACTAGTGTTAATCTGCTGTTTTGACACATGATCAGACTATGCTCTCAATTGCCATTTTTGCCCTACTAACAAGCCTGACTGCAGAAGACTTTACCCAGCAACAGCTCAGCTTGCTGCAAGTTGCACTTAACACAGAGCAACTTAGTCAACGACTGACGGATGGTTACCTCAGCTGTCAGCACAGTGCATCGGCACAATACTGGGACAATTTACACCAGGATTTGGCAAGCTTTCCCGCGCTCAGCATGATCGAGCAAACACTGGCCTTACCCATCGAATCTTACCGGGACTTTGTGCAGACCATAGCCCTGCAACCTTCCCGTAATGTAATCATTTGGCAAAGCAGAGAGTTGGCCTGTGATGATGAGGATGCCTGGGAGCAGGTGTTTAGAGATTACCGCGAGGCGTATTTTGCGTTGGAGCTCAGCTCCCCCCTCGAGCAGAGCTTTGCCGATACACTTGCGCTAAGGCTGCAAGAGCAGGATCTGCTGCAACAACGCTATCAGCAACTGATTGAAAGCAGTAACAGCATCGCCATTGCCAGTGTGGTACATAAAAGCCAGCTTTCATCCATTGAGCAAGCCAATTACCTACACCTGGATTACCAAAGTGATTATATTTTTCGTACTCAAAAGGGCTGGAAGCATTATCCACCACTCTTTCTTGGGATGCACCGTTACTTATCTGCAGCAGAGCTGGCCGACGACAGCCAAGAATGGCTGATCTTCCTCGACCATCAGCAACACTTTATCAGTGCAGTTCCACTTATACAGGCTGACGCCTACCTGAAGTTACTTGGTGCTGAGCATTGGAGCTTTGATCGACACGGCAACCTGAAACGCAATCCTTAAAATCTACTCTCGTTTCTAGTAGCTCCAGGCTGAGTAGTCAAGCCGCGCAGCGGATAAAGCAAAAAGCCCACTCGATTGAGTGGGCTCTTGGCTTTATAAGGTGCCTGGCGGTGTACTACTCTCGCATGGCGAATGCCACACTACCATCGT
>NZ_JAFIFQ010000044.1 GCF_020831925.1 Alkalimonas sp.
TCCGCATCCCCAATGAAAGCCTGATCAAGTCCCAGATGACCAATATGACCCGCTTTCCTATCAGACGCTTTGATTTACAGATAGGTGTCGCCTATAAAGAAAGTATCAAACAGGTGCGGGAGTTGCTGATAGCCGTGGCAGATGCCAATCCACTCTGTCTGGACGAACCATCGCCTCTCTTTGTGTTCAATGGCTTTGGTGATTCCAGTTTGAACATTCAGTTTTCCGTCTGGACCAAGCGTGAAAACTTTCGCGACTTACGCAACAGCCTGCAGGAAGAGGTAAAAAATGCATTTGATGCCGCCGGTATTGAAATTCCATTTCCACACCGTTCCTTGTATGCCGGCAGCGAAACTGCGCCTTTTCCTATCACTATTGTTTCGGCCAAAGCAGATAAAGCTGGCGACGATGCCGATATCAGCCCCTAAGTCTGCAAGGGGGCTAGCATGCGTGGCTTGATGCTGCTTGGCGGTGTTTGCCTGCTTAGTACTGCGGTGCAGGCCAGCGACTGCCAGTTGCTGGAAAATACAGATGCCCTGCCTGAGCAGGGCGACATTCGTATCCGCTCCATTTCGTTCGAAGCAGACAATGTATTCGATTTGGACGAGCCTGGTACCTTCTGGTTGCATCGTTTTGCCAATAAAACCCATATGATTACCCGGGAAGAAACGCTGCAACAGGACTTGTTATTTGCCGAAGGTGACCGGCTGAGCCTGGCCGAGCTGGAAGAAACCGAGCGCTTGCTGCGTAGCCGGCGTTATCTGCGTGAAGCTAAAATCAGTATCACTCATTACTGCAGCGAAACCCATCAGGTGGATGTGTTGGTGCAAAGCTGGGATAACTGGTCACTGCTGCCAAAAATTGACTTCAAACACGAAGGTGGTGCTTCCGAGTACTCCATTGGTATCGCCGAGGATAACCTGCTGGGTACCGGCAATCAGCTGCAACTGGATTACGCCAAAGACAGCGAACGTACTGGTTATCTGCTTAGTTTTGCTTCGCCCAATATGTTTGGCAGTCACTGGAGCAGCGCGCTGCAATATGCGGATAACTCCGATGGTGAAAGCTATCTGCTGGCGGTTGAGCGGCCCTTTTACCGGATCAGCTCGCCCTGGGCCATGGGTTTTGAGCTGCAAAAAAAGAAAGAAGAGTTGCGCGAGTATCAACGCGGGGAAGAAAGCAACCGCTATGATAGCAAACGGCAATGGCTGCAAAGCTATCTGGGTTTTAGCTTGGTCGCCAGCACCTATAGCGCACAGCGCCTGCTGCTCGGCTTCCGACTGCATGACCAGCAATTTGCCAACAACGTCGATACCCAAAATGGTTTGCCGCTGGATCGGGACTTATCGGCACTCTGGCTGGAGTACCAATGGCTGCAATCGGATTACCAAAAGCTGTATCAAATCAATCAGTTTAACCGTACCGAAGACATCAACTTCGGCTGGCAGTTTACCCTGCAGCTGTCGCGCCTCGCCGACTGGCTGGGCGCTGATGCCAATGGCTGGCAGCTGAGCAGCCGGCTGGAGAAAAACTGGACCCTAAAGCCGGGCAGCTGGCTATTGAGCGAACACCACCTCAAGCAGCAGTGGCAATCCGGCGAGCCATCACGCGGCGAGCTCAGCACACATTGGCTGCTGGTACATCATCTGACAGCACAAAGCAGCCTGGCAGCCCGCTTTCACTTAGAGCTTGGGCGGGAGCTGTACCGGGATGAACTGCGGCAACTGGGTGGTGATAATGGCATGCGGGCCTATCCACTGTACTTTCAACGAGGCCAGAAACTGTGGGTGGCCAGTGGCGAATACCGTTATTACACGCCCTGGTCCATTTTACGATTGTTTGATGTTGGTTTTGCTGGCTTTGTCGATGCTGGCCGGGCCTGGGACGATCCCTGGCAAAGCAGTGAAGCCAGCGATCAATTGTTGTTTGGCGTTGGCGGCGGCGTGCGCTTGTTGTCGAAATACTCCAGCCGCGGCACCATGGTGCATCTGGATTTGGCCAAACCGCTGCGCAGCGAGCAGGGGCTGGATAGCTGGCAGTTTCGCGCCATGGCCAAACGCCGTTTTTAACTCACAGCTGGCAGCTTTGGCAAAACACCGTACTACGCTGACCTAACCGAATTTCCTGCAGCAGCTCACCACAGCGTACACAAGGCTGAGCGCCCCGACCATACACCAACAGCTCCTGCTTAAAATAGCCTGGCTTACCATCGGACTGGCTAAAGTCCCGCAAAGTCGTACCACCCTGAGCAATGGCTTGCGCCAACGTTTGTTTCACCTCTTGCACCAGCCGCTCGCATTCAGTGACCGACAAGGACTTAGCCGGGCGGGTTGGCAAGATGCCGGCTTTGAACAAAGCTTCATTGGCGTAGATATTGCCGACCCCAACCACTACTTTGTTGTCCATCAGCACCAGCTTCATGGCACTGCCACGTTTCTGGCATTGTTGCCACAAAAGCTCAGTGTTAAAGGCCTCGGTTAACGGCTCAGGCCCTAGCTGACTCAGCAGTGCGTGCGCTTCGCCAACACTTTGCCAGAGCACGGCGCCAAAACGACGGGTATCGTTCAATCGCAGCAGCTGACCGCTACCGAGCACAAAATCGACATGATCGTGTTTGCCGGCAGGCGTGCCCTGTGGCAGCACCTTTAAGTGGCCCGACATGCCAAGATGCAGCAAGACGCTGCCTTCAGCCAGCTCAATCAGCAGGTACTTGGCCCGACGCGATACCGCCTGAATGGGCTCATCTTTTAACGCCATCACTTCATCCGGCACCGGCCAGCGCAGCTGACGCTGACGCACCACCACATGCCGTAGCATTTGCCCAGCCAGATGGGGACGAATACCAAGGCAGGATACTTCGACTTCAGGTAATTCTGGCATCAACGAAACTCCGCCGGAAACAGCAGCTCAGCTTCGGCTGCCGATACCGGGTAATACAAACGACGATGGGAAGGGCTTAGGTAAAACTGTTGGTCCGACAAAGACAGCACCCAGATCATCGGCTCGCCCTGGCCAGCCAGCACCAGCTGAGCCTGAGTTAATGGCTCCGGCAGCGGAGACACGCTGCGCTCGCCATCGGCCAGCAGCTGCTGCTGCCAGATGGCTAGGGTGCGATCGACCAAAGGCTGCAGATCCGGCCGGGCCGGTGCCAGCTGCCAACCTTGCGGCGAACGACTGATGCGCACACTGGAAAATTCGATGCTAAGCAACTGCTGATCGCCCAGCAAACTGGTACTGCGATGCTTTAAATCCGCCAGCCGCTGCGGTGTGCCATACAGCAAAAACATCAGCAACAACACCGCAAAGATCAGTACGTTGTTCCAGGCCCGACGGGAAAGTTTTGGCAGCATGAGAAAGCCCTGCATCACAGTGAATGACGAAAAGTCTACCACAGCAGCACAGACTTCAGCTAACAGCGACAAATTGCAGGCAGAAAAAAACCCGGCCAGGCCGGGTTCTTTCAGAACGTTTGATTACTTGATTTTCGCTTCTTTGAAAATCACGTGCTTGCGCACTTTAGGATCAAACTTTTTGATTTCCATCTTTTCAGGCATGGTGCGCTTGTTCTTCGTGGTGGTATAGAAGAAACCAGTGCCTGCAGATGATACTAAACGAATTTTATCGCGCATCGTCGTAATCCTTAAACTTTCAGACCTTTGGCACGCAGATCAGCCAAAACTGAATCGATGCCATTCTTATCAATAATACGCATGCCTTTGGTAGACAGGCGCAGTTTGACGAAACGATTTTCACTTTCAACCCAGAAACGATGCGTTTGCAGGTTCGGCAGGAAACGGCGCTTGGTTGCGTTGTTGGCATGAGACCTGTTATTACCAGTAATAGGTCGCTTGCCGGTCACTTGGCATACTTTTGACATGTCGTATCTCTCCAAAAAATAACTGCTTGCTCGAGCGTTTTATCTGCCTTCTGGCCAAGGAAGGCGGCTCTGAAAACGTAAGAGGGCGCAATTTATACACGAAAGGTGGTCCGAATTCAAGCAAATTCATCCGCGAACCGCTCGTTTGCAGCAATTTAGTACGATCGCAGATCCGAATCAGGATCCGGCTAGATCCAACCACGCTCCGCGAAGGAAACCACCTCGCCATCGCCAACCACCAAATGATCCAGCACCCGTATATCCACCAGCTGCAAGGCTTGCTGGATCCGGCTGGTAATGCTGCGATCCGCCTGGCTCGGCTCGGCCACGCCGGAGGGATGGTTGTGTGCCAGGATCAGGGCAGCGGCATTGTACTTCAGTGCCTGCTGCACCACCACCCGTGGATACACCGGCGAGGCATCAATGGTGCCGTAAAACAGCGGCTCGGATTTAAGCAGCCGGTGCTGATTATCCAGATAAAGCACCTGGAATACCTCGCGGCTTTCCCTGGCCAGTTGCTGGCTTAAATAGCGCTTCACCAACGAGGGTTCGGTAAAAACGGCTTCGTGTTGCAAGCTTTGTTGCAGGCAGCGCTGACTTAACTCCATCACCGCCTGCAGTTGCACATACTTGGCCATGCCCAACCCCTTACCTTCACAAAAGCGCGGCAGCGGCGCTTGCATCAGCGTTTTCAGCGAACCAAAGTCGGCCAGTAAGCTGCGCGCCAGTTCCACGGCCGACATGCCCGGCAAGCCGGTGCGCAAAAAGATCGCCAGTAATTCGGCATCCGATAAGGCAGCAGCCCCACGTTGCAACAACTTTTCTCTGGGCCGCTCTTCGGCAGGCCAATCCCTGATTGCCATGGTACCTCCCTGTATTAAATGCGTAGGTTGCAGCTGAAGTCTGTAAGCATTTCATGCTATCTTTAGCCCAGTTTCAGGCAATGGACATCACAGCATGCAAACAACCCTCAGCGGTCAGCGGATCTTACTGGGCATCAGCGGCGGCATAGCAGCCTATAAAAGTGCCGATTTGATCCGACGCTTAAAAGAGCGCGGTGCTGAAGTACGGGTGATCCTGACCGAAGGCGGCAGCCACTTTATTACCCCGCTCACCTTGCAGGCCTTATCTGGCAACCCGGTCAGCTCCAGCCTGCTGGACCCGGCTGCGGAAGCGGCGATGGGCCATATCGAGCTGGCAAAATGGGCCAGCTGCATTCTGATAGCGCCAGCCAGTGCCGATCTGATTGCCCGGCTGGCCCACGGCCTGGCCAACGACTTACTGACCACCTGTGTGCTGGCAAGCGCGGCTCCGGTGCTGGTCGCGCCCGCTATGAACCAACAGATGTATAAAAATAGCGCAACAAAGCACAACATAGCAACACTCAAAGAACGAAATTTTCACATTGCAGGCCCAGCGGCAGGTGAACAGGCTTGTGGCGATGTGGGCCCGGGTCGGATGCTGGAGCCGCTGGAGCTGGTCGCGGCACTGGAGCAACTACAGAGCCCCAGGCTGCCAGCGCTTAGCGGCAAGACCCTACTGATTACCGCCGGCCCAACCCGTGAAGCCATCGATCCGGTACGCTTTTTAAGCAACCACAGTTCCGGCAAGATGGGTTTTGCGCTGGCCGAAGCGGCCGTCAAAGCCGGTGCTAAGGTGCAGCTGGTAACCGGGCCGGTCAATCTGGCCACCCCAGCCGGGGTGGAGCGCATTGATGTGCAATCGGCGCAGCAAATGCACGCGGCAGTGCTTCAGCGTGCCAATGCGGCCGATATTTTTATTGGCTGCGCCGCTGTCGCTGATTACCGTGTGGCAGAGGTCGCCGGGCAGAAAATGAAAAAGACCAGCAGCAACGAGCTGACGCTGACGCTGGTCAAAAATCCGGATATCATTGCCGATGTAGCCGCTCTGAAATACCAGCGCCCATTTACCGTCGGCTTTGCCGCAGAAACAGAAAACCTGGCCAGTTACGCCAAGGATAAACTGCAGCGCAAGAAACTGGATCTGATTTGTGCCAACGATGTCTCCAAACCAGAGCAAGGCTTTCACAGTGAAGATAATGCCATCACAGCCTACTGGCAAGACGGAGAGCTCGCTTTGCCACGGCAACCGAAAACCGCGCTGGCAGCCGCCATTTTGGAACTTATAACCCAGCGCATTCAGCACCAACAGCCTTTACGTTAACGGACCGAAACGAACTGACTATGAAAAAAGCCATTGATTTGAAAATTCTCGACCCGCGCATTGGCAGCGAATTTCCGCTGCCGGCCTACGCCACTCCTGGCTCTGCCGGCCTTGATCTGCGCGCCTTACTGGATAGTGCCATCACCCTGGAGCCAGGCCAGACTGAGCTGATCCCAACTGGCCTTGCCATCCATATTGGCGATGCCAACCTGTGCGCCACTATTCTGCCACGCTCGGGCCTTGGTCATAAGCATGGCATCGTACTTGGCAATCTGGTTGGTCTGATCGACTCGGATTATCAGGGCCAGCTAATGGTGTCAGTATGGAACCGCGGTCACAGCAGTTTCACCATAGAGCCCGGCGAGCGCATGGCGCAGCTGGTATTTATGCCCGTGGTGCAGGCGGAGTTTAATCTGGTGGAAAGTTTTGACGAAAGCGCGCGTGGCGAAGGTGGTTTTGGCCACTCCGGGCGCAGCTAATTAAGAGAAAAAGCTGACACTAAGGCCAGAGATTAAGCCTAAGTGTCAGCTCAAAAATCGGCTGTAGAGCGCACTGCCCCACACCAAAGCCACCAACACCAGGCTTAAAAATACCGCCGCCGACCCCATATCTTTGGCCCGACCGGATAACTCATGCCGCTCCAGGCTGACTCTGTCGGTCAGGGTTTCAATCGCCGAGTTCAGCAGCTCGACAATCAATACCAGGCACCAAACGCCAATCAACAATACAAACTGCTGAAAGCTTGGCGCCAGCCAGGCGGCCAATGGCACCGATAGCATCGCCAGCACTGCTTCCTGGCGAAAGGCGGCTTCATGGCGCCAGGTAGCAGCAAAGCCCTGCATCGAGCATTTGGCCGCTTTTAGCACCCGGCCAAGGCCCTGGCCATTTGGTTTTTGCATGGCTTCCCCTTCTGAATGAAAATACCGGGCCAGGCGCAGAGCCATGGCTGCGTTTTCGTAACAGCGGCATGGATGCCGCGCAGGCTGAAAGGGCACAGGGAAGTGCTCCTTGAAGCCGGTGCAGAAAACAGCTGGCATGGTACTGCCAGCACAAAGTGTGATGCTTTACTGTGGCTTAGTCTATAGCGGCCACATGAAAACCGGATGACACTACAAACAACCGCTTACATCACACCGTATTCAGCGCGATAGGCCTGCACCGCAGCCAGATGCTCTGCCATTTGCGGCTGATCGGCCAGGTAACGGATCAAGTCAGTCAGGTTAATGATGGAAATCACTTGGGTATTAAAATCGCGCTCTACTTCCTGAATCGCCGACAGCTCGGCCTTGCCGCGCTCCTGCCGATCCAGCGCAATCAGCACGCCCGTTAAGGTCGCACCAGCCGAGGCGATGATCTGCATCGACTCACGAATAGCGGTACCGGCGGTGATGACATCGTCTACCAGCATCACCCGGCCCTGCAAAGGGGCGCCGACCAGACTGCCGCCTTCGCCATGGGTTTTGGCTTCTTTGCGGTTAAAGCAGTACGGCAGATCGCGCTGGTAGTGATCGGCCAGCGCCACCGCTGTGGTGGTGGCAATCGGAATGCCTTTGTAGGCCGGGCCAAACAGCAGATCAAACTCAATGCCACTGTCCTGCAGTGCCGCGGCATAAAAACGGCCTAACTTCGCCAAATCGCCACCGGTATTAAACAAGCCGGCATTAAAAAAATAGGGGCTAATCCGACCTGATTTCAGCGTAAACTGACCAAACTTGAGCACCTGACGCGACAGCGCAAACTCAATAAAATCACGTTGAAAGTCTTTCATACTGCCCCCTTACGCCAGCACCCGCTTTTGCTCATCCACGATATCGCGAATGGCATGGCGTGCCAGTTCCATCATTTCCTGCATTTCATCAAAACTGAACGGCTCGGTTTCCGCTGTGCCCTGCACTTCAATGATCTTGCCGGTCTCGGTCATCACCACATTCATATCAGTTTCGGCGTTGGAGTCTTCGTCGTAATCCAGGTCGGCCACCGCAGTGCCTTTAAACACGCCCACCGATACGGCAGCGACCATGTATTTCAATGGGTTGGTTTTGATCACGCCTTTGGCCCGCATACAATTCAGCGCATCAACCAGCGCCACGCACGCGCCGGAAATAGAAGCGGTGCGGGTGCCGCCATCAGCCTGGATCACATCGCAATCGATGGTGATGGTATTTTCACCCAACAGTTTCAAATCGACCGCAGTGCGCAAAGCCCGGCCAATCAGGCGTTGAATTTCCATGGTACGGCCGCTTTGCTTGCCACGGGCCGCTTCGCGATCATTGCGGGTATGGGTAGCACGGGGCAACATGCCGTACTCGGCGGTGATCCAACCTTTGCCCTGGCCTTTCATAAAACGCGGTACTCCCTCCACCACACTGGCAGTGCAAATGACCTTGGTGTGGCCAAACTCCACCAGCACCGAGCCTTCGGCATGCGCAGTAAATTGACGGGTGAAAGTTAAAGGGCGGATCTGGCTGGCGGTTCGGCCGCTGGGACGCATGGCATCTCTCCTGCTGGATGTAATCGTCGATAAGTCGTGGCGCTATTATACCGAATGCCGGTCAAGTTGCACGTTAGCTGACATCTGGATGCAGCCCATAGTTGCCAACAATGGCTTCATAGTCTGACATTGAAGGGATCTGGCAACCCGGAAGCTCGCATCTTGAGGTTGCTTGGGTATATACTGGCGTTTTCAGATCCAATTGGAAACCAGCCCATGATCCACAGCATGACCGCCTTTGCCCGTCACGAAATTCAAGCCAACTGGGGCAGCGCCCAATGGGAAATCCGCTCGGTCAATCAACGCTATCTGGAAACCTTTTTCCGCCTGCCCGAGCAATTTCGCAGCTTGGAAACCAAATTACGCGAAACTCTGCGCCAGCAACTGCAACGCGGAAAGATCGAAGTCAGCCTGCGTTACAGTGCCAACGAAGCCGTCACCGAGCTTCGCATCAACGAAGCTTTGGCCAGTCAACTGATCAACCACGCCAATGCGCTGCAAAGCCAGGCCAGTGGTGCTCAGCTCAACATTATGGATGTAATGCGCTGGCCAGGTGTAATGGACACACCACAAGCCGATCTGGATGCTGTGCAAAGTGAGCTGCTGGCCGGCTTTCAGATTGCTCTGGACGACTTTATCGCCAGCCGTGCCCGTGAAGGCGCTGCCATGGCAGCACTGATTGAAAGTCGTTTAAGCCAAATCACTGAACATGTTGCGACCGTGCGCGCTCATTTACCCGTCGCCATGCAGTGGCAGCGCGATCGCATCACCAACCGGTTAAAAGACATTCAAAGCGAACTGGATCAAAGCCGGCTGGAGCAGGAGATGGCCTTTTTGGCACAAAAGTCCGATGTGGCCGAAGAGCTGGACCGGCTGGATGCGCACATCAAAGAAAGCCGCCATACCTTAAAAAAAGGCGGTGCCTGCGGCCGGCGCTTAGATTTTATGATGCAGGAATTCAACCGCGAGGCCAATACCCTGTCGTCCAAATCCATCAGCACCGAGATCACCAATGCTGCGGTGGAGCTTAAGGTGCTAATTGAGCAGATGCGGGAACAGATCCAGAATATTGAATAACGTCTATCGGCATCCGCGAAGATACAGTAATCATATAAATTCATAGACTTACAAGCAACCCTAGTCCATGCACATCCACCTTTACCCACCGAAATCCAAGTATAACTGGTGGGTAAATCGGTGGGTATGCTAGAATATCTCAGACACCTAGTGGTGGGTAAAACAACCATTAGCTAAGCTGTTGTTCTGGGAGGGGATATGGGTAGTCTTACCGCGAAGAAAGTTGAATCCTTAATCAAAGGCGAACCAGGCAGGTTCGCTGATGGCGATGGCCTGTACCTAACAGTACCCAAATCAGGAAAGCCATTTTGGTTTCTGCGTTACACCGCCAACGGTAAACGACGGGAAATGACATTAGGCCAATGTGCCAATATGTCACTGGCGGAAGCGCGTGCCGAAGCCGTGATGCAAAAGAAACATATTGTGGTAGAAAAGGTCGACCCACTATTTCTAAAACAACGTGCCAAGCAGCATCAATTGCAAACCGTCGATGACCTGTTTGCCGACTGGCATAAGGGCAATGTAAAACGACTGAAGCATCCCAACATCCCAGAGCGGGTGTACCGTAAAGACATTGCACCACATATTGGCACCGCAGCGCCCAACAAAGTGGTTGCACGAGATATCCAGCGCATCATCGAAAGCATCACCGATTCGGGCCGCCCCACCATCGCCAATGACGCCCTGCTGTATTTAAAGCGGCTGTTTAACCATGCCATAAAACTTGATGTGGTGGGTGCCAACCCTGCCAGTGCGTTTAACGTCAGCGATGCCGGTGGCGTGGAGCAAAGCAAAGATCGGGCGCTGAGTATTGAAGAACTGACACGGGTGTTTGAAGTATTTCGGGAGAATAAAGATAGTTTTGCCAGAGAGAATTACCTGGCCTGCGCCCTTTTAGTCACACTGGGTGTGCGTAAAAGCGAGCTCACAGAAGCCAGTTGGCAAGAGATAGATCTAGAGGCGGGAATTTGGGATTTACCAAAGGAGCGCAGCAAATCGGGCGTGGGCATTCGTATCCCATTGCCGGAGCTGTGCATCACCTGGTTAAAAGAATTGCAGATCAGGGCAGCAGGCTCGCCCTATGTGTTTCCTAACCGACGCAGCAGCAAGCGCCCGTTTATGGGCCCAGATACCCTGAACCGGGCCATCACCAAGCTGTTTGGCCACGAGGCCGGCAAAAAGAAACAACCACCTAACAAAATGGGCGACATCGCACACTTCACCGTGCACGACCTACGCCGCACCTGCCGCACCCTGCTGGCGCAACTGGGTGTGCCTGGCCATGTGGCCGAGCGTTGCTTAAATCACAAGCTGAGGGGCGTTGAGGGGATTTACAATCAGCATGATTATTTTGATGAGCGGAAAGACGCGTTGAACAAGTTATCAGAACATCTGGCAATTATCATTCAAGCTTGAGCTTGACGACGTTTACTTCAACAGGGCGGCTCAGTTTGAGCTATCTCGCTCCATCCATGGTCGAAAGTGAACGTTCGAGCGTGACCAGCCAAGTTTTGAATTCTCAGTTAATCCTCAGTATCAAATAAAGACTCCATCAAACTGTCTTTACCATAAATCGGACAAAACAGTTTGACCAGATGCAGTTAGTTTTAAAACTGATAGATATGTGGTTACCTTGCAGCTATATCTAGATAACCGTCAATCGGCACTCCTCGTTTGTCAAAGCGAGCTGCCCCGCCAATGGACCGTAGAACCGATCGCGATAGAAGCTTATTGCTAGCAATACAGGAAGTCTCCGGCATCATCACGCAATCGGGGCAGGCACCGCCTCGCACTGTACACAAAGACCCCGTACCACATTGAGTTGCCTTTGAACTCAGCATTGATGTCAACATTGCTGTTCCTGAATTACGCCAGAGTGAGGACAGGTTACCTAAATCCATAGTCGTGCCGTTGCGATAGATGACAAAAGCCAGGTCAGCTGGGAAGATATACTCACCCAACGACCCAAGATCTAGACCGGAATACTCAGACACATGCTTCATCATTAAGTGCGAATAGCTATGTAGTAAGGTGTACAAGTAAAAGTAAACCGGCGGAGTCGTAGTCTGAGGCAATTTATCCAAGAATGGATTCATCGACTGCGCCACTCCCAATATTCCCGCCCCAATCTTCTCACCGTCGTTCAGCGTGAACATATCTGAGCACTTCAGACCACTTAGCCATTCAAGTACGAGCTCTTCTTTTAGACGCACATACAAGGCTTCATTACTCTGTTGCACTACGTAGATAGGATATCGCGTCCTTCCGTTCTGTTTCACTGGTGGGAATAAATTGAGACGCACGGGCATATCAATGCCTCGTTTTTGTCGCAGGATGGGCGTCGACTCCATACGTGTATAGCCGAAGCTAAAGCGACATAGGTCGAACTCCCGAATTAAACCCATGTCCTCAAGACCAAGTTTGTCGAGTAATGAGCTCGTTAAAGTCTGCACCTGGTCAGTATTCTCTTTGTCTTCCGGCGCTAAGTCTTCATCAAGCCTAGTGAAAGACACATATGGCTTTTTGCCATGAGCTCGAGTTTCTACATCTAAACGCGTAACCTTCAGTGCCGCATGTTCAACCGCCAAGCGGAAAGGGTCGAACTTGGATGCGAACATCGATTGTCTATTCTCAAGATTCGAAAGAACCGCTTTTGGAAGGTCAACCTTAGGCAGCAGAATCTGCCTTTGACGCAGATCATCAAGTATTCGCTGACGATTGTTGTATGCAAGATCCAGAAACCCGCTCATCGTTGTGCGTAGCTCTGTCGAGCAATTTTCTAACTGCGACTCAACTACTCGAATGTGTTCTGAAGCGGCTAGATAGTCAGCTAGATCCTTGGCACATTCCACCTTGCCCTCACACCCCCTCTGCACATCCTCGTCCGTGAACGGCTGAGTAGAAAACCCATACTGTTTGGCCACAAAATCCTTCAGCTCCGCCTCTCTTCCTGGCCGCAGCCGGGTCAGTAGCTGTTTGCTACCATCCTTAAAATCAATGAACAAATCCGACCTTACATAGTACGCACTCGACGCACGATAAGGCGTCGCCTGCATCCGAACATCTGTCAGTCGATCCGGTCCCATAGCCGGACCAAGAATTCTTAGAGTATCACGGTCGTTCTGCAACCACTTTTGAGAAAGCGGCTTGTCACATGCAGCGCACTCGAAGAACCAATCACCAATGCCAGCGGAGCGCCGATTCAACTTGAATTGGTAACTTCCGCACACACAGTTATCACGGCGCTTGACAACTTTAGCTTCACGGTCGTTCCAATGCCATTGCCCTGGGAAAGCCGCCTCCCAACGGCCTGACCAATGCACAAAGATAACATCAAGCTGTTCCCAGTCACATTGGCCAGCTTTCTTTGGATTAGGGCAATGTTTGGATGTAAGTTTTTCGAGGTTTTTATCAAGCTCAGCAATAGTTTCATAGTCCTGGAACATCCCACAAGTGCGGCACACGAACGTAAGTGGTGCCGGCGTGTACTCCATGTGTGAGGGTCGACATAAATAAAAGCGCTCCTGACCTGGCAGCTGGAACTCCGTCCTTGTAGGGTCCAGCAGAGCTTGATCGACGCACTGCGCCGGCAATATTGGTTTCTTAGGCTCACCAATGCGCCCAGATGAGGCTGCGTTGAACCAAGCACGTCCAAGCTCGTTCATCCGCTCGAAGATTAGGTCCAAGGTCGGATCCGGCAGCTCTATAAACTCACCGGCTGAAGAGTGAGCGATACATGCCCCGACCCCGCCTTCAAAGGTGAAGAAGCTTTCTGGAGAGTAGGCTGTTGCAAGTTGGTTGCGAGACCTGTTCATTGTTTTGGCTTTGACCATCTTACTTCTCCCTTAGCTTCGCACTTCTGTATCATTATCCGTAGAGTCGATATCGGCCCCGGAGCCTCGCCGAATGAAATTCATAACCCGAGCTGTCATTCCATCACTCACACGTTTATATGACGCATCAGTGCCCGACTCATGAATGAGGCCGGGTTGGTCCACATCACGTAGTGACGTCATCGGCCTATGTAGACTGTTACGCGCGGCAAAGAACTGGACCAAGCGAGTACCATTCACCAGCTTATCGACGCCTAGATCCTGCCGGTATTGAGTGAGCTGCTCTTTAAGCAATGAATGGTAGTAGCTCTTTCCTTCAGGTGAAAGTGAGTAAGACAGACCGAGAGCCTTCTCCATAAATAATTCGGTAGCCTTCATATTGGCTGGTATCTCGATAAAGTCACGTACATCAGGCGCCATAGCAAACGTGGGACTTTTGTGTTTTTTGTCGTCGTCTGCCACGCACAGACGCTCGATCGCATTAATCCCACATACGTACTGCTGGAAAAAGCTTGGCATCACACGCACCAGCGCCTTCTCGGCCCATCGGTCAACTGCGGCTGGCAAAATCATTCGCTCTAAGAATCGATGAAAGATGTCATGAATCTCCAAAACGAACCTATCTCGATACCTCTGAGGGACAGGTACCAGCAGCGAGAAGCCAACATGTGTTCGCCCCACACGAGACGATGCCTGGATGTACTCCGCAATATCCGATGGGATACCTGCAAAAAACATCGCGTTGAACTCCTCAACATCCACCCCGTGCGAGATGGCCGAGGTAGCGATGACGGACCGCAGAGTTTCGTTGAGATCAGGGAATTGCATATTAACTCCAACACGGCTCTCAGCCCGCCGAACAATGTCCTGAATATTGGCAGCTGACACAGCTCCTGAGATCAGTTCTGAGTTTAAAGACTGATCAGCATACCCCTCAGCTTGGTGAAGCTTCTCGAATTGGATTTTTTCCGTATCAATTACCTGATCACCACCTTTCTTGTTGGTGACATAGGTCAGGGCGATGCGGTGTAGGTCTACCAACGTAAGCAATGTCGCATCGTCTGCACTAGCTAAAAGCCGAGCAAACTGTGACTGTAGCGGACCACTTGACACCCATTGAATCAACTCGGCGCGTGCAGCATCAATATTTCTTGGGTCCTCACTACGGAGCCGCTCGTAAAGCCCAGTGAGCATTACGTGGTAATGCCCTAGTACTGAGGCCATAGCTACGGTGTGACGGTGCCCATTAGTCAGGATCGAGGCATACACGCGGCCCCAGTGACTACGCAGCTCGACTTCACTAAAAGGGATAGCTAGACGTTCAGTGTCGTCTGGAGTAGCATCAGGCTGCAGGGGTGTCGCGTAGAAAGATCCGTATAGCGTATGCCCCGGATGTGGGAATTGGACCGTGCTATTACGCTGGTAGAGATTACTCATCTGGCGCTGAGGTTCGCTGACCGTAGCTGACGCAGCAATAACCTTGATTTTCCGACGCACAGTTGATTCCGGCTCATACGAAAGGTGGCCTTCAAGTAGCGGCGCAAGTTGGTCAAATGCGGCCTCCAACGCAGACTCGAACAAGCCCGAAAAAGTCCCTAGAGACTCATCAAGTAAGTGGGCCTCGTCCTGAATAAGCAAAGCTGGATATGGGTCGAAAAACCTCTTTTCGCCAGAAGCAAATGATGGAAACAGTGCACGGGTAATCGCCCCGGGATTGCCATCCCAATCCTTAGCTTTCATAGGGATGAACAAACGTTCACTGCTAGCCTCCATTAATGGAGCAAAGCCAAACATGCCGAAAAATTTGCGTATGGTCCCTTGCGACTGACCGATGGCAGCGAGTTTATCAACAGTGCCCAAAAGAACGGAGGGAGCCAGGTCATATATGTCTTCGTCTACAATGTAGAATGGCAGTGGCGTCGGTTTAACAAACCGGGCATTCCAAGAGCACTTATCTTTTTGAGCGGTACAGTAATGTCCCATCGTATTGGTGCCTGATTGACGACGAAGTGCCAGAACGCCACCGTCCTTGTTACCACAAAACGGGCACGAAGACAGTTTTAACCAACGTTCACGAGCACTCTTGTAGGGCTGGACGTCCTTATGCTCAGACTCAGCATCTGGCATGACTTTGTCGTCGACAGGTACTTCATTGTATCCATCTTCAGAGTGCCAGTTTGGTGTGTTGCTGCCCCCCACCCAAAACCCAAGTGAAAAAGGCTCACCAGGATGATTACGGAGGTGCCTGATCTCCTCAGCCGCCCCCATCGTAGCAAAAGTGCGACGCGCTTGTTGCAGAGTGAGAAGTCGCAACGGATAACGCATTAGAGCCGAGACGCCCCTGAGCTTCCCCCTTAATCGGTCGAGAAACAATACAAATGTAAGCAAACCTAAAAAAGCCTCAGATTTTCCACCGCCTGTAGAAAAGTAAAGTAGCGTGACCGAGTTCGCGTCCTCGGCAACCTCGGGTGTGTAGAAGCAATGAAACTCGGGTATACGAGTCGCAAACGTTGGAATAGATGCTAGGATAAAGGCAAGCTGGAATAATCGCCACTCGTCATACCCTTTTGATTTCCCTACTTTTGTCATGGCTGCGTTCATCGAAACCCACGCTTCGAAAGGAATGCCAAGTGGCGACTTTTGTACTCCAGGACCACTCCAATTCGCACGCGATTTTTCGAGTATTTGTATACCACAGTTAATGGCACTCAGTTCACAGCGCCATGCCTTGAGGTCCAGGCGAAGCTTCTCCTTTTCTGCCGCCATATGCTCAGCAGCATTCGGGCCATCTAAGCCTTGATCTACAGGATGCATCTCGACCTTGCTTAGCCATTCCTCGTAAGCTGTAACGAGCGGTTTCAAGCCATTAAGACAGTTGGGTAACGATAGTTTCTTGATGTTGAGCTCTACAGCGCCATCTGTTGGGATGATTCTTGGCAGGACATAGCGCGGCGTCCACGTGGAGGTTAATCGATGCTGTTCACCATCAACAGTCAAAGTGACGCCGCCGTTAAACCCCAACGCGGGATACTTGAGATATTGGTTATAACGGTAGGACGGTTTCACTCGATCCAGGTGCAGGAACTGGTGGTCAACTGCAGGCACCTCCGCGGTAACAGAGACTTGAAAGAACGAAGGTTCCAACTCTTTAAAGTTGGCTTTCGTGAGCGGAGCTGTCCAATTTTCCAATGCAATATGGACTGTCACGCGTGTCGCATCAACTGGATCCTGCACCGCATGGACGACCCAGCGCAACTCCATCTGAGGAATGATTACAGGTAGGTCAGATACTCTGACCCGTTCTAGGTAGCTTTTCCAATCGCGCACATCGGATGGCCAGATTTGACTACGCCGATATCCCCACAACTTGCCACCTGTTTGTAGGTCTGAGCTTTCTGTCCAGTCCGCGATCTGCTTTGCTATAGCCTCATTCAGCAATTCAGTAGCCTTTTTGGCATCCGCCTGGGCAGTCAATGGCGTAAACTCGAATGAGGGCAACGATAGCTCCAACCGGAGCCACTTGGGCGGTGGAGGGATCTTTTCAACTAAGATATCTGGCATGTCCACCCCAACAGCAACTTCTTGAACTGAGCGGGCTTCGCCGTCCTCGATGACCTCATCAAAGTAACCTTCTGCCCTCTCTGCTCCCAGAACATCTTCGGCAGGTGAACGGTCCAACTGGTTATCGAATGGCAGCCCAATGGATTCATAAACCATCTTACGAGCCAGGTAACTCTTCGCTGCCCACTCTGGGTGCTTTTTGCCGCCTGGCAACTCAGCAACAAGCTTGTCCAGTGCATCCTTGACTTTGCTGCGGATATCAATGCGAGCCTCTTTCGTCAACGGGAATATTGCTTCCAATCGTCCTCCAGGCTTCACTTCGTCCTCAGTTGGCATAATGCGTAGATATACAGCGCCAGTTAATGAGACACCTAGTGTTGTGCCCATGGCTGAAGAGCGAACTTGGAAGTCCATACCGTGCGCACTAATACGAATGGGATCCGCCTCCTCGTCTCCACCTCGCTCTTCAGTTGGCATCGGCACAATGAATTCCGACATCAGTGCTGTACTAGGCTTGGCACCGTAAATAACCTTATAGAAATCTTTTCGACCAGCCAAGCGCGCAGACAGCCCATTAAGTAAGCTATCGACTACTGCTTCCTTATAGGCGGGATGAATTTCTCGTGGGTTTTTACTAAGAATAGGCACTTTTCGATTCCTTCTTGCTTTTAGCCATTCGAGTCGAAGGCGGTTTAATCCCTTCGACTCTGAAAACGCAACTGAGCGCGTCTTGTCGAAGCTCCAATAGAACATCTTCGGAGACCTTACGGTAAATTGATGCACTCTCCGGCTGGAAAAGTATCTCAGCGTACCGAGCAACTAGCTCTCGTCCTAGAGATTGATTCAGACGCCTAGCATTCTGTATAAAACTCCAATGTTGCTCCGCAGTATCGTCACTAATACCTAATGCTTTACAGAATATTTTGAAATACTTGCTATCTCTAGATGCGTGAGGACGAGAATCGTTTTTCGTAGATAGTGCCAACCAATAGTAAACACGTCCTGGTCGGCACTCTGCTGCCTGAGGATCGAGCTCAACCATCCTTGCGTATATTTCACGAGCCAAAGAGGATCGTTTGGAGGACTTAAACAGTAATTCACAGCGCCTTTGAACATCGTCATGGTATAGCTTGAGTAGCATGCGTACTGGATTTACCACCGAACTGATACCTTCATCGTTCAAATGCAGTGACAACTCTAGCTTATTTCTTAACTCGTCGCTCATTTCGAAAATGAAGTCGCCAGGCTGAATCGCACTTGCTGCCGCTCTACGAAATACCGGGTCTTCTTCAGGCACATAACGATAGACCCAGCCAGCGGCATATGTCCGGTTACCACTTTCCAACTCAAACGTATAGTATTCAGAATCGTCATTTTGACAGCCTTTCTCCTCGAACTGAAACGTCATTGGCATTTCACGGAGCTTGTTAATGGCGATCGGGTTTGGAACTTCGGCCAGTCGTCGTTCGAGTTCTTGAGCCAACAATCCAATGCGACCTTTGTAGGCCTTGAATTCATCGACCTCCTTCATATATTTCAACGTCTTTAGTGTGGACTCAGCCTGTCGATATGCAACCAGTACTGCCGTGCCATGTGGCATTCTTGGATGAGTCAATAGAACACGGACTACATTCGGGTTTACCCCAAGAAATACGAAGTGTTTACTTGTACTATCACAGGTAAGTGTCTTAGCAACGGCTGGCAAGGTGTGCCATTCAATATCTGGCTCGACTATTGGCCAATCGCCCCCAAATTTTCGTTGGAGGAAACGACGTGCAAACGATATATAACGATCATTTGGCAACACTAACGAAATACCTTTATTGTTTGATCTTCGCCGTTTTTTTATTTCAGCAAGCAAGCGTGCAGCTATGGGCGTTGCATCATTCCAGTCATCAATAAGTTTGTCAGCTCGTTGTATTGCATGTTCAACTGCCTCCCGGACCTCATTTAATACCCCTGAAGCTAGCGTAGCATTAAGCGCTAGCTTTATTGGTGTCCAAGCATTCCGAGTATGGTTGTAGTTGTCGTCATCTTCGGCATCTGATCCTGATGAAGTAAGATCCGTATAGCCTGCCGGCATATTTGACAAGCGAAGTACATATAGAAAAGCTTGCAGTAAAGCCTTATGTGCAGGAGTATCTTCATCTCCCGCAGAGGCCATCAGACTCTGAAACTTCAGCGCAAGCTGAGATGCATCTCGATCCACAATTTTTACACTGAAGTTCGAATTGCTACGTTGAGCCGGCGTCCAATTTGAAGCCACAGGATAAGCAGAAAATAGAACATCATCCGCTTCTGCTACCCGTACTTTTGTAGTGAAATCCAGCTTGGATTCATAAAGCTGCTTTCGAAAGTTGAAGAAAGTCGCCGGGTCGTCTGTTACGATGACAGCACCACTATCTGATAGACCATTCTCGCGTGCGAAGAGTAAGTAATCAGGTATGCGCTTGACTGCTGAATAGTTTGTTTTTGCTGCAGCGTCTGTTGCGTCAAATAACAGAATTTCAGGTTGACCAGGGCTCTTCAATGCTGAAGATTTGAGCGCATTTCTCCACCCTCTCTTTTTTGCTGAATGATGTAAAGCCATTAGAGCAGCCGGGGCTTTATTAGGTATGCCCCATTCAGTGCTGACTTTTTCGCGTAGAATTCGTCGATTTGCGAGACGCTCAACTTTTGAAAGCGTGCGCTCAAGCGGGCTAGTAACCGGTGTAGTCCATTCCTGCTGCACTGGATCAAATACAAAGGTCGGGACAAGCTCTGCTAGGGAAGGATTTGGTAGTTCAGGATGTTGGATTCTAATATCATTAACAGCCCCTAGTGCAGCAGTGAAAGCCTCCGACGAAGTACTACTTAATTCAATTGTAGAACCATCATAAACTTTCCATAGCGACCTATACAAATTACTCAGCTGTATTTTATCTACCAGGATACCATGAAGAGATCCGCGACATGCGTGGGTAGCGGGATAGAATAGAGTTCGAAATCCGCGCAGGTCCTTAGCAAACTGGCGTTCAAGATTGGCCATAGCATGGAACAGGGGTAATGACGTTAGTTTAGATGGCCAGACCAAACAGAGAGTTATACATCTTTGCTCTACTGCTTTTAATACAGTATTTACGAGGTCAATCGTCCATGGTTGCGGAGTTGTTGTTTCATTCGTAGCTCTGACTTGGAGTTTTATTTTGGCACTGCCAGCACGAACTTGGTTTTGAGCATGTTGCATGCTTTGCTCAGTAGGTGGTTGTGAAGAAGGAGATTCTTCAGCTTTTAGCTTCGGTTGATTTCGCGAGATACCAGTTTGACGTGCTCTGATCTTCCGCACACGTTCGGCTAGTGCAGCTCGGGATTGTGATTGATCCACTAGTCGTTGAGCTAGCGACTTAAAGTCACGCATTTAAAAATGGCCCTCCATACCTACTTAGTCTCTAACACGATTTGGTAGGCTTTATCAACAGCCTCATCCCATGTATTGACATCAGTCAAAGCCCTACAAAGGGTAGCCGGATCTGGTAATGCGAGTTGATTCAGCTCGAAAGCAGAAACATTTGTCGCGCCAGAAATGCATCGAAAGTAACGATCCACGGTATAAGTACTGAGAAGCTCAGCCAAGTTCGTTGGAGAAAGTACGGGCTGCTCAACCACTTGCTCGATGATGACAACATGATTTTCACCAACAAACCCACCATATATATCAAATATATATTGAGGTACTGTGGCAGCAACAAGACGACTCGGTTGATCATTTGAGGTTACGCGCTGTAATACTACACAAGGTGATTCCACCAACGATGAGCGGCTTTTCATACCAAGATCAATAAAACGGTGCTCGACGTTCCACTTGGAATCTTTCTCTATTTGAACAACACCACGAGAGGAAATATCACGCGACCATATCAAAGGAACAACCGAGCAGGCCTTAGCTCGTTTTGCATCCTCGAGTGACTCGAATTTCGGTCGTTTGTCACGGTTCCAGACGTAGGCACCGACGCGTACTCGATAACCATAGTCGGATAATCTGAATTTGGAAGAACCAAGTTTCCTAACAAGGGCTACGTCTTCAACAGAGCGCGGAATTGGCCAAGTTAAACCATAATTCGGCAGCACACACTCACCTACGCTTTTGTACTGGCCCGTGGCAGAGACGACTGAGACGCTGGCACACGCATGTGCACGGTCTCCTTCAACCCGACGACGTAATACACTCAATGCGGTTTCTTGTTCCACATCCATAAATACACCTTGTCTATCACTAACCATACCTACATGCTCAATATCTGTGTTGTTAACCAAAAACTTGCGTAATCGACTAAAATACTGTCCAGAAAGGAAGCTAGTTGGCGTCACAAGTGCAGCACGACCACCGTCTCGCAATAGACGTATACAAAGAGTAATGAACAAACAGTAAAGATTAGGTTGAGCGTCAATCACATCTGCATATTCAGTCCGCAAAGGCTTTAGCTCCTCCGCTGTCATTTTGCGATATGGTGGGTTGCAGACTACAACATCGATCTTGCCCATTTGGTAAACAAGGTCAGTTAGCGAGTTTGCCTGATAAACATCAAAATTAGGAACGTAGCCAGTCTTTAGGATGTCATCGTGTAGGGCCATACAAAGAAAGTGTTTGGAAAGCTCACACAAAGTCGTGTCTAAATCAGTACCATGAAGGTGCTCCTCTATGTGAATCAGGATCTTTCGAGGTGCAAACCCTCTAGCCAACAACGCAGTTCGCATTCGTAGTGCAATCGGCGCAAGGAAAGCTGCTCCTCCACATGCTGGATCCATAAACGACTGGCTTCCAAAGTCAGTACCCTGATCAGCTAAGTCGTTAAGTAGTCCATCTGTCAGCGATACAGGCGTGAAAAACATCGCCATCTTTTTGCGGTAGCTATCTTCGGCAAGAATCGCATAGGAGGAACTGAGCCAGTATGTGGCATCAAGAAATCCTATCTGATCAAGAAGGGCAACGAATTCTGACACTTCCGATTCAACAGACAAAGACGGCGAATACGGTAGCGGCGGCTCAGGAAGACCTGGGAACGACAGGTCGCACCAACCCCGCAAGATAGTTCCTATAAGCGTCGTGATATCAACGTTACAGCGTTGCAGCACAAGGCCGAGCGCTCGAATACGACGTTTAAGGGACAGTTTTGATGGTAATGTCACCAAAATCACCGCCTATTAATCGGAGTCTTGGTATGTAAATTGTTGCTCGTCCATGCATTATTCATTTACCACCCCTGCAGGTTACGTTCATAATAATTATTCGAAATACTTATCAGTACAAGAGGCAAGGCACGACGCATACTTAAATCGTCCAGTGAAGAGAAGAATTTATCACTCCCTTAGGAAGGTTGGAGAACCTAAATCACGAGTTATTACTCTGCTAAACCTACTGTAAAACATAGCCAATTCGAGTTGCCAGCTTTACTGGCTTTGCAACACACCCTAGCTATTACTAGGAATCACTATAGCTATGAATAGTAACAATTTTTGGTTCGTATTTGCGCTTCACCCTGTTGTATCTGCTCGTTACAGTAACATTTGCATAGATACGAGTTTTACCGTGCAGCTTTTCGGGTTCAACACCATCAGCCAAAACAAACCTAGTACGTTTGTCGATTAACCCCGGAATAGTTCCAGCCCAGGTCGAGTCTGACTTTTCCCGGTCACTCGCATAAATTACCAACGCAATGTCACTGTACTTTTCGTCTTTCTCATCAGGTAGTGGTGCTACATATTCGTCTGGTGTGTCGCGAATATAATTTTTATCAATTGTCAGTTCGTTGATGCCCTGCATTTCGATTGTTGAAGCAGGGTCAGTTTTTGCCGGTCTGACTACACCAATAGCTTGCTCTGCCAATTGCTTTTTATCTTTGACGGCGCTCAAAATCAATGCAAGGTCCTCACCAGATAGCTTGGCATCGGCACCAACGTTGATAATCGTATTATTGTAAGCAGCTACATGAGTCGACGGATTAGAAGACCCTAGAGCTTGCATAACGCCATAGGTTATTAAGCCTCCAATTCCTAGCGCTACGACGGTTCTAACGGCAGTGTTATCCTTCACCATATGGTCAAACACCTCCTTTGCTTTGTCGTAATTGGCTTGGCCTTTAAAGACGTAATCAATGATGAATTTCTCTTTTAAGCTTCCAGCCTGAAGAGAATCCACATAGACAATAACTTCTACAACTTTGATTCCTGAATAAGCTTTTTCGATGAATGCAGGAGTGCGATGAAGCAGCTTTTCTATATTTTTCAAAGATGTAATGATATCAGGTATCGGTACAGGATTCTTTGTAGTGTAGTTAATCGTGTAATCGGTCCTTACAGTGAAAACTTGTTCTGTTAACATCCTTTTTCCTTGAAAAATTTATTAATAACTACAATGTATCCGTTTTACAGACAAATAAAAAGCCCTAATCCCTTGAGATCTAAGGCATGATGAAACGATTCTCACTGCTATCAACTCAATAACATATGACATCCAAAGCATTCTATATTCAACCCCAATAAACAAAATTCCAGCAGCCTCTCACTAATCAAAGAACTACCTTACACCTTCAATATTCTGAAGCAGCAAATTCTCCAACTCAGTCCCAACATGCAGCCGCAGACTTTTAATGATATTAAGCTGTGCTTTCTCTGCATGCCGTTGCCAAGACTTTTCGCTTGAAACATCTACCTGATGCTTAAAACTCAGTGCCAGATAGTAACGCTTATCCAGAGGCAGGCAATAGTGCTCTGTGCGGGTAATCCTCTCCCCTCTTCGCTCCTGATAAAACACCCAATCAAACCCATGCATTGAGATAACTTGTGCCGGCTTTAACGGAGGAAAACCGAAATTCTGGATTTGCAAGCGAACATGCTCTTCCAGTCTATCTTTTCGACCTGTAGCTCCGCGTGATGCGGCTTCTTCCGCCTCTACTTCCAATTTCTTTCTCTGCTGCGTATTCCAACCCAAACCCTGGCCGTTGCCTTCAGGCCCAATATCTTCGGAGTTGTAGTGCGCATCGTATTCATCGGTTACTTGCTGCGCCAACTCATTTCTGTTTAATGCATTAACGGTATCAGGTACTTTTTTGATTTTCAGCTGCAGCCAAAGCACGCCATACTCGCCGCCGTCGAACCGTACAACGGGTGCGAGGTAGCACCAGCCTTCGGTATGCACATGCACTCCGTAGTGATGCCAGTCTTGCTGAGCATTTGCTTCAAACCAACCTTGCGCCCGGAACGGAAAATTAATCTGTTTTGGTTGCTCTTGCGAGACAATGTTTGAGTAAGGCAGCATCAACTCCAGCCGGTACTCCTCCAGCCTAAGCGTGAGTTTATGCAATTTGCTAAAATCCGGACCGCCGGCAAAGCCCCGCCACCAATTTCTCAGTAGCTGCATTAGCTGTTGCCAACGTGTTTGTTAATGTAACGCTGCACCTGTGCCGCCTTTTTATGATTGCCAAACATACGTAATTGCTCTTTGTAAGTTTCAATACCCAGGTACGGTAACGTATGTGGGCTAACACCAGGTTCGGAATCTTTGCCGAACACCAAGCCACAAAACCTTATGCTTCGGCATAAACTGCTGGCCGATAAATCGTTTCCACCAGCAAGATTAGGCACTAGATCAAACGGGTTATTCCTAACTGCGACTATTTTCATCCCCAGCCCAGCGGCAAGTTGCGATAGTTTCTCGACATTTGCACCGCTGCCATGCAGAGCCAACTGCTGGGTCGTTAATCTACCGCCGTAGTTTGCCCGATAATGCAGTAACGCCGCATTCAATATAATAGCGCCCTGGCTGTGCGCTACCCACTTGATCGCTTTACCACTTTTTTGAGCATGCGCCAGTATCGCGGCCAGATGTTGGGCATTGTGCGATTTGGTTCTGCTCAGTTTATCAAACATGCACTCGGCAAGGTCTAATTTCCAACCATCGCTTGGATTATGGAACAGTGTGTAACCTTTGATACCATCTGCGCTATACGCCGCCTGCGCGTGTACGCCCATTAACCAAGCCGCTTTATTAAGCTCATTTTGCATGCCATTAACGGCGGCATGCTCAGTCTGTACATGAGGTACGGCTTCTCTGGCTATCCATGCACCGGTAAGCGTTTTAATGCCATCACGGGGTGTTGGGCCAGTATAGTTAGCGTTGCTTTCACGGCTCACGTTGTACAGTGTGGTTCTCTCGTTGGCTATGTTGTTCTTAGTACCCAGCACGTTTCTGTCGAAATAAATGTCATCGATAACAACCTGACCAGCTCCGTTTGTTGTGTACTCCAACAAGTAGTGATAACTGCGAAATGGATAACGCGTGCGATAGATACGCCGGAACGGGTTCAAGCTGTGCTTTGTTGAATAAGTAGAACTGGGGTATCGGGTGACATAGTCGATTTCTTTCATCACTTGCTGCTGATCGTAATCATTGAGACTGGCAAGCATCAACAGTGCCTGATGCGTCAACTGCCAGTGATTGTTTAGATACTGAGGCGGTAAACGGATACCGTGCTCCTGCGCAAGATTTTTATCTAAACCACTGTAATTAAAAGCCTGAACTTTGCCAGTATGCATCCAGCTCATTAGTGAACTCCATTTCGACGATGTTTTTACCGACAAGATATCATGAAACATTAAATACACACAACGCCACAAATGTTAACCATGCTGTATTAACTATCAGAATAACTACATCCCATGCGCTCTATAAATCACGCTCACTAATTCGCTCTAGTATCCACTTCTGTATCTCCTCCTCCACCCAAGCCACCATCCGTGTACCCAGCTTCACCGGCTTTGGAAAGCGGTCTTCTGCAATAAATTTATAAACGGTTGAGCGGGCCAGGCCGGTGCACTCCATCACGGCTTTTA
>NZ_JAFIFQ010000115.1 GCF_020831925.1 Alkalimonas sp.
GAGCGTTGCCGGTTCAGTTGCTCCAAGGCGGATTTGATCAGGTTTTTCACAGAGCGAAGCATGCTGGGGTCCTTGTTGGTTAGGAAGTCAGTGAAAGCCGGTAGCAGCGTAAGTGGCTGCCTGCGCAGTTAATCGGGGTAAACAACAGCTGGTTGGCCGGCAGCTCACCGCTTGGCAGGTAAATCATGCCATAGCGGCCCACCGTGGCCATTCGACTGTCCTGGTAATCCAGCGCCAGCAACGGCTGCCAGTCTCCTTCTGGGCTGCGGCGCCACAAGGCCGCTTGCTCTGGCGTGTCTTGTTGACGCCCAGGCTCGAAGGTGGTGGCTAAGACGGCGCTGCCATCGGCACAGGGCGTGGCGAAATAGGCTGGGTTGCCTATGGTGGCCACCTGTTCGCGCTGCTGGCTTTCAAAATGATAGCGGTAAATGTGGTTGATGGCATCGGCCGGGGCATCTTTACCGGCATCCATGCCCCATTCGATGCAATCAGAATAAAACAACAGACTGATGGCGCGCCAACTTTGATCGCCGCCGGCAAAACGATGCACCGTGGTAAATTCATCGTCGGTGTAATAAAAGGCGGACTCCTGATCGGCATCGCCGGTGGTGATCCACAAGCGATTGCGGTATTGGTCGTACTGAATGGCGTGGATGTGTTTAATCTCATCACGGGAAAACTCCCAGCAGACGCTGGCGGTTGCCGTCGCCGGACAGACCCTGATCACCCGGATTGGGCAGCTGTGGTTGTTCAGGTACTCGCCAAAGTACACCTGGCCGGAGGCTGGATGACTTGCCAGGCCACCACGCAATGGCCCCACCAGGTTGGCGATGTGCGCACTGGCTACGACGTGGGCGGTTTTGCTGCGCTGGTTTGGCCGGTACAGATAGATGCGGTCGTACACCATCACGATGTTGCCATCGCTGTTTTCAATCACATGCTCAATGCCCAGTTGCGGTTTCAGCCATTGCCGCAGACGGCTTCTGGCAACTTTGTTTTTTAGCCAACCCAGCACCCCAGGGCTTTTTGCTGGCAAATCACAAACTGGGCGAAGCCGCTGGCTTGCCAAATCCAGCCGGTAGAGGGTGTGATCGCGGCTGCAGAGCATGGAGTGCTCGGAAGCCATGTGGGGGATCAGGTTTTGGTAGAGCAGTTCCATCTTGCGCATGAGTAATCCTCATATCGTCCTTGCCATGCAGACCAAACCAGAGGTTGAAGCAGAGCCGCTAGTGTTGCATAATCGCTGAACTATTCAACCCATCAAGTAAAGACTAAGGTCGGTCGCTGGAACAACAGGATTGTTAGTTTCCCCGACCTCTGTGTTAGCTCATATTAGCAGATAATGTAGGATTTTTGTGATGGTGTTATCAAAGAACTTCGTAAAAGGATGTTGGCATTGGTTGATGCAAAAGCATTAAAGCTCAGTCACTACAAGGATGTATTTCGTGTTACGGCTCCCGATGGCTCTTACCATATTGTAAAAACCTTTAAAGGCTGGGCAAAAATCCATTGCCATAACAACGCCAAGTACACTCTGCAAGCAATACAATTGCTGACATCAGAGCTCAGCTGTGTGCGCTTGCCTTCCTGGGTCGCTTTGGGTGATGACGATGTCTCTGTTCGCATGGAATTGTTACCCGAGCTGCGAAAAGGTAAGGAAGTCTATCCCCTGCAATACGGTGTCTATCACCGTTTTTTTAGTGAGCTCTATCAAATTCATGCGCCTGAGTGGGTGAAAGACATTCACCAGTCGAAAGTGATTTCTGAAGAGGTGCTTGCGGCGATTCCATCTGATCAACCAATGGCGCTTGGCTTCAAAGGCGATGCTTGGGGCAACGTGCTGTTAAGCCGGGGTACTCTGGTGTTGGCCGATGTAGAAGACATCTGCATGGAACCTTTGGGTTTCAGTGAAGTGATCGCCATACTGGAAATGACGACGGCGGCAACCAGTGGGAAACCACAAGCACTGGTTGGTTTGTTTGCATTGCGCTCAGTACAACCTGCTTTCATTCACTTTTTGACGTCCAATCAGGCGCTAACAGTTGTTCGGTTGGCCAGGCTTGCTTGGGAACCCCGAATTGTCAGTTGCGGTAAAATCAGAAAAGCGTGCAAAGTCAGGATCGCGGACTTGGTGGTTCAACAGCTTGAAAAACTGATTGCCGGCCATGCTAAGCAGGAACAAAGCGCATGATTTCAGGGATACTCCGTTTTGTGCAACATGTTTTTCAGCAGAAATCTGGCAATCGCCTCACCATCCTGACCTACCATCGCGTCGCACCCGAAGGGCAAATCACCTATTTGCCGGCCTTGAGCACCGAGGCGTTTTCGCGCCAGCTTGGCTGGATTAAGCGCTATTTTCAGGTCATGACGCTGGCCGAAGCGGGCCGCCGGGCTGACGAAGGAAGCTTGCCAGCCAATGCTGCAGTCATTACGGTGGATGATGGCTACGACGATTGTTTTCACTACATTTTTCCTCTGCTGCAACAGCATGGCCTGACCGCCAGCTTCTTTATCACCACCGCAGGTTTGGACGATGGTCAATTGTGGGAAGAAAAGATCGCCGAAGCCATTATTGATGCGCCCCAAAGCTGCCCGCAGCTTAGCTGGCAGGGCAAGGTGTATCCCATCCCTAACTTTGCAACGCGGCTTGCGCTGACCAAACAACTGATTGCCGAGCTGAAATACCTGCCGCTGGATGAGCGCGAACAACGCTTGCTGAGCTTGCAGCAACAAACCGG
>NZ_JAFIFQ010000045.1 GCF_020831925.1 Alkalimonas sp.
CATGCCATGCAAGCGCTCTCCCAGCTGAGCTATAGCCCCACACGGGCGTATTCAGCAGTACTGGTTTATCGCTGAACACGGAGCGCATTCTAGGGATCACCCCGTCAGCTGTCAACAGTTTTTTCAGCGCCTTGTTTTGTTCGCATATTTTTTAAACGTGACGCTGAATTTTGCAGCAAAATGCACAAGTCAGGGAACTAGTTCACGCTGCTCGGCAAAAGTGGTAGCATGTAGATTGCAGCAGGAATTTTTTGCATCTGAATACAGGAATGGACTATGTACGAAAAGTACTATGGGTTTAAGGAACGCCCTTTTCAGCTCACCCCAAATCCCAACTGGTTTTTTGCCAGCAAACTGCATAAGCGCGCTTTGGCGTACCTGCAGTATGGTCTAAGCCAAGGGGAAGGGTTTATTGTGATTACCGGCGATGTAGGTACCGGTAAAACAACCATTGCCAACCAATTGCTTAGCCAGCTCAATCAGGATGAGATCATTGCCAAGCAAATCGTCACCTCGCGCCTATCGCCGGATGATTTGATTCGTATGATTGCCTCAGCTTTTAACCTGGTAGTTAGCGAGCACAGCAAAGCCTCTTACCTGGATGCCATTGGCAGCTTCTTAAAGCGGTTGCACTCTCAACACCGCCGAGCCCTGCTGCTGGTCGATGAAGCACAGAACCTGCCATTGGAAGCCATTGAGGAGCTACGCATGTTGTCCAACTTTATGGCCGACGGCAAGCCTTTGCTGCAAAGCTTCTTGCTGGGACAAAATGAGCTAAACGCAGTCATTCAGGCGCCCGATATGGAGCAGTTTCGTCAGCGTATTATTGCTTCCAGCAATCTGACACCCTTGCAGGTTGAAGATACCCGCGCCTATGTTGAATACCGCATCCGTCAGGCTGGTGTAACAGAACCATTGCTAGCCGAAGACAGTTTTGCGCTGATTCAGGGCTTTAGCCGCGGTATACCACGCAAAATCAATACGTTGATGGACAGAGTCTTCTTGTATGGGTATCTGGAAGAAAAAGCCTATCTGGAAGCTACGGACGTACAAGCGGTGATTGACGAGATTATGGATGAGGTAGCCAACTTAAAACCGGTGCAAGCTGAAAACCCAACCAGAGTAAGCGATAACCCAAACAACAATGCATCCGGCAACCTGCTAAACGAAATAAGTCAATTACTGGATAACTCGCTGGAAACCAAACTTAAGCTGGCGAAAGAATTGGATCAACTAATCCAAAAACAGCAAAATGCACTGAAAAACAATCCTCCAGAGCAATAATTTGTGCATACAAAAACAGCTGCACCTGGCAGCTGTTTTGTTAAATTGCTTACTTAGAATCGGTAGTTGTAATTGAGTATCAGCCGGTTTTCGCGATAATCAAAGTCGTCATTGTTGGAATCCCTGCGACTATGGCGGGCCGTCAGATTAATATCCGAAGCTGACGACAAATCCCGGCTCCAGCCCAGCTCATACTGCCAGCTTTTATCTTGTCGGTTATTGTTGCCAAAGTCGTATTGATACGCACGAACATTAGCCCGCAGACTGCTGTGAGGCGTCAAACGCCAGGAGGTTTGCAAACTGGCATTATGACGGCGATCCACCCGATCCAGCTCCTGATAGCGCTGCTCACTGCTAGACAGGTTAAGCCCGACGGTGAGGCGGTTTTTATTGTAACCAATCGCTACAGCACCTTGCCGGTTCAGGATCACATCATCACGGATCAAGGTATCCACATCAAAAAACTGCTGAAGTTGTTCATTGACACCTAGCTCATAACCAGCACCGGGGAAATTAAAGCAATCTCCGATATCAGTGGCGTCATCGGGACAAACAAAGACCCCTAAATCAATCAGTTCTGTTTCCAGAAAATTTCGAGTCGATACACGATCGGTATAGGACAAGCGCATGGTTAAAAAACGTAAATTATACTGGCCTGACATCTGCGCTGTTCTGCCAAAATAACGCCGATCCCAGTACCCTGAAAGCGAGGTACGGCGTGATGGCGCCAACAAAAAATCTGCCGACACAAAGTTGCCATCATCCCGGCCAGTCAGCACCGTATTGTAATTCACATTGATGCGGGATACCCGGCCAAACTGCCACTCAAGACCGGTCCCTGCCGTAGCATATTCATTGGTAAACGCCGAGTTTCGTACATTGTTTTGCTCATAGCGCCCCTGTAACGTCCAGGCCAGAGATGGAAACAAGGGAATACCGAACATCAGATCAGCACTGTCGCGCGTTAAGCGGCTGCGCTGCTCACGCTCGGTGCGCGTAACGTTTGCACCGCCACGCCAATAGATGCCGCCATATTGGTGATGGCGAGAGGTACGAAAGCTTAGATTGTACTGCTCGCTGTTGATATCACCCAAATCATCGTCCTGCTCGGGCCGCTTCGAATTCACCTTGCGGGCAGAGAGATCCAAGGCAAACTGCGCTTCTTTGTGTTGGGCTGTTTCAAGCGCAATAGCCGTGCCATAACGTCTGGTTTTACTCAGCTCACCCGGGTTGGTGATGCGATCTCGAAAAATTGCACCGCCGCCGCCAGAACGCACCGTATAACGCTGACTGGCATCGACAGTCCATCTCAGTCGGCGGTCAAAGCCTGCCACTACATTCTGCACCAGGTATTCATTAAACGACATGTCATCACGCTCATCATCACTGTACCAAAGGCGTTGATGACTAACATCCAGCCTGGTGAGCACGTTTGGTCCCTGATAACGCCAGCTGACAGCAGGCTCAACTTCCAAAGCGCCACCACGCTGTTTATCAGGCTCGGTCGGTAGATCCAGCTGATAGCCGTGGCCGGTAATGCCAACTTTGGGGGTAAAACTGGAGTTTGCCTGCACAGGGAGGACTGCGGTCAGCGCCAGGCTGACCGCAACAACCAGTTTGTTTACACTGGCTGTCCGCAGGGGCGACTTATTCTGAACCTGAATAGTAGTAGCCATATCCTTTGCCTTGATTACGGTGTGCTTTATTGATGACAAAACCGACCGCTAACTCCTCCGGCAGCAATGCCACAGCTTGTTCTATTTCCGCTAACTTGGTCTGGTTTTCCTCAATCACTATCACCGCCTGACCACACATCGATGCTAATACCGCAGTTTCATTCACGCCAAGTAAAGGTGGCGCATCAAAAATAACCACCCGATCGGGATAACGGGTGGCAAACTCTGTGGCTAGTTTCATCATCTTTTCACTGGCCAGCAACTCGGTGGATAAATGATGTGGCTTACCCGCAGCTATTACTTTCAAACGATCAACATTGGTGCTGAGCAATACATCTTCTACCGCCAAATCATCGCCTGAGAGATAATCGGTCAGACCATACTCCGCCTGAAAATTCAGTGTCTTGGAAACATTTGGCCGCAGCACATCCGCATCAATCAACAGCACAGTCTTGTCTTTTTCCAGCGCCATGCTCAGTGCAAGATTCACTGCCGTGAATGTTTTTCCCTCACCTGGCCGGGAACTGGTCACCATAATCAGGTTCGGGTGCTCCAGGGTCGAGCTCAAACCACCAAAGGCATTGTTGAGCAGCTTGCGTTTGATGCTTCGCAGCTCTTCGTTGATCAAGCGGCGCTCAGGGCTGAGTGAGACAAAATTTTTCTCTTCCAGCTGCGCAAGATCAAGCTGAATGGTCGCGCTATTCAGGTAATCCTTTCTGGACTGCTTTGCCTGTTGCAATGAGTCATGCCGCTGTTGTTTCTCGGTGGCTAAGCTCGTCGGATCAGCGATGACGTCGCCATCCTTAGACTGCTGTAACTCGGCTTGCTTGTTCACTGCTTTTTCTATGGTACTCATGGCAACAACCTCATTAAAGCACCCACCGGTCGTCCAAGCATCAGATCATTACCCAGTAGAAACAAATAGATACTTAGCAAGGCACCGCTTAAAATCACAAAATAAATAAAATGCTTTCGCACTTGCCACACAATCGACTCCCGATCAATGTGCGAGATGACACCAAACACCGGAAAATGCGAAATCGATTTTAACTGCAACGTATTCGTCATCACGGGCGAAATCAAACTACGCAAAAGCGCCATGGCCACACCAGCACCAACGCCCAACATCAGCACCATGGTGAAATATAGTTGGCGGTTTGGGCCCGCAGGGCGAGAAGCAACACGGGGCGGATCAATAATGCGGAACTGCATATCCATTTCAGAATCATCTACCCGGCGTGATAATTCAGCAGACTCTCTGCGAGACAACAGCTGCTCGTACTTGGTCCGGGTGATATTGTAATCACGGTTCAAACCTGTCAGCTGCGCTTCAATTTGAGGCACTAAATCCATGCGATCCCGTAAGTCACGTAGCCTGGTTTCATGGTTAGCCAACCGAACCCGACGAGAAGCAATTTCCCCTTCCAACTCTGAAATGGCCGTCATCAGGCGAACATAAAGCTCATTCTGGGACAAAGCACTATCGATACCACTGGCAGCGATGCGTCTAAGGGTCTCAATCTCTTCTTGCCGTTGCTGCTCAATGCGTTCAATCAACAACAAGGTTTCACGCACATCCGGATGATTATCGGTAAAACGCATGCGTAAATTATCCAACTGCACCCGTAGCTCTGCCAACCGCGGGTCAAACTGGGTCGATGGCTCACGGCTATCTTCCGAGCCGCCGGTCAAACGGTTAAGCTCAGTCTGGGCAGCATTTAACCGGGTTTCAAGCTCAGCCAGGCTCAGCTTTACCTCTTCAATACGGGTTTGTTCCAATGAAATCCGGTTGTAGAAGTTCCCATCAGCCGACAATATTTCCATATTGTTACGGCGAAAGTCCGACAAGCGCTGCTCGGATTCAATCAAGCGACGCTCGTAATCTGCGATTTGCTGATTCAGGAAATTTTCTGCCGAAAGTGCATCGGAACGAGTTCCCCCTAAGCGCGTTTCAATAAAGACATTCAGGGTTTCCTGCACTACACGCAAGGCAATGGCGGGTTCTGGGTTGTTGTAGGAAATGCGGTAAATGTTTTCACCGGAGCGGTGTACCTGGCTAAAACCGATACTTCGCTCCAGGCTATCCACCACCCGATCAAACTCTTCTGTCGTTAATGCCCGGCGGTCCAAATCGGCAGCACGGGCAATTTTTTCAAGATTGGGCCTGCTTAATAAGGTTCGCGCCAATAGACGGACTTGCTGATCGGCATTGGTTTGCACCGTCAGACCACGTAAAATCGGATCCAATACGGTACGGGTTTCTACATAAACGCGAGAATCAGCTTGGTAGACCGGCGGCATGGTATACACAATATACCAGCCCACCGGACATACCAACCAAGCGGTGATCACAATGTATCGGCGACGTAACCAGATACCATGCAAATAAATAAGCACTTGCTGAATCGCAAGATTGAGTTCCTTCATGTACAGCTCCGAACTTCCATTTTAAAAACGCTGGTTACCAAACCGGATTAAAACCAGGCCTCAGGGATAATCACGATATCACCTGGTAACATATCGACGTTGGCACGGATATCACCATCGCGAATCAGATCATCCAGTCGAACACGGTAACTGACCTGACGGCCATCCACGGTACGAACGAGTTGTGCTCTGTTGCCACTGGCAAAATCGGCCAGTCCACCCACCTGGATCATCAGATCCAACATGGTCATGTATTGACGGTAATTCACAGCTTGGGGGTTTGCTGCTGCACCAATCACCCGTACTTGTTCGCTGTAGGGTCCGACAAAGCCGGAAACGGACACAGTCACAATGGGATCACGAATGAACTGGCTTAGCACTTGTTCCATATCGCGGGCCACCTGGGTCGGTGTTTTCCCACTGACAGGGATATCTTCGACCAGCGAGGTGGAAATCATCCCATCCGGGCGGACCAGAAACGAGCCAGACAGTTCAGGGTTACGCCAGACAAAAATGCTCAGGTTATCACCAGGACCTACAAGATACTGGTAATTTTCAACCGAGGTAGTTAGAGAGTTGTGCACGGTGGCAACAGGCAACGTATTTTTACTGCTACAACCTGCAATCAGAAGTGCGAACACGACCAACAGCAGGCCGCGAATTCCTTGTAATCGTTGTACTTTCATGGATTTGATCCTTCGATTCCTTAGCCAAGCGGTACTACTATAACGTATTTTTTAAGCTGTGATGGAGGAAATGCAAAAAATTATTTCCGTTTCACTCTGGAAATAGTATACTTCTTAGGCTAGATTTGAAAGCCTGCGGTACCAATCTTGCCAGGTTCTGTTGTAATAATGCAAAGGATGCACAAGGACGATTTATGAACAAGGCTACCGGTTACGGAAAAAACTCATTTGCTGATCAGCTGTTTTTAATAGGTGAACTGATACTTTTATTGGTATCAAGCTTATCAGCCAGCTTCATGTTTCATCACTTTTTCAGCCCTATACCCTTTGATGTTCGCTTAATCAATGCCGTTGTGTTTGCGGCGGTTGTAATGCTGTGTGCCTTATCGGTTGGTCTGTACGATCAGCAGCTACGTGAAAGTCACGGCGGTATTCTTAAGCGCGTTGTCATTACCTTGCTGTTCAGCGCTTTCCTGTTGGAAGTGGTGGTTTTCAACCTGTTCAGCTCCATCGCTATTAATGGCTGGTATATGTTACTGGCAAGCACCATAGCTGTAGCCCTTATCAGCAGTTTCCGCGCTTTCTTCCATTACCACGATGTGACCCGCATCAGCCGGCGTCGCGTGTTGATTTTAGGTGCTGGTGAACGGGCTTCCATTATTGAACGACGTATGCGCCGGACCGTTGATCGACGCAATTTTGAGATTGTTGGTTTTGTCCGGGTTGCCGGAGACAAAGAAGGTGCTCTGCAAAACGAAACCATTTTGGATCTGAATGTGCAGGAAGATTTGTTCCAGTTTGTGATGGAAAACGCCATTGATCAGATGGTGATTGCCTGTGATGAGCGCCGTAACATGCTGCCGGTGGAACACCTGTTTAAGTGCAAAACCCGGGGCATCGATGTGGTTGAGATCCTGGACTTTATCGAACAGGAAACCGGCCAGATTGCCGTCAACCTGATTTACCCGAGCTGGGTGATTTATTCCAACGGGTTTGATAACAAGAAGTGGCTTAAGACCAATCTCGATTACCGTCTGAATTTCTTATTGGGTCTGTTTGTGTTGGCGCTGACCTGGCCCATTATGGTCGTCACTGCCCTGCTCATCTATTTAGAAGATGGCCGACGCACTGGCGCCTCCATTTTTTATAAGCAAGTCCGGGTTGGTATTGATGGTAAGCCATTCCATATCATTAAGTTCCGTAGCATGCGCTCGGATGCAGAAGCCGGCGGTGCCCAATGGGCTAGCAAAGACGATGATCGTGTCACCCGGGTAGGACGCGTCATTCGTAAATACCGCATTGATGAATTGCCACAACTCTTTAATGTATTTCGTGGTGAGATGGGCTTTGTTGGCCCGCGGCCAGAGCGGCCAGAATTCGTCTGTGAGCTGGAAAAAGACATTCCTTACTATGCCCAACGGCACAATGTGAAACCAGGCCTGACTGGCTGGGCTCAGTTGAAGTATCCTTATGGCTCCACCAGTGAAGATGCGCTGGAAAAGCTGAAGTTTGATCTTTATTACATCAAGCACCGCAGTTTGCTGCTGGATTTAGTCATTCTTATCCGCACTGTGGAAATCGTATTGTTTGGCAAAGGGCGTTAACTGGATGCAGTTACCTTCACGACCACTGCAAGCATTAACGATCGATATTGAAGACTACTTTCAGGTTGCGGCTTTCGAAAATAAAATTCAACCATCGGATTGGGGTAAGTACCCAATCCGCGTCGATCGCAACACCTATCGCATTCTTGATATTTTTGAGCAAAACCAGGCCAAAGCGACCTTTTTTATACTGGGCTGGGTGGCTGAAAAATTTCCAGAGCTGATCCGTGAAATTCACCAGCGTGGCCACGAAGTTGCCAGCCATGGTTTCAGCCATATCAAAGCAACCGCCCAGACGCCGGAAGATTTTTTACAGGATGTCCGCTCAACCAAAGCCTTGCTGGAAGATATTATCGGAGCTGAAGTAACCGGCTACCGGGCGCCCAGCTTTTCTATTTGCGCTGAAAACGAATGGGCCTTTGCCTGCTTAAAAGAAGCCGGCTATGTCTACAGCTCAAGTACCTACCCGATAAAGCACGACCACTATGGCACACCTTATTGGCCTGCAGAGCCCTACTTGCGTAAAGAGGGTTTGTGGGAATTTCCCATGCCTATCCTTACCATCAAAGGCAGGCAAATCCCGATTGCCGGTGGTGGCTATTTCCGCCTGCTGCCTTACTGGCTCAGCAAAGCGTTAATTCAGCGCTATCTGCAAAATAATACCAGCCCCTATATGTTTTATTTCCACCCCTGGGAAATCGACCATGAACAACCTCGCATTGAAGGTGCCAGCTTCAAATCCCGTTTCCGCCACTATGTAAATCTGAAGCGGATGGAGCATAAAGTAGCGCGTTTGCTGCAGGATTTTGAATGGAGTACAGTACAGCAGGTATTCGAGCAGTACCAAAGCAGTCACAAGGCCTGATATACGTTCAGGTAAAGGATGCAAGGAATGTATCAAAAAGTACCAGCAACAGCCTCATCGACCCGCTCTCATCTTATTATTAGCCTGACTGTTTTTTTTATTGGGTATCTGCTGGTTTTCTGGCCAAGCCTGGCCAGGATGGAAGGCATTTGGCGCCATTCCGAAACGTACATGCATGCTTATTTAATTCTACCTATTAGCCTGTGGCTGATTTGGCGTCAGCGGGAGCGACTAGCTGGCTTGCCAATGCAAAGCACTGTGTGGCCAGCACTGTTTGCTACACCATTTGCCATGGTCTGGTTGCTTGCTTATGCCGTTGATGTGAACTTTGTCAGTCAGTTTGCAGCTATTTTCTTCCTGCAACTGATGATTTGGTCGTTGCTGGGGCATCAAATCCTTCGCATTATCTGGTTCCCGGTCGCTTTCCTGGTTTTTTTGGTGCCTTTTGGCGAAGCCGCCAACCCAATTTTGCAACAAGTAACCGCCGATATGGTGGTGTATTTCCTGCGTATGGTCGATTTTCCGATCTACCGGGAAGGCCTCTACATATATACGCCCTCTGCGGTATTCGAAGTAGCAGTCGCCTGCTCCGGCCTTAACTTTTTACTGACCAGTCTGGTGTTGTCCTGCCTTTACTCGTATTTGCATTACAGTCGCTGGTACAAGGCTATTGCTTTTATTGCTTTGACCTTAGTACTCTCGATCATCGCCAATGGTATCCGGGCTTTTTTATTGGTGGTGATTGGTGAGAAATCCAATATGGCCTATGGCTTTGGTGCTGATCATTATTACTATGGCTGGCTGGTGTTTTTCCTGGTGATCATGCTGGCATTCTGGCTCGGTGCCAAATTTGCCGATGACGATGCCCCTGCTGCCACAGAAAACAAAGTAGCCGGGAAGCGTACAGTCACCATCAGCAAAACCGCCCTAGCCTGTCTGGCTCTGATTTTACTGCTGGCCGGCGGTATCAGTCGGAACATTGCCGATACACCGACACCAGAGCAACCAGCACAACTCATTCATCTCAAACAGGACATTGCCGGGCAAAGTAATTGGGGCATTCAGTTCTACGATGGCCTAAGCCGTGATCACTGGCTCAGTGAACACGGTGTTGAGCTCTTTGTAGCCTCTTATGCGCACAGGCAAGAACGCGGCGATATGATCACCTGGCACAATACTCTGTATCAGCCTGAACAGTGGAGCATTACCGCCCAGCATCCAACAGGCTCCTTACTGGATGGCTACAGCATTCTGCAACTGGTGAATACCCGTGGTCAGCAACGTGCTGTGTTGTATTGGTACCAGTTGGGTGAGCACAAAACCAGCAATCGGGTGGCGATGAAACTGTTGCAACTAGCGGCTTTGTTACGGGGTGATACCACACCAGGCTACGTCTTCGCAGCTTCGGTAAGCTCAGACCAACCCATCGAGGATATCCGACAGCAACTGCTGGCCGCGAAGCAGCAGCACCTGGTAGATCTGGCTCCATGAACAGCTCGGTGAGTCAGGGCGTATTACAAAGCTCGGCTATTTTACTCACCATTCAACTGTTTCAAAAAAGCCTTGGTTTTATTTCCACCCTGATCCTGGCCAGGCTGCTGGTACCTGAGCATTTTGGTATTGTGGCCATGGTGATGATTTGCCTGATGTTGTTTGAAAACATCGCCGATGCCGGCAATCAGCACTACATCATTCAAAAGCAGCAGCTGGATGATGAGGATTTACACACGGCCTGGAGCCTGGAGCTGCTTACCAAGCTGTTGATGTTTTGCTTGATCCTGCTGCTGGCACCCTTGCTAGCCAGCTTTTTCTCAATGCCTGAACTCACCAGTGCCCTGATGATTGCCAGCCTGGTTTTACCCATCAAAGCCTTGCAAAACCCCGCCCTGTTGCTGTTTGCCAAGCAACTGAATTATCGCCCGGTGTTTCGGCTTAGTCTGCTGCAAAAACTGCTGTCGTTTATTGTCACTGTTGGCCTTGCTTATCTCTATCCCAGTCACTGGCCAGTCATTATTGGCGCTCTGGTATCAGCGCTTAGCTTTACCCTGGGTAGTTATGCCATCAGTCATTTCCGTCCGCGCTTCTCACTGGCCCGTTTCAGGCAGCAATGGGGCTTTTCAAAATGGCTGATGTTGCGTGGTTTGATTGGCTTTGCCCGCTATCAGGCCGATAACCTGATCGTATCAAAACGCTTTAGCACCGCCGATCTGGGTGGCTACCACTTATTACGCGAACTGACACTACTACCGGCCATAGCCGTGATCGTTCCTTGCAGCCAACCTCTGCAGGCTGCCATTGCCGATCAACGTGACAAAGCCGACTTACTCAGCTATCGCACCCGCATGAGTTTGCTGTTGCTGCTGCTGGTGCTGATCCCAATCACCACCTTCTTGCTGGCCTACCCTAGCTTAATCGTCACTACCCTGTTAGGAGCTCAGTGGTCTGAGTACGGTGTACTGCTGGCGCCTTTTGCCTTGTTTTTTATTACTTTTTGCATCTTTGATCTGATCAGCAATGCCTTTTTGGCCATTGGCAAAAGCCGCTTGCTGTTCTGGTTTGATGTGGTGTCGACCCTGGTGGTGATTGCTGTCTTGTTATTGCTGGTGACGGGAAGTCTGCTGGAGATGGCCTGGCTGCGTGGCTGGCTGTCGGTACTAACCACCCTTGCTTTGCTTTGGTTGTTGCAGCAGGCCACCCGATTTAACCTGCTGCGCTTGTTGTGGTTGTGCCTGCCCTACCTGCTGTTTGCCGTGCTCGCCTACCTGCTTAGCCAAGCAACGGGCTTGCTGGTGGACGCAGCACCACTCTGGCTTCTGTTTAGCCATGCGGTAGTATTTTTCAGCAGTTACAGTCTCTGTTGTTTGCTCTACACCTGGCTGGTAAAACACCGGGTACCGGAACTGGAGCATCAAACAGAAGTGGTTCTGCAGTTGTCTCAAAAGCTTCGAAAAAACCGTCAGGCACTCTGAGCAGCGCGGCCTGCTTTGGCTGTGATCAACTCATGGTACAACTGGCTATAGGCCAGCTCCATCGCCTGAGCCGAGAAGTTCTGATACACATGGGCACAACCGGCTTGCGCCAGCTGCTGTTTTTGCTCAGGGTTATCAATCAGGTGTTGCCACAGGGCTGTCAGCGCCTCAGTATCGCCATAATCGGCCAGCAAGCCGGTTTTGTTGTGTTCAATCAAGCGATCTACGCCGGGAATATTAAAGGCCGTAACACAGACGTTGGCTGCCATTGCTTCCATCAGACAGCGCGGGATCCCTTCCAGGCTCGAGGTCAGCACAAAGCAATCAAAGGTCGGCAACAAGGCCAGCCGATCATCGCGAAACCCCATAAAATCAACCTTGTCAGCAATGGCCAGCTGCTGCGCTAATTGCTGCAACAAAGTTCGTTCATCACCATCGCCAATCAAAACCAGACGACAATCTGGCTGGCTTGCCAGCAAGTCAGCAAAGGCTTGTAAAGTGGCTGTGAGGTTTTTTCGGCTAATCAACTGGCCGATATAGCCAATACGGAATTCATCCGCTTTCTCAGGCTTTGCACCGGCTAAAGCAGCTTCTACTTCAGCCAGATCAACCCCGTTATTAATCAGCCGCACCCGCTTGGGATTGACCCGGTAGTGCTCCAGCACTGTGGTCATAATATCGGGCGATAACGGACAGACCCAATCAAAACCATGAAAGGCCTTACCCCCCAACCAGATATAAGCACGCAAGCGTTTATCCGTGGAGTTTTCAAAACCATGCGGCGTACAAACCGAGGCAATCCCCGCCCATTTTGCCGCCAGCACTCCCAGAATATCCGACTTGTAGCCATGGGTGTGAATGATGTGGATGTTTTGCTGGCGGATCAGATCCACCAAACGCTTTACCACCCGCAGATCAAATTTTGAAGCCATTGGAATGCGGTGCTGCCGGGCCGCAGGCAGGCCAGAGCGTTGCAGCACATCATCACAGACCCCTGGTTCATCGGTAATCGCCAAATGTTGCTCAACATCGTTGCTGGGTTTAACCGACAACAAAGCATTGACCCAGCGCTCAGCACCGTAGTAACCACTCGGGCAAATCAGTTGCAGCACTTTGATGGTCATAGAGTCGTTTTCCTTGGCAATAAAAAGCGCACACCGGCCAGGGTTCCCACAGCACGGGCAGCAAAATAAACGGTATAAAACAACAGCAGATAATGAAAAGCCACTGTGTTGTGCGGCAAGCGGTACAAGCGCAGACTGTATAGCAGCACCGGCAGCATCAGCAGGGCTGCGGCAGGGATAAACAAGGATGGCACCAAGATGCTGAGCAGCATCGCCAACAAAGCCAGCAGCACCCAAAACGGCAACAGAATACTGGGCCATTCGCGCAAAGGTATCTTTCGCCCGGACAGAGATTTCAGGTTGTACTCAGAACGCCAGATTTCTTTATCAAAGGTCTGGCGAAGCGTTTGATCTTCCCCCAGATGCACATAATGGGTTTCTGATGTGTAATACAAAGGCCCAAGCTCACTAAGCCGATCGGTATAATAATAATCTTCACAGGTTTGCAAATGCTCTGGGAAACCACCCACCACCTGATGGTGCTGACGACGAACGAGTAAGTTTCGCCCCGGTAAAAACTGTACCGAGCAATCAACCGCAGCGTTGCTAAGTGATGTTCGCAACAACTCGATATTGGATGCCGCTGAGCTCGCTTGCTGCATAGCACTTAGCACCACCCGCTCCGGTTGCTGCTGCATCAGCCTTAGACAGGTAGCCAGCCAGTCCGGGGCCAGCTGAATATCGGCATCCAAAAAAGCCAGCCATTCCGATTGCCCGGCTGCATCGACAATATGCGAAGCACCAAAATTACGCTGCTCGGATATGCTGGTCGCATCCGGCCGGTAAAGGATAGTCAGTTTCGGGTGTTCAGGCACCGCCAAAGGTTCGGTATTTTTGGTCACTACCAGAATTTGATGCACCCGCTCCGGGCAGTTTTGCGCCAGAATGGATTCGATGGTCGCCACCAGCATCTCTGGCCGCCCCATATGCGGAATAACAAAGTCGACTTTCCCTGCCAGCATACTCATACGGAAGCATCCGTTGTTGGTTTGGTTTGTAACTCAGCGACCGTTCGCACAATGCGCGCCGGGTTGCCAACTGCAATGACACCGGCCGGCAAATCCTCGGTGACCACAGCGCCAGCGCCGATAATGCAACCATCGCCAATGGATGCCATCACAATAGCGCCATTGCCAATCCAGCAATTGGCACCGATCTGCACTTTTTCAAAACGCCCCCCCTGGTCCTTGTAGGGTTTGGAAGGGTCGGCAAAGTGATGCTGGTTTTTACCACTCAGAATATGCACCCCACTGCCCAGCAAGGTGTTTTCGCCGATGCGGCACAGCCCGATATTGCATTGCGGGCCTATGTAGGAGCCAGCCTGAATCTCTGTGCCCTGCTGGGAAAATAAAGCGCCAAAACCGATGTAGCAATCCGCCGCACAGTGCTGCATGGTCAGCCGATACGCTGCCACCCGAAGATAACTGCCCAGCAAACCAGGCCAAAGCGATAACAACTGGGCAAAACTACTGAATAAGCTGTCTTTGGTGCTAAAAGGACGCAATAGAAAGTAAAACAGCAACAACGGCGATACCAACAACAGCATCAGCAAACGCACCGCAGCTTTGACAGCAGACTTCATGCGGATGCCTCTTGCCGTTGTTGCAACAAAGCGGGTAAATTTTGCAGTACCCCATCCCAGCTGTAGTGTTGTCGGATTAATTCCGGGCCATTCGTCTGCAAAGCCAGTTGCAAACGGGGGCTGTCCAGCAGTTGTTCGATGCAGGCAATAAAATCAGCTTCAGTGGTCGCGGTCAGCAAATGCTCACCCGGCTTGCAGGCAATGCCCTCAGCCCCCAGCGGCGTGGTGATCACCGGCAGGCCGCAGGCCATCGCCTGTAAAATTTTATTCTGCACCCCACGGGCCAGCCGAAAAGGCGCGATAAAGATACTGGCCTGATGGTAATAAGGCAAAATATCATCGACATAACCAGTCACTTCGATGCCTGGCACTTTGCCAAGTTGCAAAATGCGGCTGCTGGGCTGCATGCCGGCGATAATAAAACGGGCACCGGGATACTTTGCCAGCACCTGCTGCCACATCGACTGCACAAACCAAAGCACCGCATCTTCATTGGGTTTGTAGTTCATCACCCCGGTAAACAAAAATACCGGCGCCTGGGGCCTTGCGGGGGTACTGGCTGGGAAAAAGGTTTTGGTATCCAGCCCATTGGCCAGCACACTGACCTTAGAGGCATCGGCAAGCTGTTTGGCAAACAGCTGCACCTCGTTGTCAGAAATAAAGAAACAATGATCAAACTGCTGATAGATTTGCAGCTCTGCTTTAGCCACCAATCTGGCTTCACGCTGGTACACCCAACGCATCAGCCCGCGGCTGTTGGCCGCATACTGTTGCCACTTGTCGGAGTCCAAATCCATAAAGTCCATCAGCAAAGTACAAGGCCGCTTGGTGGAGGACACCAAACCGGCCCGCTGCACATAGACCGCCATCGCAGAGCTGGTACAGACCACCGCAGCGGGCTGCTCTGTTTGCAGCTGCTGTTGCAACAGCGCCAATAATGCTGGACAAAAGAAATGCGTTTGCGACACGGGCTGTCCGGTTAGCACAGCCGACAGCTTGCGCCAAAGCGCGGAACCCAGCGGTGCAGTCACTACGTTCACACCCAGTTTTGCTTGCAGATCATTGGCAAAAACAACTTCAGCAGCGTCTTCAACCGGGGCAAACACGGTCAATTGATGACCTTGCTCCACCAGATAATTGATTTGATGAAAGGTGCGGATTTTTTCGCCTTTATCGGCAGGGTAAGGCACCCGGTGCGCAAGATAAAAAATCTTCATCTGCCTGAGCTCCGGGCTGCTTTTGGCAAAGTGTGATGGATATAAACACAGTTCATAGTTTGTCGCCCTTGATGTCCATGGCCAATTGATAGTATTCCCTCTTTAAAACAGATTGTAACCCCTGCAACCGGCCTTTCACAACAAAGCTGTAGGAAAAATACAGCCTAGTCTGTTTTGAATAACGTCAATTCAGCTACCCTGGTATCAATCAACTGATGCAGAGCCTGAAACCCATCGCCTTGCAGGCCACCAAGCAACAGCTGCACCTGTGCTTCAGACAAACCTTCGGGTAAATCCTGCACTTCAGGAAAAAAAGCGCGCTCAAAGGCGGCTGTATCCAGAGTGAGCACTTGCCCCTCATCAATCTGGTGCAAATGCTCTGCAAACCAGATACCGGCTTTGTTAGCGGCCATATCCACAAAGCTATAACCCGACCCGCCATCGGCCGCATCATGAATTTCTTTGAGTCTGCCAATCTGATCGGCCAGATAAGGAGTGCCGACCTGCTTGATCACCGCCGAATACAAAAAGTGCAAGGTGAGATCGCGCCGACCTGCCAGCACAGCCCCGGGCAACTTAGGTACCGCCTCCCGCCCCAGTCCCTCATTGGCAAAGCGAATAAAGCCACGATTACCAAAGCCTGTGGCCAAAGCCCAGAGCGCCTGGCGATACTCATATTCCTGTTGGGCTTCAGATGCCGATCGCTCAAGCGCAAGCAAGAGCAACTGTTGGGTAAAAAATGCCAGGCGCCGTTCTTGCGGGTAGGCTTCAGCAAGACGCTCTAAAGCCTTTAAATAAACTTCGACATCGGGTGCCAACGGCGCTGCAGTGCCTAACAATTCTCGGCCAAGTTGGCGCCCGGAATACAGCCGCGGATTTAATTGCAGCTCTATGTCCCGAACATCCGGTTGTCGGAATACCAGGCGTCCATCCTTTAGGCGCCCCTGTTGCAACAAGGCCAACAGCTGTTGATCGGATGGCGAGGCAAAGACGATACGAACAGAAGTCCGCAGCAACAACATAGCCATCCGGCCCGGCACAGGCAGCTTGCCCAGTTGACAACTATCAATGGCAAAACCAGCTCGGGTTTCAGAAAATAAACAATAGCCATGCAATAGACGCTGTTCAAAAGGGCGCGGTAAGGTCATTGCCACATGCACTACCACCCCAAAGTCTCCCAGAGCACCATGGAACACCATAGGATCTAAAGTATGGCTGGCTACATTCAATAACGCATCCAATTGCGGCTGTGCCAACTCAACCTCAATCCCATTTTGGCTAAAACGTAATTGCTGCAAAGTAGAGCTTACCAGCTGATGCGAGTCCACCACATCCTGGCTGCTCAGGCTACGGGAGTCCACCTGACCTTTGGTGGTGATCAGCCAAAACAGCACAACTCCGAGTAAACAGAGTGCAATGGTAAATTTCAGCACAAAGCGCAGTAGCTTTTTCCACATCCGGGCCATTCCTTTTCCAAGCTGCTCAGCGCCAGCCAGGCGCGCACTTTTCTCAAAGTGCATGTACAATACTACAGATTTTTGTTAAAAAAGCATCATGCGGTCTTACGTTAGCGCCGCCCCAACAGAAAAGGACGCACTATGTTGAAGCCCATTATTATGGCCGGTGGCTCAGGAACCCGTCTCTGGCCTTTATCCCGCGGCAACTACCCCAAGCAGTTTCTGCCACTGGCTGGCAAACATAGCATGTTGCAGCAAACTTTGCTGCGCCTCGATGGCCTTGAACACCAGCCTGCGCTTATCATCTGCAATGAAGAGCATCGATTTCTGGCGGCAGAGCAAATCCGTCAACTGGAGCAAGGGGCCATGCAAATTTTGCTGGAGCCGGTTGGCCGCAATACCGCGCCAGCCATTGCCTTGGCTGCCTTGCAAGCTTGCCAGCAACAAGACGATGCTATGTTGCTGGTGATGGCCGCGGATCATGTTTTTGCCGATGTTGACGCTTTACATCAGGCGATAGCGACTGCGATGCCCTTTGCCGAGTCAGGGAAAATGGTGACCTTTGGTATTACCCCGACTCAGCCTGAAACCGGTTATGGCTATATTCAGCAAGGCCAGGCGCTGAATGGTGGCGGTTATAGTGGCGGATATAGCGTAGCCCGCTTTGTTGAAAAACCAGACAGCGCCTTAGCACAGCAGTATCTGGACAGTGGCGACTACCTGTGGAACAGCGGCATCTTTTTGTTTAAAGCCAGCCGCTACTTGGAAGAACTGCAGAAGTTCCGGCCGGATATCCATCAGGCCTGTCAGGACGCTTTGAGCGAACAAACACCGGATATGGATTTTATCCGCATCAAACAACAGGCCTTTGAACAATGCCCGGCTGAGTCCATCGACTATGCGGTGATGGAGAAAACCGATGCCGCTGTAGTGGTGCCACTGGACGCAGGCTGGAATGATGTCGGAGGCTTTCAGGCCTTGTGGCAAATATCAGCAAAAGATGAACATGGCAATGTGCTTGCCGGTGATGTAATCACGCACGATACCCGCAATAGCCTGGTACGCAGCGACGACAAGCTGGTCGCTACCGTCGGGGTCGATGATCTGGTCATCATCACCACCAAAGATGCCGTGCTGGTGGCCCACAAAGACAAAACCCAGGACGTAAAACAAATTGTCGAAGCACTCAAAGCAGACGATCGCAGCGAAGTCAGCTTCCATCGCGAAGTGTACCGTCCCTGGGGCAAATACGACTCGGTCGATAGCGGTGCACGCTTTCAGGTAAAGCGCATCACTGTTAAACCTGGTGCTAAACTCAGTGTGCAAATGCATCATCACAGGGCCGAGCACTGGATTGTGGTATCCGGCACCGCCAAGGTCACCATCAACGACACCGAGCAATATCTTACCGAGAATCAGTCGGTCTATATTCCCATCACCGCCGTGCATGCACTGGAAAACCCCGGCAAAGTCGACCTGGAACTGATTGAAGTTCAGTCAGGTTCCTATTTGGGCGAAGACGACATTGTTCGTTTTGAAGACCGCTATGGTCGCAGTTAACCAGGGCGCAGCCAGCATGCAGACAAACACAGTGATTACAGACAGCGGCGTCAGCTTTGGAACCAGTGGTGCCCGGGGCCTGGTAACTCAGTTCACCCCGGAAGTATGCGCGGCCTTTGCCGTCAATTTTGCCCATCTGCTGCAACAAAGTGGCCCGGTAACGGCCATCGGCCTTGGTATCGACAACCGACCCAGCAGTTATGCCATGGCACAGGCCTGTGCAGCCGCTTTGCAAGCACTTGGCATAGAGCCAGAGTATTTTGGTGTTTTGCCTACCCCGGCCCTTGCCAATTACTGCATGGCCCGCAGCATGGGCTGCATCATGGTTACCGGCAGCCATATCCCTTTTGATCGCAATGGCCTGAAGTTTTACCGACCCGATGGCGAAATCAGCAAGGCGGATGAGCTACGCATTGTGCAAGGCAATCATCCTCTGCTGCAACCGCATGAGCTGCCTGAGTTGGCTGAGCGCCCGGATGCCAGCCAGCATTACCTGGCGCGCTACCAGAATGCTTTTCCGGCTGGCTTTCTGGCTGGCAAAACCATCGGTATTTATCAGCACTCCAGCGCAGGGCGTGATCTCTATGATCGTCTGTTTGAATACTTTGGCGCCAGCACCATCGCATTGGGGCGCAGTGATCATTTTGTGCCGATAGATACCGAAGCAGTCAGTGAGCAAGACCGCAACCAGGCCATGGCCTGGAGCTCTGAGTATCAGTTGGATGCGCTGTTTTCCACCGATGGTGATGGTGATAGGCCTTTACTGGCGGATGAACAGGGCCACTACTTTACCGGCGATGTGCTGGGATTGTTGTGCTCACAGTACCTGACGATCCCTCATATTGCCGTGCCAGTTAGCTGCACCACAGCACTGGAAAAATCCGGCGCCTTTAGCACGGTTCTGCGAACCCGCATTGGCTCGCCCTATGTGATTGCCGCATTAAGTGATTTGCCAGCGCCCTGCGCCGGCTTTGAAGCCAATGGTGGATACCTGCTGGGCTCAGACTTGCACAATGTAACGGCACTGCCAACCCGAGATGCGGTATTACCAGCCCTCGCCACCCTGGCACTGGCAGCCGGCAAACCACTCAGCACCTTGCGCCACAATCTGCCGCAACGCTTTACTGCCAGCGACAGGCTGCAGCAGTTTGAACGCGCTCAGAGTGATGCGCTCCTGGCTCATTTCAAAGCCAAACCAACGGCCTTGCTGCAGCTGCTCGGTCACAGCCAATCGGACAGTGCCACTGTCAGGCAACAACTTTCCCTGGATGAAACCGATGGCCTGCGCTTTACCCTGCCCAATCAGGACATCGTGCATTTACGCCCCAGCGGCAATGCACCGGAGCTGCGCTGTTATGCGGAGTCGGATACGCCAGAACAAGCCAGAGTGCTGGTGCAGCAGGTACTGAAAGGCCTTAAAGATGGGCTAGCTTAACACTTGCTGCATCAGCTGCGCCAACTGCCGGGTACGCTCATAACGCGAGTAAGCGGCAATGTTGGCTGGCACCTCGCCAGCCCAGGGCTCAACCGGGGCATGAACACTTGCCAGCTGCTGGCGCAGTGCCCCGGCCACAGCAGTCACCCCATCGGCACAGTGACAGTGAGCCAGCGGTTGCAAGGTCTGATAGGTGGAGCCTTTGTTGGGCGTTAATGCAAGAATCAGCCGGCCGGAGCGAATGTAATCGTACAGCTTGCTAGGGATCTGGTTATTGAATAATTGCCCCTGGATCAGCAACAAGCTATTGGCCTGTTGCATTTCTGCCAGCGAATCAAGATAAGGAATGCCTGGCAGAAAATGCACCAGATCACGGATACCGAGTTGCTGCAATAACGCCTCTTGCTCGGCGGTGCCGCCAAAGCCGCGGAAATGCAACGCAAAATTATCGGCATTGATCAGGCCCTCGTCTTGTAACACAGCCATGGCATGATACAAATCCGACGGATCCCGCCCCTGGCCGTACAAAGCACCGCTGTGCAATAACACAAAACGCTGGTCGGTGCGCTCAGGGCGCTTTGGCAAACGCTGAAAGTTCACCTCGTCAAAGCCATTCTCAATCACCGTAAACTTACTGAGCGGCTCATTGGCGTAGAGCCGGTGGTACAGACGGGCTGCATTGTCAGTGGTAAACACCGCTTGCTGACAATAACGAATGGTTTGCTGCTCAATCCATTTGGCAATGCCGCTATAACGGCGGGCACTGGCATCGTAACGGCTTTGCAATGGATCGCGGTAATCGGCTATCCAGGGCAAGCCGCTGTAGCGCTGCAAACGATAGGCAATGTAGTGGGCGGTGGAAACCGGGTAAGTACTCCAAATTAGATCCGGTTTAAATTGCTGTATCAATCGTTTACCGGCTGGTATCGCCGTTAAAGCCCAGCTCCACCAACGATCCGGTACACAACTAAAGCCCAGATACTTGCCGCGCCAGGAGAGATCACGGGCCGCATCAAGCGCAGCACAGCGCTCAACATGCAAAACCTGTGGGCAACCTGCGGCAGCGTCGGTTTGCTGATAGACCGACTCTTTTACCGTCAGCACCACCACGTCCCAACCAAAATCCCGCAGATACTCGGCAAACTTATAGGTGCGCTGTACCCCGGCACTCTGGCAAGGAGGAAAATCCAGCGCAATCATCAACAGCCTTTTCCTGGCCTGCAACTCAGTAGCCATTGGACCCTCCGGCATCGCGCTGTGTACTGCGCAGCAGGCTTAACATAAAGCGGCTTTGTGAGGTGGGCCAGGGTGACACCCGGTGCAGGCAAAACGCCTGGCTGTTTATATCTGTATTACTGCCAGGTACCGTACTAACGGCATAGCGAAAACCAGCTTGCTTCACCATAGCTATGTGATGATCATCAAAGTCACGACCATATTGGCCATTCGGATACGCAAAACTTATCACCTCTTGCTGCAGCAATTGTTCAAGTTGGTGCTTGCTGCGGCGAATTTCCTGCTCAGCGACGGCATCTTGCTCCAGCATTAAAATCGGATGATGCACAGAGTGAGCACCAAACTCCATGCCTGCCTTGGCCATCTGGCGGATTTGCTCGGGTTGTAAAAACTGTCTGGAACTGTGCCTGACACCAGTTGCCTGGCGTAAGCTGGCCACTTGCTGTTCGCGTTGCTCAATGGTCAGGTACTTGAGCTTGTCTATCATGGTTTTGGCCAGGCGCAATCGTGTGGCAAACGTATGAACCGGATAGTCAGTGGTATTAAACCTAAGCTGCTGGCAATCCAGCGGCGCATCGATAATAGCTTCGGCAATCTGCTCCTCCCACAATTGGCCTTGCTCCAGACCGGCTGTGGTAATAAAAAAAGTGGCGCAGAGCCCATGCTGTTGCAGCAGCGGAAAAATATAGTGAAAACAGTCGTCGTAGCCATCATCCACCGTGATCACAGCCGCGTGTTCAGGCAGCTGGCCTTCAGCCGCCATGCGGCCTGCATCAGCAAGTGTCAGTACCTGGTAGTACCGTTTAATCCAGGCCAGCTGGCGAGAAAAGGCTTCGGTGCTTAAAGCTGGTAAATAAGTGATCTGCCCTTCAGGAGCGACCCGGTGGTAAGTGAGGATAGTCAAAGCATTCTCTGAGCGCTTGCTCATGAACTGCTGAGTACACTTGAGAAAAAATGGCATCATAGTAAAGGTTCATCCATGAATTGCTGGCGCCGCATTGCAGTCAGATCCCTGCTTACTGAAGGCTCTGTTTTAACACACTAGGCTGATGACTGCCAAGCAAAGCATGCAGCTCAGCCAAACTTTCGCGATAAGCTCTATCATGCCCGATCCGCATATGCCAGGAGCGGGTTCTGCACATAAAGTAATGAAAAAGTCTCAGCAGCACGCAACGAGCACGGATCAGGCGATAACAAGCGCTCTGTATCACTTCCGGCCCTAATAAGCCGTAGCCTTTTAAAAACGCCGACTGCAGTTGATCAACAAAAGATGAACGGTAAAAAAAGTGATTGTGCATACGCCCCACTTTTTCCAGAAAATTGATTGGATCAAATAAACTGCAATCCATCCGATAGTCGGTAAAATCAATCACAGCCAACCGCTCTTTATTGGTAATCATATTATGCGGCGCAAAATCACCGTGACAACCTGCGACAAAAACACCATGTGGCATTCCTTCAGTCTGCGCTGCTTTTGCTAATTGCATAAACGCTTTATTTAGCGAGGCACTCACTCCCGGAGCTTGCTGCTCCAGCAAGTAGTCAATCCGCTCCTGACAATAAAGTGCCAAAGGCTCAAAGCTTACCGACACCTTTTTATCGGCGGTCATCTGTTGAAACTCACGCAACCAGACACCTGCCAGCTCGGTCATTTGCACTGCAGCTTTTACCGAGGTTTGGCCAAATAAGCGAGCGGCACCGGTGAGCAAATCTTCCAGCTCAGTGCCTTCAACCTCCTCCGTCAACAAGCTGGCAGAATCGGCATAGAGCTTCACCGGATGGGGAACATCCAACAACTTCACCCGTTCAAACTGCTGACTTAAACGCGCCATGATGTCGTACTCATTTTGAATGCTGGCCCTGGCTTTGGCTTGGTCACTACTATCGCACAGCGTTTTTAAGTACAGCTTAAACGAGGCATCCTTGTTGGAGCTGTGCAAGCGGAACACAGTCGAGAAAGGGGTTTCAATACTATGATGAGAGTCAATCCGAAACCCTTCGCCATACAAGCGAATCAGGTCCTGGTCCTGACAAACTTGATCCAATACATCCTGCACTTTGGCGGAGTTTGACATGATGTTATTCCCTTAACGGCACTCGGATTCATCCAAGCATCTGTTTTTAAGTAAAACCGATGCAAACGGCTGCTACTTTACAGTTTTATTGCAGTCAAAACCAGTCTGAGCAGCAAACCGATACTGCAAAGCCAGAGTTCAAGACACAACCATGTAATCAGCAAAAAATACCTGACAGCAGCTTTATTCAAGGTTAAGCTAGTTTGTGTCATGCAAAAAAACGGTTCAGGGCAAAACCTGTCACGATATCGAAAAGGGATCATTTCGTGCGTACAACAAAGCGTTTAGCAACCAACCTCATCGTCCACACCTCGACCAAAGAGTCCATGCTCTGCAGCCGCGACCATACGGTGTACCGGCTGGATTTAGCCAAGCACACTTTAAGCAAGCTGTGCCAACTCCCGGCCAAAGACCCAGGCCTGATAGGTTGGTTGAAGAATAAGCTGGCCCGCAGCCGGCTGCGACAATGGCTCAAGCCACAACTGGGCATTGAACACCTGATTGAAACTGCCGATGGCAACATTGTGATGGTGTACGACCGGGTCTATCTGTTCCACCCGGATCAGGAGGGTACTGACGCCAGCGTGGTGCCAACCGGGCATATTCCTGAGCTGGTTGGCCCGCTTCGTGGCGGTCTCGCCAGCCATCCGGCATCGGGTGCGGTCTACTTTGGCGAATACCTGAACAATCACAGTTGCCCGGTACGGGTGATTAAAATCGATCCTGCCAGCAAGCAGGCAGACATCTGTTGGCAATTTGCCCGCGACGACATCAAACACATTCACGCCATTCGGTATGATCCCTACCGCAACCGACTGTGGATCACCACCGGTGACGCCGACCACGAGTCAGCCTTTTACTACACCGACGATGAGTTTCAAACGGTGCATAAATTAGCCGGCGGCGACCAAAGCTGGCGCGCTATTAGCGTGCTGTTTTACCCCGATTGCATGGAATGGGGCATGGATGCCGGCAAAGATGCACCGGCCGATGCCATCAACCATATTTACCGCTACCATTTTGCTACCGGACAGCGTGAGCTGATTGCCACCATTGGCAACCCGGCCTATGCCGCTGTGCCTTGTGCCGATGGCAGCGCCATTATGGCAACCACCTTTGAACCCGGCCGCCAGCAAGCCACGCCGGAACAAGCGGCTTTATGGTTTCGCAGCAAAGACGGTCACTGGCGTGAACTGCTGGCACTGGACTACCAGGACAGTCAAATGGCCACGGTAGGACGCTATGGCATGATTTACCTGCCCAACGGCACCCTGCCAGCCAGCCAGGTGCTGTTTACACCTGTCAACTGTGCAAAAAGCCATTTACACTGTTATGCCCTAACGCTTGATTGATGATTCACCACTGAAAGGATACGCCATGCTTCGCTCTCTCAAAGGCCTGATCAAAACCACCCTGCAAAAACTTAACCGACAGCGTTCGGCACAGAAAGTGAAACAAGAAGCGCAGCACATCAGCCAGCAGCAATTGGTGGCGGATCTTCAACAGCTGGGCATTGAGCAGGGGGATACGGTATTTTTGCACTCCTCACTCCGCAGCTTAGGCTATGTTGAAGGTGGCCCTGCTACGGTGATCATGGCGTTGCAGCAAGTGGTTGGCAGCGGGGGCAATATTCTGCTGCCGACTTATTACCTTCCTGGCGGAACCATCGAGGCCACCTGCCAGCTCAGCGATTATCAGTTTGACCCACGCATTCATGGCACCCATATGGGCCGGTTGCCGGAAACCTTTTTAAAGTCCGCTGGAGTCAAGCGTAGCCTGCATCCTACGCATTCGGTCTCGGCCTGGGGTAAAGATGCCGACTACCTGACCAATGGCCACCACCAGGCACCGTCGGTGTTTGGCGAAGGCTCGCCCTGGCAACGTTTTATGGAAATGCCGCAAGCCAAAGTACTGGGCCTTGGCATCAGCATGGGCCCGGTCACTTTTTATCATCTGTTGGAAGATACACTAGGCGACGCATTCCCATTGCCGGTTTGGGAAAAAGAGCACCAGCTCCCTTGTATTGATGCCAACGATAAAGTTTGGCAAGTGCCAGTGCGGTCATATAACAAAGAGCTGGCCCATCAGCGCATCGACCATCCTTCCAGAGACGACTTGCGGCAGTATTTTATGAAAGAATTTCAGCAAGCTGGCTACCTGAAAAGCGGCAAAGTTGGCTCAGGAAACAGCTGGTTTATTCCTGCCGGCGACTTTTTACGGCACTTAAAGCAGCTGTCCAGCGAAGGCATCACCATTTACGCAAATCCGGAACAATTGTCACCGGATGCAAAGCCAAAATAAAAACACTAAGCCGTTACACCCTTGCTATCAGAGAAAAGCTGACTATAAAGCGGGTGCCTAAGCACCTTTAACCACAACAGCCACCAAAATGGCATCAGCAAGGCAATAGTGCCCACAATCAGCAGTGGGCGGCCTTGCTGAAAATCGTACTGC
>NZ_JAFIFQ010000046.1 GCF_020831925.1 Alkalimonas sp.
CCATCAGCCGCGCCGGCACTGTGGTGGCGGAAAAAGCATCTGAGCTCAGTGACGACGAGCGTGCTCAGGTCGCCGCCAAAGTGGGTATTGGCGCTGTGAAGTTTGCCGATTTGTCGAAAAACCGCACCAGCGATTATGTCTTTAGTTGGGATGCGATGCTGAGCTTTGAAGGAGCAACAGCCCCTTATCTGCAATACGCCTACACCCGGGTTCGCAGCATTTTACGCAAAGCCGGCCTTGATGATGACTACCAGGCGGCTATCCAGTTGCTGGAACCACAGGAAAAGCAATTGGCGGTGAAGCTGCTCCGGCTGGAAGAAACACTGCAGCAGGTGATGAAAGATGCCCAGCCTAACTTGCTGTGCAACTACCTGTACGAGTTGGCCAGTCTCTTTATGAGCTTTTACGAAGCCTGCCCGATGCTCAAAGAGGGCATTGAACCAGATGTGAAAGCCAGCCGTTTAATGCTGAGTATTTTAACCGCCCGCATGTTACGCCAGGGGCTGGAACTGCTGGGCATTGAGGTGATGGAGCGGATGTAATGAAAATTGATGCCATCAGGCGCAGTTACACCAAAGACAAATTGGATCTGGATAAACTGCATGCCGATCCCATTCAGCAGTTTGAACGCTGGCTGAAAGATGCGGTGGCCGCTGAGCTGCCAGATCCGACCGCCATGTGCGTGGCGACGGTCGATGCCAGCGGTCAGCCGTCGCAGCGGCTGGTATTGTTAAAGGATGTCAGCGCCGATGGTTTTGTGTTTTACACCAATCTTGGCAGTCGCAAAGCGACCGAACTGGCGGCCAACCCCAAGGTGAGCCTGCATTTTCCCTGGCACCCGTTGGAGCGCCAGGTGATAGTGTATGGCACCGCCGAGCGGGTACCCAGCAGTCAGGTGGTGAAGTACTTTTTGTCCAGGCCCAAAGAAAGCCAGTTGGCAGCCTGGGCCTCCGAGCAAAGCCGGCCGATCTCCACCCGCCAGGCGCTGATGCAAAAGTTTGCCGAAATCAAACACAAGTTTGAACACGGCGAAGTACCCTTGCCCTCGTTTTGGGGCGGCTTTTTGGTGCGACCGCATCAGATCGAGTTCTGGCAGGGCGGTGAGCACCGCTTGCATGATCGCTTTTTGTATCGCCAACAAAGTGATACGAACTGGCAAATTGAACGATTATGTCCCTAGGCTACCAGAACGGCTGGAAACGTGTTCGTTTCCAGCCTTGCATCCTATTCGTGTCTACCTTGCAGGACAGGCACTAGTTAGCCAAGCTTTCACGCCCAAGCTGCTCTGACTCGTAGCGCGTCCCTGTGAGTTTAATGAGCCAAACACTAGCATCAATAGTGCGACTAAAATACACCGTTTGGCCATTGGGAATGCTCGGCATGAAAGAAGTAATGGCTTCCCAGTCTTCCCCTTTCTTGTTCTTCACTTTCATGACAGCGTTAAAATATTCACCATCTGGCGTGGTCATCACTTCCAGTGCAGCCATCCTCTGGTCAGTACCAATTTCAATTAAAGCGCTTCTGCCCAATGCTGCTAACAGTCTGGGTTGGTGAATGGGATCTCTAGATTGAAGTGTTTGCTCTATTTGGCTGTCGATTGTGACGGCATGCTCGAGTTGGTAAATATCGGCTTTTATCGCAAAAACCGGCTTGGCAGTGGCAGTAGAATGGAATAAGAACATCCCATTAAAAAGAAGAAGTAGCAGAACTGATTGAGTACTCATTGCATGGATCTCCGTGGTTGAATGTGCATGCCAAGCATATCGCTTTATCGCCAATGGTAAATCACAAGCTTTTGATATTCATAATATTCATGGAATTCATTTGCATGAATTGCTTGTGCAGGCTAGGTCTGGCCTGGATTTTCAGTGATAATGCAACCAAACAAGAATAATCTGAGTTATGGTGTTATGCAGCCTTTAGGAATAGAGCTAAAGCGGCTTCGTGCCGCCAGAAATTGGACACAAGCCTATGCTGCCAGAGAAATTGGTATTCAACAGTCCTATTTATCCAAACTTGAGAATGGTCAATTTTTGCCTTCTGAAGAAGTGATCAACAAGTTATCTGCATGCTATGGCACTGCGTTAACAGAGTTCACCCTTCAAACAAGCCAGACAACGAGCAAGCTCGGTCGATTCATGCTGATCGTGGTTGGTCTATTGCTGTGCTCGTTAGTGCTTTGGTTGTGTGCGCAATTTGAAATCATTTACCCTGAAACCTACTTTACTTATCAAGCCAAAGAAGCTCAGTTTTGGGTGGTGCATGTCACCGAGCTTTACCAGGGGGAAAAGTTTGTGCAAGGGGATGTTATTTATGAAATTGTGGGCGAACGAAGGGTAAGCCGGTTTGAAAATAGAGTCTTACTGGTGTTGGCATATTTACTGGCAGTGACGGCTACTCTGCTAATGCTGAAGAAGCTCTATGCTAAGATCAGGCTTCGAAGCTGAAAATATAACAATGAAACTATTCGATACTCACTGCCATCTGGACCTGCCTGAGCTGGCTACTAAGATGGACGCTCACTGGCAAGCGGCTCAGGCCGTTGGGGTAGCCGCATTGCTGATCCCGGCGGTGCAGCAGGCCGCCTGGCAGCCTCTGCTCGCCTTAGCAGCGCAAAACCGCCAGTGGCACATAGCATTGGGGATCCACCCCTGGTGGGCGGAGCAGCATCAGCTAAATGATGTGACAGCGTTGGAGGCCCTAGTGCTACAGCACTCGGACTCTGTGTGCGCCATTGGCGAAATCGGCCTGGACTTTGCGCTCGCGCCCGATACCTTTGCGATTCAACAAGCATTGTTCGAAGCGCAGTTGCACCTTGCCGTCCGGCTGCACAAGCCGGTTATTTTGCACCACCGTAAATCCCAGCCGCATCTGCTGGCGGCGATTAAGCGGGAAAATTTTGCTGAAGGTGGTATTCTGCATGCTTTTTCCGGCAGCCCGGAGCAGGGCCAGGCCTTTATCGAGCTGGGTTTTAAGCTGGGTATTGGCGGCACCATCAGCTATCAACGCGCAGCCAAAACCAAGCGGGCAGTGCAGCAGTTGCCACTGAGCGCCTTTGTGCTGGAAACCGATGCACCGGCCATGCCGCTGGCTGGCTTTCAGGGCCAGGTCAATACACCGGCCCAACTGGCACTGGTGTTTCAACATTTTTGCCAGCTACGGCCAGAGCCGCCAGACCAACTGGCCGAGGCGCTCTGGCACAATACCCAACAGGTGCTGCGACTACACGCTACCAGCGCAGGGTGATGCCGGCCATCCAGATCCGGCCTGGTGCTGGTTCGAACGAGCGGCCATTGCCCTGATTCACTACCACCGAACCGACGTAATCTTTGTTGGTCAGGTTATCCAGTCGCAGCCAGGATTCCAGCCGGGTAGAGCCCCATTGCCACTCGTTCTGTGCCGCCAGTCCCCACAGATGTGCGCTCGGTGCAACGATGCTGTTGGCATCATCGACCGGCACGCCAGAGCGATACTGATGGTTCAGTCGCAGGCTAAGTGGTTGCCAGGCGCCGCTGGCGATCGGCTGCCATTGCCATTGTTGGAAAAAGTTACTGCGGGCTAAACCAGGTAAACGATTGCCACTGTTGGCATCATCAGGGCTGTTTCCAAAGCTGGCATCCAGCCAGGTGTAGCTGGCGCGCCAGCTCAGGGCATCGCTCAGTGTGAAGCGGCTGCTGATCTCAAAGCCTTCACGTTTGGTATTGGCGGCATTGCGGTAGGTGGTGCGGCCATCGATGCTTTGATCCACCAATAAATCATTATCGGTATCAATCACAAACACCGCGCTTTGCAGCAACCAGTTAGCAGCTTGCAGTTTGAGGCCCAGCTCGTGTTGGCTCACTTTGGCGGCTGCCAGTTCGGTGTTAAGTCCGCTGCCTTCATTGCGATAGGCCATCTCGGTCAGAGTTGGGGTTTCAAAGCCCTGGCCGGTGCCGGCGAACAGGCTCAGGCTGTCGGTCAGGGCAAAATTCAAACCTGTGCTCCAGGCATTCTCCTGATAACTCACGTCTCCGCTGTCGTCCGGGTTTCCCGGAACAATAAAGCGATCAGCCACACGAAAATCAATACGGCTGTGACGTGCTCCCACCACCCAGGTCCAGCGAGGATAGAACTGCCAGTTGCTGATGATGGTGGCATCACGGCTGTCTACGCGACCGGTTTCGTCGCGTCGTAGATCGCCGCGTTCGCCGAAATTATTGACAAAGCCAAGCCGTTCATCTCTTTGGTATTCCTGGTCGATGGCAAAGGTCAGTTGCCAGGGTGTCTGTGCCAGTGGTTGCAGGGTACTGCTAAGATTGAGGCCATGAAAACTCCGGGTTAGATCAATCACCGCCCCTGAGGAACTGATGGCCGTCCCGGGAAAAGCCAAATACTGCTCAATTTCACGTTTGCCATGCCAGGCGGATAGTTGCCAATCGGCAAGCCAAAGCAATTCGCCTTGCTCGCGCGCACGCAAAGTAACCGATTGCTGGCGATGGCGAATACTTTTACGAGTGCCAAAGGTGGCAGCTTGTGGGGCCGTTTGGCCGGGGTTTTCCCGCCACTGCTGTGGGCTTAATGCCAGAGGATCTTGCAGTACCGGTGCATCATTATCGTCCAGACGCATTATCAATTCAGCCTGGTTACCAAGATCACGGTACCAGCGTAGCGCCCATTGATCACGTTTCACTGCACTGAAGGGCCTGTCGCCATCGGTGCGAAAGCGGGCGTAATCGGCAGTAAACGCCTGGTACTCATTGGCATAGACAGCACGCAGATGCTGGCGTTCGCGTTTGGCGCTGCCGGCACTCAGGCTGGCCGATACGGTACTTTCTCGGGGGCGGCTGCTTTGCATATCAATGACGCCACCAGCAGAGTTGCCATGAATGGCAGCCAGCGGCCCGCGCAACACTTCGACGCGGCTTGGTTCATCCAGCAAAATACTGGAGGTTTGCGCCTGACCATCGGGCATAGAGAGTGGGATGCCATCCAACCGCAGCCGCACGCCACGGACACCAAAGGCAGCACGAGCACCAAAACCGCGCAGGGTAATGCGGGTATCCTGGGCAAAGTTAAAGCGGGTATCTACCTGCAATCCAGCTATGCCCTCCAGCAGCTCCGCTGCATCGGTGCGCATGCCAGGGGTGAGAGTGGCAATATCGACCTGATCAACGGCAGCCGGTGTATTCAACCAGGGCTGTGCGGTTCGGGTGGCGGTTACTACCACCCGCTCCACCTCGCTCGCATTGGTCTCGGTTGGTGCGGCGGGCATGGGTGAAACGACCGCTGCCTGCACGGCAAAGAATGTTGCAAACATCAGTGGTATCCTTATTGGGCTGGTCGTAAGCGTAAGATTTTGCCATTTCCCTGTTCATCGGTCAGTAAGTAGATGTAGCCATCTGGCCCAACCTTGACTTCACGAATGCGGTAATTCATTGGCAACATCTCTTGATGGATGACTCTGTCACCATCGACTTCGAGCCGGGCGACGTTTCTGTCGCGTAGGCCAGTGGCAAGGATATTGCCCTGCCAGGCCGGGAATTTATCGCCATGGTAGAAGCTCATACCAGACACCCCGATGGAGGGAGTCCAGTGCCAGACCGGTTGCTCCATACCGTCTTTTTTAAAGCCAACTGCAAAGGGAACTTCCCCGCCACCGTATTCTTCACCATGAGTGATGATGGGCCAGCCGTAGTTCTTTCCGGCTTCTGGAGTATTCACTTCATCGCCGCCCTGAGGCCCGTGCTCAGTCGCCCATACTTTACCTGTTGTTGGCTGAATGTCGAGCCCCTGAATATTGCGGTGTCCATAGGAGTATATTTCTGGCAAAGCCCCCTCGGTGTTTACAAAGGGGTTATCTGAGGGTACAGAACCGTCCGGGTGGATGCGAATCAGGGTGCCTGTGTGGCTATCCAGTTGTTGCGATTGCATCAATTGATCGCCGCGATCCCCTAAGCCAAGGAATAAATACTGGCCATCGGCAGAAAACACCATCCGGCCACCGTAGTGCCAGCCCGGTACTTTCGGGTAGGCACTGAAGATTTCTGTGAAATCGTGCAAGGCACCGTCGGCTAAGCGGGCATGGGCGACGGAGGTACTGGCTGCATTGCCACCCGCGGCATCCGGTTTGGCCCAACTTAAGTAAATGCGCTGCGACTCATCAAAATCGGGTGCCAAGACTACATCGAATAAGCCCGCCGGGTTGATCTGGTTAACGGTCGGTACGCCAGAAATCGGCGCACCCAGGCTGCCATCAGCTTCTACAATGCGAAGCCTGCCGGGTAGCTCAGTGACCAGAATACGGCCATTGGCTAAGAAATCCATGCCCCAGGGGCGCACCAGGCCAGAGGCAAAGGTTTCAACATCAATGTCACCCCAGCGGCTTGACAAGGTGATGGTGGCGTTCGGATCAATGACCTCACGCCCCAGGTTCACTGCACGCTGCACCGTGCCCTGGGTTAAGGTCCCCTGAAGACGCTGATTGTCGTCCAGTTGTCCTTCAAAACGACTGCCAGTGGGGGTGCTAAAAGCAATCTGGTTGTCGCTTACGCTAAAGTTATCCAGTGGCATGCCAGTTGCCCCTTGGTTTGGCACCACAAAGGTGCCGGACCAGTGGTTGCCGCTTTGCTCCAGCGTGACAATAATCAGTAATCCGGCGTTGGGCATGGTGATATGACCGTACCAAGTACCGGTAAATTTTGCGTTGTTGCTCAACTCTGAGTTACCAGCTAAGGCCGGGCTATCGGCCAGTGTCTGAAAGCTGCTCAGGATCATGGACAGAAGTAGCCAGTAGAGTGTTTGTTTTAGCATGTTAACTTCCTCGAGTTGGTGTCGCTTATGGTGTGATACGCCGATGCTGAGCTCTTGGCCTATGGTTTATTGTTCGACCAAGCGGTCATGGCAACCAGCGGCATGTTACTGTCTTGCTGTTTTAGCCAGTGAAACAAGCGCAGCCCTTCGTCACCCGAGGTGGTGTCCAGGCTATAATTCATATCCCGCAGGATCAGATCGGCGCTTTGTTGTTGTAAAAATGCCATTGCTTGCGTGGTTTTTTCTGTTTTTCAAAAAGCAGAAAAAAGTTAAAAATCTAAAAGCTGCCTTACAATAAACGCAAAGTGGCATGATCGCCAACTGGTTTTGCTGGTGCGGCCAACTGAAGCGGTTGAAGTGAGGTTGGAGAAAGCGCTGACAGCTGTGGTTATTTATGGGTAGAATAGACTTACCGCAACCAACGACGGCGTTATTGTGTCTTATTGCTATCTATTTTCGGCCCCTAATTGGCCATCGCATGACGTATCCGATTTTTGCTCTGAACATCAATCTGTGCTGCTGCAGTGGCAGGACGGCCAACTTCGATTGCAAACGGCTATGCCTGTTGCTGAATGGTCCACCGTGTCGCTTCAGCCGATCCTAAGTGATTTCACTGGCAAAGCAAGCTTACGCATCTTTGGTGCCTCTTTAACCCTTAAGCTGTTGCAGTCGCTGCTTGCTGAATGTACCTCCTTGCAGCAGGTGCTGGCACTTCGCTTGTATCAGCCGCATGCCGAATTAGCGCCGGCCGCTTTGTTGCGGTTGCCCGACGTACTGGCACCGCATGCTCAGCAGGAAGTAAGGCAGTGGGCCCAGGCCAACGATTGCGAGTTGGTGTATCTGGAACAAGCGCCCAGCCTGAATCAGCCGGGGTTGCTGGTGATGGATATGGATTCCACCGCCATTGAAATTGAATGCATCGATGAAATTGCCCGTAAAGCTGGTGTTGGTGATGAGGTCGCCAAAGTGACGGCTCGTGCTATGAGTGGTGAGTTGGATTTTACTGCCAGCTTGCGCGAGCGGGTTGCTGCACTTAAAGGTGCTGATGCAACCATTTTGGCTGAGGTGTTGGCTGAGCTGCCCTTAATGCCGGGACTGACTGAGCTGGTGCAGCAGCTTCAGCGATACAACTGGCATGTAGCAATTGCTTCTGGTGGTTTTACGTATTTTACCGATGCTTTGCAACAGCAGCTTGGACTGTCGGCGACCTTTGCCAACCAGTTGGCGATAGAGAATGGCAAGCTGACCGGTACTGTGCTGGGGAGCATTGTGGATGCTGAGGCCAAGGCTGCTGCTTTGACCCGGTTGGCGAGTCAGTATCACCTACCTAAAGAGCAAACCGTGGCCATTGGCGATGGTGCCAATGATTTGCCGATGCTTGCCATGGCTGGTCTTGGCGTGGCGTTTCATGCTAAACCACTGGTACAGGCCAAAGCCAAAGCGGCTATCCGCGGTGGCTCTTTGCTGCAGTTGTTGTACTTATTGGATTAACGGGTCGGATGAAGCATCAGCAGCATTCGTACTATTTACCAGTGCAGCAATACCAGCTGCATATTCGTCGTTTATTACCACTGCATCAGCCATATGGTGTTGTGCTCATGCTGCACGGTGCCATTGAGAATGGCCGGATTTTCTACAGCGCTTCTGGCAAAGGCCTGGGGGGGTATCTGGCCGATCAAGGATTTGCTGTGTATTGCGCCGATTTTGCTGGTCGGGGCCGTTCTTTACCACACAGCTCCAGCGGCTTTAATCACAGTCAGCAACAGCTGATTTGTCAGGACATTCCTGCTTTAATCCAGCACCTACAGCGCACACACCACCAAAAAGTGCATTTGATTGCACACTCCTGGGGCGGTGTGCTGGCTGCTGCCAGCCTGTGCCGCCATCCTGAGCTGCTGCCTTTGGTGAGTTCCAAAGTCTGTTTTGGCAGCAAGCGCCGCATCCGGGTGCAAAGCCTGGAAAAGCGCTTTAAAGTGGACTTGATCTGGAACCGGCTTGGTCCCTGGTTGGCGGCAAAGCATGGCTACTTCCCTGCTAAGCGCTTACGGCTGGGGGCTGATGATGAGCCAAAGCAATTTTTAGAAGATTGCATTCGGTGGATAACGCAGGATGCCTTTATTGATTGCAGCGATGGTTTTGACTATGCCGCTGCCGCCAAGCAAATAGAGTGGCCGCATTTGTGGCACTTTGTGGCAGAAAAAGATCGCGTGTTAGGGCATCCTCAGGATGTGCAGGCCTTTATGGCCGAAGCTGGGCAGCAGCAAGCAAGGTACACCCATCTAGGTAAAGCAAATGGTGCTTTGGTGGATTACGACCACATTAGCATGCTGACGCACCCTTTGGCGGTCGAGGATCACTTCCCGAAGCTAGCCGAATGGTTGCGCACCCTCAACCGCGGTTAAGTAAGCTATGACGTAGAGCGCTTTGTTGCTGGCGTTGTTCGGTCGTGATATCCAGCCGAAGTAGCAACTCGTCGGTAATATCCATCAGCTCACCGACGCCTACGACACTCCAAAGCTCCTCTTCCAATAGCTTAGCTTTATGAATGGCGTACTGGCTGATGTAGCTTAGCTCCTGGGCAATAAAGTCACTGTCTGGCCGCCCAGTGCGTGATAGCCAAATACGGTAACAAAAAACAGCGGCTCGGTCGTTGATGATCTGCTCAATAAAGCCTTTCTTTTCAGGTTCGCTCTTGTACTCATAATCGTAGTGACAACTAAGCACAGGCTCACCCTGTTGCTGGGGCTGAACTTTCAGATACAGTTCGTAACATTGCGGCGGATCCTGACGCTTCATCTGCTTCAATTGACTGGCAAAGGTTAAATTGACGGCACTGTGTTTAATCAATGGTTCAATATTCAGATGTTCCTGACTGGCTGGCAGTTGTGCTAAGAGTTGATGCAAACTGGTCGGCTGGCCACCTTGCGCTACGGCTTTCATTTCGTAGCGAATCCCTTTACGATGCAAATAAAACGGAAAGCTATCCAGAGCTTTGATAAACATATTGCGTAGAGCGGGCGCCAGCCCGGGGTGTTTAACTTGTTCTTCGGCTACGGTTAACTTGCTGCGGTTGTTTTGGATCAGCAACTGGAAGAAAGCCTTGCCCTGATGCTCCTCATCGCTTTCCAGCACTTTCAGATTCATGATGGTGCCACTTTTACTAACGGCCATTACCTCGTAAGCGAGCTGACTGAGCTGGTACTTGTTGCTGATCTTTTGCAAGTCGGGCAAGTTCAGTCGGATAATATCACCGCGCTTGATCTGGGCTGGTAACTGCATTTCGACTTGCATGCCATTGGGCGAAAAGTCCCGGCTAAATGCCGCGGGTAGTGCTTCTTCACGAGCGTTGTATAGTTGCACCGTGGTTTTATACAAATAGCGATCTTCCGAGCGCAGGTTCACATATTTGACTGGGATGGCTTCACAAAACGGCAGTTGGGTTAACTTGGCATGGGCGAATTGATTCAGAGACCGCACGGCACTTTTATCATAACTGAGCTGTTGGTACCAGGAGGTGCTGGGGTCGGTACTGATATCGGTTAGGTTGACAATAAAACGCAGTGGTTTTAAATAGGCATCCAACAAATTGGTGTTCTTAGGCTTTGCTGCTGTAGCTGCATCACCAGGCAACTGAAAGTGCAACTGGCTGTACTCGGCCGATGTGGTTAGAAAGCTTAGCTGAAACACTTTCCAGCTTTTTTTGCTGGCGCCAAAACCAAGAAATAGGGCGTTCAGTCCTCGCTCTGAAGCAAGCTCTGCCTGGGTCGCACTGTAAAAGTACAGTTTACCTTTGGCAGCATGGGTAAAACAAAACAACAGCGTCTGTCGTTGGCCTTCGGGTAATTGCAGCAACTGCTTAAGCCGTTTTGCGCTGAGTATCTGCGGCAAGACGGAGCGCTGCAACTCATCCTGAAAGTAATGAAAGCTGGCTCGGTTGTTCTCGGTGGTTAAAGCGCATTGCGGATGAGATTTTCCTTGCTGCACGGCAATAAATACCGGCAAGCTGCTGGTCCTTGGCACATAAAATTGCTCATAGCCTTTCACAATGACGGCATCGAGCGCATTATCCAGGTTGAGCTTGTAACGGCGTTTATTACCGCGAATAAAGCGGTCAATAAAGTTAGTAAATTCCAGCTCCTGTTCATTGCTGTGCTCCAATCGCTTCAGCCGCAGTTGCTGGGTTTTCTGATCGAGTGGGCTGACTTCGACAATCTGATAGCGAATAGGGTTGTTGCGATCCAGTGTGTATTCTTGCTCCAGCTCTCGGAAGAAGACCCCAATCTCGCTGTTCTCGGCCAGTTTAATCTGACGGGCCAGTTTGAGTTTACAGCCTTGCACCGAGATATCAGTGGTCTGGGCGCTGTATTTTTTGCCATTTTCCAGCACAATCTCGACCGTGATGCTGTAGTTCATCCGCTCTTCACTGCGGTTGATGTAGCTGCCAAATTGCACCAGCCGGGCTTGATGCTTCACCAGCATATCTTCAGCTTGCTCTGGTTCGCCCTGTTGGTTGTTATTTAGCGCCTGGCGGATCCTGGCCTCGGTTTCCTTTCGGTGCATCACCCGAAAATTATTGTCGGTGTTCATCACATCTTCATACACACCGAGTGTAAAGCGACCATAGTCGTTGATGCCTTGTTCAAACACTTCGATCGCCTGTTCATCCATGTAGTGGGTTTTGCCCTGATACTCGTAGGGGCGAACATCACCATCAACATGGCCACGCAAGTCGATAAAAAAATCACAGGGCTGTGATAGCCGCTTCAGTTCCATCTTTAGCAGAAATTGCTTGGATTTTGGCAGATCACTGGTTAGCACAGCAAACATCTGATCGAAATCAGACGTCTGTACTGAGCTTTTCAGGCGCTCTATGATGCTAAGGTGTTCTTGCAAATCCGGGGCTGTCATAATCTCACAAAATTCAGCGTCAACATGTTGTGCAACTGCCGGTATAATGACAGTACGCTACGTGGTTGCGACATTAAATGCAATATCCATACCCGTTGAGGAATTAAATGGCAAAAAATAAAACGGCTTACGTCTGCAACGACTGTGGTGCCGACTTTATGCGCTGGCAGGGACAGTGCAGCGAATGCGGTGCCTGGAACACCATCACCGAGGTTCGACTTGGTGCAGCGAAAGACAAAAGCAGCCGCTTTGGGGGCTATGCCGGTGCTACCGCTGCCAAGGTGCTGCGACTGGATGAAGTGGATCTCCAGGATGTACCCCGTTTTAGCTCGGGGTTTACCGAGCTGGATCGGGTGTTGGGTGGCGGTATCGTGCCAGGTTCAGCGGTCTTGATAGGCGGCAGCCCGGGTGCCGGCAAAAGTACCTTGTTGCTGCAAATGATGTGTGGCTTGGCCGAGCAGGGTAATGCGCTCTACGTCACGGGTGAGGAATCATTGCAACAGGTCGCGCTGCGCGCCAACCGGCTGGGCCTGCCAACCGGCAAACTGCGGATGCTAGCGGAAACCAACGTGGAAACCATTTGCCACCTGGCACAGCAAGAAAAGCCACGGCTGATGGTGATTGACTCTATTCAGGTGATGCAGATGGCCGAAATCCAGTCGGCGCCAGGCAGTGTATCGCAGGTGCGGGAAAGTGCTGCATACCTGACTCGTTTTGCTAAGCAGCACAACATAGCCGTCATTATGGTCGGGCATGTCACCAAAGACGGCAGTCTGGCTGGCCCGAAAGTGCTGGAACATTGCATCGATTGCTCCATTTTATTGGATGGCGATGCTGACAGCCGTTACCGTACTTTACGTGGTAATAAGAATCGCTTTGGTGCTGTTAATGAACTGGGCGTCTTTGCCATGACCGGCCAGGGCATGAAAGAAGTGAAGAATCCATCGGCCATTTTTTTAAGCCGCAGCGAGGATGTGCAATCCGGCAGCATTGTGATGGTGTTGTGGGAAGGTACCCGGCCCTTGTTGGTAGAGATACAGGGGTTGGTTGATCATTCACCGCTCAATAACCCGAGGCGGGTTACTGTCGGCATGGAGCAAAACCGCATTGCTATGCTGTTGGCGGTAATGCACCGCCATGCCGGTTTGCAAATGGCCGATCAGGACGTATTTGTCAATGTGGTTGGCGGCATCCGGGTGCAGGAAACCAGTGCCGATTTAGCTACCTTGCTGGCGCTGGTATCCAGTTTTCGCAACAAACCTTTGCCGCCTGATCTAGTGGTGTTTGGTGAAGTCGGTTTATCTGGTGAAATTCGACCGGTCCCCAGCGGCCAGGAGCGACTGCGTGAAGCGGCCAAGCATGGCTTTAAACGGGCGATTGTGCCTAAAGCCAACTGTCCGAAAGAACCAATAGAGGGCATGCAAGTGACAGGCATAGGCCGCTTATCGGAAGCGCTGGATGCTTTGGATTGACGGATATAAAAATACCGCCAGTCGGCGGTATTTTTTAGAGACACAGGGTGGAGTCAGAGCTCAGGAGCCGGAGGAAATCCTGGTTCTGTTGTTTGGGAAGTTGAGTTTCAGCACTTCGTAGGCATCATCTCGTAGCTTCACCAAACCCAGCTTATCGTAGCCTTGCACCATCAGTTCCAGCGCTTGCTCTACCTGTGGCGATTCACGGAAGAACTCCACAATGTACTTGCCACGGTTGGCGGCAGCCAAATAAGCACCACGGCGCATGTAGTAATCCGCAACCAACAGCTCATGGCGGGCCAGCGTTTCGCGGATATGCTGCATACGAATACGGGCATCAGCACTGTACTTGCTGTCCGGGTAGCTGGTGATCAGGATCCGGAAGTCATCAAAGGCTTGACGGGTACTGGCCAGATCGCGATCGGCCTGATCAATACCAAAGAACGACTGGAAGGCATTTTCATCTGCTTTTAAATTAGCCAGACCACGCATGTAATAGACATAATCCAGGTCCGGGTGGTTCGGGTTAAGCCGGATAAAGCGATCAATGTTGGCGATAGCTTGTGGCAGATTGTTCGCGCGATAATAGGCATAGATGATATCCAGCTGCACCTGACGGGCCATAGGGCCAAACGGATAGCGGTTTTCAACGGCCTGCAGCATCTCAATAGCCCGATTATACAGGCCCGAATCCAGCACGCGCTTGGCTTCAGCATACATCGCCTGGGCATTTTGCGTGACTGAAACAGGTTCTTGTTTACGTTTGCCGGCACAGGCGCTTAGCGTAAGTGCTAGTAAGATCACCCAGAGGATGGTGGAAAACTTGCTATTCATGGTTAAATTCATATCTCCGTCAGCCTTTGGCTGTCCAGTTGGTGGTAAAACCGTTAAAATACGCTCCAAGAGAAACCCGATTCTAACCCAGAGCTTTCGGGAATGCACACAGGATACCTGCTTCCGCTATGACAAAACAGATCAAATTGACAGAAATCGTCCCTGACCATCTTTACGGTAAGCGGTTAGATCAGGTGCTGGCTGAATTGTTCCCCGATTATTCCCGTTCGCGGATAAAAAACTGGATCCAGGCCGGCCAGGTACAGATTGATGGCGTCGTAGAAAGTAAGCCACGGCATAAGCTGCTGGGCGGTGAGCAACTGGCGGTCGATGCAGAGCTGCAAGAAGAAGTGCAGCATGAGGCGGAAGCCATTGCGCTTACTATCCTGTACGAGGACGACGACATCCTGGTGATCAACAAGCCGGCTGGTTTGGTGGTGCATCCGGGAGCGGGCAATCAGGCTGGCACCTTATTGAACGCCTTGTTGCACCATGTGCCCGATATTGTTGAAGTGCCTCGGGCTGGCATTATTCACCGGCTGGATAAAGATACCTCCGGGGTGATGGTGGTGGCGAAAACTGTGCCAGCACAGACGGCTTTGGTAGCAGCGATGCAACAGCGCTTGATCACCCGTGAGTACGAAGCCGTTTGCCATGGTACCTTAACCGGCGGAGGTACCGTTGATGCTCCCATTGGTCGTCATGCTACCCAGCGCACTCTGATGGCCATAGACTCAGCTGGCAAGCCAGCAGTGACCCATTACCGGGTGATGGAACGGTTTCGCGCTCATACCCGCTTACGGCTGCGGCTGGAAACCGGTCGTACCCATCAAATCCGGGTGCATATGCAGTCGTTGCACCACCCGCTGATTGGTGACCCAGTCTATGGCGGCCGGCCCCGTCCGCCACGGGGCGCTTCGGAGCAGTTTCGTCAGGTACTGCGTGACTTTAAGCGTCAGGCTCTGCACGCGGCTTTATTGCGGTTGGAGCATCCAATGAGTGGAGAAACCATGGAATGGCAAGCGCCGATTCCGGAGGATATGCGTTTATTGGTCGATACCCTGCGGGCGGATACGCAAGAACATGGCATGGACGATGCCTGAGCTGCAACTGATTCAGCCCGATTGGCCAGCTCCTGCTACCGTAAAAGCCATCAGTAGCACCCGGCTGGGTGGGGTATCTACAGGCTGCTACAGCGGTTTGAATGTTGGGGGCCATGTGGGCGATCAACCCGCTGCGGTAGCGGCCAACCGCCAGCTTTTAACAGAAGCCGCCGCTATGCCCCAGCCACCGCTTTGGTTGGAACAGGTGCATGGGGTTCAGGTCGCAAAATTGCCACGGAAAAGCCAGAAACCGCTGGTTGCCGATGCTGCCTTTAGCGAGCAGGCAGGGCAGGTATGCACGGTGATGACAGCCGATTGTCTGCCAGTACTGCTGTGCGATAGCAACGGCACTCAGGTAGCAGCTGTGCATGCTGGCTGGCGTGGGCTGGCGGCTGGTGTGCTGGAGCAAACACTGGCCCACTTTAGCCGTGGCTCCAGCGTGCTGGCTTGGTTGGGGCCTGCCATTGGGCCTGCGGCCTTTGAGGTTGGCAGCGACGTGGTGCAGCAATTTATCACTGCAGATACGCGGGCAGCCAGTGCCTTCGGCCAACAAAGCGAACACAAATGGCTGGCCGATTTGTACCAACTGGCCCGGCTGCGTTTGCTGCGGGCCGGTGTGCAGGCGATTTATGGCGGCAGCTATTGCACCTATTCGCAAGCCGAATTGTTTTACTCCTACCGACGCGATGGCCAAACCGGTCGCATGGCCAGCTGCATTTGGCTTCAGCCCTAAGCTTGATCTCAGTCAATTATTTGACACTTGCTGCTTGAAAACTGCTCAGCCTCTCCCAATATAAGCTATAACTTTTGTTACAGTTTTGATTGGAGTTTACGATGCGATTAGATCGTTTGACCAGCAAGTTTCAACAAGCCATTGCCGATGCGCAATCGCTGGCACTTGGCCGCGATCATCAGTTTATTGAGCCTGTGCATTTGATGCATGCGCTGCTGAATCAGGACGGCAGTACCGTGCGCGATCTGCTGAATAAGCTAGGTATTAATTTTAACGAGTTACGACTAAAAGTCAGCCAGGCCATTGAACGACTGACTACTGTGGAAGGTATTGGCGCTGATGTGCAGCTATCTGCTGCCATGGGCACTTTGCTGAACATGTGCGATAAGTTGGCACAAAAGCGCAAAGATCAGTACATTTCGAGCGAGCTGTTTGTGCTGGCGGCCACCGAAGACAAGGGCGCTTTGGGCCAGATCCTGCGTGAGCAAGGGGTGACCAAAGAGGCGCTAGGCAAAGCCATAGATCAGATGCGCGATGGTCAGCAAATCGATGATCCCAATGCCGAAGATACTCGCCAGGCGCTGAGCAAGTACACCGTTGATTTAACCGCCCGGGCGGAAGCAGGCAAACTGGATCCGGTGATTGGCCGGGATGAAGAGATCCGCCGCTGCATTCAGGTACTGCAACGCCGTACCAAAAACAACCCGGTGCTGATCGGTGAGCCAGGGGTGGGAAAAACTGCCATTGTGGAAGGTTTGGCGCTGCGAATTATCAATAAAGAAGTGCCGTCAGGCTTACAGGATAAGCGGGTTTTAGCGCTTGATCTGGGGGCCTTGCTGGCTGGTGCAAAGTACCGCGGTGAATTTGAAGAGCGGTTAAAGGCCGTGCTGAATGAACTGGCAAAAGAAGAAGGTCAGGTCATTTTGTTTATCGATGAAATCCATACCATGGTCGGTGCCGGCAAAGCCGATGGCGCCATGGATGCCGGCAATATGTTAAAGCCGGCGCTGGCACGTGGTGAGCTGCACTGTCTGGGTGCCACTACGTTGGATGAGTACCGCAAATACATTGAAAAAGATGCGGCGCTGGAGCGGCGCTTTCAAAAAGTATTGGTGGAAGAGCCGACGGTGGAAGACACCATTGCTATCTTACGTGGTTTAAAAGAGCGTTATGAGCTGCACCATGCGGTCGAGATTACTGATCCGGCCATTGTCGCGGCTGCTACTTTATCCCATCGCTATGTCAATGACCGCCAATTGCCAGATAAAGCCATCGACCTGATCGATGAAGCGGCTTCCAGCATCCGTATGCAGATGGATTCCAAACCAGAAGCGATGGACCGGCTGGAGCGGCGCATTATTCAGTTGAAGCTGGAGGACAATGCGCTCAGCAAAGAAGTCGATGACAGCAGCAAAAAACGTCGCGATGTGATTCAGGAACAAATTGCCCTGCTGGAGCAGGAGTATAAAGATCTGGATGAGATTTGGTCATCGGAAAAAGCGGCTTTGCAAGGCACTCAAACGATCAAAGCTGAGCTGGAACAAGTGCGGTTGGATTTGGAAGTCGCGCGAAGGGCTGGTGACTTACAGCGCATGTCCGAATTGCAATATGGCCGTATTCCGGCGTTGGAAAAACAGCTGGATTTAGCCAGCCAGGCCGAGATGCAAGACATGCAGTTGCTGCGTAACCGGGTAACCGAGCATGAAATTGCCGATGTGCTGTCCAAAGCCACCGGCATTCCGGTCAGCAAGATGCTGGAAGGTGAGCGGGACAAGCTGCTGCAGATGGAGCAGGCACTGCGCCGTACCGTGGTCGGTCAGCAGGAGGCTGTGGTGGCGGTTGCCAACGCCATTCGCCGCTCGCGCGCAGGGTTGTCCGATCCGAACCGGCCAATTGGCTCTTTCCTGTTTTTAGGTCCAACCGGGGTGGGTAAAACCGAGCTGACCAAAGCACTGGCGACTTTTTTATTCGATAGTCCGGATGCGATGGTACGGATAGATATGTCCGAGTTTATGGAGAAGCATGCGGTATCGCGCTTAGTAGGAGCACCTCCTGGCTATGTGGGCTATGAAGAAGGCGGCTATCTGACCGAAGCGGTCAGACGTAAACCTTACTCGGTGATCTTGCTGGATGAGGTAGAAAAAGCGCATCCGGATGTTTTCAACATTCTGTTGCAGGTGCTGGATGATGGTCGCCTGACCGATGGCCAGGGCCGTACGGTGGATTTTAAAAACAGTGTCATCATCATGACGTCGAATTTAGGTTCGGATCTGATCCAGGAATACAGTAGCGAGTCGAGCTATCAGGAGATGAAAACCATGCTGATGGATGTGCTTGGCAAGCACTTCCGGCCCGAGTTTTTAAACCGGGTCGATGAAACCGTGGTATTCCACCCCTTGGGTCATGCTCAAATCAAGTCGATTGCTGATATCCAGCTGGAGCGGCTGCGGCAGCGGCTGCAAGAGCGCGATTATCAGTTGAAGGTGAGCGAAGCCGCCTTGGATAAACTGGCAGCTGTTGGTTTTGACCCGGTGTTTGGCGCCCGGCCGCTGAAGCGGGCAATTCAGCAACACTTGGAAAATCCGCTGGCGCAAGCGCTGCTTAAAGGTGATATTGTGCCTGGCAGCACTGTAGAAATCGATGTAGATGGCGATCACTTCGTGATTCGTTAAGCAGAATCGGCCCTTGAGAATGCCCACTTCGGTGGGCATTTTTCATGGTGATGGAAGCAAGATTGGTTGAAATGCTAAGTAATCTTAACTGATTGGCGGTATCTTGCTCGCTCGAGGTTTGGTTTTGTATTGCTGACGCGGCAGTTTCCAGAGAATAGCATGACGTTCTGGCTGGTTAGCTCCAGCATTTGCCTGGTTGTTATTGGCTGTGGCAGCGACAGCACTGGCAAGCACTAGCAACCCGCTGACAGTCACTGTTACTAAGAACTTGAATTATTTTGTAATAAACAGCCGTAATTGTATTTATTTCAGGATAAACCAGCGTCTATGGTCTAGAGTTAGCAGGTTAACCAACCGGAGCTTATCATGAAAAAAGTACTTGTTTTTACTGCGTCTCTCGCTGGAGCCGTGTTACTGCAGCCTGCCATGCTGCCAGCGGCTCATGCCGATATTGTCAGTACCCATGAGTTTGTTCAGGAGCAGCAATCTGGCTTGAATCGGGCACAACTGACGGAACAGCTTCAACGTGAGGATGTGCGTGAGTTGTTGGTACAGTATGGCGTAGACCCGGATGAAGCGCTGGAGCGGGTGGCAGCGTTAACCGATGAAGAAGTATTGCAGCTAACTGCCAATATCAATGAACTGCCTGCTGGGGCAGGGATTAGTGTTAGCGTCACAGTGATTTTAATTGGTATTCTTGTTTGGCTGATCTTTTTCCGTTAAATAACCGGCACCTGTTTAGGTGCTTTTGTATCCCGGAAACCGGATAGGCCATGACGAACCGACCTGTAGTTCCAGTGTTCCCGCTTTTACTGACTAAAGCAGCTCAGTGTCGGCGATGGTTGCTGGCACTGCTGCTGTGTTTTTTGCTGCCAGCCTGTAGCAGCCTAAGTACTAATTACCAGTATCAGCAGCTTTCCTCTGCCGAGCTCAGTGCCATAGAGCTCAGCGATACCCCTTTTTTCCCGCAGCAACAATACCATTGTGGCCCGGCTGCCCTGGCAACGGTACTGCAGGTGAGTGGGGTGCAGGCTGCTAACCCAGACAGCCTGGCGGAGCAGGTGTACCTGCCTGATCGCCAGGGTAGTTTGCAAGCCGAGCTGTTAGCGGCAAGCCGCCGGGCCGAGCGGATCCCCTATGTACTGGCGCCTCAATTAACCGATCTGCTGGCCGAGCTGGACGCGGGACATCCGGTTCTGGTGCTGCAAAACCTTGGCCTGGCACGCTGGCCACGTTGGCATTATGCCGTGGTGATTGGCTTTGATCCTAACAAGCAGCAGCTGTTACTGCGTTCTGGTAGCCGCTACCGGCAAAGCATGTCATTGCGCCAGTTTGAGCGCAGCTGGCAATTGGCCGATTACTGGGCCATGGTGGTGCCAGCACCCGGGCAACTACCCGCCACAGCAGAGCCTTTGCGTTATCTGCAGGCTGTGGCCGCTGTCGAGCAACAACAACGTTGGTTATTGGCGGCCGAGGGCTATCATGCCGCTGAGCGGCGCTGGCCCGAGCAAGCGACCAGTGCTTTTGGCCTTGGCAATATTGCCTATCAACAGCAAGACTTTGCCGCCGCCAAAGCGCATTACTACCGGGCAACAGAGTTAGCACCTGCTGAAGCAGCGTATTACTTTAATTTGAGCTGGGCTTTGTTACGACTAGGACAAGCGGCTGAAGCTCTTAAAATTGCAGCTATAACGGCGCAATTAGCGCCGGATCACCCCCGCTACGGCAAGGCCATCCAGCTGCTCGAACAAGCCATGGAATAGTGATGTTGCCGATAGCGGTGGCTAGCGGCTTGCGGTACCATAGCAGGCTTAAGCAAAGCACAGGATAAAGCCGATGAGCACAGAGCAAGCCAACAACCCACTGCATGGTCTAACCTTAGAAAAGATCCTGCTTCGACTGGTTGAACACTATGGCTGGGCGCAACTGGCCAATCTAGTGCGGATCAACTGCTTTAAAAATGATCCTTCAGTAAAATCCAGCTTGAAGTTCTTACGCAAAACACCTTGGGCCAGGACCGAGGTCGAGCAGTTATATATGAAGACCTTTCAATAATAACAACCCTTAGCTACTTCAAAACTTTTCCAGCATGGGTCGTTGATACTGGGCCGGATCAATCTGCAGGCCTGCTTCGGTTATTTTTTGCTGCAGTGCATTGTCGGCCTGGTTCAGCTCGGACAATACCAGCGTATTGTCATCCAACTGCCAAATCAGTCGTGAGCCGGCGTAACTAAAGGCCAGTATGGTCAGTGCCGTTGGATCAAGCCGATCTGCCGCTGCACTGACAGCTTTCAATTTACGCTGGATCAGGTTCAGCTCGTGTTTTAAATCCCAGATGTAGGCTACTTCAAAAAAGTAAGGGTGGCTCTTCAGGCGCTTTAGCGCGGTACCGACCACTAGGCAGCCGATGAATACACCGGTGGCATTGAGCCAGAAGTTTCCTGCACCGGGCTCTGAGACTAGCTGGATCAGCAAAGTTGAGCTACCCAGGCTAATGCCCGCCAGAGCCAGGATGCTGCTCAAAATAATACGGTTCAGGCGACTGCGGTAGCGCTCTTTATCAATGGATTTTAGTTGCATGGTTTTATTTAGCTTCACAGTAAACGGAAAAAAGGCGGCACCAGGCCGCCTTGTTCAATCAGTCACAATCAGCGTGGGCCTGGCTCGGCAAAACGCGTCATCCAGTCTTTGACCTGATTGTACCAGTAAATGGAATTATTTGGCTTTAAGATCCAGTGGTTTTCATCCGGGAAGTAAATCATCCGCGACTCCACACCACGGCTTTGCAAGGTACGGAATAACTCAAAACCCTGACCGACCGGAACCCGGTAGTCGAGTTGACCATGGATCACCAGGGTTGGGGTGTTGAAGTTACCGGCAAAGTAGTGCGGGGAGATGGACTTATAAATCTCCGGGTTATCCCAGTAGTTGCCAAAGCGGGTGGAGTGTACGGCAAAGTCGGCCGACATCTGCGAGTACATGTTGTACACCGCGGCATGGATCAACAGCGCATTAAACGGATGCTCCTGGCCCAGCAAAATGGAGCTTAAATAGCCACCATAGCTGGCGCCACCGGCGACCATCCGCTCGTTGTCGATCCAGTCTTTTTCTTTAAACCAGTCGGCAGCTCGCAGCACATCATAGAGTGGCGCTGTTTTCCAATCCGGGTTGATGCTATCGGCAAAATCCTGGCCAAAGCCGCTGGAGCCGTGGAAGTTAGGCCAGGCGGTGACATAGCCCCAGGAAGAAAAGGTCTGCGCATTCCAGCGATAATGGAAGCCATCGGTAATAGCATTGTGCGGGCCACCATGGATCAGCAGGAACAGCGGGTACTTCTTGCTGCTGTCAAAGCCGGGCGGGTAGTGCACCCACATTTGAATGTCCTGGCCGTTGTGGCCTTTGTAGGTAACGGACTCGTAAGTGCCCATATCGACATCTGCCAGCAGCTCGTCGTTAAAGCTATCCAGGCGGGTCAGGTTGCCATTGCGCGGGTTGATGCGCACCAGTCGGGCCGGGTGCAGGAAACTTTCGTTGGTGGCAACCAAAGTGCCGTTGCTGGCGATGGCTGGGGCACCAAAGTTGGTGGCGGCTGTAACCGCCCGGACATTGCCATTGCGGGCATCGATATGGTAAATGCGTGAGGTGCCGGCATCGTCAATGGCAGCGTAGAAACCACGGCCATCGTGTGTCCAGCTGTAGTTCGAGACGGAGCGATCCCAGTTGCTGGTAATTTCGCGCTCACTACGACGTGCTAAATCCAACAGCACCAGGTTAGCGGTATCTGCATAAAAGCCATGAATGCGCTGGCGGGTAAAGGCCAGGGTTTTGCCGTCCGGGCTAAACTGCGGATTGGCATCCGGTGCCTGGTTGCCCGCCGTCAGGTTTTCCGCTTCGCTGCTGCCAATACGGGCCAGGAAGATATCAATTTTGGCATCGACCTGATTGTCCCAGCCATTGGCATTAAAGGCGATGTAACGCTCGGATGGATCAATGTCGTAGCTGCCAGAGCTTTGACTGGAGCGAGGCAGTTCCAGTCCCAGTGGCTGGGTGATGGCTTCCACCTCACCGCCTTTGGCCGGGATACGAAATACATGGGCCTGTCGACGCTCATCCAGCCAGTGATCAAAGTGCGAATAAGGCAGCGCATTCCACTGACGGGCTGAGGTTTTATTGTCTTTATCGGCTTTTAGCTGGTCGCGCATCTCATCCCAGCTTTGCTCCGGAAACACCCGGCTGATAAAGTACAGATGCTGACCAACCCATTTGATGCCATAGACACCGGTGGGTACTTCCGTTAAACGCTGTGCTTCACCAGGACGGTTCATCGGTAGCAGGTAAATCTGGCCGGCATCGTCTTTATGGCGCTGACTGATAAAGGCCAGGGTACTGCCATCCGGTGAGAAAGTGGCTTCGCTTACACGCATGCCTTCAGCGGTGATCGGGCGCTTGGCTGAACCATCGGCAGCAAACCACCACAATTGGGTTGAGCTTTGATCGGCTGGCACATCAAAGCGGGTCACAGGGGCGACAATATGATCGCCTTTTGGTGAAATCACCGGGCTGCCAATGCGTTCAAGCTGCCACAGCAACTCAGCACTCAGTAGTTTGGGCTGATCAGCCAGGGCTGCAGAGAGTGGCAGCAACCAGCAAAGTAGCAGGATACCTAGTTTCTTCACGGGTAGATCTCCTTGGTTGTTTTTTGTTATGAATGGCAAAATTCTGTCGCCAAGTATACTAGCACAGAAGCAAAACGGTTGGTCACTGGTCGCAGCTGTGGCGGTTTCAATCGGATCTCTATGACTGGCATGCTAGACTCAATTCATGACAACGCCCTGGTATGAACGGGTGCCAGCCCCGGCATTGCTGGCTGATATTGTCCTGGTAGTGCACGGCTTGATCGTGCTCTTTGTGCTGGGCGGGCTGCTGCTGACGCTGATCGGCGGTTGGCGTGGCTGGTGCTGGGTGCGCAACAGCACATTTCGGCTGACACAACTGGCGGTGGTAGCGGTGGTACTGGTGCAAAGCCTGCGGGGTCGTTATTGCCCACTAACCTACTGGGAGGTCGATCTGCGCCGGGCCGCCGGGCTGGATGGCTTTGATGTCTCCTTTATTGAATATTGGGTGTCTAACCTGATCTACTACGATGCACCCGGCTGGGTATTTAATGTAGGCTATACGCTATTTTTTGGTTTCATGCTGCTCAGCTGGTACTGGTTTCCACCCAAGCTGTTGTTGCACAAGCGATATAAGGATAAATAATGCAGATTTGGGTCGATGCCGATGCCTGTCCAACGGTGATCAAAGACATTTTGTACCGGGCGGCAGAGCGTACCAAAATTCAGCTGGCGCTGGTGGCCAACCAGCCGCTGCGGGTACCACCTTCGCCTTATATCCGCACCTTGCGGGTTGAGCAGGGCTTTGATGTGGCCGACAATGAAATTGTCCGTCTGGTTGCGCCAGGTGATCTGGTGATCACCGGCGATATTCCACTGGCTGCAGAAGTGCTGGCCAAGCAGGGGCAGGCGCTCAATCCGCGCGGCGAGTTGTATCGGCTGGACACCATCGCGCAAAAGCTGACCATGCGTGATTTTATGGACACCATGCGCTCCAGTGGCCTTCACACAGGTGGGCCTGCAAGCCTTAGCCAAAGTGACCGCAAAGCGTTCGCCGCCGAACTGGACACCATTCTAAACCGCTATCAGCGCAGCAAACCGGCACTATAGCCGGTTGATTTGCTCTTTTAATTGGTAAGATTTGTCGGTGACAATGCTTTCTAAGGTACTAACCCGTTCTTTTAGCCGCTGAATTTCCTGCTCCAGCGCCTGCACATCGGCTTTGTTGGTCCGATGTTTATTTTTGCTGTAGGTTTCATAGGCCGAGTAAGCTAGGCCGCCAATGATGGCAATGGCTGCAATTTCAAAAGGTCCCATCTGTGTTGCTCCGTGTTGTTTAATTCGACGAATCTGTCTGCTTACAATCAAAGCAAAAAAGATACCAGAACTTAAACTCTATTAAAATCAATGCTCTGTCAAACTTTGTGTCAGTGTGAGTTCGTCGATATCGCAATATTTTAGTCTGTTTTACCACCTGCTGATGATAAACTAAAGCGTAAAATCACCGCAAAATGTAAACAAAGATGACCGACGAAGACTGGATGCGCCATGCGATGCTACTGGCTGAGCGTGCCGAGCAACAAGGGGAGGTGCCGGTAGGCGCTTTGCTGGTGCAGGATGGAAACATTCTGGGCGAGGGCTGGAATCAAATGATCAGCCAGAGCGATCCTTCTGCCCATGCCGAAATGCAGGCTGTCCGTCAGGCGGCTACTGCCATTGGCAATTACCGGCTATTGGATACCACGCTCTATGTCACGCTGGAGCCCTGCAGTATGTGCGCTGGCATGCTGGTGCACAGCCGTATCAAGCGCCTGGTGTTTGGGGCCAGTGATTACAAAACCGGGGCAGCAGGCTCAGTGATGGATTTGGTACGTCATCCGCAGCTCAATCATCAGCTGGAGGTAACGGGCGGTGTGCTGGCAGAGGCGTGCAGCGCTCAGCTATCGGCGTTTTTCCAAAAAAGAAGGCAGGAAAAAAAAGCAGCCCGGCAGCAGGCTGCGGATCAGACATCGCAGCAGGCAGGTAAGCAGGATTGAAGGGCGTTGCTTTGCGCCTGAAAGTTGCGGCGGCGGCGGTGCATTTTTAAGGTTTCAATGCTGCGG
>NZ_JAFIFQ010000047.1 GCF_020831925.1 Alkalimonas sp.
TTTGAACTGGGTTGGCTGGCGCTGGTGTATTTTCAACATCTGGCGATGCTGCCAGTGGCCATTTATCTGTTCTGGGCTTGGTGGCGTTTGCCGAAATCCCAGCAAATCCTGGTGCTGCAACTTGCATTGCTTGGTATTGGTATTGACAGTGTATTGGTGCTAACCGGGGTGTTGCAATTTACCACCACCATCTGGCTGCCTGCCTGGTTCTTGCTGTTGTGGTGTTTGTTTGCGTTGGCCGTGGTGGAAGTCTTTGCTTCTTTACTCAGAAATCTTTGGCTGGCACCGATACTGGGGGCTGTTGGTGGCCCATTGTCATATCTCGGTGGTGCTGTGCTGAGTGGCGGTCAGCTATTGATGCCATTGGGCTGGTTGTCCTGGACTTGCCTGGTACTGATTTGGGCTGGACTGGCTGCTTACTATGGTTCGTTAAATAAGGAGCGCTTGCATGCAGAAAAAATGGCTTAGTATCCTTTTACTGGTATGGCTCTGGCCAGCGGCTGCTGTGCCGGATCTACAATTGGTCGGAGAGGGGACTTTTCGTTACATGTTCTGGCAATTGTACGATGCCCGTTTAAAAACCAGTGATGGCAGCTTCGAGGGGTATGAGAAAAATGCGCCTGTGTTGCTGGAGCTCACCTACAAGCGCAGCATCAGTCGCGACCAGTTTATTGATGCTACCGTCGATCAGTGGCAGCACCTCGGCCAGAGTAGCCAGGCGCAACAGCAAGACTGGGCCAATCAGTTAAAAACTATCTGGCAGGATGTGGGCCGGGGAGATCGGCTGGCGGCTTTGTTGCAGCATGATATGACGGTGGACTTTTACCTGAATGGAGAGCCCATTGGCCGTATCGACGACACCGACTTTGGCCCACTATTTTTTGATATTTGGCTGCATCCGGACACCAGTGCACCAGGCCTTCGCCGCCAGTTATTGGCGGCGCGTAGGGGATGACCTTTATTGGCTGGCTGAAGAGTGGATAAACTGCATCAGCCGTCTGGCAATGTCGATGTTGTCCATAAAACCAGTGAATTGTTCAGCGCCTTTACCATAAGCCAGAACCGGCACATCGGCGGCTGTATGGCCTGTGGTGGTCCATCCCGTGCGGGTGGCCTGATTGATATAACCATTTAACAGGTTTCCAAGCTCTGTTTGGTCATCATGAACCGCCAGCACGGCCATCAGTTGCTCATCACTTAATGTCAGTCCGGTCCAGTGCCGCCACTGATCGGCCAGCTCAGTCTGCTCCAGCGCCATCATACGACGGGTAATTTCCCGCACCGTGAACTGAACGCCATAGATAAGATCGGCTCGCCATTCATAAATACCATCGGCTGCCAGTGCCAGACCACCAGTCTCGTGATCGGCAGTAATAATCAGCAAGGTATCCGGATTGGCGTCAACAAACGCCTTGGCCGACTGAATGGCCCTGGCAAAGTCGTGCATCTCAGCCATGGCGCAAGCAATATCATTGGCATGACCGCACCAGTCGATTTGGCTGCCTTCGACCATCAGCACAAAGCCGTGTGGATGCTCCACCAGCAGCTCCAATGCTTTTTCTGTCATGATCTGAAGCGGTGACTCCATCTCCTGGTTAAGCACATAGGGCAGGCCATTTTCAGCCAGCAGTGCCAGTGCCGGCGCCTTGGTTAGCTGCTTCAGCTGCTGCCAGCTGTCGGCATATTGATAGCCCTCGGCTTGAAACTCAGCCACCAGATTACGATCGTCACGAATAAAGTGTGCTAAACCACCACCGAACATTAGATCCGGTACCAACTGTCCATTGATGCGACTATCAAAGTACTGATCGGCAATGGCATCCATATTCCGTCGGCTTTTATTATGAGCTAAAAATGCGGCTGGCGTGGCATGATTGATTTGTGAGCTGGCCACTATCCCATTGGCTTTACCCAAGCGTTTAGCCTGCTGCATCATGGTGCCAATAGGCAAGTGTTGCTGGTCTACTGAGATGGCACCATTAAAAGTCTTAAAGCCGGTCGCCAATGCGGTGGCACTGGCAGCAGAATCGGTCACCAGGGTTTGATCATCTGGCCAGGTACTGGACATGCCAGTCCAGAGTTGATCATAGATAGTAGGTTTAATCTGTTGGTGTTTGCCTTCCGCCAGAAAATACCGATAAGCCGTAAGATAGTTAGACCCCATGCCATCGCCAATCATAAAAATAATATTGCGGGGTGCAGTTTGCTCCACAGTGGGTGGGGTGGCGGATGGGGTTTGGGCACAGGCCGCCAGAAAAAGAGTGGCAGCCAGCGGCAAGACGAAGCGATTCATCAGGATTCCTTTCAGCAATACTATGAGGTTAAGTGTACCGAATTGCAGGCTATTCTACAAAAACATCGGCTAAATCCAGCTTTTATAGCGATAAACGGCATAAAAGCTGGACAGCCGGAACTTTCGTGGCATGCTGTACTCAGATGATTTGTAAGAATTTGTAATCATCACCTGACTCAAGTGCAAGTCAACGAGGTTCCAATGACGCTACCAACAAAAATAATTCAGGCGTGTCTGCTTTGTTGTACCAGTTTGCTATTGCCGCTTCAGGCAGATACAGCAACACAAGAACTGTCATTTTCCGACCAGCTCAGTTTTTATGCGGATCATCCGTTGCGTTCTGATGGGCACAAAGCTCGCAATCGTTACCGCAATCCTGTAGAGACCTTGCTGTTTTTTGCCGTCGAGCCACAGCATCAAGTGTTGGAAATCTGGCCTGCCCGGGGTTGGTACACGGAAATTCTGGCACCTTATTTAAAAAATCAAGGACAGTTAACCATTGCTCATCATCGCCAGGTGCAATTGGATGCAGATGACGATCGGCAGCGATTTTGGGCGCGTATCAGTCGTCAACTGTCCGAGCGTATCGAGCAGCAACCGGAACATTTTGGCGCTGTGAAGCAGTTGGCGTTTGATCCGCCTGAGCTGCTTCATCTGGGACAAGAAAGCCACTACGATAGAGTTTTGAGTTTTCGCAATGCCCATATTTGGGATCAGCACGGCTTGCTACTGCAGAGCATGCAGGAGTTTTTTCGGGTATTAAAGCCAGGTGGCATTCTGGGTATGGTGGAGCACCGAGCCAGCCGAGTATCCGACATCACCAGTTTTGCCGGAGAAGGCTACCTGGATGAAGCGTACATCATTATGGTGGCGGAATCCGCAGGCTTTCAATTGCTGGATCGCAGTGAGATTAATGCCAATCCACTGGATACCCGCGATCACCCTCGTGGTGTTTACAGTTTACCCCCCACACTGGCGATGGGTTCTGAAGATCGTGAGCGATTTTTGGCGATTGGTGAAAGTGACCGCATGACGCTGAAATTTATCAAACCAGAGCATTATTCTTCACGTCCTTATGCAGTTCAGCCATAAGTTCTTACTAAATGGCCTTGAACTAGCCGCACTTAGCAGCAATGAGATTCTGCCGGCTCAGCCAATATTGTGTTTGCATGGTTGGCTGGATAATGCGGCCAGCTTTTTGCCTTTAGCAAAGCAGCTTAAAGGGTTTCCTCTTTTAGCATTAGAGTTTCCCGGCCATGGGCATTCATCGCACCGCAGCTCTTATGCGGCCTATTATTTTTTTGACTGGGTACAGGATTTAGTTGCCTTATGCCGGCAACAGCAATGGCAAGACCTGATCATTATTGGTCACTCGATGGGTGGCATGGTGGCAACGGCTCTGGCGGCCAGTTTCCCTGAGCTGGTGAAACAGCTGGTGTTGATAGATAGTCTTGGATTTGTAGTGGCGGATGAAGCAACGGTTGCCCGGCAACTGCGACTTGGCATTGAATCACGATTGAAACCACCCTCCAGCCGAGTCCCTTGTTACCCGAGCCTGAAAGCTGCCGCCGAAGCACGCTTAAAGCAAAGTGATTTTACCCTGACCGAAGCCATGCTGCTGGCCGAGCGGGGCACTGTGCAGCAAGCCGATGGTTTTCGTTGGCGGGCGGATATGCGTTTAAGGCAACAATCGGTGTATCGGTTAAGTTCGGCGCAAGCCAAAGCTTTGATTGCAGCCGTCGAATGTCCGGTACTGGCAGTTCTGGCACAAGATGGTATGTTTAAAGAGCAGCCCGTTGCCTGGCAAGCTTGTTATGCTCACTTGCATCGTCAGATGGTTAACGGTGGGCATCATTGTCACATGACCGAAGCGAAGCAGGTGGCGGCTTATATTCAGCGATTTTTATCTGCCGCATCCTGAGGTAAGATGACAGCAAGCCGATTGTGGCCTGACCACTTTTGTGGGAAGATAATTAGCTAGAGTAAAAACTCTGAACTGGTGCTGCTGCATTGACAGCCGGGCCAAGCCATAATAAAACAGAATAAAACACTATAAGACAAGAATTTTTAAGGAGAGGACGGTGGATCAAGTTTGGTTAAAACGTTACCCAGCCGGCGTACCTGCAGAAGTCAATGCCGATCATTATCATTCCTTACTGGATATCATTGAGCAGAGCATCAACAAGTTCCCGGATCACACTGCTTTTGTCAATATGGGTAAAAGCATCAGTTACCGCGAACTCGATAAGCTGAGCAAAGCATTTGCTGCCTATCTGCAAAAAGAGCTGGGGCTAGGCAAAGGTGATGCCGTGGCCATTATGATGCCAAATTTACTACAGAACCCGGTTGCCATTACTGGTGTCTTGCGCGCAGGTTGTACCGTGGTCAATGTGAATCCGCTGTACACGCCACGTGAGCTGGAGCATCAGCTAAACGATTCCAAGGCCAAAGCTATTGTGATCGTCGAAAACTTTGCCCATACCCTGGCTGCAGTGCAAAAGAAAGTGAAGCTTGAACACGTCATCCTGACCAAGATGGGTGATATGTTGGGTACTGTCAAAGGCACTATTGTGAATCTGGTGGTAAAGCACATCAAAAAGTTGGTGCCTGCTTACCAGCTCAACAAAGTCATCCCGTTTAAAGACGTGCTGGAGAAAGGCCAGCATCTGAAATACCAACTGCCAGATGTTGATGGCAGTGATTTAGCCTTTTTGCAATACACTGGTGGTACTACTGGGGTGTCTAAAGGCGCCATGTTGACGCACCGTAATATGGTGGCCAATCTGGAGCAGGCTTCCGCTTGTTTGGATCCTATTCTTGAAGAAGGTAAGGAGCGGGTGGTAACCGCTTTGCCGCTCTACCATATCTTCGCACTAACCGCCAATTTCCTGGTCTTTATGAAGTATGGTGGCACCAACTTGTTGATCACCAATCCGCGTGATATGCCTACCTTTATTAAAGAGTTGAAAGCTTTTCCATTCACTGCTTTAACGGGGGTCAACACCCTGTTTAATGGCCTGATGAATACGCCTGGTTTCACCGACATCGACTTCAGTCAGCTGAAAATATCGCTGGGAGGGGGCATGGCTGTGCAGCGTCCAGTGGCCGAACGTTGGCAAAAATTGACCAAAACCCGTTTGCTGGAAGGTTATGGCTTAACCGAATGTTGTCCTTTGGTTACATTAACACCGTACGATGTGGATGGCTTTACCGGGAGTATCGGTTTGCCAGCGCCATCAACCCTAATCCGTATCGTGGATGAAGAGGGTAAGGATGTTGCTACTGGTGAGCCTGGCGAGATGATCGTACAAGGGCCGCAAGTGATGAAAGGCTATTACAACCGTCCGGATGAAACCGACAAAACCATCAAGGATGGCTGGTTGTATACGGGTGATGTCGCCCGTATGGATGAGGAAGGTTTCTTCTACATCGTGGATCGTAAAAAGGACATGATCCTGGTGTCTGGTTTTAATGTATTCCCGAACGAGATTGAAGAAGTGGCTGCCATGAACGACAAAGTGCTGGAAGTGGCAGCGGTTGGTGTACCTAATGATGCGGCTGGTGAAGTGGTGAAGCTCTTCGTGGTGAAGAAAGATCCATCACTAACTGCTGAGGAACTGATTGCGCATTGCAAACAGAACCTGACTGGCTACAAGGTACCGAAACACGTTGAGTTTCGGGATGAGCTGCCTAAAACCAATGTCGGTAAAATTTTACGCCGTGAACTGCGGGAGTCTTAAGTTCTGTTAAAGCCATTACTGCAAGATAATGACAGCCTGCAGCAATTTTGCCTGCAGGCTGCAACCAAATCGTTGCTGTTACTCGACACCGAGTTTATCCGCCAAAGCACGTTGCAGCCAAAGCTGGGCTTAATCCAATTGTATGATGGTGATGAACTGGTGCTGGTAGACCCGTTAGCTATTACCGATTGGTTGCCATTAAAAAACCTGCTGGTCAATGCCGATGTCACCAAAGTGATGCATGCCTGCATGGAAGATTTAGACGCCTTTCAGACCATTGGTATTGATAGCATTACCCCCTTAATTGATACTCAGATGGCTGCGTTACTGTTAGGTCAGGGCAGCAGTGTTGGTTTTGCCGCTTTGGTGGAGCAGGTCACCGGCACGAAACTGGATAAAGGTGAGTCAAGAACCAACTGGCTGGCGCGGCCGCTTCGCGATGCGCAGCTAAGTTATGCCGCCAATGATGTGCTTTATTTGTTGCCAGTCTATCAGCAGCTGCAGCAGCAGTTGAGCGCCGAGCAGTATCAATTGTTGCAGCAAGAGTCTGAGCAATTGCAGCGAAGACGCAGCATGCAATGGCCTGATCAGCTTCGTTTTATCGACATCAAAAACAGTTGGCAGTTACCGCCCCGCGCTTTGGCTGTGTTACAGCAATTGGTGGTGTGGCGGCTGGATTACGCCAGAAGCAAAGATCTGGCTTTGGGACTGATTTTTAAAGATGCTCAGCTGTTTGATATTGCCCGCAAAGCACCAGCAAGCTTTGCCGCCTTGCAGGCCATTCCGGGGCTGCCTGAGCGAGAACTCAAGCGCCATGGTCAAGTGGTACTACGTTTGGTGGAACAAGCGCTGGAAAGTGACCCGGCCGCTTGGCCTCAGCCAGCTTATCATCGGGAGCAGTTTGCCGGTTATCGTGAAGTGACCGCGCAAATTCGTGAGCGTGTGCAGCAAGCAGCCAGCCAGCATCAATTACCTGCGGAGTTACTCGCTACTAAGCGACAACAAACCGAGTATCTAAACTGGTGTTGGCGTGTGTCGGATACGGAGCGCCGGAAGTTACCTGTGCCTGAGCTTTTGCGCGGTTGGCGCAAAACCTTGTTGCAGCCCCTGTTGCCCTGGCCAGAGCATCTGAATAATAGCTAAACGGATTTTATACGTATGAAGGCTGAGATGGATCAGCCTTTTTTTTTCATTATAACGGATTAATTTTTCAAATAATTTTCATGTGATCGTCTTTTTGAATGGTGGCGTAAAGTTTGAGCAACCACCAATCAATAAGGGTATTCACATGAAAGGAATAAAGCGTCTTGCTGTTTCGGCAGCCATCGTGACTTCACTTGCAGCATGCAACAGCAGCTCGGACCGTATTGAACTGCCGGTTAATCCACCACCACCGCCACCGCCACCAGTTGTTGATGCCTCTTTGCGGGTGATCCATGCGGTTTCCGATGCACCGGCCGTCAATGTGCTTGCCAATGGCGATGTGGCCGTTGCAGGCCTTGACTACGCTGAAAGCTCTGATCGATTGGAGCTTCCACCCGCTACTTACAGTGTTGCTGTAGACGCGTTGTTACCAGGTGACGATACACTCACTGTGATAGGTCCGGTTGATTTAGCTTTAGAAGAGGCCACCAACTACAAAGTATTTGCTGTAGGCTCTGTAGTCGCAGATAGCATCATGCCTGTCGTTGTCACCTCAGATATTGAAGATATTACAGATGGCAATATTCGTCTGCAGGTGGTGCATGCCGCTTCAGCAGCGCCTGCGGTTGATATCCATGTTACCGCACCCGATGATGATTTAATGGCACCCCTTGCCACCCTGGATTTTGCCGAGTTTACCGGCGCAGTCGATGTACCTGCGGGTAATTACCGGGTGCGTATTACACTGCCGGGTGAGGACACAGTGGTATTTGATAGTGGTGCGCTGGACTTGGCCTCTGGTACAGATCTTGTGGTTGCAGCCATCAATAATCGCTTTGCCGGTGACTCACCCGTGTCTTTACTAGCGGTAGCACCGGACGGCACTTTCTTTGATGTGCTGGATGCCAATAGCAAATCAGCGGTACGGGTAATTCATGGTGTTTCCGATGCACCGGCAGTCGATGTCTTGGTGAATGATACTATCCGACTGGTTGAAGACTTATCCTTCCCGGATTTTACTGGCTACGTCAATGTTGACCCAGACGAGTACAATGTCAAAGTGGTCGCCAATGTCGACAATAGCATTGTTGCGTTGGATGCAGACTTGGATTTAGCGGCTGGTGTGTTCTACAGCGTGCATGCGCTGGGTTCCTTGGGTGAAGGCGAGATTTCCCCATTGGTGCTGATGGATATGCCGCGCCGGGTAGCTACCGAGGCAAAAGTACGTATCATTCATGGTTCTTTCCTGGCACCAAATGTGGATATCTATGTGACAGCAACCAATGATATCAGCGATGCCGAGCCAGCCTTTAGCAATGTACCTTTCTTGGCGGAAACCGGTTATGTATCACTGGCAGCAGGTTCGTATGTAGTGACTGTAACAGCAACTGGCAGCAAAGATGCGGCTATTGGCCCGGTCACTCTGGACCTGGAAGCCAACACCATTTACACCGCTATTGCACGTGATGGTGAAGGCCTAACAGCCGACTTTGGTTTAATCCTGATGGACGACTTTGTGCAGGAAGATTGATTCTGTGCTTGCATCCTGACTGATGTGCAGCTTGGCCCACCGTAAAAAGTGGGCCTTTTTTATGCAAGCTCATTGTTTACTAACGCTTTTCATCCGGGAAGCTAACATTCAACTCCAATACCGAGAGTTCATCGGAGCGCTGTTCCAAAGAAACTGAAATCTGATCGGCTGGAATGTCAACGTATTTGCGAATGACCTCCAAAATATCGCGTTCCAGCTGGGGCAGGTAATCCGGGCCAGAGCGACGGTTGCGCTCATGCGCCACGATAATTTGTAGCCGCTCTTTGGCGGTACTGGCAGTTTTCTTCTTGGTGGAACGAAAATAATCCAGTAATGACATGCGGCTAACCTCCAAAAATCCGTTTGAGTAATCCCTTCTTCTCCACTGTTAAAAAGCGGAAATCGACGTTATTGCCAAGCAAGCGGCTCACAGTGTCCAAATAAGCCTGGCCAGCATCGCTTTCTTGATCCAAAGTGACAGGTTGGCCTGAGTTGGAAGCATTCAGCACGGCTTGCGACTCCGGAATTACACCAATCAGTGGGATAGCCAGAATTTCCTGGACATCTTCTACGCTTAGCATCTCGCCTTTAGCGACCCGCTCCGGGTTATAGCGCGTGAGCAGCAAATGTTCTTTGATGGCATCCTCGTTTCGCTCTGCCCGTCGTGATTTGCTGCTAAGCATGCCCAGAATACGATCCGAGTCGCGTACCGAGGAGACTTCCGGGTTAGTGACGACCACGGCTTCATCGGCAAAATAGAGAGCCATCATGGCACCGGCTTCAATACCCGCCGGAGAGTCACAAATTATAAACTCAAAGTCTTTGGCCAGCTCATTCAGGACTTTTTCGACCCCTTCTTTCGTCAGGGCGTCTTTATCACGGGTTTGCGACGCGGGTAAAATAAAAAGGTTCTCGACCCGTTTGTCTTTGATTAGAGTTTGTTTGAGATTGGCTTCGCCATTGATCACATTAACAAAGTCGTACACTACGCGGCGCTCGCACCCCATAATCAGATCGAGGTTTCGTAAACCGATATCAAAATCCACGATGACGGTTTTATGGCCGCTTAAGGCAAGGCCAGTGCCAATAGCAGCACTGGAAGTTGTCTTACCAACGCCACCCTTGCCTGAGGTCACCACGATAATTTTTGCCATGGGTTCAATTCCTTCTTTCAATTCAGTTGATGTTACAGCTCGCCAATGGCAATACTGTCGTCCTGCATCCGAATGCAGGCTGCTTTATTCCAAAAATCACCTTGCAGGCTGTCACTCAACCAATAATGGCCGGCGATAGACACCAACTCGGCCTGCAGGTTTTGACAAAAGATACGCTTATTGCTGTCACCACTGGCGCCGGCAATAGCTTTACCACGCAAGGTGCCATAAATATGAATATTGCCATCAGCGATGACTTCAGCACCGGCACCAACCGCTCCCCGCACAATCAAATCAGCTCCTTTGGCATAAATTTGTTGGCCCGAGCGGATGTTTTGCTCCACCACCTTGGTATGCATCGGTACCTGCTCGACCCGTGCTTCACCCGATGCACCAGGGGCTGGTGCCAGCGGTTTACTGTCCTGTCCCAGGCGCAATACGGCAAGGCCTGCTGCCTGAGCCAGCTGTTTTTGTTCGGTGCTTGCCCCGGCCACGCCAACCAACACCAGCTTTAGCTGCTGAAACAGCTGTTTTAGCGCTTGAAAATCAGGGGATTGATGCTCTGGGGTCAATTGAATCACCATGGCTGCCTGATGGAAAAAACCAGGAGCCTGGTCGAGTTTTTGTTGCAAAGCGGCTTGCAGGCCTGCGACACTCAGGTCGCTGCTATGAATGACCGACAGCGGAAACAGGCTGCCTTTCAACTCAAAGAATGGTTCGGACAATAATTCGGGCATAGTCTGGGACTCGGGCATAGTCGGGTATGATCATCTCAATTGGGTAAATGCAGCGCACACTCAAGTGTTGTTTTATTCTAGGTTTGTTTCATTCCAATCAGGCTGTGCCGCTTCATACAGCTTTGCAACAGACGTCGGAGTAAGGGGCACCCGGTTGGGTGAATTTCATCCTGTTAACTCTGCATCAGGGCGGGAAGCGCGGTACAAGCCAATGGCTTCATGGTATAGTTTACTACAGTGTTAGGCAAGTTCGATAAAGTGATTTTACGCCATGTTGTGTGTTGTCTACAAAAGCCTGAAAAAAGACCAGACTTACCTTTATATTGAGCGTCGGGATGATTTCTCCAAAGTACCTGATGCCTTACTTGTCAGTTTCGGCAAACCCCAGTTAGTGACGCTTATTAACCTTGAAAAGCGAACTTCTTTGGCGTTGGCGGATCTGAGTAAAGTGAAGGCAGAGCTCAGTGATAAAGGTTACTACCTGCAATTACCTCCACCTCCAGAAGATCTGCTGGCGGAACACAAAGCCACATTGCAATTAAAATAGTAAAAGAGTGCACTTAACGTAGTAATGGGTGCAATTAAAATCGTGAACGGGAGTGTTATGCGCATGATTCCATGGATCCAGGCCACAGCCTTAAGCCTATTGCTGGCTTTTCCGGTACTGGCCAAACCCAGCTTTTCTGAATACGCCGAGGGGCTTCGGCAGGAAGCCGTTGAGCGGGGTTATGACCCTGCGTTGATTGAGCAGGTGTTTACCAGTCTGCAATTCCATGAGCGCGTAGTGACGGCCGATCGCAACCAGCCAGAGCGGGTAGAAACCCTGGATACCTATTTGCCAAAGCGGGTTAGTGAAACCCGGATCCGTATGGCCCGTGAACGCTACCAGCGCTATCAGGAACAATTGAAAGAAGTGGAAGCCCGCTATGGCGTGCAAGGCCGCTTTATTATTGCTTTATGGGGTCTGGAAAGCAGCTTTGGCCGTTTTATGGGTAACCACTCAGTGCCTTCCTCTCTGGCTACCCTGGCCTACGAGGGGCGGCGTGAGGCCTTTTTCCGCAGCGAATTTTTCCATGCCATGGACATTCTTGCTGCAGGTCACATTGAGCTAGACGACATGAAAGGCTCCTGGGCTGGTGCCATGGGACAAAGCCAGTTTATGCCAAGTTCGTTTTTATCCTATGCGCAAGATTTCGACGGTGACGGCCGTAAGGATATCTGGGGCAACCAGATGGATGTATTTGCCTCCATTGCCAATTACCTGAAAAGATTGGGCTGGGACAACAGCCAGACCTGGGGGCGGGAAGTCAAATTACCAGAGAATTTCTCGATGGATTATGCCATCCCCCGAGGTACCCCGAATCGGGCTGCCTGGTTGCGTGAATGGGCGCGCACTGAGCGCACCTTGGCCGAGTGGCAGCAGTTGGGCGTAAGGCGACTGGATGGTCGAGACTTGCCGGAGCGTGATATAAAAGCGGCCTTGATTTTGCCCGATAATGAAGGCGGCCGGGCTTATTTGGCCTATGATAATTACAAAACCTTAATGCACTGGAATCGTTCTTATTATTTTGTCACCAGTGTTGGCTATCTGGCCGATCTGATTATTGCGGACAATTAAGTCCCTTTTTAGCGAGTTTTCTTGTATGTATCAGCATCGAAATCTGTGCGGCGATAGCATCCAGCTGCCGGTTGGCAAGGTGGTTTGCATTGGTCAAAACTACCAGGATCACATCGCTGAGATGAAAAGCCAGGTTGCGGCCGAAGCCTTGTTTTTTATCAAGCCAGCCAGCGCTCTGGCCGATTTAGTGCAACCGGTGGCGATCCCGCTGCAGCACGGTGCTGTCCATAATGAAACCGAGCTGGCGGTTTTGATTCAAGCGCCGCTTTGCAAAGCCTCTGCCCAGCAAGTGGCCCCGGCGATTTGGGGTTACAGTCTGGCGCTGGATCTCACGCTACGTGATATCCAAACCGAGCTGAAACGACTGGGGCGGCCCTGGGAGATTGCCAAAGGTTTTGATGGTGCTTGTCCGGTAGGTCCCTTTGTGCCGCAGGCGCAGGTAAAGCACCCGCAGCAGCTGGATTTCAGCTTGACGGTCAATGGCGAGCTACGCCAGTCCGGCACTACAGCCACTATGATCCGTGGCATTCATCAGATGATCAGTGAGATGTCGCACTGGTTTAGTTTGCAACCAGGCGATATCGTGCTCACTGGCACCCCTGCTGGGGTAGGTCCTTTACAGCCTGGCGATCGACTGGTGTTGCAACTGGCCGACTTGTTGCATCTGAACACTGAAGTGGTGGCGGCATGAGTCTGAGTGAGCGTTTTTGGGAACATAAATCCCTGGCTGAAATGACGCCACAGGAATGGGAGGCCGTCTGCGATGGTTGTGCCAAATGTTGCCTGAATAAGTTTATCGATGATGCCGGGCCAGAGCTGGAGCTTATGGCCGATTTCGCCCCGACGGATCAGCTGCATGAAGGCGAGCAGGTGCATTACACCAACATCGCCTGTCGCTATCTGAATTCGCACAAATGCGAATGCACTGAATACCAAAACCGAACCGTCCTGGTGCCTGATTGCATTCAACTGACCAAAGACAACCTGAAAGACATCTTTTTTATGCCACCTTCCTGCAGTTATCGACGCCTGCATGAAGGCAGAGGCTTGCCAAGCTGGCATCCGCTGCTGAACAATGGTAAAAAAAGCCTGATGCATAAAAAACAAATGTCGGTGCGCAATAAAACCATCTCAGAAACGCAGGTGGATATGCAGGACTTTGAAGACTTCATTGTGCGCTGGCCACTGAACGACCTTGATTGAGGGTAAATGCGCTTAAAGCAGATCCGGCTGGCGGGGTTTAAATCCTTCGTTGACGCAACGTCTGTGCCTTTCCCACAGCAAATGACGGCTGTGGTTGGCCCCAATGGCTGCGGTAAATCCAATGTGATTGATGCAGTCCGTTGGGTGCTTGGTGAAAGCTCGGCCAAGAATCTGCGCGGCGATGCCATGACCGATGTAATCTTCAATGGCTCGTCGCAGCGTAAACCGGTTTCTCAGGCGTCGGTCGAGCTGGTGTTTGAAAATACCCAGGGCCGGGTGCAAGGCTCGATGGCCGATCGCAGTGAAATTGCCATCAAACGCTTAGTGACTCGCGATGCCCAATCCACTTACTTCCTCAATGGCAGCAAGTGCCGCCGTCGTGACATTACCGATATTTTTCTGGGGACCGGTCTTGGTCCGCGCAGCTACGCCATCATCGAACAGGGCATGATATCCCGACTGATTGAATCCAAACCACAAGAGTTACGGGTCTTTATCGAAGAAGCGGCCGGTATCTCCAAATACAAAGAGCGGCGGCGCGAAACCGAAAACCGCATTCGTCATACCCGCGACAATCTGGATCGGTTGTCCGATGTGCGTGAAGAGCTAGGGAAAAACCTTGATAAATTAAAACGCCAAGCCAGTGCTGCGGAGCGTTACAAAGAACTAAAAGCCCGCGAGCGTCGTTTAAAAGCCGAGGTTACCGCTTTGCGATGGTTGAAGTTTCACCAGCTGCAAACTCAGATTGAACAACAGCTGGCGGCAGAAACGACTGAACTGGAAAAATTCCAGGCTGCCCAGATGGGCGATCAGCGGGTATTGATTGAGCTGAAAGAGCAGCAGCAAGACCTGCGTCAGCAGCAGGCGATTGAGCAAGAAAGCTTTTATCGGCTGGGCGCTGAAATCAGTCGTATCGAGCAGCAATTACTGCACCAACGTCAGCAGCGCCAGCAACGCAGTGCAGAGCTGGATAAGGTGAAGCAGCAGCTGCAAGACGCCAAAGCACATCTGTCATTGGAGCAGCAGCAACTCGAAGAGCAACAAGCCATGCTGGAAGAGATCCTGCCAGAGCAGGCGTTTTGTGAAGAGCAAGTCGCTTTGTTGCAGCAACAGCTCGAAAGCTTGGAGCAAGCGCAAGAACAGGCGGAGCAGGACTGGCAAACGTGGCAGCAACAGCAGTTCCAGTTGCAGCGCCAGCAACAGCAATGGCAACTGCAACTGGGCAATGCCCAGCAGCAACAAAGCCAGCAGCAACAACGTGAACAGCGTTTACAGCAGCACCTTGCCGAGTTAAAGCTGCAACTTGCTGCCGAAGCTGATAGCGAGCGTGAACAAGCCTGGCTCCATGCTAAGGCGAGCACAGAGCAGGTACGCACCGCATTGCAGCAAGCCGAGCTGCTATTTTCACAAACGCAGCAAGCCCTTCAGCAGTTGCAGCGCCAGCAAGACCGCCTGCAGCTGCAGCTGCAGCAACTTAGCCAAGAGCAGAACAAGCTGCAACAAGCCCAGCAGCAAGCCAATCAGCAGCAATTGATTAGTCAGTTGCAGGTGGCCCCTGGCTGGGCCGAGGCGGTGAGTCTGGCGCTCGGCGCTTTGCAGAAAGCCAGTTTGAGCCCACACTGGCCCGACACCTTGCAGCAGACCCTGCTACTGACGCAGCCAGTGGCAGTACCAGCGCACTCAGCAGGCCCCTGTTTGGCTGATAAAGTACAGGGCGTCGCCATTCCGGATTATTTTTACCGCATCCTGTTGGTCGACGATGATGCCAATGCGCAGCAGCAACTGCCAGATTTAGCGCCGGGTTTCACTCTGATGACAGCCTGTGGCCATTGGTATGGGCCAAATTGGTGTTTACTGGCCGGGCTGGACGAACAAGACAGCTTTTTGGCCCGGGCCGAGCGGCTGCAGCAGCTAAGCAGCGAACAAGCGGCGTTAACCCAGCAAGAACAAAACGTATTGTCTGAGCTTGAAACCACCAGCCAGCGACTCAGCCAACAGCAGCTAGCGGTTACCAGCAGCAAACGGGCACTGCAACAAAGCGAGCAGCAGGAGCAGGAAGCCCGAACCCAATGGCTGTTGCAGCAGCAACAGCAGCAGCAATGGCAGCAGCAAAGCCAGGAACTCGAAGAAGAGCTGGAGCAACTGGCGTCTGTGAGAGAAGAGTCGCTGTTGCAACAGGAAGCTTTGTCTGAGCAGTTGTTGCAGCAGGATGAGCTGCTAGAGCAGCATCAAAGTCGCGAGCACGGCCTGGCGCAGCGGCGACAGGATCTGCAGCAGCAATTACGTCAGCAGCGGTCCCGGCTGGAACAACAGCAACAGCAGTTGCAGCAACTGACTGTACAGCTAACCAGTGGTCAGCGCCAGCTGCAACTGTTGCAGCAAAGCCAGGTACGTAGCCAGCAGCAACAACAGCATCTGCAGGAGCGTGAGCAACAATTGTTGCAGCATGGCGATGACGATGAACCGGATGTGGCCTTACATGAAGCCCTGCAAGAAGTGCTGTTGCATCGTGAAACGGCAGAATTACAGCTGCAGCAGTTGCAAAATCAGTTGTCGGACTGTGAGCAGAAAATGCGTGAGCTGGAGCAGGGCCAGCACAGTATTTTGCAGCTGGTCAATCAAAAGCGCCAGCAACTGGAGTCGCTCAAGCTGGATGCGGAAGGGCATCGCATTCGTGCCAACAATATGTTGGAACTTCTGCAGGAGCAGCAAGTCCAGTTAAAACAGGTGTTGGAACAATTGGCCACCGATGCCGATGAGCAACAGCTGCAAAGCGAGCTGGATAAAACCAGCGATGCCATCAGCAGACTCGGTGCCATTAACCTGGCGGCCATTGATGAGTACCAGCAACAAGCCGAACGGAAAAGCTATCTGGACAGTCAGCATCAGGATTTAACCGATGCGCTGGAAACGCTGGAAACGGCGATTCGTAAAATTGACCGGGAAACCCGCCAGCGCTTTAAAGACACCTTTGAGCGGGTCGACCAGGGGTTACGTATCCTATTTCCTAAGGTGTTTGGTGGTGGCAGTGCTTATCTGGCATTAACGGACGATGATTTGCTGGAGACCGGCGTCAGTATCATGGCCAGGCCGCCGGGGAAAAAAAACAGCACCATTCATTTGCTGTCGGGTGGTGAAAAGGCGCTAACCGCATTATCATTGGTGTTTTCGATTTTTCAGCTAAATCCGGCGCCATTTTGTATGCTGGATGAGGTGGATGCACCTTTGGATGATGCCAATGTCGGACGTTTCTGCAATCTTGTACGGGAAATGTCGGAAACGGTACAATTTATTTATATTAGTCATAATAAAATAGCCATGGAGATGGCAGCGCAGCTGATGGGAGTCACCATGCAAGAACCTGGCGTGTCCAGAGTGGTGGCTGTCGATGTTGATGATGCAGTAAAAATGGCTGAAGCCTCTTAGAATCAAAAGGATCCGGGAATGGCGAGTGAATTACGTTTAGCGCTTTTTATTTTGATAGCCTTGGCCATTGGTGCTTTGCTGTTGCATGGCCTCTGGACAGTACGGAAAAATGCCGGCCAAAAACACCGATATTATCCTGGCAGGGATGACAGCACCGATGCTGCGTCTGGCAGCGCCGATGCAGATGGCTTTGATGAGTTCGGTGTTGGTAAGGTACGGGTTATCCGTAAAGGAGGCAGTCAGCCACAGCCAGAGTCGCCAGTCGACACTCAGCCAGAGCCAGAAGAAATTCAGAATCAATTTGATTTTGATGAGCCTGCCGAGCCAAAGCTGAATTTTAGTGCCTTGGATGAAGGTGAAGAGCGGCCGCTCAGTGCTACCAGTTCGCAGGCCAATGGTTCGGCCCAGACACAGGATCCGCGCCAGCAGCCAGTGAACGAGGAGACCAACCAAGCCGAAGCTGCACCATCCGAAGTGCTCATCCTCTATGTGTTGCTGCCGGAAGGGCGTGAAATCAAAGGGCAGGATTTACTGCCTTTGCTGCTGACCCTGGGCTTTAAGTTCGGAGAGATGGATATTTTTCATCGTCATCAGGACAGCGCTGGCTCGGGCGAGGTGTTGTTTAGTCTGGCCAACATGTTTAATCCAGGCACCTTTGATATTGATCAGATGGAGAAAATCACCACCCGGGGCATCAGCTTGTTTATGACTTTGCCTGGCCCAGGTGAGCCATTGCAAAACTTTAACCTGATGAACAATGCCGCTAAGAAAATTGCCGAAGAGTTTGGTGGCCAGGTGCTGGATGGTCAGCGCAGCGTACTGACCGTGCAAACCGTGCGTCATTATGTAGAGAAAATCCGTGAGTTTCAGCGTCAACAGCTGATCCGCGGCAATCGTTAATACCCTGGCAGGCAGTCTCGCGCTGTCTGCTGTTGGTTTGTTTTTTGAGTGAGCAGCCTGCCATGACCACCCCGACGCAGTCCGATGTCGAGCAATTGCAGCAGCAGTTGAGCCAATACAGCTATGAATACTATGTGCTGGATCAACCCAGCGTACCAGATGCCGAGTACGATCGGCTGTTTCGTCAGCTGCAAGCCTGGGAGCTGCAGCACCCGGAGTGGGTGCAGCCTGACTCACCCACCCAGCGGGTGGGGGAAAAGCCGCTAGGCCAGTTTGCCCAGGTGCAGCACCAGGTACCGATGTTGTCGCTCGATAATGCCTTTGCTGACGAAGACTTTCTGGCGTTTTGCAAGCGCATGTCAGATCGACTGGATTACAGTGGTGAATTTCATTTTTGCTGTGAACCAAAACTGGATGGCCTGGCTGTTAGTATCCGTTATGAGCAAGGGAAGTTGGTGCAGGCGGCAACCCGAGGGGATGGCAGTACCGGCGAAGATATTACCAACAACGTCAAAACCATACGGGCACTGCCGCTCAAATTGCGTGGCAACGACTGGCCCGAAGTGCTCGAGGTAAGGGGCGAAGTCTTTATGCCTTTGGCTGGCTTTGAGCGCATGAACGAAGCAGCTCGTTTGCGTGGTGATAAGGTGTTCGCTAACCCACGCAACGCTGCAGCCGGCAGTTTGAGGCAATTGGATCCGGCCATGACTGCCAGTAGGCCTTTGATGTTTTATGCCTATGGCCTGGGCGAGGTGCAAGACAATGCTGGGCAACTGGATAGCAGCAGTCACTATCAGCGGTTGCAACAGTTGAAAGACTGGGGTTTTCCGGTCTGCCCGGAAATTGCAGCGGTGCAAGGGCCGGCCGAAGTACTGGCCTATTATCAGCGCATTGCTGAACGTCGTGCCAGCTTGCCGTACGAAATTGATGGCGTGGTAGTGAAAGTCGACAGCCTGGCGCAGCAACTGGCGCTCGGCTTTGTGGCACGGGCACCGCGCTGGGCCATTGCTTTTAAATTTCCTGCCCAGGAGCAATTAACGACTCTACTGGATGTCGAGTTCCAGGTTGGCCGAACCGGTGCCATTACGCCGGTGGCTCGTCTGGCCCCGGTGCTGGTTGGTGGTGTTACTGTAAGCAATGCCACTTTGCATAATCAGGATGAAATCAACCGTCTGGGCGTGCGGATTGGCGATATCGTTACGGTGCGAAGGGCCGGCGATGTCATTCCTCAAATCGTCTCGGTGTTGGCAGAGCGTCGTCCGGCTGACAGTCGGCCAATCGTATTTCCAACCGAGTGCCCGGTGTGCCAGTCTCATATTGAGCGGGTAGCAGGCGAAGCCGTGGCGCGTTGTACAGGCGGCCTTTATTGCGCGGCTCAGCGCAAAGAAGCGCTGAAGCATTTTGTGGCTCGTAAAGCGCTCGATATTGATGGCCTGGGCGACAAGTTGATTGAGCAGTTGGTCGATCAGCAGCTGGTGCAAACCCCGGCCGATATCTTCCAGCTGGATTTACCGGCACTGCTGGGGCTGGAACGGATGGCTGAAAAATCGGCCTCTAAGTTGCTGCAAGCCATCGAAGCTGCCAAAACCACCACCTTGCCGCGTTTTATTTATGCGCTCGGAATTCGTGAGGTGGGCGAAGCAACCGCTTTGAACCTGGCGCAGCACTTTGGCGATCTTCAAGCCATCATGCAAGCCGATGAAACTGCCTTGCAGTCAGTATCGGATGTTGGTGCTGTGGTAGCGCAGCATCTGGCAGCCTTTTTTCAGGAGCCACACAACCAGCAAGTCATTGATGCTCTGCTGGTTGCTGGTGTGCACTGGCCTGCCATTCAACGGCAAGCCATAAGTGAGCAGCCTTTGGCCGGGCAAACCCTGGTGTTGACCGGTACACTCAGCAATATGGGACGGGATGACGCTAAGGCACGGTTGCAGCGCCTGGGAGCCAAGGTATCTGGCTCGGTGTCGAAAAAAACCTATGCAGTCATTGCCGGCGAAAATGCCGGCTCCAAGCTGAGTAAGGCCGAGGAGCTGGGGGTAGCCATCTGGGACGAAGCGACCATGCAGGCCTTATTTACCGAGTACGGAGTCGATTGATGGATTGGTTGCATGACCTTTTACTGCAATGGGGCGCTTTGTTTCGGCCTTATGTGCGGGATATAGCGCTGGCGATGGTGGCGACCAGTCTGGTGGTCTTTGGTGACGATATCAACCGGTTTATTCGCCGCCAGGTGGCCGGTATGCACTTTTTCTGGCGTACGCTAATTTTTGTCTTGGTGTGTGCCTTTGGTTATGGTGCCTTTACGCTTTTTGTTACGCCATTGGTAGCATCGCAGCTGGCCGGTTTGAGTACTATTTGGTTGCCCTGGGCCACACTCGGCATCTTTACCTTGCTTGGTATTTTAGCCCAGCGCCGGCGGCAAGCCTGATGAAACAGCCCTTGCTGTGGCCCTTGGATGATGATGGCCTGGTTGCTTTGCCGCTACGGTTGTATCTATTGCTGCTGTTGTTGCTGCGACCAATCCTAAGCTGGATCCTGGCGCTGACCATCCCAGAGCAAAAAGGCGAAATGCTGGCTTTCTTTTATCCGGACCAACAACAATTTTGGCTGGCTTGTTTATTGGCGTTGCCTACAATATTTCTGTGTGTGGCCTTAACACAGCGTCGGCCTAAAGGCCATGCCGGCTGGTTCCGTATCTGGCGGTATGGCAAGTGGCTGCTACTGGCTACTCTGATCCCCGATCTAATCCTGACCATCCGCGCCTTGCCACCTTATGTAGCGGTGGAGCAGCCCTGGTTGCTGTTGGCACCCTCTTTATTGGTGATTGGCTGTCTCTGGTTGCTGCGAAGTCGCCGGGTACCGGTAATTTTCAGTGAATGGCCTGAGCCTGCACCGGCAAAAAAATAATTATCCCGACTGGTTTTGCATCCTCAGTTAGCAGCAGCTAAACTTAAAGACCCTTGTTTAAAAAGTGATTTATGGGTGAGTGCTGCTGTAACCTCGTCAAATAAGGCGTTATTTCAACTGGTCTCCAGGCTTTCTTCCAGCTTGACCGGTGCCAGTACTGCTTACATAGATGATGCGATTGAGCAGGCGCTTAGCGGGATCGGCGAATTTTTTGAAGCAGACCGCAGTTACTTATTTTCATTTAACCCTGACTATCAGTTTGCGAAAAACACCCATGAATGGTGCGCTATTGGTGTCTCTAGTCAAAAAGCACAGTTGCAGCAGCTGGATACCGAACTGCTTGCCAGCTGGATGCAGCCTTTACAAGAAGGCACAACCATAGCCATAAGTGATGTCAGCAGTCTACCAGCACATAGTGCCGAGCGTTTATTGTTAGAATCGCAGCATATCCGGTCGGTCATCATGCTGCCTCTCATAAGCAGTGGCAACTTGCTGGGTATGTTTGGTCTCGACATTGTTCGTACTGATAATGTCTGGTTGGATGAAACCATTGCCGCTCTCGAACTTATTGCTGGTAATATCGCCGGTGGTCTAATACGTCAACAAGTTGAAACCAAGGCAGAGCGTCTGGCGTTTTATGATGAACTGACATCCTTACCAAACCGCCGGCTACTGCTTGAGTTGCTCCAGCAGGCATTGGCAAACTCAGCCCGTTCGGGCCGCTTTGGTGCGCTGTTATTAGTCGATTTGGATAATTTTAAAAGCCTGAATGAAAGTCAGGGCCACCAGCAAGGCGATCAGTACCTGCAGATGGTGGCTCAGATCATCCGGCATAAACTTCGCGACAGTGATGTGATGGCGCGAACCGGTGGTGATGAGTTTGCCGTGGTGTTAAGCGATCTTGGCAGCACCAGCCATGATGCTGCCATGCATGCGCGGAAACTGGCCGATCAGTTACTGAGCAGCATCAATTGCCCAATCCCATTGAATGAACATCGTTATCAGGCCTCGGTCAGTGTGGGTATTAGCTTGTTTCATGGCGATAAAACTCCAGTCGATGAACTATTAAAGCAAGTTGAAATGGCGATGTACCGTGCCAAAGCCGCCGGACGTAATAGTGTGGAGTTTTTTGATACCAGGATGCAAATCCTGGCAGAACAGCGCGGGCAGCTGGCGCAGGATCTTCATCAGGCAACCCGGCAGAAACAATTTCATCTGGTGTACCAGCCGATTATTCGACAACAAAAACTCTGTGGGGTAGAAGCTTTAATCCGCTGGCAACATCCGCAGCAAGGATTTATTTCACCGGGGATCTTTATACCTTTCGCTGAGCAAAGTGGCTTGATTGTTCCCATCGGTGATTGGGTGATCAAGCAGGCATGTACCCAACTGGTTCGCTGGCAAAAGAATAAGCATCTACGACATCTTAGTTGCTCGGTCAACATCAGTGCCTTGCAGTTTGCGCAGGATAATTTTGTTGAAAAAATGATTCAGTGCCTGCTGGATACGGGTGTAAACCCAGAGCGGTTAAAGCTGGAGCTGACCGAAGGCATGCTGATTGATGATGTCGAAAACATCCGCACTAAAATGGGAAAGCTGCAAACTTTGGGCGTGACGTTTTCCTTGGATGACTTTGGCACCGGCTATTCATCACTCAGCTATCTGCATCGATTCCCACTTAGTCAGTTGAAGATAGACCAGCAGTTTATTCGCAATCTTGACACCAATCCTCAAAACAAAGCCATTACCAAAGCCATCCTTGCACTGGCAGCCAGCCTGGAACTCGAGGTAGTGGCCGAAGGGGTGGAAACCCAGGCGGAATTGGCACAGTTAAGCACGCTTGGCTGCGAATCATTTCAAGGCTTTTTGTTTAGTAAGCCATTAAGCTCTGATGCTATTGAATCGCTTGAACCAGAAACCTTGGCAAAGCTATTTGATTTATAGATAGCAAGGCTAAAAAATGGCTCCTGATAGGCAACTTGTGCCGGATTGGCTAAGGGGCGCCAAAACGATCCGGGTGTTTCTCTTTTAGTTTCTGATAGCGTTTTAACTGATCGGGGTTCAGTTTGCCCTGCTCAATAATATCCAGACAGCGAAGGATGAGAGTTTCCTGACGGCTGTCATCAATACTCGGACGTCTTGGTGCGGATAAGATAGTTTGCAGTAAGTTTAGGGCAATGGCGGCACTTTTTGGCATCACTCTAAGTGCCAGTTCAAAGGCTTTGAAGGCTTCCTGCCAATTGCCATGCTGATACAGATGCACAGCATTGTTGTTCAACTCACGGGCACCATAAGGCATGCTGGCACGCTCTTGTTGTTCTTGCTGCAAATAGGTGCTTAACATGGGATCAGCCCCTTCCCGCTGACAGCGCAGACTGATTTGACGGAATAGTTTGTTGGCCGCATCGCTCAGGCCAACTTCATGCAGTGCTTTGGCCCGGTCCAGCGCATCTTCAATGGAGTCGTCGTCCGGTGCTTTTTCTTGCAAGTCTTTCAGCAGCTGTTGGGCCTTTTCTTTATTATCTTTTAAATAAAAAAGTCTGGCTTGAATAACTTCTTGCTGGAAGTCTTTGCGATTATCTGAAAACTGCTGCCGGATGGTGCTTAAGCACTGATTGATTTGGCGGTTTAAACGGAGGCTTTGTTCATCATCCTGTTCCAGCGTTAAAGCAAAATCAATGCCGGCCCTTGCCATATTCAGGTAAAGATCGGGTTGCTCATGCATCGAATGACGGGAAAACTTCACCATGCTTTGAGCAGCCTGATATTGTGTTTCGTAATCATGGTTGATGCGGGAGAGCTGCAATAGCTTTTGCTGCCGCAGAAGGTTGCGCGGTGCCAGGCTGGCCGCTTGCTCCAGGTGTTGTTGAGCATCATCAAACTGCTGCTGGCGAAATTCCAGTTCTGCTATGCAGTCCAGTGCCTCCAATCGGGTTTCCGGCCGTCGGGTCAGTTGTTGCAATAGGCTTAATGCCTGAGCGTCTTTGTTCAGCAACAGCAGGGTTCGTGCTAGTCCGATGCGTGCCCAGGGAAAAGGCTGTATATCCAGCATCGCATTAAAAAATTGTTCAGCGGCTTCGTGTTGCTTGAGTTGCAACAGCAAGTCGCCTTTTAGTTTCAATAGTAATGGATAAAAGGCGCTATTCGCTGACTTGGCCAACTCCGCATTGACCACTTCCAGTGCTCGGTCCGGCTGGCCATTATCCAGCAATTGATAAATAGGCTTCAGCCGTTGCTTGCGTTTTAGAACCCGCTCAATCCGCACTTCCAAATCACCGATGACAAAGGGCTTGGCCAGGAATTCATCCGGCTGCAGCTCGATTACGCTGTACACCAGGGAAGGGTCAGTATCGGCACTGATAAAAATAAAACCGGTACTCAGTTTTTGTAGGCCGCGGGCTTTGAGTTCTTCGTACAGTTGAAAGCCATCCTTGCCTTTTTGCAGATTGTGAGCACAGATGATCAAATCGTATTGACGTGTTTTGCACAGCTGAATGGCATCCTGCGCCCGATCAGCGACATTAATTTGTTGGTAGCCGAGCTTTTCCAGAGCAAACTTCAGATAGCTTTGCGCCAGCGATTGTTCATCGATGATCAGGATCTGAACGTCTTGTGAAATGTTGTCTGCCATTGAGTTGTTCATTTCCGGCTTGGAAAAGCAAGGGATAAAGCAACTATAGCAAGATATCAGTAAAGTATTGAAGCAAAAAAGGAGCGTTTACAAGAAATTATAAAGAGTGTGCTGGAGCGGGTGGTGTTCTCTCGGCTGAATAAATGATTGATATTGTTATAGTAGCGAATAGATAGAAGATGGTGGATGATACTGGGTTCGGATCAGTGGCAACCGTATTGTCACAGGGAGCGGGTGGTGCTCTCTGGGCTGAGTAAGTGATTGATATTGAGATAATACTGAACAGATAGAAGATGGTGGATGATACTGGGTTCGAACCAGTGACCCCCGCCTTGTAAGGGCGGTGC
>NZ_JAFIFQ010000048.1 GCF_020831925.1 Alkalimonas sp.
AAAAGCAGGGCGGCCGAGGAAAAATGGGATTTAATTTTTATCTGACCCCGATTTTATAATTTTTATCTGACCCCGATTTTATGACCCCGATTTTAGGATTTAATTTTTATCTGACCCCGATTTTACTGGCCTTCGGGATAGCTGTAGTAGTCTTCGCAGATGTCCGTTCGGTGTTTCCCCAGTAGTGGGTTTTCTGACAGCCATTGGAAGCGGGCTTCGATACGTTTCAGATAGATGTTTCGCTGGGATTTTCCCCAGGTTCGCTCGGTGTAGCGGCCAATACTTTTCAAATCATCCCGAGCGCGCGGGGTAATCCTGACTTTTCTGGTGAGCTGCATCAGGGCTCAGCATCCAGAGCATTGATAAGTGAGTCCATGGAAAAATCATCGACAAATTCGCTATTTTGGGCTTGGGTTGCGCCTTCTGAAAGGTGGGTGCGCAGAGCTTCGAGTTTGCTTTTACGCTCTTCCATGGCGCGCAAGGCATCGCGTACTACCTCACTGGCAGAGCCGTAACGACCGCTGGCTATTTCATTTTTGATGAACACCTCCCAGTGCTCACCCAGACTTAAGCTGGTTGTGGCCATAGCTCACCCCAAATATTCATAATTAACAAGAATGAATATAGCTCAGGCTGGTAGGCGTGGCAAGAGCCTCACTTGCCGCCTTGCAGCTATTGCCCGGGCGCGTCCTGTTGCTGGGAGTAGGTAGTGAGCTGCTGTTGCAGCAGTTGCAGGATGTCCTCATTGCGCTTGAGCAGCCGCAGTTGGCTAAATAATTCTGCCGCAGCTGGGTACTGCAGCTTTAAATAGCTGAACCATTGTTTGATGCGGTTGCTGTAGTACTTGCCTTTATCGCCGACTACTTCAAATTCAGAGTACCGCATCAGCAGCTGCAGCACCTCCGGCCAGGGCATGGCCGGCTGGCCGCTGCGTATGGATTGCGCCAGATTGGGCAGGGCCAGCGCACCGCGACCCAGCATAATATCCTGGGTATTGGCTTCCTGTTGGCATTGCTTGGCCTGGTCTGGTGTCCAGATTTCGCCATTGGCAATGACTGGTATGGCAATGCGCTGCCGGATGCGGGCGATCCAGGGCCAGTAGGCCGGTGGCTTGTAGCCATCGCTTTTGGTACGGGCATGCACCGTCAGCACCGAAGCGCCAGCGGCTTCGATGGCGCTGGCATTGTCCAGTGTCAGCGACGTATCGTCGTAGCCCAGCCGGATTTTGGCACTGACTGGGTGTTCGGCCGGCACGGCCTGACGCACCGCTTTGACAATCTGGTACAGCTGCTCGGTTTCTTTTAAAAGCACGGCACCGCCACGGCTTTTATTGACCGTTTTGGCCGGGCAGCCAAAGTTCAAATCAATGCCGGGTGACCCCAGCTGCACCGCTTTAGCGGCATTTTCTGCCAGCCAGTGCGGTTCTTGCCCCAGTAGTTGCACCCGCACCGGCACACCGGCCGGTGTTTTACCGCCATGCTCGAGCTCAGGACAAAGCCGTCGGAATACCCGGGCTGGCAGTCGTTGATCGACCACCCGGACAAACTCGGTAATGCACAGATCAAAGCCACCAATGCGGGTTAGCATATCGCGCATCAGGTGGTCAACAACGCCTTCCATCGGTGCCAGGACAATCTGCATAACAGCTCTGTTCGGGGATTGGGCGGCAGATTATAGTGAAAGCATGAGCAGGAATACAGTAAAATGCCATTAAGAACGATTAAGCGCTGCCCAAGGGGGGGCGCCATGGGCGGGAACCAAGAGAACGATGAGAATACCAACAAGGCCTTTTGTGGGGTTGATGCTGTCTGTAGTGCTGATCACCGCCTGCGATAGCATGCAATCACTGACAGAAGCAGAGCAGGTAGAGCGCACTATTCGGCAGGAAGTACGCCGCGATCTGCGTGGTTTGAATGCGTTAACCGATGCCGCTGAGGCTACACCTTTTGACAGTTTTGCCTGGCGCCGGGGCGAGCGGTTGCAAGTCCGGCAGCGGCAAGAACAAGAGCTGGTTCTATTGGAGCATGCCGAAGCACCTGAGATTATTGCTACGGCGGTTGCCGAGCGGATCCCCAGCTTTAGTCTGGTGCGTTATCAGCAGGGCTGGTTGGTGGTGTTTGATACCTATGTCAGCCCGCAGTGTCAGGTGGTTTATGCCTACGCATACCGCGGACATCTCGCCGATACCCCGTTGTGCACCAAAGATGTATTTGCTGAACAGGCGAATGGCCGCTGTAAAAGCCCGATCACGGATGAGTGGAAGGTATTTAAAGAATGGTTTTTTGCCGAGTCTTTGCTGGCAGAAGGCAACCCGGCTTGTGTGGAGGCGGCTGCAGCGTTTTCCGACAGTAGTCAGTATTGAGTGGGGCTAACTGCGGTACAGCGTTTTAATTTAATGAAAGCCGAACTGAGTTTTCACCGGGCCGTGCACTTCCAGCACGGCTTTTTTAAACACCACTTCATCGAAAGCTCGTACCATCTGACCGGGGCGAAACTCCCCTAAATCACCGCCTTTCTTGCCGGATGGGCACAGCGAGTGCTTTTTGGCTAGGGCACCAAAATCAGCGCCTTTGGCCAGTTGCTGTTTCAGTTTTTCTGCTTCAGCTTTGGTTTTTACCAAAATATGCAGGGCACAGGCTTTAGCCATGGTTTGTTTCCTTAGCAGGTTTACGCTGTCGGCGACAGCGCTCAGAGCAATAGATTACTTCATCCCAGCAGTGTTGCCACTTCTTTCGCCAGGCAAAAGGGCGCTGACAGGCTGGGCAGATTTTTTCAGGCAAATGCAGTTTCTGATGTGCCATGACTGCTTAACCAGTGTAGATGGTGTTTAGCTCGTTTTGACGTAATACTTCAGCCAGCTCGGGCAATTGGAACAGCTCCAGCTGCAGTACATCGAGCATTTGTGGAGCAAATTGCTCCCATTCCGGATCAAGGGTAATATCAAACAGCACCCGGCTTTCACCACTCATGTGTTCGGCCAATTTTAGGATGGCAAACAGCCGCTGTTCCAGCTCGTTGTCTGATTCCAGAATCAGAGCCGGGCTGTGGTGGTAAGCAATCACATTGCATAGCTCGGTGGGCAAGCCCCAGGATTGAGCAATCAGGTAGCCCAGAATTTCGTGGCAGGTGTGAAAGCGGTGCTCTTCAGCCTCGCTGTAACCCTGACCTGCCAGTACACCTATTTTCACTAAATCGGCGTAGTTAGGCGCCTGAGCGGTGATCAGCGCAATACCAGCATTACGAAATAAACCCAGGGTGTAGCAATCATCGCACAATTCCTGAGGCCATTGCAGGTGTCGGGCCAGGCTGGCAGCGCTATTGGCAACCAACAGGGCATTGCTCCAGAGTTTTTGTGAGAACGGATCTTTCTGCTGATCTTGCTCCAGGGTAAAGCGCAGCAAGACGCTGCGTACCAGCTTAACCACCCGGTTTACGCCAAGGAACTTGCAGGCATGTTCAATGGAGGTGATTTTGCTGCGCAGGCCAAAGTAAGCGGAGTTCACTACTTTTAAGGTAAAACCAGCCAGACCAATGTCCATATTAATGAGCGTAGCCAGCCGCTGCATATTGGGCTCAGGTTGCTGCACTAACTGCTGAATGTGCAACAATACATCTGGCTGAGGCGGAATGGTAAAGCCTTGCAGCGCCTGATCAATGGCGTTCATATCCAGTGGCTGAACCATCCTGAACTCTCCAACCTTAAAAGGGAATGCTGGCTGGTATTAAAGCAAAGTCCAGCAACTTTGCCAATATAGCCGTCAGCTTTGTTCGTTATGAATCCAGGTAAGGCCGGCCGCTGATCAAGCTGCGGGCCAGTTGCCATTCGGCATCCGGATCGGCTTGCTCATCGCTGCTGAAATGCACTTCAAACTGCAGGTACTCATCACTGCTGTCCTGGCTGCTGACCAGCCGTTCAGGTACATGACCAACCTGACGACCAGCATGAATGGCGACCTGGGCCGCTTGCTCCATCAAACCAAGAAAGTGGCCAAGAGGTAGCTGTTGGAAAATGTCTGCTTCCAGATGGGCCCAACCCAGTAAGTCGGCACTAATCTGGCCATCTTTGTGGTCGGTGAACAGCATGGAAACCGCAGGCGAGTCCGGGTTTTCGCCACTCTGATAATTAGCCGCATCCTGCTCGTCAAAAAACATGACATAGCCATAGGCCGGACAGCCTTCGGCATCCATGTCGTCAAAGGATGGATCGTAGATCAGAAAAAAGCGACGCTCAGACATCAAAGCCCCTGTACAAAAATAAAACGCTATTGTACCGAACGAAACGCCCAAGCTAAAGGGCTAATTAGCAATCGCTTCGTCGGAGTAGGGGATTTCCAGCAGCAGCGACAGTGCCCTTAACTGAACATCTTGTTGTTCAGATAGTTGGCCGTCGGATTGTGCAGCTGCCTGCATCCCCTGCCAGAGCTTTTCTTTCACCTTAGGACTGGCAGCCATCAATTTGGGCAGCAATGCTTGCACTGCTGTATAACTGGCATCGGGTTGAGCTGTGTCGTCCGGCAGTTGCCAGCTACTAAGACCGGCTTGCCAGCTTTGCTGGCAGCTGGCGCTGTCGTCACTGGTGGCATTGGCCACCAGGCTTAGCAGTTGCAAGGCTTCGGCACGGATGTCGGCAAATTTGCTGACCGAGGTATGACGAACCACCTCGCTACTGCGAAACTGGCTGGCTACTGCATGGTCCACCAGCTGTGCAATTGCCCACTCAAGCAGATGCAGCTCGCCATCGGCATGAATAACCTGCAGCAACAGTTGCTCAAAGCGTTCGAACCTAACGGCGGTCAAGGTTTTCAGGCTTGGGATGCAGAGTTGAGCCAGCATCAGTTTCTGTCGCTCTGGTAATGGCTCAATTTGGCTTAGCAAGCGATCGACATCCTGTAGCAGAGCTATCGAGCCTTGGTCACGAATGACCTGTAATTGTTTTGGCCGGCTGACTTCATCGTTACTAATCAGCAAAGCCAACAATAACGGTTCTGCCTGCAATGGCTGATGAGCCGTTTGCAGCAGGAGTACAGGTAAGGCGGCCAGTAAGCGCTGCCCCGGCGTCTCGGCTTGGCGCTCGTCTGCCGTGCCACTGGCTGTTGAGTCAGCAGTGACCTGATTGGCTTCTGTGCTGCGTGCAACCGGCAATTTGCCATTCCAGCGTGGTTCAAGGCGTTTGATGCGATCGGTTAAGGGAGGGTGGGTAGCAAAAATACTGGCCCAGCGACTGATGGCCTCGCCAAAAAACAGATGGCTGTTTTCATCGGCATTCTGATTGCTGATTTTTGTACCGCGTGAACTGGCTGCAATTTGCTTTAATGCTCCGGCGATTCCGGCCGGGTTACGGGTAAACTGTACCGCTGAGGCATCGGCTAAGTATTCGCGCTGGCGACTGACCGCCGATTTGATGAGATTGCCAAAAAAGGCACCTAAATAGCCGAGAATCGTAAAGCCTAACCCCAGCAGCAGAATGGCCGCGGCACCTCCGCCGCCTTTATTATTGCGGCTGCTGCGTGCTGCGATGTGTGCACCACGGCTGCCACGCAGGAGTAGATAGCCGACATGGCCGACAAACAAGATGCCATTAAGCACCGCAATCATTTTGATGTTCATGCGCATATCGCCATTAAGAATATGGCTGAACTCATGGGCGATTACCCCCTGCAGTTCATCGCGGCTTAATTGCTCCAGACAGCCTTGGGTCACACCAATCACGGCATCGGCCGGGCTGTAACCGGCGGCAAAGGCATTGATGCCGCTTTCGGGCAGCACATACACAGCCGGAACCGGCAAGTTGGCGGCCAATGCCATTTCTTCCACCACATTCAACAGTTGGCGGTGTCTGGCATCGGTGGTGTCTGGCGACACACGTTGGCCACCCAGTGCCTCGGCAACCACGCGTCCCCCCTTGCGTAATTGCTGCCATTTAAGCAGCATTGCAATGCCAATGGCACCCAGCACAATCAGACTGGTCCACAGCAGCAATTCCGGCTGAAAGAAACCGCGTCGTAAACCGGACTGAATGGCTTCGCTATCGGCAAAGCCAAACACCACAGCGACCAGCAGATTGGTCAGTGTCAGTAATAACAGCACTGCCAGAGCGAACAACACCACTAGAATGCGTGTATTGCGTCTGGCCAGATCCTGCTGGCTGAAAAAGTTACTGGCCATAGGGTGTTAGAAGCTGACTTTAGGCGCGGCCTGAATGGCCTGGCTGTCTTCAAACTCCATCAGTTTGGCATCGGCACCATGGCCAAAACTAGGAGCTAGTACCACTTGCGGGAAGCTTTGCTTGTAACTGTTGTATGCGGTGACGGCATCGTTAAAAGCCTGACGGGCAAAAGCTACTCGGTTTTCGGTACTGGTCAGCTCTTCAGACAGTTGCATCATGTTTTGATTGGCTTTTAAATCCGGGTAAGCCTCCATCACCACGTTCAGACGGCTCATAGCACCTTGTAGCATGGATTCGGCGCCGGCAAGTTGACCCATGGCCGCGGCATCACCGGGATTATTAGCGGCTACTTTTAAACCTGCAGCAGCAGCGTTACGGGCATTGATCACTGCTTCCAGCGTATCCCGCTCATGCGCCATATAGGCTTTGGCGGTTTCAACCAGATTAGGGATCAAGTCGTAGCGGCGCTTTAACTGCACTTCAATTTGGGCGAAAGCATTCTGATAGCGGTTTTTCAGTTTTACCAGACTATTAAAAATGCTTATCACGAAAAATAACAGGATCAGAATAACTGCGAAAATAATCAAAGTTGTCATGGGTGTCCTCGTAGGCAGCGCTGCGAATTATTTGCTCGCTATAGTGTTAACTTTTCTTTAATCACTTGTCCAGTCTTACATGATACAAAGTGATAAAAAAACGATATTTAACGTTTTAGAGTGGTGAGTTAGCCGCTTGCCATTGTTTCGTCGGGCCATGCATGATGCCAGCTTGGTTTCGAACACCTTCGGTGACTCTGAAACTCGCATCTTGAGGGGACTTGGGTATAATAGCCGGCAATGATTACAGGAGCTTGCTATGTCTGAATTTAAGCACATCTCGGTGGATGAAACGGCTAGTCGGTTGCAACAGCAAACAGCGGTCATTGCCGATATCCGTGATGAACAGAGCTATGCCTCCGGGCATATTGAAGGGGCCTGGCACCTGACATCAGCTAGTTTGCCCACCTTTATACAGCAGCATGACTTTGCAACCCCTGTGGTGGTGGTTTGCTACCATGGCAATTCCAGCCAGGGAGCGGCTCAGTATCTGGCACAGCAAGGTTTCGATGAGGTCTACAGCATGGATGGGGGGATGGCGCTATGGCAGCTGCATCACCCGGTGAAACGCGTCGATGATTAAGCTGGGAGAGTTGAACTCGCCCAATGCAGCCCATCTGTTTGCCGATTATTGCGTGACTCAGGGGTGGTCGGTGCAAGCTGTGGTTGAAGGGGCTGAGCGGGCCGCTCTTTATGTAGAGGAAAGCCAGCTGCAGCAGGTGAGCCAGGCATTGGAAGCGTTTTTACACAATCCTGGGCACCCTCGTTACCATGCTGCGGCCTGGCAGCGCAGCAAGGTTGCGACTGGCTCCGGCGCAGCACCGCTTTGGTCAGGCTTGCAGTTCAAAGCATTCAGCGGACCTGTGACGTTGCTGGTGTTAGTGCTGGCTATGGTGGTGTATGGTTGGCAGCAAATAGCACCGCAACAAGCCTCTGCTGCTTTGGGTATTTTCCTGCAACCCGCTGCCATTAACCTGACGGAAAGCTGGCGCTGGTTTAGTCCGGCACTATTGCATTTTTCATTGACGCATCTGGTGTTTAACTTGCTGTGGTGGTGGTTGTTGGCTGGCCAATTTGAGCGGCGCTTAGGTAGCGGTCAGCTGCTGTCATTCACATTGAGTAGTGCGCTGATAGCCAATGTGGCGCAGTATCTGTTGGTGGGGCCCTATTTTGGTGGTTTGTCAGGCGTGGTGTACGCGCTTTTTGGCTATTTCTGGTGGGCGGGGCGATTAAACCCTGCGCAAGGGTTGAGATTGGATAGGGGCCTGGTGGCCTTTATGTTGATTTGGATGTTGCTCGGTTTTCTGGATTTACTCTGGGTGTCGATGGCGAACTGGGCACACCTTGGTGGTTTACTGGCTGGTTGCGGTTGGGCCTGGTTGCTGCGGCATAAGCCCGGCCGACCTGACTGAGTAAGCATTGATTTCAAGTGGCAATTGTACCTTTGCTACTAATGATGAATGTATCTTGTGAACAGTAAATCATGGATCATGTCTTTACCGGTTTCGCGCTTTAGCACCGCTTGCAGTTCTTGCAGTATGGTTTGGCGAATTTCTTCCCGACCGGTCAGGGATTTGATTTTGTCTTCGTGCTGTTGATTGAAAACACGAATAATCGTATTCAAGATCAGTGGTTCATGATACTCAATATCGGCAAGGTAACTACGATCGGCTACCATCAGCTCTACGGTTACCCGGACATACCCCAGGGAACGGCGCCCTGAAGTAACATAGTTGGTCACAATGTCCGGGTCAAAGCCATAATAGACAATGTCTTGTTCGTTCCGTTGTGCCTGAGCGGCTGGGGTATAGAGGCTGCAAAGCAACATCAGGACGGTCAGTAAAATGCTGGCATACTTCATAAGCGGTTTGATCCCTGTTTCTGGCTGGTGCTCGCTACTGCTGGTCAGATCATAGCAGTTTCTGTCATTTGTTCTATCGGCCTGCTACAGAATTACTGAAATCTATGCCTTAAATTGCTATGATGCGGCGGTTTTTGCAATGATATGAGTACCATGCCCATCACCACTGCCCACTATTTGCTGCAAGCTCATTGGCAAACGCCTGCTGCGCTTCGGCTGTTGCCTGAGCAATGCTCTTGGTTGCTGGAAACCGATTCTCTGACGGCCCGGCTGAAAAGCCGTTGCCAGCAATTCCGGTTGCAGATGCTGACAGAGCAGTTTCATCCGCTCCCTGAGGCGTTGCATGCTCAATTGACCGGTGCTGAAGATGCCCTGTTGCGAGAAGTATTGTTGTATTGTGATGAACAGGCCATGATTTATGCGCAGAGCTGGTTGCCGGCTTCGACCCTTACGGCGATTGAGCCTTTGGCCCGGCTGGGTAGCCAGCCGCTTGGGGAGTTTATTTTTCGTCACCCGGCCTTGCAGCGGGGCCCCATTGAAGTCGCAGAGCTTGATACTGCTGAGCTTACACTACCCCTGCCCTTGACAGAGCCCACCTTGTGGGCCAGACGCTCGGTATTTTGGTTGGCCGAGCACCCATTGCATGTGGTGGAAGTCTTTATGCCAGAGGTGTACCGGTTATGAGTTGGCAATTGCGCTGGTCACATTGGCCCTATTACCGACAGCTAATGCGGCTGGATAAGCCTATAGGTATTTATTTGCTGTTGTGGCCAACCTGGTGGGCTTTGTGGTTGGCTGCGGAGGGAGTGCCGCCCTGGTCGCTCTGGCTGGTCTTCACCCTGGGTGTGGTCTTGATGCGCTCGGCTGGTTGTGTGATCAATGATTACGCCGATCGGAACTTCGATGGCGCTGTGGCCCGCACCCGGCTCAGGCCGCTGGCAGCGGGCAAGGTGTCGGCTGGTGAAGCTCTGCAGCTGTTTGTGTTCTTACTCTTGCTGGCGGCAACCCTGTTGCTGTTTTTGAACTGGCAAACGGCGTTGTTATCGCTGGGGGCGGTGGCGTTAGCCTCCCTGTATCCTTTTATGAAACGTTACACCCACCTGCCGCAGGTAGTGCTGGGGGCCGCCTTCAGCTGGGGTATGCCCATGGCTTTCATGGCCATTCAGTTGCAGTTACCGGCTCTGGTCTGGTGGCTCTACTTGGCTAATTTATGCTGGACTGTGGCCTACGATACCTACTATGCGATGGTGGACCAGCCGGATGATGAGCAGGTAGGCATTAAATCGACCGCGATTTTGTTTGGTCGCTATGCCTTGCCCGCCATCCTGCTGTTGCAGGCGCTGACTTTGGCATTGTTGTACTGGGTGGGTCAGCTTGCTGAGCTGGGATGGTGGTATCAGTTCTCGCTGCTGTTGTGTTTGCCGTTGTTTGGGTATCAGTTTAAGCTTGCTTCTCAAAGCCGGGCGCAGTGTTTTCAGGCCTTTTTGCACAATCATTATGTTGGATTGCTGATCTTTGTTGGCATTGTATTGGACTTATGGCTGCGGTAGCTTCGTGCAGCCACCAGACCGCTCACAGCAGGACATCATCGCGTCGAAACCAACCGGCAATGCTGAAACGATCCTGCCGGGTAGGCAATACCTGGTGCGGAAAACGGCTGCTTTCAAATAAAATAAGATGCCCTGCACGAGGGGGCAGGCGCATCAGCTCCGTATCGTATGCATCGTACAGTACTAGCTCTCCGCCATCTTGCACATCATTCAGATAACACACACTGGTTACCTGTCGGCTGGCCTGTTGGTTAAATGCATCCAGATGGGTGCGGTAAAAATCGCCTGGCTGGTAATGCGCGAAATGGCATTCGTAGCCCGTCAGACCCAGAAAAAAATGCCGGTTTAGTTGGCAGAGAATGGCGTTCAGCTCCAGCATATAACGTTGCTGTGCCACTGATCTGCCATCCAGCCAGCAGGTTTTATCGCGACGGATATCGCTGGCATGTTGTCGCTGCTGACCACGGCCAATGGCTGCAGGTGTCAGCTCAGCCTGCTGCTGCACTTCCTGCAGTAATGTGTGGCATAAATCAGCGGCGAGGTACCCAGGCAACACCACCAGTCCATCACGCTCAAAGGCAGCCAGCCAGGCCGCAGGCTGTTCAGGCGGGCTGGGTTGGGGTTGCAATAGTGGTTCGACAGCGTGCATGGCGGTCTCCTTGGGCTTAATGCGTCCTTATACTGCGCAGGTGCCGGGCTGTCTAACAAAGAAAATTTGTCTTAAAGATAAAAAAGTTTACTGGTTGAGCCAAAGGCGACCAGGGCACGTATTCACGACAGAAGACAAGGAGAGACAATGATGCGTAACTGGTTGGTGGTGATTGTGGTGGGCTTGCTGTTTGGTTGCAGCCGGTCGGTGCTGGATTATCAGGCTGAGCAGCCTGAGCTTAAGTTGGAGCAATTTTTTCAGGGCAGTGGCCGGGCTTATGGGGTGTTGCAGGATTGGCGCGGCCGGCAGACCCTGCGCTTTCATGCCGATCTTTGTGGCGTGTGGCAGCAAAACCGCGGTGATTTGTACGAGGTGTTTTATTTCAGCGACGGTCGGGTGGATTACCGGCACTGGCAGTTGCAGCTGCATGCTGATGGTCGGGTCAGCGGCACTGCGCATGATGTCATGGGCGAAGCCAGTGGACAATTGGCAGGCAATAGCTTGTACTGGGAATACACCTTGCGTATTCCCTATCAAAACGACACCATGGATGTTCGGGTGAAAGACTGGATGTATCTGGTGACACCTCAGCAAATCATCAATCGTACCAGTTTGCATAAATTTGGTTTGAAAGTAGCTGATCTGACGTTGTCATTGCAGCAACTGAACCCTGAGGCCGACTGCAGTGATCTGCGTCAGCAGTTGCAGCAGTTAGCCGCAGAAGCCGGAGCTGCTTAAGATTCGGTTCGGTCCTGCATTGATTCCAGCTCAATGTTGATGGCATCGCAGGAAATCTGAATTTCATACAAGGACAAAGCCAGGCTAACCAGCAGGGCAATCAAACTGGCCGCGAAGCTCAGCTGACCGGCCAGCTCCCACAGCATAAATAAACAAAACATCGACAAAGTGCACAGCAAAAAGCTAAGCACGCCATATGCTTGCATCGAGCGGATCAACACAATACGCTTTTTTAAGTTGGCAATTTGGCGTATCACCAATTGGCGCACCTGTGCACCTTCGCGTTCATTTAATTCACGGATCAACTGCGCCAATACCAGGAAACGGTTGGTATAAGCCAACAGCAACAAGGATATGGCAGGAAACAGCAGGGCTGGGGTGGTTAGTGTCATCATGATGCCTTGTGAAGGGTGGATTCGCTTATTTTGCCTGAAAGGATTACACTTAGTCGAATTTATAGTGAACAGTCAACCCAGTAGCTCTAAGCTAAATTCTGGCTTAAAGTGTGTATTCCGATGTAATGAAAAGGCGTCGTGGTTTGATATGGTAATAAAACAAAAACAACAACCTGCAGTGCAGCCTGAAGTGAAGCTCGATACGTTGATCGAGACAATGAGTAGTGAGCTTGGCGATTTGCTGAGTCACTTTTCGCAACAATTGCAAAGCCAGCAGCAAACCCAGTTGCAGCAGCTCAGTCAACATTTGATGCAAAGCAGCCAGCAGCAGTGGCAACAACGCTTGATAGAACAAGAGCAAGCCTATCAGAAGCTGTTTAAAGAGTGGCAACAAGCCAAACAGCAGCTGGATATGGCAATCCCGGAAGATCCGGCGCAGCTGGAAACATTAAAGAAGTCCCAGCAGCAACTGGATCAGGCGATTCAACAGAAAAAGCAGCTGGAGCAGGAATTAAAAGCGGCGCAGCAAGCCTTTACCGAGCAGCAGCAACAGCAGACCGCTGCCAATGAACAACTACTGCAGGAAAAAGAAACACTGGCGCAACAGGTTAAAGAGCTGCAGCAATCACAAGGACAGCAGCAAAGCAATCAGGAGCAGCAGCTCAGGCAGCAATTGCAACAAGCACAGCGGCAACTGGATGAGCTGAAACATCAGCAGGTATCTGATCAGGCGCAATTGCAGCACAGCAAACAGGATGTAACAAGTTTACGCCAGCAGCTGGCCGAAGAAAAAAAGCTGCGCCAGCAGGCCGAAAAAAGCTGGGCTGAGCAGGAAAAAACACAAGCCTCCAGTGCGCAGCAGCACGCCAAAGCTTTACAACAAGTTCAGCAGGAGCTACAACGGTTACAGCAAAAGCAGGCTCCTACCGAACAGGAGCTGAAAGATACCAAGCAACAGTTGCAGCGACTGCGTGATGAGCACAGCGAGTTGCAGGCACAGCAGGGTGCACAGGCCGAGGCACAGAAAGAGAAGTTGCAGGCGCTGGCAAAAGTTCAGCAAGAGTTGCAGGATTTGAAAACCGCCCATGAGCAACTGCAGCAACAGCAGCAATCCTCGTCCGCTTTGACTGAACAACTGGCTGCGGAAAAGCAGCAACTTAAACAACAGTTATCGGCTATCCAGCCGGAGTTCCAAAACATTCAGCAAAAATGGCAAGCCGCTGAGCAACTGAACAGCGAGCTGCAACAACAACAGCAACAGCATGAACAGGAGCAGTTGGAGTTGCAGCAGCGGCTGGAGAAGCACAAAGAGCAATTGCAGCATGCGCAAAAACGATTGGAAGCACATGAACAAAAGCAATTGCAACAGTCTGATGCTTCAAGGGAAACCATCAAAGAGTTGCGACAGGAGTTGCAAGAGTTGCAACAACGCCAGCAGGATAAGTTAAGCGAGCTGGAAGAGCAACTGATTGAATACAAACTCAAATTCGAATACGCCCAAAAACAGCTGCAACAACACGCATAAAAAGGGTAAGCCATGAGTGAGCTGCAATGGCAACTGGTGTATCATGCCGCCTCCGAGTTCGAAGCGGCTTTGTTGACCGGGTTATTGCACAATCAACGAGTTGAGGCCCGTTATCAGGGCCAGTTGTTGCTTGGCGCTGTTGGCGAGTTACCTCCTACCGCGGTTGAGGTTGCCATTTGGGTCAGGCCGCATCAAGTCAGTCAGGCACTGGCCATCATTCAAAGCACAAAACAACAAGACGGCCGTGAATGGTGCTGTGCTTGTGGTGAAAACAATGCGCCCGAGTTCGAACTGTGTTGGGCTTGTGGCAGGGATAAAGATGAAAGCGAATAATTTTCAACGCTTGCGCGAACTGGGCTTGTACCAGCAAGTGGCAGTAGCGGCGACATTGATGGAGCGAATGCTGCCCAATTACCAGCTGTTTGCAGAGCTGATGGACTTTGGTGACAGCAAGCTGGTTCGTCATAGCCTGGATTTGGTTTGGGAATGGCTGGCGGTCAAAAAAGCCAAGATTAATTTTGCCCGTTTAACCGATGAACTGGCCGAGGTGATCCCGGAAGTGAATCACTACGATTGTTTTGGCGTTTACCCGGCGGTGGATACTGCCACGGCACTGGAAACCTTACTAACCGGCATTGAGCAGCGCGACAGTGCGGATATTGTCAATGTAGCGAAGATTTCTCAGGCCTCGGTTGCCCGTTTAATTGAGCATGAGTCGGCTGAACTGGATATCACCAGCGAAGCTGAGTTAAAGCAGCATGTCCGCAAGCACCCGCTGATGCAATACGAAATGGAGTGTTTGGCCGAGTTAATTGAGCTGGTGTCGGACATCCGTCAGTTTGACTGGGAAGAGGTAAAAAAGCTGCAGCAGTGGGTGACCGAACAAGGGGTCAGCAATCTGGGTATGGAGCTGACGACTGAGGATAGCACCGATGAGCAATGATTTTGTATTTGGTTTGCACGCAGTGCAAGCTGTTGTTGAGCGCTCACCGCAGGATGTGCTGGAAGTTTTTGTCAGCAAAGAGCGTGATGATAAACGGATGAACCCCTTGGTACAGCAACTGCGTCAGCAAGGCATTGCTGTGCAGTTCTGTCACCGTAAGACGCTGGATAACCTGGTGCAGGGCCAGCATCAGGGCATTGTCGCCAAAGTGCGGTTAGCGCAGGCTGGCAGCGATGCCGATTTGATGGCCATCGTACAACAGCAGAGTGCGCCCTTATTGCTGGTGCTGGACGGCGTGACCGATCCGCACAACTTAGGCGCCATTTTACGCAGTGCGGATGCCGCCGGGGTGCATGCGGTGGTGGTGCCAAAAGATCGCTCGGTCAAGCTGACTTCCGTGGTACGCAAAGTGGCCTGTGGTGCAGCCGAAACCGTGCCCTTTATTGCCGTGACCAACCTGGCGCGTGCACTGCGTCAGTTGCAGGAGGCCGGTGTTTGGGTGATAGGCACTGCTGGTGAAACGGACCAAACCCTGTATCAAACCGAACTGACCGGCCCGCTGGCGATAGTGCTGGGCGCAGAAGGCGATGGCCTGCGTCGTTTAACCCGTGAAACCTGCGATGCACTGGTCAAAATCCCAATGCTCGGCAGTGTGTCCAGTCTGAATGTGTCGGTCGCGGCCGGGATCTGCCTGTTTGAAGCGGTGCGCCAGCGCCAATTGTAAGCAGGATTTGCAGATAAAAAACCAAGGCTGCCGTGGCAGCCTTGGTTTGTTTGATGCCGGAGAAACCTTAGAATTCAAATTGGAAGCGCAGGGCATACACCATGCTGTCCCAGGTTTTGAACTCGCCGGCTGCCAGGTTACGGCTTGAGGTTTTGGCATCGACATACATGGCATTAAACTTCAGCACAATATCATCGACCGGATACCAGTTCAGGCCCAGGGTGTAGTGCTTCAGCTCCTGAGCACCGCGCTCGTCATGGTGATCGGTATGATCAGCATAGGCATAGCGTGCTAGCAGCTCAATCGCGCCATAGCCGCCGGCACCGACCGGGTTCTGTACCCGGGTACGACCAAAGTCGCCGCTAAAACGGCGGTAATTGCGTTGCTCACCGGTAGTGAAGAAGCTGGTTTGTACATAGTAGCCACCATTGCTGATGCTGACGACATCCGGGTTTTCGAAGCCGCGGGCATCTTCATCACGATTTAACTTCACGCCAACGTATTCGCCCTGTATGGAGAAAGAGCCGACACCATACGCCGCTTCGATGGCATAGCGTGTCATGTCTTTGACATCACTGAAATCGCGACGACCTATCACCCGGCCATCAATGGCTCTGGTGCCCAGGCGGCTGCGTAAGCGGATGTCGTTGTATTCTTTATCACGGCCACGGCTTTTCTCGTGCTCGTAACCATTGCTGCGGTAATTCAGAGAAACACCTAAATGCGACCATACCCGGGCAGATGCATCGTACACAGGAGAAAATGCGGCGCGACCAGCAATGGAGTACCCTTCGGTATTGGTACGGTTTCGGCTAACGCCATCACCACCAAATAAGCCCAGCGCAGCGTAGTAATTCGGGTTCAGTGTTTCGTACATGATACCCATTTCGCGTGAAGGCCGGTAGGCATCGACCGGGGTGGCGCGCTCAATAAAGGAGATCCGGCGCGAACTGGTGGAGCTTTCCATACTAAAAGGTTCTTTAAAGTGACCGACGGCCAAGCGACCATGATCAAACAGATAGGCAACGTAGGTATTGGCAAAACGAATGCCTTCAATGTCATCGCCTTCTTCGATGTCGTAAGTGACCGGGTCACGAAAATCTACTTCCACCTGCCATTCCCAGCGGTCGTACATCACACCCAGCATGCCTAAACGGGCCCGGCGAATAATGGTACCGTATTTGGCCAGATCACCGCGATCGAGCCGATCGTCGTCGGTGGTCATGTAATTATCATCCAGGTAGGCAGCATCCAGCATAATGCGGCCACGCACACCAAAGCGGTGTTTGCCATCGGCGGTTTCCACCGTGAACTTATTAACGCGGGTGCGTACCTCATCGCCCATTACGCTGGAGGTGGGTTCATAATCCAGTTCGGAATGCACCTCGGTGACCGGATTGCTGGCTGCAGTGGCCGCCATGGATGCGCTGATCAGAGCAGCAGAGATCAGGCTAAGGGTGAAAGTACGCTTCATGCTTTAAGCTCCTGTTATGGTTTTTGGGTGATTGAATACCCCAGCCAGAACGAAGCTTTGTCAGCACAGGTTCAGATGCAATGGTCGTGCAAGTCGCACTTCAAAACGACGCGGCTGCCCGGGACCAGCAAATGTTAACAAGCGAAGATGACGATTTGGTTTCAGTAAGATGTCAGTTAGATGACGCCTGCAGGCAGGCGTCATTTTTTAGAGGTTAGAAAGCTAAATTGACACCTAGATTGTACTGGGTACCAAAATAGACGGTACTGGTTGGGTTATCGCGTGAACCTTGAAATTGCACCGTTGGTTCATTGGTAAGGTTCTTCACATTAAAGAACACATAATGATCGCCCATAAATTGATATTTCATCGCCAAATCCCACACTGTTCCGCCTTGATCAAAGCGATCCAATGCTGGACGTCCACCTACGGCCAGGAGGCGATCTGGCTGCTTGTTCATCGAAAGACGAACACTGGCAGAACCATAGGCGTAAGACAGGATGCCGTTCAGGATATAACGTGGCGAATTTACCAGATCCAAACTTTCTCCTGGCCGGTTTGGATAGACACCTTCTGTGCTCAGTCTGGTGTAGTTGGCTTCAACGCCCAGCCCTCGTAGTGCTCCTGGCAAGAAACTAAATTGTTGTGACCACACGAACTCAGCACCACGGACCTTGCCACCATCACCATTAACCCGGGTACGTTCTTCTACACCATCGGACGCAGTACGGCTGGTGCTAAATACAAAGTTATCAATGTCTTTGTAAAAGATCCCGGCTGACAATACACCCAGTGGCGGTAGGAAATATTCGGCAGATAGATCGTAATTGACGGCTTCTGCTGGTCGTAAATCCGGATTGCCGATAATACGCAGATTTAACTGGGAGTTTTCCTGCCGGGATGGAATCAAATCACCTGGTGGTGGCCGTGATATGGCTTTGCTTATGGAGCTTCTAAGTACCAGTTGGTTATCCAGCAGATAATAGCGGGCATGGATACTGGGCAGGAAGTTGTTGTAACTGCTCTTACCGTCGACACGATTGATAGCCGTAATTTGATTGCCTTCAAACAGCACTTCATTGGCCTCACTGGCAATGCGGGTGGTTTCGTACCGAGCCCCTAGTACCAAATGCAATTGATCAAAATCCATTTCACTCATCAGATAAGTGGCATAGATATCTTCCTGTATAGCAAAGTCAGCATTGGCAATGGTGGACTCCGTGTAAAAACGGGCCGCTGCATTTTGTGTCAGGCTCTCGCTGTTTTGCTGATGCAATGCCAGGTAACGGCGCCAGTCCGGAAAGAATGGCAATAACTCGGCCCGACCACCGGCAGCAGACATAAAACCGGGGTTTTGGTAAGACTCAAGCAAGCTTTCCGGGGTGATGCCGTCCAGGCCGGTATAACGTATGGTGTCTGGTTGGGCTTGAGAAGCGTCTTTTAGACTGACCCGAACCCCTGCTTTTAAGTTGTAGAACAGCTCACCATGATAAAAATCCCGGCTTAGATTGGTGTCGAAGGTCCATTCATTTTCTACGCGGGGAACCTGGTTGGTCTGATACTGGCGAAAGCTAAGTTGACTTGGATCCGTCAGATCGATGTCATTATCGACGGTAAATACCGGGAAGCTGCGCTCTGTACGATCATAACTTAAATCAACGCCATTGATCGAGTTCAGTACCTGCAAAGTAACCGGATAGTCTTTTTTGGCTCTGGAGTAGGCCACTCTGCCATCGAGCAGCCAATCATCGGTTCGATGCTCAAAACCGGTGCTGTACATTTGGAAAACATTTTTTGGTTCGCGATAAAAGACAATGCTATCGATCCGACCATCGGTGGATGATGCGGCATCGTCGCTTTGATTAAAACGGGTGTCCGGGTTTGGACGATAGTCGGTGCCGCGACGCCACAGCCAGCGGTAATCGTAGTGATACAGCGCACGGAAAAAAGCGGATGTGTTGCCGTCAGGCCGGTAATCGAAAATCAAGCCAGCACCAATTTTATCTTTTTTCTCATCACGATCGTAATACAACGCCCGGTTGATGAAATAGTCGTTGTTGGCATTGACGGTGTATGCCGTATCTACCACATCGTAACCACGTTGATCCCGAAAATAGTAGACAGAGCCGAGCACACCGAACTGATCATCCTGGCCAAAAGTTTCGCCATAAGTCAGGCCTAGCTGTTGATTCCAGCTATTGCGGTTGTCATTAAAGGTTGTCCCCAGCTGAGCTTCCAGAATGCGATCTTCCTGATCGTAAGCTGAGCGCGTCACCAGGTCGACCGTACCTCCAATGGCGTCGGCTGACATATCGGCGGTGGCCGATTTAATAACATCCACCCGCGCCAACATATTGGCAGGGAAGCTATCCAAGGCGATGTCACGGTTGCCATCGACGTTGGTCATGCGGATGCCATCGACGGTCACGGTATTGTATTGTGGTGATAAGCCCCGAATGGTTGCGGTGCGTTGAACACCGGCTCGGGTTTCAACTGACATGCCAGGCAGACGCACCAGGGCATCGCCGATATTGCCTTCGCGAATTTGGCCCAGCGCATCGGCCGAGACTACGGTTCGAACGCTCTGAGCATGACGCTGCAGGTTAATCGTGGATGCATAGCCTTCAGCCCGGCCCAGAACCATCATGCGCTCGCCGGCAAAGAAAGCACTGGCAAGGCGGACATCCTGACGAATGGCGGTACTGCTGGTTATTTCGATGGGCAAACGTTGGCCATCCAGGCCATCGTAATTTACCTGCAAGGTGTAGTTGCCTGCCGGCAGTCCGGAAAAGAAGTAACTGCCATCCCGGTTGGTCACGGTTTCCCGATTCAGTTCCACAATGCGGACCTGAGCAGATGGCAGAATAGCACCGGTACTATCATTGAACACACGGCCAGTGATACTCCCAGCCGCTTGGCCGCGTGCTGTGCGATCGGGCTGTGCTAAGGTATTATCCTGAGCAAATACAGCCGTGGGGGCGCCCAGCAAAGCAGCTGAAACTGCCAGAGTGATGAGTGATTTTGACATCGTCATTGTTACTTCCTGCATTGGTTTTTATTTTTGGACGCTGCATTTTCAAGAGATAAAATGACAAAATGATGTCAGAAAAATGACCGTTTGCAGACGGTCCTGACAGCGCGCAACCAAGCGCAGCAGTTGTTCATCTGCTCTGGCGAAATGAACTGGATGGTCAGGTTTGATAAGTTGACCATCATCAGTCGGTTGGTGGATGCTTGCGTGTGGTTGGATTCGTACGCACCAATGGCAGCACAAAAGACAACAAAGCCAGTCCCAGCAAAATAGCGCTGACAGGGCGGGTTAAAAACACCTCGTAGCCATCCATCATCACGGCGCGGCGGAAATTGGTTTCAGCGATAGAGCCTAGTACCATGCCCAGAATGACCGGCGCCAGTGGGTAGTCTTTGCGTTTAAGCACCCAGCCTAAAATGCCAAAGCCCAGGCAGCAAAACACATCAAACATCGAGTTTCGTACCGAGTAAGCGCCAATCACGGCCATCAGGCTGATCAGCACAAAGAGCACCGGTTTAGGTATGTCGGTGACCCGGATCCATAGCCGGCTGCCGGCCAACCCTACCAGCAAGAGCGCAGCATTGGCCAGCAGCATGGCGGCAAAGAGGCCATACATCAGTTCCGGACTGCTCAAAAACAGTTGGGGACCAGGGTTGAGCTTGTGGATCATCATGGCGCCAACCAAGACGGCGGTGGTGGCGCTGCCCGGGATGCCCAGGGTAAGCAGTGGTACCATAGCGCCGCCGACCGAGCCTGAGTTGGCGGCTTCGGCCGCGGCCACGCCTTCACTGCTGCCCTGGCCAAATTGCTCCGGCGTCTGGCTGCGCTTTTTGGCGATGTCGTAACTGATAAAAGAAGCGATGGTGGCACCAGCTCCGGGGAAAATGCCGATTAAAGTGCCGATCAGTGCCGAGCGGAGCGTCACCCATTTTAATTGCCAGTACTCCAGCCAGCTTGGCCAGCTATCCTGCACTTCATTCAAATGCCTGACTCGAAAATCGCGCTGCTCTATCCGGCTAAATACTTCACTTAAAGCAAACAGACCTATCAGAGCCGGGATCAGCAAAAAGCCATCGGATAACGGTGTGTAATTGAAAGTGAAACGATCGGCACCGGAAATGGGATCGGTACCTATGGTGTTGATCAACAAACCGATGATGGCGGCAATAAAGGCTTTGAGCCAGTTGGCACCTGCCAGCGAAGAAATAGTGGCCAGGCCAAACAGGGCCAGCGCGAAATACTCGGCCGGGTGAAAAGTCACGGCAATCGCAGCCAAGGGTTGCGAAAACAGCATCAGCACCACAGTGCCAATCATACCGGCGACTGCGGAGGTAACAATGGAGATACCGAGCGCTTTGGCTGGCCGGCCTTGCCGGGTCATGGCATGGCCATCGATGGCGGTGACCACAGCGGAGGCGGTGCCCGGCGCATTGATGGTGATGGCCGTGATGGAGCCGCCATAACTGGCCCCGATGTAGATCGCCAGCAATAGAATCAAAGCCAGCATTGGTGACATGCCGTAGGTAAAAGGCACCAGCAGTGCGACGCCCATTGAAGGCGATAGGCCAGGAATAGCCCCGACGATAATGCCAATGACCAGCCCGGCCAGAATGGCCAGCAAAGGCCACCAGGCCAGCACCGACAAGCTGCCAGCCAGCAGATGTTCAATCATAGCCATTCCTTATTGCCAGCAGCGTGCTGTTGTTTCATAACAGCATGCCAACGGGCAGCTCAACATAGAGTAAGCGCTGAAACACCAGATAGGAGAACAGTAGCCAGCCGGTGGTTAAAGCCAGCATGGCTTTAGGCTGGCGGTATTTCAGCAGATAGAGCCCGGCCGGCAGGTAAAGCAAGGATGCCAGCCAGTAGCCCAGAATAGGGATCAGCAACACATAGCAAATCATCGCGCTTAAGAAACGAAACAACAGCCGCGGACGTTTACGCAGCCGGTTTTTCTTTGGGTGACGTAAAATCAGCGCCACTTGATAAAGTGCCAGTGGCAGCAGTAAGTAAATCCATAATCTGGGTACCCCTTGAGCACCGACCATGTCCGCGGTTGATGGCGGCGGCAGACTTACTGTCATCAGATAAAACAGCAGTGCCAGTGATGTGATGCCGGATAAGATCATCAGCTCGGCGGCGTGTGAGCGCCAGGAAGAGCGAAACAGCACCAGAGCCAGTACCGCATTAATTAGCAGCAAACTGGCAGTAAAGAACTGCCGGGCTTGCTGCTCACCAATGCCGGCCAGCAAGCTGCTGCGCTCGCCCGGTTCACGCAGCAGGCCAATCTCGGTCAGATAGTACTGAAACTCCTGGGTATCCCTGGCGACCAGGGCCTGAAAGGCTGTGCTGTCTTTGTACGCCAGGGTCACGCCATCATTGGCCCAGCTGGCTTGCCAGTCCGGATCCTGGCTAACCTGATAAATCAACTGACGAAACCACTGCCGTCGTTGCTCTGGCACCCCCTGACGCAGAGCAAAACCGCGCCAGATCAGCTCCTGCTCCAGGCCTGGGATCCCCAACTCGGTAAAAGTTGGTGCTTCGGGAAAATCAGCCAGTCGCTCTGAGGCTGCAACGGCCACCAGGGTTAAATCATCGGAGGCCAGTGCATCGCGTGGATTGCCGAGGTAAGCATCGCCCATATTTCCGAGTAAGGCGGCGATGGCCTGACCGCCACTGCTGTAAGGGATCCAGCGCATCTGAATGCCCGCTTGTTTTGCCATTTTGACGCCGGAGACATGCTTGACACCGCCAATGTCAGCGCCAAGCCAAAGCTGCCGATCGCCTTTGCTCACTGCATCGGCTTGCAGCTGCTGCCAGCTCGTCAGGCCGCTTTGGCGATTGGTAATAAGGACATGGGGGTTGTGCATGATGTACGAATGCCAGTCCAGCTGCTCAATCAAATCTTCGCGGCCGGTCGCTACCATTTTGGAGATGTTGGAACGGGTGACTGCCAGCAGGGTGTAGCCATCGGCAGGGCGCTGCAGCGCTTCTTCAAAAGCAACGATACCGCCACCTCCTGGCCGGTTGATCACCACCAGAGGTACCTCGCTGTAGCGCCTGGCGATGTCGGCAAAGCGACGCGCGGTTAAATCAATCAGCCCGCCCGGGCTGGTGTAGACCACAATACGGATCGGTTGGGTCGGAAAGGGATCCGACGGTTCGGCTTCTGTAGCCTGCAGTGAGGGGAGGCAGAGCAGCAAGCTTAACAGGGCCGGCAGCCACCAGCACACTCTTTTACAGCACGCTTTGAAAGCCGAATGTTGCACGCTTTGAAAGCAGATCACGTCGAAAGCTCTCCTTTCACCAAAAAACAGTAAGCCTAACGGGTAAGTATGACAAAAGGATGACAGACCCGGGGAGGGTGCCCGAACAGAGTGCTTGTGATTTGCGCTATTCATGAGTATAATTCGCGCCCTTCGGCCAACACCTATGTTCCTTGCCTCCATGCAGGTCCGGCCGAGCCTGACCGAGGCTAATTAACCGTAAGGAGCTGCAATGCGTCATTACGAAATTATTTTTATGGTCCATCCGGATCAAAGCGAGCAGGTCCCTGGCATGATCGAGCGTTACACTGGCTCTATCACTGAAGCCGGTGGTACTGTTCATCGCCTGGAAGACTGGGGCCGCCGTCAACTGGCTTACCCAATCGAAAAACTGCACAAAGCGCATTACGTGCTGATGAATGTGGAAGCTCCACAGAACGTGATCGACGATCTGGAAACGACGTTCCGTTTCAACGATGCTGTGCTGCGTAACATGATCATGCGTACCAATGGTGCCGTGGTTGAGCCTTCACCAATGGCAAAGGTTCGTGAAGAGCGCCGTGAGCGTGCTCCTCGTGATTCTGAGCATCAGGCTGCAGCATCAGAAGAGTAAGGGGTCATGGACAATTTACTGGTGTGTGCTGGGCAAATTTGCCGTCAGCCTGCGCGCAGTGAAAGTCCAGCCGGTATCCCGCAACTGAGCTTGGTGCTAGAGCACCGCAGCCAGCAACAGGAAGCCGGACTAAATCGTCAGTGCTATGTTCGCCTTCAGGTGGTCTGCAGTGGGGATTTGGTACAACAAACTCAGCATTTATTGTTGGGGGACATGGTGCGGGTGCAGGGCTTTTTAAACCGGCATCAGCAGCGCAACGGCCAGAGCAAACTGGTGTTGCACGCCCAACACATTGAACAAATTCGTTAGGAGATCGTGTTATGTCACGTTATTTTCGTCGCCGTAA
>NZ_JAFIFQ010000118.1 GCF_020831925.1 Alkalimonas sp.
AATCATCGCGTAATTTACGTAGGTGTATGAAGAAGGCTCCGTAAGGGGCCTTTTTCAGTCTGAGACGGAAAAAGCTTTGAATGCCGTTCGTTAGGCTTGCCTTCACCTATGAAGGCAGTATAATGAGCGGCTATTTTGAGTACTGCCTAAAAGCAGTAAACCGTTTTTGCAGGGGCATAGTTCCAATTGGTAGAACAGCGGTCTCCAAAACCGACGGTTGGGGGTTCGAATCCCTCTGCCCCTGCCAACCTTTCCACAGCAGCGTCAATGCTGTGTTGAAGATGTGTATCGGTGAAGCCGAGCTGAGGTGAAAGTAAGCATGAGTGCAACGAGTGAAACCCCAAAAAGCAGTCTGGATTCGGTAAAGTGGCTGGTCGTTTTTGTCCTGCTGTCATTGGTCGTGGTCGGCAATTATATTTTTGACTTTGGCACCCTAGAGCGTGCAATTGCCATCGTGGTACTGGTCGCCGGCGCAGGTCTGGTCGCGGCACAGACAGCGAAAGGAAAAATCTTCGTTGCGTTTGCCAAAGATGCTCGTACCGAAGTGCGTAAAGTGGTGTGGCCAACCCGCCAGGAAACCACCCAAACCACCATTATTGTGATGATCGCCACCCTGATTGTTGGTTTAATCCTTTGGGGCCTGGACGCAATTCTGTTGCGTATTGTTTCATTCTTCACCGGGGTAGGAGTTTAATCATGGCAGGTAAAATGCGCTGGTATGTGGTGCAAGCTTTTTCTGGCTTTGAGCAAAAGGTTGCTACCTCTTTGCGTGAACACATCAAGATGCACCAGATGGAAGATAAGTTTGGTGATGTGCTGGTTCCTACCGAAGAAGTGGTAGAAATGCGTGCCGGCCAAAAGCGCAAGTCAGAGCGCAAGTTCTTTCCCGGTTACGTGCTGGTGCAAATGGAAATGTGCGAAGAAAGCTGGCACCTCGTCAAAAGCGTGCCACGCGTGCTGGGTTTCATCGGTGGTACCTCGGATCGTCCAGCGCCTATTTCTGAAAAAGAAGCCAACATCATTCTTAACCGCCTGGAAGACAACGCCGACAAGCCGAAGCCGAAAACATTGTTTGAAGCCGGTGAAGTGGTGCGTGTTACCGAAGGTCCATTCGCTGATTTCAATGGCGTGGTAGAAGAAGTCGATTACGAGAAGAGCCGGGTTAAAGTCTCGGTGCTTATCTTCGGCCGTTCAACGCCGGTTGACCTGGAATTTGGTCAGGTCGAAAAAGCTTAATTTATAGTCATTGATTCCGGCCGCAGATTGCTTTATGATCTGCGGCCTTTTTAACCAAGGGGAGCCGCTTGAGTAAATGTCCTCGCATTTACAAGGCTAAGACCCGAAACAGAGGTGTACTATGGCAAAGAAAGTCACTGCATTAATTAAATTGCAGGTTAAAGCCGGTATGGCAAACCCGTCACCACCAGTAGGTCCAGCTTTGGGTCAACACGGTGTTAACATCATGGAATTCTGTAAAGGCTTTAACGCCAGAACAGATAGCATGGAAAAAGGCATGCCAATCCCAGTCGTGATCACTGTGTACAGCGATCGTTCTTTCACCTTCGAAACCAAAACGCCACCAGCATCGTTCCTGTTGCTGAAAGCCGCTGGTCTGAAGAGCGGTTCTGGTCAGCCAAATACCAAGAAAGTTGGTAAGGTGACCCAAGCGCAAATCGACGATATCGTTAAACTGAAAGAGCCGGATCTGACTGCTGCAGATCATGAAGCTGCCGTGCGTACCATCGCTGGTACTGCTCGTTCAATGGGCCTGGTAGTGGAGGGTTAAGACATGGCTAAATTATCTAAGCGCGCAAAACTGATCCGCGAAAAAGTAGATGCGACCCGCGAATACGATTTTCAGGATGCTGTGACTCTGCTAAAAGAACTGGCTACCGCTAAGTTCGTTGAAAGCGTTGATGTTGCTGTCAACCTGGGTATCGATGCTCGTAAATCTGACCAAAACGTTCGCGGTGCAACTGTACTGCCACACGGTACCGGTCGTGATGTTCGTGTTGCTGTGTTCACCCAGGGTGCCAACGCTGAAGCTGCTAAAGCTGCCGGTGCTGACATCGTAGGGATGGAAGAGCTGGCCGAGCAGGTCAAAAAAGGTGAAATGAACTTCGACGTGGTGATCGCTTCTCCAGACGCTATGCGTGTGGTCGGTGCTCTGGGTCAAATCTTAGGCCCGCGTGGTCTGATGCCAAACCCGAAAACTGGTACTGTGACGCCAAACGTAGCTGAAGCGGTGAAAAACGCCAAAGCTGGTCAGGTTCGTTACCGCAACGACAAAAACGGCATCATCCATACCACCATCGGTAAAGTGGATTTTGACGCAGAAAAACTGAAAGAAAACCTGGAAGCTCTGTTGGTGGCACTGAAGCGTGCTAAGCCATCTGTTTCTAAAGGTGTTTTCATCAAAAAAGTAACGATTTCTTCGACCATGGGTGCAGGCATTGCCCTGAACCAGGCTTCTCTGGCATCTCAGGTTTAAGCATCGAAGCGACTGTGCTTTACAGAGTGCTGAGGTTTGAGATATAATCTCGCGCTCG
>NZ_JAFIFQ010000049.1 GCF_020831925.1 Alkalimonas sp.
ATCAAATTGGAAAAGAGCTGATACTATGAGCTTTAAATTTGTGGGGATCCCTTAGCTGACGTATACATTCGATAAATTACGAATGGTCCGCGGGGATGATTTGTGGAAGTCTCGACCATCTACGGATGGATTAACGATACCTGATCCAGGTGATGGTCCTGGAGGGAATGTTAGTTTTGCGCGTTATCATTCTTTTATGCTAGTCAGTCGTGTTGATGATCGATTTGGTAATTGGGTTCGTTATAACTACTCTGGGAATAACCTAAGCCGAATTGAATCCTCCGATGGCAGGGTCATTTCGCTTCAATACAACAACAACAGAGTTAGTTCGGCGACTGCGCATGGCAAAACCTGGTCGTACAACTATAACAGTAACGCCCTGACCAGAGTAAACCGGCCTGATGGCTCTCATTGGCAGTTTGCCCACAGTCAAGCCTCTTTTTATGATCAAGCACCTAACACAGAAGGACGTTGTTTAAACAATGATAGTAGAGCTATTCCCCATCACTTGGTCACAATTACTCATCCGACTGGCGCTGTTGGCGATTTTAAGGTCAAATCAGTTCGCCATGGTCGGACTGAGGTTCCTAAACTACAACTGGGACCGGTAAATGACCACAATTATCGTTACGCATTTGCTATAGACCGGTGTTACAACACCATTGCTTTAACGGAAAAAACGATTAGTGGGTCAGGGCTTGATACGATGACCTGGCAGTATAGCTATTCTGAAAATGAAGGTGCATTTGTTAATGAACCAAAGCAGGCAGTGACAGTCATTGGTGGTGGTCTACCGTCGGGGATGGTTGCTGGTGACTTGAAGTTTACCCGAGTAAAAGCCCCTGACAATAGTGTTACCGTACATTATTTCAATCGCCGATTTGACTGGCGGGAAGGCAGCGAAGTCTTTACGGACTATTTTGATACTGATGGTACAACTCGGCTGAGGAGAATCCTGAAATCTTTTGCAAAAGGAGCGAGCTTTGGTTCTGCCACAAAGCAATATAGCAATGCCGATTTAACTAGCCATGCAGTGCTGACTACAAGGCAACAAGTGATAGAGAATGGCGACACCTTTACCACAGATTACTCCGCTTTTAATGTGTATAGCACCCCTACCTTGGTTAAAGAATCGAATAATCTTAACAACCAAAGCCGCTGGCAACGAACCACTTTTTATCATGATACAACCCATTGGCTGTTAAATTTACCAGCCAAGTTGGAGTATTCTTCGAACAACAGCCAATGGACAACGGTAGAGGAAACGAGCTACTACAGCTCTCAGCATAACTACAAATCACTGCCTTACCAACGGCGCAGTTTTGGCAGCTTGATCAGTACTTTTAACAGCTATCACAACGATGGCAATTTGATGCGGCATAGTTACAACATCAGCAATCGCTGGGTGCAATTCGAGCAATATAAGCGGGGACAAGCACAACTTATTAAGCTACCGCAGCGCTATACAGCTAGTTGCGGTAATCCAGCGACTTGCTTCATAAGTGCGAGCCGGGTGGTAAATGACGATGGCACTATAGCACAGGTTACCGATTTTAATGGTAATCGAACCAGTTATCAGTATGACGGATTGCGGCGTCTTACCAGGATCACGCCTGCCGATAGCCGCTGGGCTCCAACTATCCTTAGTTATCCAATGGAGGGAGGGCAGCAAACACAGCATATCAGTCAGGGTAATTACCGTAAAAAAACTACATTTGATGCTCTGTTACGGCCAGTTTTAGCGCATGAGTGGGATGCAACTGTTAGCAATAGTCAACGCTATACCGTGCAGCGATTCAATGCCTATAACCATCCGGTATTTATCTCTTACCCAAGCAGCAGCAACTTCGAAAGCAATGGCATGCTTTATGAGTATGATGGTTTGCAGCGACTGACAAGTGAGCTAAGTACGTTGTCTTATAAAGGAAACAGCTATTACTACCTTTCTGGTAATCAGATACGCACTGAAAATGCCAGGGGCTTGAATACCTATACGCGTTATCAGGCATGGGGGCGTCCTGCCTATGAACTGCCCGTCAGAATAGAGAATAATGACAGTACCACCACTTTAAGTTACAACCTGTTTGGTAACCTGAGTGTGATCACACAAGGAGGTATAACCGAAACCAGGCTTTACAATGGACAACAGCGTTTGTGTCGCGTTGTTCGGCCCGACATAGGGCATACAGCTTATGGCTATAATATGATAGGGGAGGTGGTTTGGTCTGCAGCAGGTGCCTCTGGTGGAGCCTCGGCATGCAATGAAGGTTCGGTCACAGTGGCGCAAAGAGTGACGCACAGTTATGACAATTTAGGTGAACTGCGAAGTATAAGCTATCCGGACAGTACACCCAGCAAAGTTTATGTGTTGGATAATCAAGGGAATCTCACCCGTTTAACCGCTGGTACAGCAGTGTGGAACTATGCCTACAACAGCAAGTCTCTATTAGAAACTGAAACTTTGAGTTTCGATGGGCGTACTTTCAGTCTCGGATGGGGTTATAACAACTTAGGTCATGTCAGTAGCGTCAGTTATCCAGGTGGGCGTAACGTCAGTTTTAATCCAAATGCTTTGGGTCAGGCCCGGCAGGCAGGGAGTTTTGCGACTGGTGTTAGTTACTATCCGGGAGGTCAGCTAAATCAGTTTACCTTTGGGAATAGCATTATCCGAAAGCATACGCTCGACAGTCAGAAGCGATTGCAAAATATACGTGACTATCATGGCAGCACCAATTTTATCAACTTCACCTACGGCTATGATGATAACCATAATGTCACTAGTATAACCGACAGCCTCGCGCCAAATTACAATTTGACATTACGCTATGACGACAGCGACCGGCTAGAGGTAGCGAATGGACAGTGGGGAAGTGGCAGCATTCGATACGATACTGTGGGGAATATTACCCGAAAGACATTGGGTAGCAGCACACTAAACTACAATTACACCAATAACCGTTTAACGGGTATAAGCGGCAGCCAAAGCCGAAGCTTTGGTTACGATACCCGAGGAAATATCACTCACAATGGTGTGCGTAGTTTAAGCTTTAATCTTGCCAACCAATTAACAAGCTCTGGTAATCTCAGCTATGTCTACGATGGACATAACCGAATGATAAAGCGCACCAGTGGCTCAGGCAGTAGTTACCAGGTCTATAGCCTGGGCGGCCAATTGATGCATGAGCAAGCCGCCGATGGAAGCCGTACCGATTATATTTACCTTGCAGGTAAACTCATTGCCAAGGCAAAAGGAAGTAACCCGAGCTATGTGCACAGTGATGCTTTAGGTTCCCCTCGGTTGGAAACGAATGCAAGCCGTGTGATCCAAAGCAATAGCCGGCAACATTATCAGCCCTTTGGCCAGCGGATCCCAGGCAGTACTTATACGGATATAGGCTTTACCGGCCATAAGCACGATGGTGAGCTTGGGTTAACGTATATGCAGCAGCGGTATTATGATCCACTTATCGGCAGGTTTTACAGTAATGACCCGGTAGGCTTTACCCCGTCAAATCCGATGATGTTTAATCGGTATGCTTATGCCAATAATAATCCGTATAAGTTTGTGGATCCGGATGGGAAAGAGCCATTTAATTTTCAATGGATGTCACAGGTACAAAATCCCGCTAGAGCCTTATTCAGCTCACGTCAGGAGGCACAGTTTAATCAAGCAGCCAGCAATATTAACAATGCTATAGTCGCGGCTGGTCCTCACGATCCGGCTGGTGTACTATTGGGTAGTGTAGGTCTCGCTTCCGGTGTTGCAGCATCTTTAACTGGTGTTGGTACAGCTCCCGGAGCTATGGTCACACTATTAAGTTTAGATGGTATAAGGTCTTCTTGGACTGGCGGACGGACGCTTACTGGAATGGCGTTAGAGAGTGGAGCTATTCAGTTAGGTATGAGTCAGTCACAAATCGATAGTGCAGGCAGATTAGGTGACTTTGCTCAAGGAACATGGAGCGGAGGAGCTCAATCATTAAACAGCGTTGCAAAAAATGCTGGTAATGTCGGCGATGCCGCCGCTGCTACCTCTCAAATAAGGTATGTTGCTAATATAGCCGATGGTATTCAAACATATTCCGTAAGTGGGCGCATCGATTCTGCGAAATTAGCTGAGTCTCTTGAGAAAAAGGATTAAGCCGTGCAAAAAATCCCGACGTTACCTAAACAGTCGAAAGTGATGGCTTGGTTAAAAAGCTTACCGGTGTCTTTGCAAATTGTACTAATCGTTAGTTTGTTATATCTAACCTGGCATTTCAGGTATTACACCGATGGCGTGGATGAAGCTGAGCTGACAAAAGTGGAGGGTGTGCTTTATGCAGTAGAGTGCATACCAAGGGTGTCTGGCTCTGACAGCATTATTTTACACACATCCTTCCCTGAGCAAGAAGTATGGTTTAGCGGGTGGCAGAAATGTAAAAATATTTCAGATGTTATAGCTAAGTCTCAATCTTCCAGAACAGTTACCTATTATATTAAAAGGCACCTTGGGATCATGAGTCCAACTAGTGAAGGGACTTTGTGGATTTATGCGGTAGATCTGGTAAACCCCAATAAACCCTTAATTCACCCAGCAAGAGGCTTAGGCATTCATTACAACCCAAACCCCTGGTGTCTGGCTTTTTTCTTTATCGCTTTGGCATTGATAGAAGCACTGCGAGAGCGTTGGGTCGATTACAAAAACAAACAACAGAAGCAGAAAGCGCAACATAGCCCCCATTCTGAAGATTGATAAGCTAATAATACCAGCAGCCCGGTCAGTACATGCCGGTAGAAGTGATCAGCGGTGACCAGCAGGGCTGGCAATGCGGTGCAGTGCCAGCAATCTTTTTGCTCGAAATAAATGTGTAGATAACTGAGCTTTAAATCCACAAATTACGCCAACGGCCAAGTTGCAGGCCACGCTCCAGCCAGCTGCGAGCTGTTGTTACTGCGGGCTCCGGTGCTGTTAGCCAGCGGATGAAGCCGGAGGTAAAGACAGCGGTTAAATACAACTCCTGTTCGATGCGTTTGAAGTTTTGTGCTTTTAAATCAGCGATTTCCCGTAACCATTGTACTGTGCGGCTGATACGAAGTATGGCGGCTGCTTGCAAGTGGACATGGCCTGGCTCCAACTTGTAATACAGCATCTGCCGGGTGATCCGGCGATGAGCGGCCAGAGCATTCAGCCAATGCATCATCGCTGTTAGCAACTTATCTTGCGCCGAGCTGTGTTCAAAGTCAGGTTGCTGCTGACAAGCCAGCATGGCTTGGTCTGCCAAATTAAACCAGGCATCCACCAAATCGTCTTTTTGCTTAAAGTGCTGATGGATCTCCAGTAAGGGGATACTCAGGCTACTGGCAATATCCCGTAACCGGATGCTTTCCCAATCACTGTGTTCCGCCAGTTGCATCGCCTGTTGTAAAATTGACTGCTGCTTGTTCATTGGATGCCACCGTTTTGAATGACCTGTACGAGCGAAATTTGCTATAAGTATGGCATAGTTCCGTTAAGAGGCAGCTTTGGATGATCCCGGTTGAGTGGATATTAGTGGCATTAAGCCCGGTTTTTCTTGGTTTGGTGGCATTGGAGTGGTGGTTTGGTCAGCGGCTGCGGAACAACTGGTACCGTTGGCGTGATACCCTGGCCAATGCCGCATTGGCTCTGATGCATCAGGCTGGTGAGCTGCTGGCTTTATTGATACTGATGCCTTTTTATTGGTGGTTGCATCAATACCGGTTTTTTGAGATCCCAATCAATGGTTACACCTTGTTGCTGGCTTTTGTGCTGCAGGATTTTTTGTATTACTGGTTCCATCGGGCGTCGCATCACATCCGTTGGTTCTGGGCGTCGCACATTGTGCATCACAGCTCAAGGCAACTGAACTTAAGTACTGCTTTTCGTCAAAGCTTGATGTATCCGGTATCCGGCATGTGGCTGTTCTGGTTACCCATGATGCTGCTTGGCTTTTCACCCTGGTTGGTATTGGCTGTGGTATCGCTAAACCTGGCCTTTCAATTTTTTGTGCACACGCAGGCGATTAAACATCTGGGCTGGTTGGAATGGGTACTCAACACACCATCCCATCACCGAGTGCACCATGCATGCAATCCACAGTACATCGACAAGAATTTTGCCGGTGTGTTGATTGTGTGGGATCGGCTATTCGGTACTTTTCAGCCGGAAGACGATGCTGAGCCTTGCCGTTATGGTATTACCACCAACTTTCAATCCAACAATCCGCTGGTGATTACCTTTGATGAATGGCGTTTGATGTGGTTGGACTGGCAGCAAGCGTCTGGCTGGCGAGAAAAATGGGCTGTGGTGATTGAGGCACCGTCTAAAGCCGAGCCCTTGCCGATTGCATCTGCTGATAAGCACCAAATAACCACTGAGTCTGGTAAAAGCATGGACGGATAAAAGGAAAAGTCGTTGACACAAGAGGAAATTTTTTAAATCTACACTAAGCTTGAAAGTGGATACACTAATTGCAGAGGTGTGATATGAAACCTTTCTTGCTAGGATTATCAGCTGTTTTATTCTTATTGTTGGGGTGCGAGCCTCAGGTACAAACTCAGGCTGTGTCTGAAGATGCCGCGACGGCACAAGCAAACGACTATCGGATGGAAGAGCCCAAAGCGCATACGGCAGATTGCCAATTGACCATGGGCTTTGATGCTTGGGAGCCCTATCAGTATGTTGGGGTGGGTAATGTGGTTACCGGTTTGGATGTTGAAATTGTGCATGCTATTGCCAAGTCTATGGGGTGCTCGGTTGCTATGCAGCAAGGTACTTGGGTTGAGTTGTTGAGTGCTTTACGTGATGGAGAGGTGGATTTTGTGCTTGGAGCCTCGATGACGGATGATCGTCAGCAGTTTGCGTATTTTTCCGATCCCTACCGTGAAGAGCGGTTTATTCTGTATGTCCGGCGCTATGAAGCCAATATGCCTTATAGCACCATTACCGATTTTGTGAAGGCGGGTCATAAGTTAGGTATCGTCAATGAATACTATTATGGTGATGAAATTACAGCGCTTTATACTAGCGATGATCACCATTCGCAATTTGTTGGGGCTATCATCAGTGAAATGAATATGGCACGGCTGATTGATGAAGAGATTGATGGCTTTTTAGAAGATAGTTTTGTTGGGGCATCTATTTTACGTCGCAAAGGCCTGGATCAGTATATTGAGCCACATGGTATTCGGTTAGAAAGTTCGCAAGTGTATGTGATGTTCAGTCGGGCTAGCGTCGGTGAGGCGATGGTTGAAAAATTCAATGCCGGTCTGGCACAGATTAAAGCAAGCGGTGTCTACCAGCAGATCATTGATAAGTATGATCACTAAGTTATCAGCTCTAACCAAAGGCTTTACGCAGCAGCTGCTGCGTAAAGCTGCTTTTCAGGTAAAAGCCTCTGGGCAGAGCCTGAATAGGTTGACCATCTGAGCCAATGGCGGCAGTTAACGCCCTGCTATTGGCAGCTTTTGGACGTAATTGCAGAACCTGGCCATGAGCGCCCCGGATTTGATCGATACCGCCTAAAGCAATCAGCTCCATTAACTCTTCCCAATCCTGCTGGAGCAATTGTTGCTCGCAAGAATCTGGCTGCCATAAAAAACCACTGCCTATAACCCGATCGGCTACAGGAATACGTCGCTCTGCTAACAGCGGTAGCCAGAGCACTTTACTTAGTTTTTGGCACACCCACGAATCGTGCCACTGCTGTTGATTGATGCCGGTGAGCGGCGCCACACAAACATAGGTGCTTTCCAGAGGCTTGCCAAGGCTATCTATGGGGAGCGTTTTTAACTCGACACCCAATTCAGGAAAGTCTGGTTCTGCCTTGGAGCCAGCACTAGCCCCCAGGGCTTGCTCCAACAACTGACCAGCCCAGCCTTTGTCTTGTTTTAAATTGTTTGGTACAGCCAAGCCCAATTCAGCAGCCAGCTGACCTAATGTTAATCCAGCCAAAGCCTGACAACGCAGCATTAATTCATCAAGAGTCTGAGGTGTTTTCATGGTTTTAAACCGGGCTTTTGTACAGGCTTGCAGCATAACATGCAGGAATTTTGCTCGTTGCATAAAAAGGCAGCGATCTGTGTTATGCACAAGGCTCGTTTTTTCATAAGTGCTGAGTATAAACATAACTTAATGAAATTACATGAATTTATAAAGCCAACCCTGACTTCAAATTGAAGCACACTAAGTTGTTCATGGGATAAAGCCTGTTTTTGCACAGCATTATCCACACAGGCTGTGAAAAAGTGCACATGGAGCATCTGGTGTACGTCTATTTGTGGATAAGTCTCTGAGTTATGCTGTAGATAAAATACCGATTGCCGTACTGATAACTTTGTGAAAGAATCTTTGCTATAGCTGTTGTGAAAAGCTCGAGGTTTATGTGATTGATGCCGAAGGTTTTCGGGCCAATGTCGGCATAGTGATCTGCAATCACCAGGGACAGGTGTTTTGGGCAAGACGTTACGGACAACACTCGTGGCAGTACCCGCAAGGCGGCATTGATCAGGGGGAAACGCCTGAACAAGCCATGTACCGGGAGTTGAATGAAGAGGTTGGTTTAAAGCCGGAAGATGTCGAAATTCTGGCGGTGACCAAACACTGGTTGCGTTATCGGTTGCCAAAGCGACTGATTCGACGTGACAGCAACCCGGTCTGCATTGGTCAAAAGCAGAAATGGTTTTTACTGCGGTTGACCTGCCCTGATGGGGATGTGGATCTGGCCAAAACCACCCATCCAGAATTTGATGGTTGGCGTTGGGTCAGTTACTGGTATCCGGTACGTCAAGTGGTTGCCTTCAAGCGCGACGTTTACCGTAAAGTCATGAAAGAGTTTGCCCCGATCGCTTTGCCGTTTCCCCGTAAAATAGGAAAACAAAAAGGGTAATTCGGATGGATAAGCCATGGCCATGCTCAGCCAGTTAAGGCGCATTGTTCAGGATGTGGCGCAAGAGCCTGTTCTGAGTCAGGCGCTGTCTGGTCTGGTCACCAATATTAAGCTGGCACTCAATACGGAGTGTTGCTCGGTTTATCTTGCGGATTACGATCAGCATCACTTTATGCTGATGGCAACCGATGGCCTGAACCCTGAAGCTGTCGGTAAAATCGCTATTGGCTTCTCTGAAGGTCTGATTGGCTGGGTTGGGCAACGTGAAGAGCCCATTAACCTGGCCGCTGCTCATCAACACCCGCGTTTTAAAGTAACCCCAGAAGTCAGTGAAGATCGCTTTTCTGCCTTTTTGGGGTGTCCGATTATTCATCACCGCAAAGTTCTTGGCGTGCTTACGATTCAGCAGGGCACGGAGCGGGTGTTCAGCGAAGATGAAGAATCCTTTCTGGTGACATTGGGTGCTCAGTTAGCTTCTGTGTTGGCAAATGCTGAATTGCGCGAAGCGGCCAGTCCAGGTACTGGTAGTAAAAGCCGCTCCAGTCAATTAAATGGTTTACCCGGAGCTCCCGGTATTGCTATTGGTGAAGCTTATGTGCTGCAGCCAGCCAGCGACTTTAATGCCGTATCCTTGCAGCGCTCCGAAGAGCCGGATAAAGAGTTATCACGCTTTTATCGGGCGGTCCGCATCACCAAGGCTGAGTTTAAACGTTTGTCCGAGCGTATGGCAGAGCATTTGCCGGTGGATGCGCTGGCTATCTTTGATGTCTATCAGCAATTGCTGGATGCCGCCAGTTTAGGGCAGGAGATTGAACAACAAATTGCTGATGGCTGGTGCGCAAAAAGTGCGTTGAAGCGGGTGGTGGAAAAGTTTGCCCGTCAGTTTGAAGACATGGAAGATGCTTACTTTAAAGAGCGGGCCACTGATATCCGCGATTTAGGCGAGCGGGTGTTGATTCATTTGCTCGATACCGAGCAGCGACATCACAAATTACCCGATAAAGTGGTATTGGTGGCCGAGAATGTGACTGCATCCATGTTGGCTGAAGTCCCCAGGCAGCAACTGGTCGCTATTGTGTCTTTACGCGGTTCGGTTAACTCGCATGCCGCCATTATGGCCAGAGCGCTCGGCGTGCCTGCCGTGATGGGTGTTGAGGGGCTTTCGTTGATGCAATGGCAGGGACAACGTGTCATTGTCGATGGCTACCAGGGCCATATTTTGCTGGACCCAGCCGAAGCCATTTACGCGGAATATCAGCAACTGATCAGTGAAGATGCTGAGTTATCAGCGCATTATCAGGCTGAAGTGACGCTGCCAGCTGAATCCGTGTGTGGTCATCGGTTTGCCTTGATGATCAACGCCGGTTTAGCGGTTGACCCCGAGCAAATCAATAACGAAATTTGCGATGGTGTCGGTTTATACCGTACCGAGTTTCCTTTTATCATCCGCAATCAGTTTCCCACCGAGCAAGAGCAGGTGATACTGTACCGTGACATGCTGTCTGCCTACCCGGGGAAGCCCGTGATTATGCGTACCCTGGACGTGGGCGGTGATAAACCCTTGCCGTACTTTGCCATCAACGAAGAAAATCCCTTTCTGGGTTGGCGGGGTATTCGTTTAACACTGGATCATCCGGAAATTTTTTTGGTGCAAATCCGCGCGATGCTCAAAGCTGATATTTCGTCCAATAATCTGCATATTTTGTTGCCGATGATTTCTGAGTTGTCGGAAGTGGACGAATCTCTGCGACTGATCAAACAGGCGTGCTTTGAAGTTGGTGATGAATTGGGGCTAGAGTTGGTGCGACCAAAAGTTGGCGTGATGGTCGAAGTGCCTTCTATCATGTATCAGCTTAACGAATTGGCCAGCAAAATAGATTTTTGTTCGATTGGCACTAATGATTTAACACAGTACCTGTTGGCGGTGGATCGGAACAATGCCCGGGTCGCCAGCTTGTACGATGCGATGCACCCGGCAGTCTTGCGTGCGTTGAATCAGATGGGGCAGCAGTTGCAGGCATTGCAACTGCCGACCAGCGTCTGTGGCGAGTTGGCTGGGGAGCCTGCTGGTGTTTTGTTACTGGCTGCAATGGGGTATGATTCCTTTAGCATGAACAGTAGTCAGCTGGCCAAAATCAAATGGTTGTTGCGCCGGGTAAGCCTGCAGGAACTGCAGCTGGTGTTGAATGATGCACTAAACAGTGAGTCGCCCAAGATTGTTCGTCGTAAAGTGCATGGCTTTTTAGAGCAGAAAAACCTGGCATCTCAGTTACGTTCTTAAGCTGTCTTTATCTGGGGTTTCGTGCCCGGGCAGTGCCTTTTGAAAGGAAATTTTCTTGTTTAGTATCATCGTTATTTCAGCGCTGATGGGTGCCATTGTTGGTTTGCTGGCGGGTTTGCTTGGCATAGGTGGTGGTCTAATCGTGGTGCCGGTTTTGTTGATGTTGTTGCCAGCCTTTGGCATCGTGGCACCTGAACACGCCATGCTGGTGGCGATTGCGACGTCGCTTGGTTCCATTGTGATTACGGCAACGTCATCCATTCGGGCGCATCATAAGTGGGGCAATATCCCATGGCCTCTGGCCAGTCGCATTATGCTGGGCTCTGCTATCGGAGCCTGGTGTGTCGGTTATCTGGCACATCTGGTGGATGGGGTGGTATTGCAGCGGATTTTTGCGGTGGCGGTGACTTTAATTGCGCTTCGTATGCTGGGCTCTCGCTCAGTGGTGGGAAAACGTTCCTTACCTGGCAACCCGACCATTGTCGGTGTTTCAGGTGTACTGGGTGGGTTGGCCAGCTTACTCGGCATTGGCGGCGGCGCCTTGTTCGTGCCAGTGCTGAATTATTTTTCGGTGGATATGAAGCGGGCCATTGGTTGTGCTGCTGCCAGCGGGGTAGCAATTGCACTTTTTGGCACGCTAGGCTATGTTATCGCCGGCTGGCAACAGTATCAGCTGAGTGATGGCTTTCTTGGCTTTATTTATTTGCCAGCCATGTTGGGGATTATCCTCACATCCATTTTCACTGCGCCGGTTGGAGCCCGTCTGACCCAACAGTTGCCAGTGATGAAAATTAAGCGCTTCTTCGGTGTTTTTTTGATGCTGGTAGCACTTCGCATGTTTTTTGCCTAAGCAGGACTTAAACAATCCCATGTCGCAATCCTATCTAAGTTTTCCAAATATCGATCCGGTGGCAATCAGCATCGGCCCCCTGGCCATTCATTGGTATGGTTTAATGTACCTGGTAGCTTTTGTTCTGGCCTGGTGGTTGGCCAATCGTGCCGCGGCTCAGCCTGGTTCTGGCTGGACCTCCCAGCAAGTCAGTGATTTGCTGTTTTATGGGTTTTTAGGGGTGATTCTGGGCGGGCGTATCGGTTATGTGTTGTTCTACCAGTTTGACAGCTTCTTGGCTGATCCGTTGTACCTGGTAAAAATCTGGACCGGCGGCATGTCTTTTCATGGTGGCTTGCTGGGTGTGCTGGCTGCGATGGCCTGGTTTTCCCGTAAGTACCAAAAAGATTTTCTGGCGCTTGGCGATTTCGCGGCACCCTTGATCCCACTTGGGCTGGCTGCCGGCCGCATAGGGAACTTTATCAACGCCGAGCTGTGGGGGCGGGTGACCGAAGTGCCATGGGGCATGGTTTTCCCGGGAGCAGGCCCACTGCCACGGCATCCATCGCAGCTGTATCACGTGGCTTTGGAAGGTATTCTGCTGTTTGTTATTATTGTTTTGGTACGCCATTTCAAACCGGCGAAAGGCACCTTAGGCGGTGTTTTCCTGCTGGGTTATGGCGTGGCACGTTTTATCGTCGAATTCTTCCGTGAGCCGGATGCACACCTTGGCGTGTTATCACTGGGTATGACTATGGGGCAGTGGCTCTGCCTGCCGATGATCCTGGCAGGTCTTGCTCTGATTGCTTATTGCCAACTGCGTCAACCAGGAAGCGATGCAGGCAGCAAGCCAAGCCGTAAACCAGGTAAGAAGGGGGCCGCATGAAGCAGTATCTGGCGCTTTGTCAGCGTATTATCGAGCAAGGCCACTGGGTGGTGAATGAGCGCACCGGTAAGCGCTGTCTGACCGTAGTCAATGCCGACCTTGAATACCAAGTGGCGGCCAACGAATTTCCACTGATCACCACCCGCAAAAGTTACTGGAAAGCCGCCATTGCCGAATTGCTGGGTTATATTCGTGGTTACAGCAATGCGGCTGATTTCAGAGCCCTAGGTACCAAAACCTGGGATGCCAATGCCAACGACAACGCCGCCTGGCTGGCCAACCCGCACCGTAAAGGTACCGACGATATGGGGCGGGTATACGGTGTGCAGGGCCGGGCCTGGGCCGGACCCGATGGCAGTGTGGTCGATCAGTTGCAAAAAGTGGTCAGCGACTTAAGCCAGGGCAAGGATGATCGTGGTGAGATCATCACTTTCTACAATCCTGGCGAGTTTGACCGTGGCTGCCTGCGCCCTTGCATGCACACCCACAACTTCTCATTGCTAGGCGATACCCTTTATCTCACCAGTTATCAACGCTCCTGCGATGTGCCTTTGGGACTGAACTTTAATCAGGTGCAGGTCTTTACCTTTTTGGCGTTGATGGCGCAAATTTGTGGTGTAAAGCCGGGCGTGGCCTACCACAAAATTGTCAATGCACACATCTACGAAGATCAATTGGCGCTGATGCGGGACGTGCAGCTTAAACGGCAACCCTTCCCATCGCCCAGACTTATCATCAACCCGAAAATTCAATCCTTACAGGATCTGGAAACCTGGGTCACCTTGGATGACTTCGCGGTGGAAGGCTATCAGAGCCACCCGGCAATCCAGTATCCGTTCTCGGTGTGACGCCGCTGCTGTTGGCTTGATGGTATGGATCTGGCACTGATTTTGAATGAACGCTGATATCTGTGGTTGAAAGCTGGGGCGTTATTGTGAGAAACGGGCTATTTCTAGTGGTCGTACTGGCGTTAAGTGCCTGCAGTCAACTGGCTGTACGGCAACAAGCTGCCGATACCGAGGCAAAACCACGCCTTGATCCTGTGTTGTTTTATACCGAGCGGCTGGCAGATCAACTATTAACTGGCTTACCGCCCTTACCGCATGGCAGCATGACGGCGGTAACCTTTACCGACAGCGCCACCTTGCAGCCGGATGCAACCAATGTGCGAATGCGCCATTTGGGCCTGCAGTTGCAGGAAAGCATGCTGACGGTGGCCAGTCAGCTGGGCTATCAGGTAACGGAGTTTCGTGCTGGTCAGGCCCTGCAATTGCATGCTCAACACGACAGCCTGCTTACCCGGCAATTATCCGGATTGGCAACGGAGCAGTCGGTGCGTTATGTGATCGCAGGTACTATGTCGCAACATGAAGATTTTACTATAGTTAATGCACGGCTGGTCGATACAGAGACAAACCGGGTATTGGCTGCTGCCGCCGATCAGATCCCTACCGCCGTGTTGGGTTCTGCCGAGCAGGTGCAGCTCCGCCAGCAAATGATCTACCGGTCATCTCATTAACTCGAAAGCGGGGGCACTATGCGTAGCAGCATCAAGCACAGTAGGTTAAGACAGCAAGGGTTTATTGGGCTGGTAGCTGTATTGCTGCTTAGTGGTTGTGCGTCGCAGCAAAAGTGGCAGGATTACCGCGAACGCACCCTAAGGGCCGCTCCGGTTCCTGTTACGGCGGAGCAAGATGCCAGTTACTATCAGAGCCTGACTGCCCAACAAGCCAGCTACAGCAGCAACAGACGTGCAGAAGCACGCTTGCAGCAGCGGTATCAAGGTGGGCAGCATATGTCGCTGAATCACTATGTTCAGGGCATGATGCACGATTTAATGGCAGTGATGGATCCTAAAATTGCGGATTCTGTCTTTGCTGTAACCAGCTTTGTCTATCTGGATGGCCCTTACGATGAAACGGACTTGCTTGGCAATCAGCTGGCCGAAAGCTTTATGCATGAAGTACATCAGTTTGGCTTGCACCAAATCGATTTTAAAACCACCGACTTTATTCGAGTGACGCCGGAAGGTGACTTCGTGTTCAGTCGGGACTTTCTGGAGCTGCGCGAAGAGCAACCAATAGAGTATGTGCTGGGCGGTACGATGGTGCGGCACCAATCCGGTGTTATGGTGAATGCCCGTTTGGTAGGTATCGACTCAAAACGGGTACTTGCCGTGGCGCAAGGCTTTATTCCGCAGCCAGTGATTGCCGGTTTGCAGCCATCAGAGCGTCATCATCGAGTACTCTTAAAGCAGGGCGCTGAATAATGCGCCCATTGTGCTTACTGATTTGCTTGCCGTTCATGCTCATTCTATTGAGTGCTTGCAGCCAGCTATCGTTTTGCCGAGATGATCACTGCCAAAATATGGAGCATGATCCAGCAAAATTGCCGGAGCCAGCGACCTGGTACCGCAAGCCTGCGGCTTCCGAACAACATACGTCCGAGGCATGGCTGCCTCATTTACCCCAGAGCCAGAAGCGGTTACAGCACTATGTAGACCAACTGGCTTATCAGTTGGCTCAAAGTGACTCCATTCAAGGCCAGCGCATTGCCATCAGCAGCTTTGTTGAACTGGATGAAAGCCTGAGCCAAACTACACCGCTTGGCAATCAACTGGCTGAGCTGCTGCGCACTGCCTTACCGCAGCATGGTATTGCGGTGGTTGAGCACAAGCTTACCAGCCAGTTATGGATTGGACCTCAGGGCGATTTTGCCCTATCACGTGATACCCGCTTGCTGGCAAGACAGCTTCAGATGGATGCAATTCTTACCGGTACTCTGATTAGTACTGAGCGTGGCATGGAAGTGCAGGCCCGGGTGGTGCAGCTCGACGCCCAGACTATCAGCAGCAGTGCCAGTGCATTTATCCCTCACCTGGTGTTGAATCAAATCCGCCCCTAGCCTGGCTTGCTTGTATTGCAGCAGCGGCTTGCCACGGTTCCTTAAGAGGTGAGTTTTTTTAGCGTCAAGATTGTGCCTGCTTAGCCAGGCCTTGTATTTTTGCCACTATAGCGCGCAGACCATTGCCGCGGGTTGGGCTGATATGGCGCTCTAAATCCAGCGTCTGGAAATAGTCGTCAATATCAAAGGCCAGGATCCTAGCCGGTGTCTGGTTGTGGTAAGCGGCCAACACAATGGCCAGCAGTCCGTTCACAATGACCGCATCGCTATCGGCCTGAAACTGCAGCACGCCATCCTTGGTATGGCTCAGTAACCACACTTTACTTTGGCAGCCTGGTACCAAGAGTTCATCTGTTTTTTGCTCTGCGGCCAGCTTGGGGATACTTTTGCCCAAATCGATGATGTACTGATAGCGTTGCTCCCAATCATCAAAAAATGCTAAGTCTTCAATGATGTCTTCATAGCCTGGTAAGTTCATAACGGACTCTTTGTTTGCTTTGTATTGCCGGATATCGGTTGAAGCTTCTGGTGCACTAAAAAAATAATCCAGCTTCAAGTTGTGCTTCTTCGCTCATCATCTCGCGTGACCAAGGCGGGTCAAACACCAGGTTCACCAGCACTTTTTTTACGTTTGGCACCATGCCGACCCGATGCTCAACATCGCCAACCAGCACTGGCCCCATGCCACAGGCAGGAGCGGTCAGGGTCATATCAATATGCACCGTATGCGTTGCTTGCTCTACTGTGACCTTGTAGATTAACCCCAGCGACAACAGGTTGATAGGAATTTCCGGATCGTACACGGTTTCCAGTGCCTGATAGACCTGATGCTCTTCGATGCCGGAATGCCCGGGGGTGGTAAACTCCAGCTTCAATGGTTTGCGGCCAATGGCATCGGCATCGGTACCATCCACCCGGTACATGTTACCGCGCCAGGTAATGGTAAAGTTACCCCCCAGGTCCTGAGTGATGGTCACAAACTCACCAGCCGGGATAAGTTGTTTATCGCCATTTGGCACGCGCCGTACCAGACATTCGCGCTCGGTGGAGACTATTTTTTGTTGCATTCATTCACCTTCAGAGCAAACAACCGCAGTGTGGATACACTGCTTAGCTCACATTAAAGCTTTCGCCGCACCCACACTCTACGACCACATTGGGGTTGTTGAACTTCAACACACCATTTAAACCTTCTTTGACGTAGTCGATTTCCGTGTTTCGAACCAGGTTCAATGCATCGGCTGCAATGCAGAACGTCAGGCGATCGCTGGCCTGAATGGCTGCATCGCCGGTTTTGGCCTCAGCAACGATGTCGAGCACATAGGCATAGCCGGTACAGCCACTGGTTTTGGTGGATAACCGAACCACATGGCCTGGCGTACTGACCAGCTTGCTTTCGAAGTGTCGGATAGCGGTTTCGGTCAGGCGGACGGCATCGCCATCTGTTGTCTGGGTTGGTGTATAGGTTTCTACGTGCATGGTTTATCCTTAGGCAAGCATCTGCCGGGCTTTTTTCAACGCAATAAATAATGCATCCACTTCTTGCAGTGTGTTGTACACCGAAAAAGAGGCTCTGGCTGTGCCGGGAACGCCAAGACGCTGCATCAGTGGTTGGGCGCAGTGCGAGCCAGTTCGAATGGCAATGCCTTGCTTATCCAATAAAAAACCGACATCAGCCGGGTGGCTTCCTTCCAGTAAAAAACTGAATACGCCGATTTTATCCGCTGCCGTTCCCACAATCTGCAGACCGTCAAAGCTGTGCGCTTGTTCGGTGGCGTAATCGAGCAATCTGCGTTCATGCGCCTGGACAGCCGTTAAGTCAAACTGGTTAAACCAATCAATGGCGGCAGCAAGGCCAATAACACCGGCAATATTCGGTGTGCCAGCCTCCAGGCGGTTGGGCAGTTCACCCCAAGTAGACTCTTGGTAGGTGACGCGTGCAATCATTTCACCGCCGGTTTGCCAGACTGGCCAGTCCTGCAGCACCGCTTTTTTACCCCAGAGCACACCAACCCCGGTGGGGCCAAACAGCTTATGGCCAGAAAAGGCATAAAAGTCGCAGCCGATATCGCTGACATCCACACCGCCATGCGCAATGCCCTGAGCGCCATCAATCAATACCAGGGCGCCTTTGGCGTGTGCTTCTGCTGTCAATGTTTTTACTGGGTTGACGGTACCCAGCGCATTGGAGACATGGGGCAGAGCGACCAGCTTGGTGTTATCGGTAAGCAAACGGGTAAAAGCTGCGGTATCCAAAGCACCATTGTCGTGGATCGGTGCCACTTTTAAGCTGGCGCCACTTCGCTTACACGCTTGTTGCCAGGTGACTAAATTGGCATGATGCTCCATCTCCGTCACCAGCACTTCATCACCTGGCTGCAGGCGTTGCCCGATGCCATTGGCCACGATATTGATGGCTTCCGTGGTGCCGCTGGTCCAAATCACTTCGCTGCGATCGTTAGCTCGAATAAAAGCGGCCACCGTATCGCGCGCCTGTTCAAAGCGCCGGGTCGCTTCATCAGCCAGATGGTGGGCACCGCGATGCACATTGGCATTGCATTGGGTGTAGTAATTGGTAATGGCCTGAATGACCGCCTTCGGCTTTTGTGTCGTCGCTGCATTATCCAGATAGACCAGCGGGTTGCCTTCAATCTGTTGCTGCAAAATGGGGAATTCAGCTCGGATTGCGTCGATGTCGAAATGGCTGATAGCTGCAGTCATCGAACTTCCATCTCCTTAAAGCGGGCTCTTAGCTGAGGCTCCAGCCACTGTGCCAGCTGCTGGTTTGGCATTTGGTTGATCAGTTCCTGAATAAAGCCATAGTTCAGCATCACCAATGCCTTAGAGCGCGAGATACCACGAGACATAAGATAATAAAGCGCTTCTTCTTCAATCTCTGCGACCGTGGCGCCATGGGCACACTGTACATCATCGGCATAGATTTCCAGCTCAGGTTTGGTGTTGATCTGGCCGCGGCGCGACAATAATAAATTGCGGTTATTCAGTTCAGCCAGGGTTTTCTGGGCATCACGATGAATATGAATACGGCCATTGAACACAGCGTTGGCTTTATCGCCGACAATACCGCGTACATTTTCTTCGGTGGTGCCGTTGGGTTTGGCATGCTCAATGGTGCTGTGCAGATCAAAATGCTCGGACTCGCCCAGCAAGTAAACCGCATTGAGCTTTGCTTTGGCATGCTCACCATTGTGAATAATATCAATATCGGTGCGCGATAACTGACTGCCATAACCAATCAGGGTGCTGTTCAGGTTGGCATGATGATGCAGGCAGAAATGGCAGCCACCGAAGTAAATGGCCTCGCCTGTATGCATCGCAAGCCGGTAATGCTCAAGCTCTGCCTGTTCACCTAAGTCACACTCGGTGAAACCGGTGCTCAGACTGTTTTGCTGGCCCAGGGCCTGCTCAATCAGGGTCGCTTTGGCCTGGTTGCCAAGCCGAACCAGTACCCGGTGATGCGACTCATGGCCGCCAGTGCTCAGGCTAATAATGCGAATAGGTTGCCCGATGTGGCTGTTTTGCTCGATATCAATAAACAAGACGTCGCCGGCCAGCGCATCATTCACCAGGCCAAACAAGTGGTGTTTGGGTTTGATCTGGGAGAACAGGGTGGTGGCGATTACCTGCTGCACAGCCGATGTCGTTTGCACACTGGTAATTTGTAACCCTGCCGGCAAGTTCAACTGCGCCAGGTCAGTTTGCAACACGCCATTTTTAAACACCAAATCCAGACCATCTACACCAGGGATTGGCTCTACAGTGGACGGTTGCTCTGCCGATTCGGCTGTTAAATCAAGCTGCTCCAACGCCGTTAACGAGGTGTACTTCCAGCTTTCAGTGCACCGGGTTGGCCAGCTTGTGTTGCTTAATGCGTCAAGCGCGCGCGCACGTGCCGGGCTTAGCCAGTCATCAATGCCCTGGCCACGCTCTATGACCTGCTGCAGCCATGCACTCATGCACTTGCCTCCTCACTGGTATCCAGCCCCAAAAAGGCATAGCCTTCTTGCTCAATTTGCTTGGCCAGGCTGGCATCGCCGCTTTTCACTACTTTGCCATTGGCCAGGATATGGACAAAATCTGGCTCAATGTAATCGAGCAAACGTTGGTAATGCGTGATGACAATAAAGCTGCGTTTGCCATCGCGCTGACTGTTCACCCCATTGGCAACCACTTGCAAGGCATCCACATCGAGACCAGAGTCCGACTCATCCAGGATACACAACGTCGGCTCCAGTAAAATCATTTGCATGATTTCATTGCGCTTTTTCTCGCCACCAGAAAAGCCTTCATTCACCCCACGCTTTAAAAAATCCAGTGGCAGCTGCACTTGCTTACAGGCTTCTTTGGCTTTTTTCAGAAATTCCGCTGCGGTCAGAGGCTCTTCGCCGCGGTGCTGACGCATGGCATTCACCGACTCTTTCATAAATTCCATATTGCTGACACCAGGGATCTCAACCGGGTATTGGAATGCCAGAAACAGACCATGTCTGGCCCGATCTTCGGTTTCCATCTCCAGTAAATCCTGCCCCTGAAAATCAACCTGGCCGTCGAGCACCTCATAACCTTCACGGCCAGACAGGACATAACCCAGGGTGCTTTTGCCAGCGCCATTTGGCCCCATAATGGCGTGTACCTCACCAGGTTTGATAGCCAGGTTCAGGTTATTCAAAATGTTTTTTTGCTCTACACGAGCATGCAGGTTTTTAATGGTTAGCATCTGGTAATTATCCTACTGAGCCTTCGAGACTGATTTCGAGTAATTTGCCTGCCTCTACGGCAAACTCCATGGGCAATTCTTTGAATACTTCTTTGCAGAAACCGTTGACGATCATCGAGACGGCTTTTTCTGCATCCAAACCGCGTTGTTTGCACAAAAACAACTGATCGTCACTCACTTTCGAGGTGGTGGCTTCATGCTCTACTTTGGCGGTGGGGTTACGACTTTCAATGTACGGAAAGGTGTGGGCACCGCAGCGATCGCCAATTAACAGGGAGTCGCACTCGGTAAAGTTACGGGCACCATCCGCCTTCGGCCCCATATGCACCAGGCCACGGTAGCTGTTATTGCTTTGGCCGGCACTGATGCCTTTGGAAATGATGGTGGACTTGGTATTTTTACCCAGGTGGATCATCTTGGTGCCGGTATCGGCTTGTTGGTGACCACGGGTCAGCGCCACCGAATAAAACTCACCGACGCTGTTATCGCCTTTTAAAATGCAGCTTGGGTATTTCCAGGTGACGGCAGAGCCGGTTTCCACCTGAGTCCAGGAGATTTTGGCGTTGGTATGGCACAAGCCGCGTTTGGTCACAAAGTTATAAATACCGCCTTTGCCATTTTCATCGCCTGGGTACCAGTTTTGCACGGTGGAGTACTTGATTTGCGCATCATCCATCGCCACCAATTCGACCACAGCAGCGTGCAGCTGATTTTCGTCGCGTTGCGGCGCGGTACAGCCTTCCAGGTAGCTGACATAACTGCCTTCATCGGCAATGATCAGAGTACGTTCAAACTGGCCGGTGTTTTGCTCGTTGATACGAAAGTAGGTGGATAGCTCCATCGGGCAGCGCACACCTTTTGGAATGTACACAAAGGAGCCATCGGTAAATACGGCGCTGTTTAGGGCAGCAAAATAATTGTCAGAGCGGGGGACCACAGTACCCAGGTACTTTTTTACCAACTCAGGGTATTCCTGAATCGCCTCTGAAATGGGGCAAAAGATAACGCCGGCTTCTTTTAATTTCTCCCGGAAGGTCGTGACCACCGACACCGAGTCGAACACCACGTCGACCGCAACGCCAGCCAACATTTCCTGCTCGTACAAAGGAATGCCCAGCTTCTCGTATACCCGTAACAGCTCCGGGTCGACCTCATCCAGAGATTTGGGTTTATCTTTCATGCTTTTGGGCGAGGAGTAATAGGAAATCGCCTGATAATCAATTTTAGGGTACCGCACATGAGCCCAGTCAGGCTCTTCCATACCAAGCCAGTTGTGGTAAGCGCGCAGCCGCCATTCCAACATCCACTCAGGCTCATTTTTCATGGCAGAAATGCGGCGGATCACATCTTCATCAAGCCCTGCGGCGAAGGTTTCTGACTCAATGTCAGACACAAAGCCGGCTTCATATTTTCGGGATAATGCTTCTTGGATCTGCTCGGTCATGGCTATGATTCTCGCTGCTGTCGTTGTTTATGTCACATCGCAATTTTTATACTAACCGGGTATCGTAACCGGCTGATCGCTGTATCAGCGAGTGGATGCGATGGAATTACGGACTTGTCTGAAGCCCATTCTATAATAGTTGACTAAAATGCTCAACTATTATTCCTGACTATTTTACTCGGTTATTAGATGTTTGCTTACGTACGAAGCCTTGTTTTGGCTCGATCTGTATGAATAAAAGACAGGGTATTTTACCTGATTTTGCTGCGGGTTTATCCAAAACTACCGAATTAAATCCGCTCGAAAATCAAGGCTTTTGGTTGACGGCAATTTTCTGATAGAATTCAGCGCTGTTGCCCTATAGTTAAATGGATATAACGGCCCCCTCCTAAGGGGCAGTTGCAGGTTCGATTCCTGCTGGGGCAGCCAAGACCTCATCTTACCACCTCTCCCCTTTAGCTGGCGGTATGTCAATCAACGACTGGGTAGCTGGAGCGCGTCAAGAGCGCATGACACACATCAGTAGTGTCGATTCAGAGGGCAAAGTCAGCTGCTTAGAAAGCATCGTTATTTGCAGTAACTGCCTGCGACACAATATGACGCAGGTGCGCTTTATGCTGGCAGTTGGTCATGATTGGAGTCTGTTAATGCTTTACCAACTGGCGATATTACAACTAAGTGGTTTTAACGCCACAGGCGCTAAATGGTCGCAGCAAGATGCACTTGGCTATGCTGCTGACGGTGTGGTACCAGCGCTTCTGCAGCACGGTGAGTTAACCAGGATTGCGCACGTGTCAGCGCAGAAGGTATTGTT
>NZ_JAFIFQ010000007.1 GCF_020831925.1 Alkalimonas sp.
CCTTGCCGGACGATTTTAAGCGCAATCCGCATATCCATGTCTGTTTTGAGCTGCGTCGATGACAGTACGCTTTGAACTCTACAGCACCTGGGGCTGTCATTTGTGTGAGCAAGCCGAGCAGATGCTGCAGCAGGCAGGTCTTACCGGCCAGTACCAGGTGCTGGATATTGTAGACGATGAACACTTATTCGAACGTTACCGGGTGTTAATCCCGGTACTGGCCTGCCGTGACAGCAAGGCCACGCTTGGCTGGCCCTTCGATCAGGCGCAACTGGCGGCTTGGCTGCAACAACAGCTACAGGAACACTAACGGTGGAAGTATTACGTTTTCAACAGGCCAGTCTGGCCTTTGGTACCCATCCGGTGCTGGACAAGGTGGATTTTAGCTTATTCAGTGGCGAGCGGGTCTGTCTGGTTGGCCGCAATGGCGCCGGCAAATCGACCTTTTTAAAAGTGCTGACCGGTCAGCAAAGTCTGGATGATGGCCAGGTGGTGTTACCCAGCGGTGTGGTGTTAAGCCGGCTGGAGCAAGATCCACCGGCCAAAATGGACACCCGCATTGCCGACTTTATCCGTGAAGGTGCTGGCGATCTGGCCGATAAGCTGCAGCAGTTTTACCAGCTCTCGGACGCGCTGGATGCCGACAATGCCCAGCAAATGCGACTGTTTGAACAGCTGCAAGCTGAGCTCGACAGCCGTGATGGCTGGTCGCTGGAAGCACGCGTAACCGCTTTGTGTCAGCAATTTGCGATGGAGCCAGAAGCAAACCTCGCCTCATTATCCGGAGGTTGGTTGCGAAAAGCGGCACTGGCACGGGCACTGGTGGCCAAGCCGGATATTCTGCTGCTGGACGAGCCAACCAACCACCTGGATATTGCCGCCATTCAGTGGCTGGAAGGCTTTTTAAAAGAATTTAAAGGCGCCATTATTTTTATCTCGCACGACAGGGCTTTTATCCGTGCATTGGCGACCCGTATTATCGATTTGGACCGTGGCCAGCTGACCTCGCATCCGGGCGATTATCAGCAGTATTTGGATCGCAAACAAAAAATCCTCGAAGACGAGCAGCAGCACAATGCCCTGTTCGATAAAAAGCTGGCCGAAGAAGAAGTCTGGATCCGCCAGGGCATAAAAGCGCGGCGTACCCGCAATGAAGGTCGGGTTCGAGCGCTTAAAGCCTTGCGTAAAGAGCGTGCTGCACGGGTCGAAAGCCTTGGCAAAGTCGAGTTTGCCATCGAGCAGGCCGAGCGCTCCGGCAAGTTGGTGTTTGAAGCCAAGCAGCTTTACCATAGCTTTGGCGGTGAGCCGCTGCTTAAAAACCTGGATCTGCTGGTGATGCGCGGCGACCGACTGGCCTTGATTGGCCCGAATGGTGTCGGTAAGTCCACTTTAATCAAGTTACTGCTTGGTGAGTTAGAGCCAGAGCAGGGCATGATAAAACGCGGCTCCAACCTCGAGGTTGCTTATTTCGACCAACACCGCCAGGCGCTCGATCTGGATGCGACGGTGCAAGACAATGTGGCCGATGGTCGCCAGGAAGTGATGCAAAATGGCCAAAGCCGGCATGTGCTGAGTTACCTGCAGGACTTTTTGTTTCCACCAGCGCGCAGTCGGACGCCGGTACGGGCTTTATCCGGTGGTGAGAAAAACCGTCTGCTGCTGGCACGGCTATTTGCCAAACCCAGCAATTTGCTGATCCTTGATGAGCCAACCAACGACCTGGATGTCGAAACACTGGAGTTGCTTGAGGATATTTTGCAGCAATATCAGGGCACGGTCATTCTGGTTAGCCACGACCGGGAGTTTGTTAATAACACCGTCACCAGTAGTTTGTTGTTTGCCGGTCGTGGTACCATCGTGGATATTACCGGTGGTTACGATGATGTGGTACGCTGGCAGGCTCAACAAGCCGAACCTGCGCCAAGAACAGCCAAGGTTGACGTTCAACCAGAGGCTCAGGTTAAGAAAGTAGAAGAAAAGGCGACCGGCAGCACAGAGCGTAAGTTGTCCTTTAAAGAAAAGCGTGAGCTGGAGCAACTGCCTGCATTAATCGAAACACTGGAAACCCAGGTGGCAGAGCTGCAGCAACAAGTGAATGCACCAGACTTTTTTGCCAGCCCGATTGAACAAACACAAGCCGTGTTGAACCAACTTGCTGAACTTGAGTCGAAGCTGGCGCATGCTTACGAGCGCTGGGAAATTTTAGAAGCATAATAAACAGACGTATTTATAGGGGTTTTTGCATGAAATTATCACCCATCAACCTGGCCTTGCTGCCTTTTCTGACCGCTTTTAGCGCTTCCGCTGCGGTGTATCAGGTGGTTGACTTAGGCGAGGTTGTCGATGCGCGTGCTACCTACGCGACTTCGGTGAATGATCAGGGCGTTGCGGTGCTCAATGGTCGTCAGCTCTATTCCGTGGATATTGATATCAGCATCATTGACTTTGATGATGACTTGTTCAATACCATCCTGTCAGATGAACAGCGGGCTGAGTTGAACAGCGGTGTGCTGACCGCTGAAACACACGCGATTTTGTATTCATTTTTATTGAACTGGCCTACACAGTACAACAATCTGAACTTCTCTTTGGAGAATCGCATCGCAAACCTGGTTGAACGTTATGGTTTTCAGCCAGTCACCACCACGGCAGCTTTTATTGAGCAAGGCCAGGGGGTAGAGCTGTTGCAGTTTCGTAGTACAGAAACCCAAATCGGCAACGATGAACTGGTGACAGGGCAAAATAATCTGAATATCCAGGTTGGTTATGCGACGCCACCTTTTGAGTACATCGACTTTACCCGTACTACCGACCCGGAGTCCGTGGACGATGGTGATGAAATTCCTGAGCCTACCGAGCATAAAATTTGGCGCCCCTCTGGTGCCCTGCAACTGGGTGTGGTGCGTATCGGGAATGAGCGTTTAACACTGACGCCGATTTACTCGGAGTTTGGCGGAGGCTTAAGTGCTGCCCTGGCTATCAATGATGAAGGCATGATCATCGGCCGAGGCAGTGTCAGCGTTCGAGATAACTTTGTCACTTTGGCAGAAGATAGCTGCACTGGTTTTTCAGCGCCGGTCGACAATTGTCTGCACTACCTGCATAGCGTCAGTAGTGGTTATGTTAACCGTGCCATGGTTTGGCAGCTCAATGACGATCTTACGATCTCTGAGCCACAGGTTTTAGGCTTCTTAGGGGATAAAGGCAGCAATGAAGCCCACCCTGAAACTGAGTTGCCAGAGGTGCAATACACCAGCCGAGCCAATGGCCTGAACAACCAAGGGGTGATTGTCGGTGTGTCAACTTACTCCGACTCCAGCGATGTGATCCGCACTGAACGTGTTGATCCTTGGACAGGGTTCCGCTTTACCCAAGAGAACATGTACTCCAGTGATCGTGCATCGGTGTTTATGGATGGACAAGTGCTGCCGATCTTTCCAGCAGATGACAGGGAGTGGTTGCAAAGTATTGCGACGGCAATTAACAACAACAATATTGTGGTAGGCTATGCCACTAAGTTTATTGCAAGCCAGCCGCGTAATCGCATGTTTACTTACGATCTGGCCACTAACACCATTGAGTTTCCGGAAGATTTTTTCGTCAGTGCCAATACCGTACCCCAGGCCATTAATGATCAAGGCGTTATTGTCGGTAGAACCGAGGCGGTCATCGCTTCGGCCAAGCGGCAGCGGGCTTTTATGTACAACATGGCGGATGGTAGTTTTGTCGATCTGAATACCTACCTGGCATGTGACAGCGGCTATACCCTGGTAGAAGCCAGCAGCATCAATAACAGCAATGAAATTCTGGCCACCGCCGTCACCGAAGTGCCACTGCGTAACTCTTTTGGTGAAGTCATACTGGATGAAGATGGCAATCCGCGTTCCGAGTTCCAGGCTCGGGCGGTTAAGTTAAAACCAATCGCCAATGGTTCACCCAGTGATTGTGGTGTGGAAAATGAGTTAACCTACGAGCGAAACAGTGCTTCGGGTTCGCTTTGGTCGGCTTTGGGCTTGTCATTATTGGTGCTGTGGCGCCGTAATCGTGCCCGCAGCAAGACGTCCGCCTAAACGAAACTGACGTACCGGCCTGTTCCTGCAGGCTGGTACAGCGGTGACCTGATGCTTCGTTCTCTATTATTACACTTGATTGCCGTTGTCTTGATCGTGCAGGCCGTTTCCTGGTTTCGCGAGCGATCCTTGTTGCCTGCCGACACCCAGGCTCCAATGTTTTACCACCGTACACTGGAACATGGTTGGATTAGTCGTGATGATTTACTTGGCAAACCCACCGTGTTGTACTTTTTTGCCCCCTGGTGCAGTATCTGTAAATACAGCATGCCCAATCTGGAAGCAATGCAACGTGATGGCTGGAACATAGTCGCGGTGGCGTTGAGCTATCAGGATCCGGCTGAAGTCGAGGATTTTGTCGCAGATTTGCACCTTAGCATGCCGGTAGTACTAGGCAACGATCAATTGCTACAGGATTACCAGATCCGTGGTTTCCCAACCTACTATGTGCTGGATGCTCAGGGGCGGGTGCAGCGCAAATCTTTGGGCTGGAGCAGCCGGCTTGGACTTGAGCTTAGAGTGCGTTGAGATTTTTTCTATCGTAACTTTGTGATACCCTTAGCCGTATAAAAACAACCATAAAAGCAAAATGCAACTAGCATCTTTAGCCTTACAACCACGGAAACCTGTATGAAAATTACCGCTCAATTTGATAGTGGCAATATTGATGTGATCAGTGCCACCGATCCGGCCGATATTCGTCTGGCCATTCGCAAAGACAACCAATCCGATTTTTACCAGTGGTTTCATTTCCGTCTGCATACACCGCACATTGAAGCTCACACCATCAAAATTACCAACGTCAGTGGTTCTGCTTATCCGGATGGTTGGAAAAACTATCAGGCCGTTGCTTCTTACGATCGCCAAACCTGGTTTCGGGTCGATACCGAGTTCAATGGCCAGGAGCTGGTGATTACCCATTACCCGGAAGCGGAATCAGTATACTTTGCTTATTTCGCGCCTTACAGCTATGAGCAACACTTGGACTTATTGCAACAGGCGCAGCTACATGACCGTTGCCAGTTGGTGGAGCTTGGTGAAACTCTGGACGGTCGTGACATGAGCCTGTTGGTGATTGGCGAGCCGGATGAAAGCAAGCGTAAAATCTGGATCACGGCGCGGCAGCATCCTGGCGAAACTATGGCGGAATGGTTTGTTGAAGGCTTGCTCGATCGCTTACTGGATGACGACGATGCTGTCGCCCGCAGTCTGTTGGATAAAGCCGTATTTTATGTAGTACCGAATATGAACCCGGATGGTGGTGTTCGTGGCCATTTACGTACCAATGCCATTGGGGTTAATTTGAACAGAGAATGGCAGTCGCCTTCGATGGAGCAAAGCCCTGAAGTCTATTTGGTACGCCAGAAAATGCTCGATGAAGGCGTTGATATGTACCTGGATGTGCATGGCGATGAAAACATCCCCTACAACTTCCTGGCCGGTAGTGAAGGGGTGCCTTGTTTTGATGAACGCATGCGCAGTCTGGAGCAAAGCTTCCGTCAGTACTTGCTGATGGCTTCTCCGGAGTTTCAGAATGAACACGGTTACGAAGTGGATGCTCCTGGTAAAGCCAATATGACGGTGGCGTCCAATTGGGTTGCTCAGCAGTTTAACTGCATGGCCTTTACCCTGGAAATGCCATTCAAAGACAACGACAAGCTGCCAGATGCCTTGTTTGGCTGGAGCGATGTCCGTTCCATGAAGTTTGGTCAGGATAGCCTGACAGCTATATTGGCGATTGTTGATCAATTGCGTTAAGTTGAGTAGGTCAGTTGCTGTTGCAACTGGCCTTTACAAAAGGGGAGTTCATGGCCATTATCAGTTGCCCGGCCTGTGGGCAGAAAGTATCCGATAAGGCACCCGAGTGTCCAAAATGTGGAGCCGCCATCGCTGGGCTCGACAAAGAGAAGCTGGCTGCGATGGAACGTGACCGACGATTGAACCTGAATCAATCTTTAGTGACCCAGTCGATGCTAGCGATGGTATTATTTCTGGCAGGTTTCTTTTTTTACTGGCAACTGCCACCTCATGGTTGGCAATATTATGCGGCTATCGTAGCCATTGGTGTTGGTTTTATCTGGTACCTGGTCAATCGGGTACGGATCTTGATGTTTAAGCGAAAATCCAAACATGGACTTTGACTCTCTGGTTGGCGCCATGGCGCCGGAAACCTATGAAAAACTAGCCGAAGCGGTAGCAACTGGCCGCTGGGCTGATGGTAGCTTGTTAACGGATGAGCAACGGGCGCACAGTATGCAATTGGTACTGGCCTATCAGGCCAAGGTACTGAAAAGCAACGAGCCTTTTACCATAGGTGCCGATGGCCAGATGGTACAAAAAAGCAAAGCAGAGATGAAAGCCTCCTGGCAGCAGCAAACTCCTATTGCACGGTTTAATCATGATGATCTTTAAGCGTTTGCTACGGCCAAAATGGCAACATCCGGACAGTGAAAAGCGCATTGCTGCTATTCATGAGCTGAACGAACAACAATCAGATTATAAGCATATCCTGCATGAGCTGGCATTTAATGACGGTAGTGCCAAAGTGCGTCAGATTGCGCTGGAAAAACTGAACGACTTCTCACTCTGGTGGCAGGCAAGCAAAAAAGAATCCTCTGAACGTTTACGACATGAGGCTGAGAGCCGGGTGGTTGAAATGGTCATTGCCAACCAAATTCCCCAACGCTTAAAGCAGCAGTTTATTGAGCAGTGCCAGCGCAGCAGCGTGCTGGAGCAAATCTTACGACAGGAGCAAGACAGTCGCATCAAGCTCAGCTTATTAGAGCGGCTGGATAAGCAAGAGCTTTACCTGGAAGCATTGCAGGATAATCAGCTTGCGCTTAGTACCCGGCAAGAGTTACTAGCACGTATTCAGGATGACAAAGAGCTGGAGCGATTGCCAAAAAGACTGCCAACTGAGCTGGCTGAGCAGGCGAGTCAATTAGTGGCAGATCGTCAGCAACAACGTGAGCGGCCAGCCCGACTTCGTAAACAGGCTAGCCTGATATTATCAAAAATTAATGCCCTCAAAGAACGTGCTCCGGCCGATAGTGAACAGCGCTATATCCGCTACCAGCAAGAGTGGATAGCACTCGAGCATGAGCTTAGCCAGTTGGATGATGGATCGACACTGCAGGCTAAGTTTCAACAGTTGACCGCATCGGTCGAAAACTTCTTTGCCAGTAGTTGGCAGCAAGCCAGACAACAGCAAGCCGAGCAAGACAGACTGCAACAGCAGCAATTACAACTGATTGGGCTGCGTAAGGCGATAACGGCGCTTGAGATCGATTTGCAGCAGAGCTTGATGCAAACCAACTTGCAGCAGGCCGAGCAGCTGAATGCTCAGTTCCAGGCATTGCAACAGCAGTTGCAACAAGCCGATCTGGCAGCTACCGATCAGGTACTGCTCAATGCTGAGATGGTGAAGCTAGAACAACAGTTGATCGACTTACCTCGGGTGGCGTTGCGTTTTGGTGAGGCCGAGCAACTGCTGCAGCAGTGGCAAACTGAGCTGATCCCCGAGCAAGCTTCGGAACTTGCTGATGCGAAAGCTCGTTTGCAGCAGTGGCAGCAGAGCTGGCAGCATTTGTCTGCTGACTTGTCCCCAGCGATACCTGCAACACTTAAAGAGTCCTATATGGCACTGCAACAGCGTTGGCAGAATGCTATAAAGGAGCTTGAGCGCCAATTACAACAGCCTTTTCGCCAGTGTCGTAGCAAGTTGCACGAGTTTAAACGTTTGCATCAGGCTGGAAAATTCAACCTGTTGTTTGGTTTATTCAAAGGGATAGAGCACAGTTATCAGCAATTATTGCCAGAGCAACAACAGCAACTAGACAGCTTGTATCAGCAGGCAAAACAACAGCTGGATGAGCTCAGCGATTTGCAGGCTTTTATCGCCCGGCCCCGTAAAGAAGCATTGCTTCAGCAGATGCAGCAGCTGGTGCAGGAACCTATGCACAGTGCCAGCGAGCGTTCGGCGCTGGTGAAAAAAGCGCGGGCTGACTGGCTTTCACTCGGTAAAACCGCCGAAGATGCAGAGCAGGACTGGCAACAGCAATTTGATGCAGCCTGCGAACAGGCATTTGCCCCATGTCGTGAGTTTTTTGCCCGGCAACAAGCCGAGCGGGAGCAACATGCTGCAGACAAGCAGGCTTTGCTTGATACCTACTCAGCGCAGCTTGTAGATGATTCACAGGAGGTGCTGTCTGCTGCGCTGCAACAGTTGCAGCAGCAATGGCAAGCCATTGGCCCTGTACCAAAAGAGCGGCATGAATCACTTCAGCAGTCGTACCAACAGCTGTGCCAGCAGTTTCGTCAGAGGGTGAAGCAGCAACAAGCTGCTTTTGCGCAGCAAAAACAACAGCTGGTTGAGCAGGTGAAAGCAGCAATAGAGCTGAGTGATAGCCATCAAGCGGCTGCCATCCTGAAGCAGTGTCAGCAAAGCTGGAAACAGATCCCGTTTGCCGGTAAAGCGCAAGATGCGGTGTTATGGCAAGAGTTTCGCACCCTGTGCGATGATTTTTTTGCCAGACGCAAGCTGGATTACCAACAAGCACAGCAAGAACGTGAGCAACAGCAACAGGCTTTGCAGCAAGCATTGAGCGCCTGCGATCAAGCCTTGCAACAAACCACTCAGCTGCAACAACTCAGCTCGCTGCGCAGCCAGTTGCAGGCGCTGGATTTAAGCGGCTTCTCGTCTCTGCAACGCTCCAGGCAGCAATTAATGGAGCAACTGGAGCAAAAGCAGCACAGTCAAATAGCCAGTGAGCAGCAGCAAAGTTACCAGCAGTTGTTTGCAGCATTAAAAGCAGCCGCAGAGCCAGCTCAGCTACCAGCTTTGTGGCGCGATGCATGGCTGAAGCAGCCTGATGGCATGAGTCGTGCTGAGCTGACCATGGTGTTGGAGTTGATGGTGTCAGGGCAGGTGCAGGACCCGACGGCCAAGCCTGAGCAGATTTCCGCGTTAAAACTGCAGCTGTTGGCAGAAAAGCACAATCAGGCCAACAGCTTGAGTAAAGATGCATTGTTGGCACGTTGGTTAAGTCATGGACCTATACAAAGCCATGAAGCAGCCTTGTTGCAGCGGGTGGCGGCTCTGTTTATTTGAGCTTAGCAAGCTCAGTTTTTGCTTAGCTCGCCGCGTAAATTGCGCTGCATCTGTTCGCGCACATCCATTGCAGTCAGTGGCTGACTCAGCAGGTAGTGGAGCTTGGTCAGAGTCGCTTCCAGTGTCATGTCGTAGCCACTGATCACGCCACGGGCCTGCAATGCATTGCCGGTGGCGTAGCCTTCCATATTGACCCGACCTCGAAAACACTGAGTACAGTTCACAATAATGCTACCCCGTTCAGTAGCCTGCTGTAAGGTAGCAAGCAATGCAGGCTCCTGTGGGGCATTGCCAACACCATAGGATTTAATAATCAGTGCTTTCACCGGAGCCGCCGCCATATTGGCAATCACATCCACACAAATGCCGGGATAAAGGGTTACCACACTGATGGGTTGGGGTTTCACGTCAGCTACACTGAGTGCATGATTGTGACGCTCGGTGGTACTAAGCGCACCCGCCTGCAAACGGATTTGAATGCCGGCTTCCAGCAAAGGCGGGTAGTTAGGCGAGGCGAATGCATTAAAACCATCGGCATCTGCTTTAGTCGCACGGTTGCCGCGAAATAGTTGGTTGTTAAAGAACAGCGATACTTCATGGATCGGATATTCAGCCGCCAAATAGAGCGCATTCAGCAAATTCACCTGGCCATCGCTGCGCAGCTGTGCCAAAGGGATTTGCGATCCGGTCACAATCACCGGCTTTGCCAGGTTTTCCAGCAAAAAAGACAGTGCCGAAGCAGTATAAGCCATGGTATCGGTACCGTGCAGTACCACAAAACCATCATAAAGCTGGTAGTTCTGTTGAATGTCCTTGGCAATTTGCAGCCAGTGGGCTGGCGTCATATTGGATGAGTCGATCAGCTCTGGGTACTCATGGATGGTAAATTCCGGCATCTCGGCCCGAAAAAACTCAGGCATGCCCTGCACCGTTTGCGTTAAAAAACCAGGCGCAGGTACAAAACCTTGTGCTGATTTTTGCATGCCAATGGTACCGCCTGTGTAGGCGACGTAGATCCGCTTTTTACTCATGATTTGCCTCAAAAAAAGCCCGGCTTAAGCCGGGCATTGTAGCGAAGATCGTGCTTGGTGTCAGTCGATTTGACACAACAGGCAGAAGGCGTAAAGCCCTTGCGGATCATTGAAGTTGCTTAAGGTCACAAAATCATGGCGCAGTTGCTGGGTTAACCGGCCTAGCGCCTGACGTTCTGGGCTGATGGCAGATTGAGGCAACCAGCCTTGATTAGCAGCACCACCAAATATATCGATCACCATTTGCTCAAAAGGAGACAACTCATGACCAATTACTTTCACGTCGTAATGGCTTAAACCAGCACGCTCAGCGGCTGCAGCAATCGCATCTTCAAAGCTACCCAGCTTATCCACCAAACCATACTCTAAAGCACGTTGCCCAGTAAATACCCGGCCTTGTGCAACTTGATCAACTTCCTCAATACTCATGCCACGGTTATCTCCGACCATGCTAAGGAAGTCTTTGTAGCCGCGCTCGATCAAGAGTTGGAAAATATCTTTTTCACGTGGCTGCAGGCCTTTGAAAAATGGCAGGCCAGAGCTAAGGCCGGACAGTTCCGTTGTGCCGACGCCATCGACATTAACACCGAGTGCATTGAAGCTGTCTTCCAGGCTATGGAACAAGCCAAAAATACCAATGGAGCCAGTGATGGTGGTGGGGGATGCCCAAATCTCTGTAGCAGGAGCGGCAATCCAGTAACCACCGGAAGCGGCAACCGCGCCCATAGAAGCGATGACTGGTTTGCCGGCATCGCGCAGAGCCTGTACTTCACGACCAATGATCTCAGAAGCAAAGGCGCTACCACCACCGCTGTCGATACGCAGTACCACGGCTTTCACTTTGTCGTCATTGCGGGCGCGGCGCAGCATGGCAGCAGTACTGTCGCCACCTATGGTGCCGGCCTTGGCGCTACCATCTACTATCATACCTCGGGCAACCACCACTGCGACCTTGTCGGTCAGAGGGTTGTCCATCTGGCGGCTAGGCACTACCATGTCACGATAGTCATCGAAGCTAACCTGGTTGTAGGTCTGATTGTCGTTTTGACCTACCAGTTCAATCATTTTCTGACGGAAGGCTTGCTGCGTGGTCAGTTGATCGACCAAACCCAGCGCCAGTGCCACCTGAGCCAGATCGCCATCATGCTGTTGCAGGTGGTGATATAAGGCATCACGGGTCTCAATAAAGCTATCTGCTGTTAAATCACGGCGCTCGGCCACCGTGCTTTTGTAGCTGTCCCACAAATCATTCAACCAAAACAGACTGTCCTGCTTGGCTTCTTCGGACATATCGTCGCGAATAAAAGGCTCTACGGCAGACTTGTAAGTGCCCACCCGAAATACATGGGTATTTACTTTTAACTTTTCCAACGCGCTTTTATAGAACATTGGAAAGCTACCATAACCTTCCAACAGCACCGCTCCCATAGGGTCAAGGTGTACTTCATTGGCCAGACTAGCGAGGAAATACTGATTCTGACCAAAGAAAGCGCCGCGGGCATAGATGTTCTTGCCGGCTGCTTTAAAGCTTTCCAGCTCTTCAGCGATAGCTTGCAGTTTATCCAGTGAGGCGCGACCAAGTCCGGATACATCCAGTACCATGGCCTGAATACGATCATCCCTGGTGGCTTGTTGCACTACGCGCAGCACATCTGAGACCAGTATTTCGTTCGGATCGGACTGACCGCCAAAGCTCTCATTCAAAATGGTCGCGATGGGATCAACGAAGCGTTTCTCTTCGACCAGATCACCGTTTAAGTTCAGCACCAGTGCTGAGGTGGCAGGTACCTGAACTTTATCCTTACCGCTGAAGATAATAATCAACAACATCAATACAATAAGAATAAAGAGGGTGTTTAAGATAATGGAACGAAACACTTTGTAACCACGCCAGATGCCTCCGAAGAAGCGCCGCACGAGTCCAGGGTTGGCTGTAGACATACGAATTCCTACACAACATTAAAAAAAATTAGGTCATACTATGCTAGCGAATTTAGCGGCTAAAGATAACTGCAATTTGTAAGCAAATGTACATATTGCGTATCTGGGGTAAAACAGCTACCCTCTAACGGATACGTCAACAGGTATGACCAGAGAGGGCGATGTGGCTTACCAACATTTAATGCAGCCTTTGGATTTGGGCTTTACCCAGCTTCGTAACCGCGTAGTGATGGGCTCAATGCACACAGGCTTAGAAGAAGAAAAAAACGGCTTTAGCAAACTGGCTGCCTTTTATGCGGAGCGGGCAAAAGGTGGTGTGGGTTTAATTATTACCGGCGGTATCAGCCCGAATTTCCGTGGTAACCTGGTGCCTTTCGGTAGTCAGTTGAGTTTTGGCTGGCAGGTAAAGAAACACATTCAGGTGACCGAAGCGGTGCATGCCGAAGGTGCAAAAATCTGCTTGCAGCTGCTGCATGCCGGCCGTTACGGTTACCATCCATTCAATGTGGCGCCAAGTAAAATCAAATCCCCGATCACCCCCTTTACCCCGGGCGAGATGTCGAAGCGGCAAATCAACAATACCATCAAGGATTTTGCCAAAGCCGCGGAGCTTGCCAAAAAAGCGGGCTACGATGGGGTTGAAATCATGGGATCGGAAGGTTACCTGATTAACCAGTTTATTTGCCAGCGGACCAATCAGCGTAAAGATGACTGGGGTGGTGATTTTACCAATCGCATTCGTTTTCCGCTCGAAACCATCAAAGCGGTTCGTCAGCGCTGTGGCGAAGACTTTATTATTGTGTATCGTTTGTCGATGCTGGATCTGGTGGAAGATGGCAACAGTTACGATGAAGTGGTCGAGTTGGCCAAAGCGGTGGCTGAGGCTGGGGTGACCATCATCAATACCGGCATCGGCTGGCACGAAGCCCGCATTCCAACCATCACCACCCGGGTGCCGCGTGCTGCCTTTAGCTGGATCACCGAGCGGGTCCGTAAAGAAATCGATATTCCGGTGATGGCGACCAACCGTATTAATACACCACAAGTGGCAGAGGATATCCTGGCGCATGGCCAGGCCGATATGGTCTGCATGGCGCGGCCGTTTTTAGCCGACGCTGACTTTGTCAATAAAGCGGCTGCCAACAAAGCCGATGAAATCAACACCTGCATTGCCTGCAACCAAGCATGCCTCGATCACGTTTTTCAGAAAAAGCGTGCCAGTTGTTTGGTGAACCCGCGCGCTTGTTACGAAACTGAGCTGAATTTTGAACCTGCAGCAGAGCCCAAAAAGCTGGCTGTGGTCGGTGCTGGTCCGGCCGGACTTGCCTTTAGCGTCTATGCAGCGCAGCGTGGGCATCAGGTCACTTTGTTTGATAAATCGCATCAAATTGGCGGCCAGTTTAATTACGCCAAACAAATTCCGGGCAAAGAGGAGTTTTATGAAACCCTGCGTTACTTTGGCCGGATGCTGGAGTTGCACCATATTGAACTGCGCTTAAACAGCGAGCAAAGCGTGGAGTCCTTGCAACAAGCTGGTTTCGATGAGGTGATTCTGGCCACTGGTATTGTACCGCGGCCGGTTGATATTGAAGGCATTGATCACCCGATGGTGTTGAGTTATCTGGATGTGCTGCGTGATCACAAGGCGGTTGGTAAGAATGTTGCCATTATAGGTGCTGGGGGGATTGGCTTTGATGTCGCAGAGTATTTGACCGAAAACAACTCGCTGACTTTGCAGCCGGATGCCTGGTTAAAAGAGTGGGGCGTGGATAAAGCATACCAGGCGCGAGGTGCTTTACTGCCAGATCACCGGCCAGAGCCGTCAGCTCGTAAAATATATTTGTTGCAACGTAAAACCTCCAAAGTGGGAGCTGGCCTTGGCAAAACGTCTGGCTGGGCGCATCGTGCTTCGTTAAAAAGCAAGGGGGTAGAAAGCATCGCCGGTGTGCAATACCGCAAGGTGGATGATCATGGTCTCTGGATTGAGATTGGTGGTGAAGAACGCTGCCTGCAAGTTGATAATGTCATTATTTGTGCGGGTCAAATGCCGCTGCGGGCATTGCAAGCTGGCCTTGAAGCAACCGGTGTGCCCGTGCATTTAATTGGTGGTGCCGACGTGGCCGCCGAGCTGGATGCGAAACGCGCCATTCGCCAGGGGGCCGAACTGGCTGCCCGGATTTAGTGTTCGTTTTACCTTGCTGCCTTAGCCGGCAGCAAGGCATTGTCTGCCCTCACTTACCCTTTGTTTCAGCTTTCCTTTCACCTTCCCTTGTTGCCAGCAGCAAGCTTTGCTAGCCTGAAAGAATAGCAGGTGCATCCACGCCCCTGTTTGGTGCGTACAAAAGCCGCCTTTTGCTGCATGCTGGTGCAGTTGTCATGATAGTGACATACCGGCAGCCTAAATTACCGCATACGTATGCAATGCAAGCGGCTATACTGCAATGTGGCCATCACTTAGTCAAAATGGCCTCAGCTTTGCAGAGCTCTGTTTGCTATCTTATTTTTTTATCTATTCACAGGGAGTTGGTATGTCAGGTGTGTTAACCATGATTTTAGCCGGGGGGGAGGGGACGCGACTGGCGCCACTGACCGGGATCCGTGCCAAGCCGGCGGTGCCTTTTGGTGGCAATTATCGCATTATTGATTTTGTACTAAACAATTTCGTCAACTCGGATTTTTTGCAAATCTTCGTGATTACCCAATTTAAATCGCACTCTCTGATGAAACACCTGGGCCGTGCCTGGCGGGTATCGGGGTTAACCAATCGGTTTATTGATCCTATCCCGGCGCAAATGCAAACCGGCAAACACTGGTACCTGGGTACCGCCGATGCGATCTATCAGAACCTGCATCTGATCCATGGGTTGGATCCGGAGCAAGTCTGCATTTTCGGTGGCGATCACATTTACAAGATGGATGTGCGACAAATGCTGGATTTTCACCGTCAAAACAATGCCAGCATGACGGTGGCTGCCATTCCGGTGCCAGTGGCTGACGCCCATCATTTTGGTGTTATCGAAGTGGATGCGAGCGGCAAAATGATTGGCTTTGAAGAAAAACCACAAGCCAACCCTAAAACCATACCCGGCCGGCCAGACTATGTACTGGCTTCTATGGGCAACTACATCTTTGAAAAAGGTTGCTTGATCGACAGCCTGGAAACCGACGCGGCGGATCCGGATTCCAGCCACGACTTTGGTAAAAACATCATTCCGAAACTGTACCCGGGCGGGGATGTCTATGTGTATGATTTTTCAAGCAACATGATCCGGGGTGAGCAGGAAATATCCCGTGGTTACTGGCGTGATGTTGGTACACTCGACTCCTACTATGAAGCCAATATGGATCTGATTGCCGTGATCCCGCCGTTTGACCTGTACAACCGTTACTGGCCACTGCGCAGTTACACGCCGCCAATGCCACCGGCTAAGTTTGTGCACGATGAAGCCAATCGCACCGGCCAGGCCATCAGCTCCATGGTATCGTCGGGGTGCATTATTAGCGGCTCCATCGTCTATCACTCCATTCTTGGCTACAATGTGCATGTACACAGCCATGCCTACATTGAGAAATGTGTGTTGATGGGCAACAACGACATTGGCCGGGGCTGCCGCATTCGCCGTGCCATCATTGATAAAGATGTCAAAATTGCACCCAATACCGTTATTGGTGAAGACATGAGCCTGGATAGTCAGCGTTTTCATGTATCTGAAGGCGGTGTTATTGTGATCCCTAAAGGAGCCCGGGTTGGCTTTGATTAAATCTGGCGTTAAAAAAATAAAGGTTCGTTGAATGCGTATTTTGATGTTATGCAGTGAGTACGAAGGGCTGATAAAAACCGGCGGCCTGGCCGATGCCTGCCGGGGCCTGACCAAAGCTCTGGTCGAGGCCGGTCATCAGGTGGTGGTACTGCTACCGAAGTACGCCAGCTTGTACGAGACTCAAACAGATAACTGGCAATCGGTGTATCTGACGCTTGGTCAACGTCCTTTTGGCTGTGCAGTGCGTCATCTGAACAAGGATGGCGTTTCCGTTGGGCTCATCGAGCATCATGAGTTTTTCCAGCGGCTACGTCCCTACGACGATGGAGAACACGGCTATGCCGATAACCCGTTGCGCTTTGCTTTTTTTTGCAAAGCAGCACTGACCTGGTGCCGGGAGCATGGATTTTGTCCGGATATCATTCACGGCCACGATTGGCAAACTGCGTTGGCTGGTGTCTATTTGCACCAGGAACAGACACAGGATGATTTTTTTGCCCATAGTCGTTTTGTGTTTACCATTCACAATGGGGCTTATCAGGAAGTGGTGGCAGCCAGCTGGGCCAGCCAACTGGAGCTGCCGGAAAGCGCGGAGCCAGTCAACCTGTTGCGGCAAGGCATTCTGACGGCTAGCAAGCTAAATACCGTTAGTAGCGGCTACCGCGATGAGTTACTGAGTGAGCCGGCCGCCAATGGTTTAGCCGCGCTTTACCAGCAGCGCCAGGCTGATTTTCGAGGTATCTTAAATGGCTGTGATTACAGCTTGTGGCATCCTGCCGAGGACCCGCATTTGGTGACCAATTACGATTGGCCGGATCTCTCTGGTAAAGCGGCCTGCAAAACCTGGTTGCGTCAGCATCATCAGCTGCCGGACAAGCCTGTGCCGCTGTATGTAGCGGTGAGTCGTATTACCAGCCAAAAAGGTTTTGATTACCTGCTACCGGCTCTGGCGCAGTGGTTGCCGACCACGGATTCTCAGGTGTTGATTATGGGGACCGGGGAGCGGCAATACACCGAGGCTTTGTTTGCGTTGGCGGCTCGCTTTAAGGGCCAGATGAGCTTTGTCATGGGCTTTGATGAAGCGATGGCGCATAAAATTGAAGCGGGCGGCGACTTTTTCCTGATGCCGTCTTTATTTGAACCCTGTGGTCTGAATCAGATTTACAGTTTGCGCTATGGCACCTTGCCGATTGTGCGAGCGACCGGTGGTCTGAAAGATACGGTGGTGCCGTACCCGGAACCTGATAGTACCGGTCTGCATTTTGAGCAAGCAACGGCCGCTGCACTTTTGCAAGTACTGCAACAAGCAGATGTGCTGTATCAGAACCAGCCGGAGTACCAGACCATGCAACAACGCGGCATGAGCCAGTTGTTTAGCTGGCAACAGGCGCGTGAGCAGTACGAAGCGCTGTACCAGGCAGCTTTGGCAGAAAACTGAGCAGTCTGAGTGATTCCTCAGCGGTTGACCTGTCTTGAGTACAAATAGCAGCAAAAGCCGTAGGCAGCCTGAAAAACTTCTGATAGCCTTGTTGCTAACTTTAACGTCGCAGTTTTTGTTCTGAGAAAAGGTTTGATGATGGATGCGATCACGCTACTGACCACACGACAATCTTGTCCGCGTTTAATTGAACCAGCCCCACAGGGGGAGGCTCTGGAACTGATCAAGCAAGCGGCACTGCGGGTACCGGATCATGGTGCTTTGCGGCCCTGGCGCTTTTTGATTGTGCAGGGCAAATCATCGCTGGAACGATTGGGAGATATTTTTGCCGAAGCCGCGGTAGAGGATGACCCGACCATTTCCAATGATTTGCTGGAGCGTGCCCGGCAGCTGCCGCTAAGGGCACCTATGGTGATTGTTTGTATTGCCCGCTGCAACAGCGAGTCTAAGATCCCGCTGCACGAGCAAATTCAGTCCGCTGCTTGTTCGGTGATGGCGATGCAGCAAGCTGCTTTTGCCTTAGGCTACGGTGGTATCTGGCGTACCGGCATGTATGCCGAGATGGAGTTCGTCAAGCAGTCGTTGGAGCTGGGTGAAGACGATGAAATTGTCGGTTTTTTGTATTTGGGCACACCCGCATCAGAGGTGCGCATTCGCGCCGGCCTGGATCCGGCCGATTTCTTTGCTGAGTTTTAATGGTACAGCTTTAAAGCAATCAGCCCCGCTTAAGCGAGGCTGATTCGTTCTGGCTTGCGGTGGCTATTAGAAATCGGCGTTGCCAGGGGTGCGCGGGAAGGGGATCACATCGCGCACATTGCCCATACCGGTGACATAGCTGACCAGCCGTTCAAAGCCCAGACCAAAACCTGAGTGTGGCACGGTGCCGTAACGACGCAAATCGCGGTACCAGCCGTAATCGTCTTTATCCAGGCCCATAGCTGCCAGCCGCTCATCCAGCTTGTCCAGCCGCTCTTCACGCTGACTGCCGCCAATGATTTCACCAATGCCCGGTGCCAGTATATCCATGGCCGCTACGGTTTTGCCATCTTCGTTCAGGCGCATGTAGAAGGCTTTGATGTCTTTCGGGTAGTTTTGCAAAATGATGGGCGCGCCCACATGCTCTTCGGCCAGGTAACGCTCGTGCTCGGATTGCAAGTCAATGCCCCATTCCACTGGGTAGTTGAAGGTCTTGCCGCAGTTTTGCAGGATCTCAATGGCATCGGTGTAGTCCATCCGCACAAAGCTGGAGTCCACCATCTTTTGCAAGCGATTAACGGCGTCTTTATCGACCCGCTCGGCAAAGAAGGCCATGTCGTCGGCACGCTCTTCCAGTACCGCTTTGAACACGTACTTCAGCATGTCTTCGGCCAATTGGGCCACATCGGCCAGCTCAGCAAAAGCCACTTCCGGTTCAATCATCCAGAATTCAGCCAGGTGACGGCTGGTATTGGAGTTCTCAGCGCGGAAGGTCGGGCCAAAGGTGTACACCTTGGAGAGGGCACAGCAGTAGGTTTCTACGTTCAGCTGGCCGGATACGGTCAGGAAGGTCTCGCGGTCAAAGAAATCTTTGCTGTAATCTACTTTACCGGCCTCGGTGCGTGGCAGGTTTTCCAAATCCAGGGTACTGACACGAAACATCTCGCCAGCACCTTCGGTATCCGAGCCGGTGATGATTGGGGTGCTGATCCAGTAAAAACCGCGCTGATGGAAAAAGCGGTGCACGGCTTGCGCCAAGCAGTTACGAACCCGGGTCACAGCGCCATGGATATTGGTCCGTGGCCGCAGGTGAGCAAACTCGCGCAGGTACTCCATCGAGTGGCGCTTCGGTGCCATCGGGTAGGTGTCCGGGTTTTCCACCCAGCCAACCACAGTTACCGAGCTGGCCTGAATTTCAAACTGCTGGCCCTGGCCTTCGGAGCGGGCAATGGTGCCGCTCACGACCACGGAGCAGGCAGTGGTCAGGCGCTTGACTTCGCTCTCATAATTCGGCAATTCAGCAGGCACCACAGCCTGCACGGCATCAAAGCAGCTGCCATCGTGCACAGCGACAAAGGAAATGCCGGCTTTGGAGTCGCGCTTGGTGCGCACCCAGCCTTTGACAGTAACGGTATCGCCAACAGCGTAGCGACCGCTTAAAACATCATGAATCACAGCATCGGACATGCTTGAAAGCTCCGTGTAAGTTGGAAACCTGGCGGTTAAACTTGGTCAAATGATTAAGACGTGTAATGATACTGACGCAGTGACTGAACACAAGTAAAACTTAGGTTTTTAGCGCGTATATGACTACAGAACACAGTGCATTTAAAAATGATCGTCGTCAGGGGCCGGATCTGGTACGCCAGCTGTTTGCCTGGCTGGCGGTACTGGCCTGGGTACTGTTCATTTTGGCTTTGTTGCTGGTGCATTATGCCCGGCCGGAAATGGATACTGGCCTGGTACGTTACTGGGACATTGAAATTCGCGGCGACTGGCATCCGGCGCTGACCAACTGGTTGCAGGCCATGCTGTATGGCACAGCCTTGCTAAGCGCCATCAGCCTGGTGTTAAACCGGCTACGTTTGCGCCGTAAGGATGATCGGCTGCATTTTAACCTGGTGATCCTGCTGCTGGCCTCTATCGCGCTTGGACTTTATCTGCTGCGGCTCTAAAGGCCGCTTTGACTTTAGCCTAAAACGGCTCGCCGCATCGACCAGCATAAGCGGCTGATTTGCTCCGGGCTGATAATAAAAGGCGGCATCAGGTAAATCAGCCGGTTAAAAGGCCGGATCCAAACGCCATCCCCAACAAAATGCTGTTGCAACTTAGCCACATCGACGCTCTGATGCATCTCCAGCACGCCAATAGCCCCCAATACCCGTACTTCTTTCACCAAAGGTGATGCCTGACAAGCGGCCAGCTCAGCGCGCAGCTGGGCTTCAATGGCAGGCACCTGCTGTTGCCAGTGGCCAGCCTGAATTAAACCAACACTGGCATTGGCTACGGCACAGGCCAGCGGGTTGGCCATAAAGGTCGGGCCATGCATCAGGCCGCCAGCTTCGCTCTGGCTGACGCCAAGCGCTACCTGGTCCGTGCACAGGGTTGCCGCCATGGTCAGGTAGCCGCCGGTTAAGGCTTTGCCTAAGCAAAGGATATCGGCAGCGATAGTGGCCTTTTCACAAGCAAACAGGCTGCCGGTGCGGCCAAAGCCGGTGGCAATCTCATCGGCAATCAGCAGGACATCAAATTCATCGCACAGCGCCCGGCACTCGGCCAGATAGCTTGGATGATAAAAACGCATGCCACCATAGCCTTGCACGATGGGCTCCAGCAACAAGGCGGCTATTTTGCTATGACGTTGCTCGAGCAACTGCCGCAGTGGCGCTGTGCTGTGAGCCGGATATTCTTGATCATAAGAACAAGTTGGGGCCGGCAGGAAATGATGCTTTGGCAGCAAGCGGGCAAACATGGAGTGCATGCTATCGACCGGATCGCAGACCGCCATAGCGGCAAAGGTATCGCCATGATAGCCCTTACGCAGGCTGATAAGCTCGGTTTTATCGGTGTTACCCATACCTTGCCAGTACTGCAGCGCCATCTTAATGGCCACCTCCACCGCGATGGAGCCGCTGTCGGCCAGGAACACTTTCGTTAACGAGGCCGGGGTTATGGCTAGTAGCTGCTTGCAAAGGGTCACCGCCTGCGGGTGAGTGATGCCACCAAACATCACATGCGCCATCTGGCTAAGCTGCTCGGTCAGTGCCTGATCCAGCACCGGGTGGCGATAACCATGCACCGCCGACCACCAGGAGGCTGTACCATCCACCAGCCGTTGGCCATTTTCCAGGATCAGCTCGCAGCCCTCGGCGGCCACCACCGGATACACCGGCAACGGATCGATCATCGAGGTGTAGGGGTGCCAGATGTGCTCCCGGTCAAACGCTAAATCAATGCTCATAAAATAACCATCAGTAAAGTTGTGCGTGCAAATCAGATTGACAAGTCAGGGCTGGCGGCTAGACTAGCGAAAAATCATTCGAACCACAATCCAAACGGGGATCCTCATGTCTACAGCCATTCGTCACGACTGGAGCTTAGCTGAAGTGAACGCTTTGTTCGCCTTGCCATTCAACGATCTGCTATTTCAGGCCCAGACGGTGCATCGTCAGCACTTTACCCCGAACGAGGTGCAGGTCAGCACCTTGTTGTCGATTAAAACCGGTGCCTGCGCCGAAGATTGCAAATACTGCCCGCAAAGCGGCCACTACAATACCGGGCTGGAGCGTGAGCGCCTGCTGGAAGTAGAAAAAGTACTGCGCCAGGCCCAGGCCGCTAAAGACAAAGGCGCAACCCGCTTTTGCATGGGCGCCGCCTGGAGCAACCCCAAGCAGCGCGATATGCCGTATCTGATTGAAATGGTGCGTGGTGTGAAGGCCATGGGGCTGGAAACCTGCATGACGCTGGGCATGATTGACACCGAGCAGGCGCAGAGCCTGGCATCCGCTGGCCTGGATTACTACAACCACAACCTGGATACCTCGCCGGAGTTTTATGGCGAAATCATTACCACCCGCACCTATCAGGACCGGCTGGATACCTTGCAGCATGTGCGCGATGCCGGCATGAAAGTCTGCTGCGGCGGCATTCTGGGGATGGGCGAGTCGGCCAACGATCGCTCGGCCTTGCTGATGCAACTGGCGAATCTGCCGGAGCATCCGGAAAGTGTGCCGATTAATATGCTGGTAAAAGTTCAGGGCACACCGCTGGAAAATGTCGATGATATGGACGCCTTTGATTTTGTCCGTGCCATCGCGGTAGCTCGTATTATGATGCCAGCCAGCCATGTGCGGCTCTCGGCCGGCCGCAGCCGGATGAACGAGCAAATGCAGGCGCTGTGTTTCTTTGCAGGTGCCAATTCGATTTTCTATGGTGACAAGCTCTTGACCACCGATAACCCGGAAGCCGATGCCGACATGCAGTTGTTTGCCAAGCTGGGCATTCGTCCAGAGCAGCGCCAGGACGTCTCGGACGAAGCGCACGCACTGGCACTAGCCGATGCGATTAAAGAGCAGCAGCAAGCGCCGCTGTACCATGCTGTTAACTAATTTCTAGCCAGCAAAGACGATGCTATGACGCAACTTGCCACCATGCAACAAACGCTGACAGAGCGCAGGCAGCAGCAACTGCATCGCAGCCAGCGCTGCATGCAGCCGCTGCCGGATGGTAAGGTGCGGGTGCAGGGTAAAGATTACCTGAACTTTTCGGGTAATGATTACCTTGGCCTGGCGCAGGACTCAGCTGTGCTCACGGCACTGGCCGAAGGCGCTGCCCGATTTGGCCTTGGTAGTACCGGCTCGCCTTTGGTGACCGGACATCAGTATCCCCATCAGGCGCTTTGTGAGGCGCTGTGCGACTGGCTCGGTTTTGATGAGGTGCTGTTGTTTAGCTCCGGCTTTGCTGCCAATCAGACGATGCTGCAGACCCTGGTAGCGAACGATGAGCGCATCCTGCTGGATAAGCTAAGCCATGCCTCGCTGATTGATGCGGCCACCGCTCATGCCGGCGGTTTTAAGCGCTTTTTGCACAATGATCTGAGTTCCTTGCAACAGCTACTGACCCAATACACGGCAGGCAAAGCCGTGGTGGTGACCGAAGGGGTCTTTAGCATGGATGGCGACAGCCCGGATCTGGCTGCTATGGCAGCGCTCTGTGCTCAGCATCAGGCACCTTTGCTGCTGGATGATGCGCATGGTCTTGGCGTGTTTGGCGCTGAGGGGCGGGGCAGCTGGCAGCAGCAGAGGATAGCGCCTTCCCAGTTGCAGGCCTTGATGGCGAATTTTGGCAAGGCGCTGGGTGGCTCAGGCGGTTTTATTGCCGCCTCTGCCACCGTGATTGATTACCTGCGCCAGTTTGGCCGTCATTACATTTACAGCACGGCTTTATCACCAGCGCTGTGCTGGGCGCAGCGCAAAGCGGTGCAGCTGTGCCGGCAGGATGATTGGCGGCGCGAGCGCTTGCAGCAGCATTTGTGTTTGTTTCAGCAGCTGGCGCAGGCGGCTGATTTACCGCTACTGCCATCAGGCTCTGCCATTCAGCCGGTGTTGGTTGGCGATGCCAGCCGCTGCCTGGCAGTGAGCCAGGCGTTACAACAGAAGGGCATTTGGCTGACGGCGATCCGACCGCCAACCGTTGCGGCCGGCAAAGCCCGGCTTCGTATTACCTTAAGCGCAGCCCATCAGCCAGAGCAGATCCGTACTCTGGTGGCTGCATTGCAGGAGCTGTTTTGATGTCTGTTCAGGCGCAAGCCATTGCCCGCCATTTTGGCAAAGCCTGCCAAAGTTACAGTAACGCGGCACGTTTGCAGCGCTTAACTGGTTACGCGTTACTAAATCGGCTGCCGGCTGAACCCAGGGGTTGTCTGCTGGATCTGGGCTGTGGTCCGGCCTGGCTGCATCCGGAGCTGGTACAGCGTTGCAACAGCCTGCTGGCGGTTGATTTGAGTGCCGGTATGCTGTACCAGGCCCGGCAGTCGGGATTAGCCAACGAGTACATTCAGGCCGATGCGGCAGCTTTGCCGCTGGCATCGGCTTCGGTGCAGCAGGTTTTCTCCAACCTGATGCTGCAGTGGTGCCCTAAGCCTGCCGAGGTCGCTGCCGAGCTTGAACGTGTGCTACAAAGCGGTGGTAAGGTTGCGTTAAGTACCTTAGTGCAAGGCACTTTAGCCGAATTGCGCCAGGCCTTTTTAGCCCTGCAGCTGTCGCCGCATGTGAATCAGTTCCTAACGGCCGATGCGCTGCTTTTGGCTATGCAGCAAGGCGCTCCGGCTATCGACTGGCAATTGCACAGCGAAACTGTGCAGCTAAGCTATCCGGATGTGTTGTCGCTTGGGCGGGAACTTAAATCGCTCGGTGCCAACTATGTGCCGGATAAAGAGCGTAAAGGCCTTACCGGGCGTCATTACTGGCAGCAGTTGCAGCAGGCTTATCCGAAAGCGGTGGGCCTAAAGGTTTCAGACAGCTCAGCAGGCAGCGTCACAGACACCATCATCGCCAGCTATCAGGTGGCGTATTTGACCGGAGTAAAGCGCTGATGCAAAGCTTCTTTGTCACTGGCACCGATACCGATGCCGGTAAAACCTACGTCAGTCGTGCTTTATTGCAAGGGCTGGCTCAGGCCGGTTACCGGACTGTTGGTGCTAAGCCAATCGCCGCCGGGGTCGATAGTTCCGGCAAAAATCCGGACGCACTGGCGCTGCAGGCCGCCAGCTCCGTGTCGCTGGATTATGCCGCCATCAACCCGGTATTGTTGCAGGCTGCGGTAGCGCCGCACCTGGCGGCTGTGATCGAGCAGCAGCCTCTGGATGAGGCGGTACTCAGCCAGCAGCTGAGCGATCTGAAGCAACAAGCCGAGCTGGTGCTGGTGGAAGGCGCTGGTGGCTGGTTGTTGCCTTTATCGGCCAGCCGTTACCTGTCCGATTGGGTAGCAGAGCAGCAATTGCCGGTGCTGCTCGTGGTGGGCATTAAGCTGGGGTGTTTGAATCATGCCATGCTGACGGTGCGTGAAATTGAGCGCTCCGGCCTTCGCTTGCTCGGCTGGGTGGCCAATTGCATCGATCCAACCATGCAGCTGCAGCAGGAAAATATTGCCGATTTGCAGCAGCGTATACCAGCGCCATGTTTGGGCGTGCTGCCACACCAGCCAGCCGGTGCCAGTCCTAAGCTGCAACAACAACTGGCCGCGACTTTGTTGGCACAGTTGCTGCCAAATTGAGTTAAGGCCGGTTTCTGAGTAACGCGGATAGATCGCTGCCAGCAGTCAGATGGCCCTTGTCGCCGGCTTTAAACTGATAAGCGCCCGGTTCGCCCAGTACGGTCAGTTGCTCGCCCTGGCGCAATAAAGCACTGCCCTCCGGTAAGGCAATAATGGGCATCATCGGCTCTAACTCCATAAATTCAGCCAGCCGCATATCGCGGGTTTCGCCATGAAAATCGGCCGGGTGCTGATCGGTGTAATGCGGGTTCAGCTGAAACGGCAGCAGTCCCAAAGCTTCGAAGGAGTCAGGCTGTACTATCGGCATATCGTTGGTGGTGCGAATGCTTACACCCACCAGGTTAGCACCGGCACTCCAGCCGATGTAAGGCAGTCCTTCGGTTACGCGTTTTCTGATAAGGCCCAGTAAATTCAGCTGTTGCAGCCGCTTTAGCAAGGCAAAGGTATTGCCGCCACCTACCAGGATGGCTTCGGCGTCTTCCACCGCTTGCGCCGGGTTGTCAAAGCGATGCAGGCTGTCCAGTTCAATGCTAAGCGGTTGCAGTGCAGCAGCAACCCTGGCCTGATAGGCATCAAAGTCAACGCTAACACCAGCAAAGGGGATAAACAATACCCGGCGACAACCAGACAGGTGCTGATCGATCCAGTTCAGATAAGGGGCCAGGTAATCGCTGTTATTGACTTTGGAACTGCTCAGAGCTAAAAGCTGCATCATCGTCTCCGTGATCAGATGGGGGTAAGGTATGATAAAGAGGGGGCCAAGTGTACGGAAGGAACAAACGGCTGACAACTTTGCTTACACTCTTTTCGCCGGGCGTTGGTCGTGTATTCATTGAAAATTCAGCCGGCAGCCCTATATTAAGGGCAGTTATCATTTTAAGTGAGGTTTCACCATGAAAAGAGTGCTGTTGTTTTTAGCAACCAACCTGGCTGTACTGGTGGTGCTGAGTATTGCACTGAGTGTTATTTTTACTTTTTTCGGTATTGATCGGTCCAGCATTGGTGGCTTATTGGTATTCGCCGCTATTTTTGGTTTTGGTGGCTCCTTTATCTCGCTGGCGATGTCCAAATGGATGGCCAAGCGCTCCACCGGTGCTGTGGTGATTGAGCAGCCGCGCAATGCCACCGAAAAGTGGCTGGTCGATACCGTCGCCCGGCAGGCCCGTAAAGCCGGCATTGGCATGCCAGAGGTGGCGATTTACGACTCGCCTGAGATGAATGCTTTTGCTACCGGTATGAAGCGCAATGATGCTCTGGTCGCGGTAAGCACCGGCTTGTTGCGCAATATGCGTGAAGACGAAGTCGAAGCCGTATTAGCGCACGAAGTATCTCACATTGCCAATGGCGATATGGTGACGCTGACGCTGATTCAGGGCGTGGTCAATACCTTCGTGATTTTCCTGGCACGTTTGATTGCCGGTGCCATCCGTCAGAACAATCAGCAGCTGGGTACCATGGCGTACTTCGGCATCGTGATTGCGCTGGAAATGCTGTTTGGTGTGCTGGCCAGTATCATTGTGATGTGGTTCTCACGTCAGCGTGAATACCGTGCCGACGCCGGTGCTGCCCGTCTGGAGGGTGCCAATAAGATGGTTGCCGCGTTAAAGCGCCTGCAGCACAACCATGAAAGCCGGTTGGAAGGCAGCATGGCCGCCTTTGGTATCGCAGGTGGTGGCAAGAAGTCAGAACTCTTTATGTCGCACCCTCCGCTGGAAAAACGCATCGCCGCGCTGCAAAACACCCGCGAGTTCTAAACCGCAAAGTGCAATCTACTCCCAAAAACCGGCTCTGCAAGGGCCGGTTTTTTGTACTTTACTATCATAAAAGCCTAAACTGGATTTAGTTAAAGCCCTAAATCTCAGTTAGATAGTAAGATCCTGATTCTTTTCTCCGAATCGTTCTATGCTATTCTTAAACGATAAAGTGTTTCATTCGAGTAGTGAGGTCGTGGTTGCAGCCTATAACCCGTTTATTTCAGTTGCTGGATGCTCGTCTGCTATTGACACTACTGGTCTTTTTTTTGTTTGTGATCAGCTTTTTGCTCTATGTGAATGCTGGACGCGGAATTGAGCGTGCCCACAATCAACGCCTGCAATCCTTTCTGTTAGCGGATGAATTACGCCAGTCTTCAGATGACTTAACCAGGATGGTTCGCACCTATGCAGTGACAGGTGATGAGCGCTTTCGACGGTATTTTGATGAAATTTTGGCGATTCGAAATGGTGATTTACCTCGCCCGGTTGATTATCATCATATTTATTGGGACCTGGTCGATGAATCCGATAACCGGCCTCGCCCTGCTGGCAAAAGTGTGGCTTTGTTGGAGTTGATGCGACAGGCTGGTTTTACAGAGCATGAACTTTCCCAGCTGGTATCTGCCAAGGAAGCTTCTGATGCGCTGGTGAATCTCGAACAAAAGGCAATGAGCCTGGTGGAAACGGGGGATGATACGCTGCGTGAAGAGGCACTCTCGATGCTGCATGGGTCTGCTTACCATGAAGCCAAAGCAGGTATTATGCAACCTATTGATCAATTGTACAGCCAGATGAGACAACGCACAGATGCTGCGGTTGCAAAGTCTGAACGTCAGGCTAGATTACTGCTGATGCTATTTCTTGTACTTGGTGTGATGCTATTGTGGCTGCTATGGCGCTTCAAGAAACGTGAAGCTGCGGTGTTAGGAGCGTCCGTTGGTGAGCTTTATCGACGCATTGAGCAACTGGGACAGGGTAACTTTACAGAGCCGGCGCCTATGACGGATCAACAGGTCAATACGGTGTCAGGTTGGTTGAGTCAAACACAACATCGACTTGCCCAGCTTGAGCAAAATAGGCGACAAGCGCAAAAGCGGTTGCAGCAGTTGGCTCACTACGATCCTTTAACCGGGCTGCCGAACCGTTTTTTATTCGCAGAAAAATTACAACAAGCTATGCAGCATGCGTTGGATAAGAAGCATCTAATAGCTTTGGCTTTTATTGATTTAGATGGTTTTAAAGCAGTAAATGATCAATTTGGCCATCCCTATGGTGATCAGGTTTTGTTGGCACTAAGCCGTCGCTTACAGTATCGTCTTTCTGAGTCCAACTGTGTTGCAAGGATCAGCGGTGATGAGTTTGTCTTACTGCTGCCAGATTTGAATCAGTTGCAGGATTGTGATGCTGTGTTACAGGATGTGCTGTCCGCATTGGCATATCCTGTCCAGGTAAACAGCATCGCTACCCAATTATCGGCAAGTATCGGTGTTAGTTTTTACCCTCAGGAGCCGTCTGTAGAGCCGGAGCAATTAATCAGGCAAGCGGATCAAGCCATGTACCTGGCAAAGCAGTCCGGAAAAAATCGTATTCACTATTTTGATATTGCAGCTGATCAGCACATGAGAACCATGCACCAACGCCTTAAGGCGATTGATGATGGCTTGCAACACAATCAATTTGTTTTGTTTTATCAACCTAAAGTTGACTTTGTGACTGGTCAATGCATTGGTGTGGAAGCACTGATTCGCTGGCAACACCCCGATCAAGGTTTGCTCCCTCCGTCAGATTTTCTTCCGCTTATAGAGCAGCACACTCTTGGGATTAAGTTAGGGCAATGGGTACTGCATCAAGCCTTTTTTCAGCTGTCTGATTGGCAGGCGCAGGGAGTTGAATTGCCGATTTCGGTCAATATAGCAGCCAATCATTTGCAGGCAGCTGACTTTGTTGATCAACTTGAAACACTGGCCATGAACTATCCGGATATATCATTTACTCTGCTAGAGCTTGAAATTGTAGAAACCAGTGCCCTGCAGGACTTTGAACATGCATCACAAACCATGATAGCGTGCTCTAAGCTTGGCGTTTCTTTCTCGTTGGATGATTTTGGTACGGGTTACTCGTCGTTAAGCTATCTAAAACGACTGCCTATCAGCACACTCAAGCTGGATCAAAGTTTTGTACGGGATATTCTGACCGATTCAGAAGATCTTGCCATTTTGCAAGGCGTTGGGTTACTTGCTGCCAGCTTTCAGCTAAAAACCATTGCTGAAGGGGTAGAAAGTAGCGCCCATATTGAGAAGTTGCTGGAAATTGGCTACCGGTATGGCCAAGGTTATGGTATTGCCAGGCCCATGCCAATAGAGCGTTTAACGGAGTGGTTGGCTAACAATCAGCAAACCTGACATTGGCCAAAAACATCCAACGCAACACATCATGGTTGTTATCTTACAGTATTCGAATTGCTCCGTTATCCACTGTTTTTCAAAAAGGTGTCATATTATGTCATGGTCCACTGCAAACATCTTTTTTGAAGCTTGCAGCGACATTATCCGATGGAGCAGCTAAGCATCTTTTCGTGCTAAAGTGATGTTAAACTTCTTTTGTGAGTGCGCCATGACTCCGACAAAGCTGGCTCCAAAACGTGAAATCTTCGGCTGGGCGATGTTTGATTTCGCCAATCAGGCCTATACCTTACTGATTATCACCGTGATCTACGGTGATCTTTTTACCCGCATTGTGGTTGGGGACAGTCCTGACTACCGCACCGGCAATTTGCTGTGGAGCCTGTCGTTGGCTATCAGTTATTTGCTAGTGGTGGTGGTGAATCCGGTCTGTGGCGCTGTGATGGATTTTTCTGCCAGCCGCAAACGCTTTTTATTCGCCAGTTACCTGCTCACCGTCGGTGCGACGGCGCTGCTCTATCTGGTCGAGCCCGGCTGGATCGTGCCGGCCATGTTGCTGATTATTGTCTCAAATTTTGCCTATGCCATTGGCGAGGGCTTTATTGCCAGCTTTTTAACCGATCTGGGGCCGCGCAAGGCGCTCGGCTGGATCTCTGGCCTTGGCTGGAGCCTGGGTTATGTCGGTGGCCTAATAGCAACGGCCTTTACCCTGTACTTTCTGGGCGAAGTTTCGCTGGAGAACTACGACACCATCCGCTATGTCGGGCCTTTTGCTGCTGTGTTTTTCTTACTGGCGGCCATTCCTACCTTTGTGTTTTTGCGCGAGCGGGGCACGAAGCGCACTTTGCCGTCAGGCCAAACGCTGCTCAGAGCCGGCCTGGCACGCCTTAAGCAAACCTGGCAGCATCTGCCGCAATTTCGCGATCTGCGTACCTTACTGATTTCGGTGTTCTTTGCCATGGCCGGCATTTACATCATCATTGCGTTTTCCTTTATCTACGGTGCTCAGGTGATTGGCTGGGATGAGCAAGTAAGGGTGTTGATGTTTGTTACCGTACAGATCACCGCTGCCCTTGGTGCAGTAGGCTTTGGCTTTTTGCAAAGTGCGATTGGCGCCCGCACCACCTACATTCTCACCTTGTTGTTGTGGCTACTGGCAATTTTGGCGATTTGGCAAACCCCCTGGCTTACCGTGGTCAGCCACCATCTGCTGAACGTCGATTGGCAGGCGCAGTATGTGTTTTTATTTGCCGGTGTGTTGGCCGGGGCCAGTTTAGGGGCGTCGCAATCGGCGGCCCGGGCTTTGGTCGGGGTGCTGACACCGAATGTGAAATCGGCAGAGTTTTTTGGCTTCTGGAGCATGACGACCAAGCTGGCCGCTGTCTTTGGCATGGTCGGACTTGGCTTGATGCAGTGGGCCTTTGGTCTGGCGGATGCCATTATCTTTTGTTTGCTGTTGTTTGCATTGGCGATAGTGGCGGTACTGCCGCTCAATGAAAGTCGGGGCAGTGCGGTGGCCGAAGCCTGGCAGGATAAAGAGTAGGGAAGTTGCTGACGGTTCACGAAAACCGTCAGCAGGGGTTAGCTTACTGGCTATGCTGCTGATAAAGCTTTACCCACTCGGTTAGCAGGCGCACACCATGGCCAGTACTGCCTTCCGGGTGAATACCACTGGCGCTGGCAGTGAAGGCTTCGCCGGCCATATCAATATGCACCCAGGGCGTATCACCGGCAAAGTGCTGCAGGAAAATAGCCCCGGCCTGAGCACCTGGTGAGCCGGTATTGATGCGATCGGCTATGCGACTACGTACTATGTTGTCGTAACCATCGAGTGGCATCGGCCATACCCGCTCTTCTACCAGCTCGCCAGCCTGGCGCAGCGTTTGTTCTATGGCACTGTGCTGGGTAAAAATAGCGGAATAAGCGTTGCCAAGGGCTCCGACTTTGGCACCTGTCAGGGTAGCGATATCGGCAATCACCCTTGCGTTTAAGTGCTCGCGGGCGTACCAGATGCCATCGGCCAGGATCAAGCGACCTTCGGCATCAGTGTTGCCTACCTCAATGGTGGTGCCATCACCGGCGGTGACCACATCGCCTGGCAAATAGGCATCGCCAGAGATCATGTTGATGGAAAGCGGCACCACGCCAACCACATGCGCTGGTGCTTTTTGGCCAGCCAGGGATTTTATGGCACCTACCACAGCTGCACCACCGGCTTTGTCGGTGTGCATCCGCAAAATGGAGGCTGCCTGAGTTTTCAGATTGTAACCACCGGTATCAAAGCTGTTACCTTTACCCACTAAAGCGATAGGTGCTTCGTCGTCATTGCCGCGCCAGCGTGCCACCAGCAGGTGTGCTTTCATATGGCTGCCCTGACTAACGCCATACAAAGCGCCCATACCAAGGGCTTTGACTTGCTCTGGGCCCAAAATAGTCACTTCCACCCCGAGCGGCTCCAGCACTTGCTGGGCATAGCGGGCAAAAGCTTCCGGGTAACCATCGCTGCCGGGCAGGTTGGTTAGCTCTCTGGCTGTAAAAACGCCCTGTGCCAGAGCCTGTTTTTGTTCGAATTTAGCGCGGGCATCGGTTGCAAGTGCCACTTGCCAGCTGTAGCGTTGGGCCGGACGGGCATCAGGCTTGCTTTTGTAACGATCAAAGCGGTAGTTACGCAGCTCAACACCATGAGCAATAGCCGCAGTAATGCGGTGATTATCACCGGCATTGGCAATCAGTTGACTGTGTACATGCACAGTTTCTGCTTTGGTGCCATTGACCCAGCTGCTTAAGCTGGCGCCCATTTCTTCGGCTTTGGCACGGCTAAGCTCAGCAGGGTTGCCAACGCCCAATAGCAGTAAACGTCCATAATTCAGGCCGACAGGGGCCACTATCTCCAGCTGTGATCCGGCTTTGCCTTCAAAGGCAGCCACACTGATGGCACGATTGATATGATTGCGGCTGGCACGATCCCAGCCAGCTAAACGCAGCTCACCGGCATTTTCTGGGACTAACACCACCAGTAAGTCGGCTTGTTGTATCGACTCGGTGACATTAAATTGGGTATGGATGTAAGGGGCTGGCGTAGCCGCCGAAACGGCAGGGCTAAGTAAGGTGCTGCCAGTTAAAACAGCGCCAATACTGAGCGCAAGCAGAGTTTTCATAAGGGACCTCGTTGTTGTTGTAAAGCTATGTTATTGTTTTCTGAAACCTATTATCGGGACTTTTCAGGGCATTGCAAGCGCAGTGGCTGATCGCTGAAAATCCAGTCTACGCCTCGGTTGACCTCGCGGTTCAGAATATCTGGGTGATTCACCTGGCCGGTACCGGTTTGTTTACCAGCCGCTTTTAACTGTTGCAGAATAGTGGGCGAGAGCAAGGCAAAAGAACCGGCCACAGCGCCGTGTCCAAGAGTCAGGTTTTGCTGCACGATGTGCTGGGTGTTGGTCAGAGCAACGTCAACCAGCGCACTGGGTGGTAAAAACCGAAAGCCTTCAAGATGATCCGGCTCGAGGCTTAGTAAATGAAAATGCTTGTCTGGCTCCAGATCATGCAGCAGGGTTTTGAGCTGGTTGGGTAGCTGCGGCCGTTGTCGCCATGACTCTTTAATCTCTATCATCAGATGCAACTGCTTGCCATAGCGCTCAATCACTTCTTGCAAATGGGGAATGGCGGGCAGCGCCCGGCGTAAATCGGCAAAGCAGGTCTCGGCAATCACCAGATCTGGCCGGTTGAATAAACGACCACAGGCCGGGTCATGGTGCACCACCGGCTCGCCATCCAGGGTTAAGTGGATATCGAGCTCAATGCCCCAGATCCCGTGCACCAGGCAACGCTCAAAAGCTGGCATCGTGTTTTCGAAGATGCTGGTGCCATCCTGTTGGTTGGATCTGTGGTAGGCTCCCCGATGGGCAACCAACTTAACCCCGCTGGGGTCCACATCAGGCTGACAGCCGGAGCTAAAGCGCCACAATTGGTTGGCCAGGCTGTTAAGGTAATCTGTCCAATTGACCACGTTGAGAATCCTATCTTGAACCAGGCTATTGGTTTTACAGTAAAATCATAGCAGTTACAGGATCACTGCACTACTATTAAGGCTCTCAGATGGTAAGGATAGGGAGGAAATCCATGTTGGCTGTCTCTTCTTGGCGCAAACTTCTGCTGCATTTCATTTGGACTTGCTTGCTGGCCGTGCTGCTTAGCACCCTGGCGCAAACTCAGTTTAACTTATTGGCCCTGCAGCAACTTGGTGTTGCTATTCCATTCAGTGAGCGATTGACAACCAGCCTGCATGATTTGCGTCATTTTGCGCCTGTCTACGCGGCTATTTTTAGCTGCAGCTATCTGGTATCACAGGGTATAGCGCTCTGGCTAACAAGGTGGGTAGCTGCACGCTGGCAGTTGGCTTTATTTGCTCTGGCTGCAGCTGGCGGTTTGTTGTGTACCTTGTTATTGGTGAATGCGCTTGCACCGATGCCGACTTTGATCGCAGCCAGCCGCACTCTAATGGGCTTATTTAGCTTGTTGCTAATGGCTGCCTTGGCTGGTGCTCTGTTTGCCAGAGCCTTGCAACAATCGTCAGCAGCCGGATCAAGCAGGGCAGTTGATGTCAGTGCGCTGGCAGCACTGCTGCTCCCTGTAGTGCTGCTCAATGGGCTAGCCACACCAGCTGCAAGCGCTGCAGAGAGCAATTATCGGATTGAAACTTTGGTCAAGGAGCTGGAACATCCTTGGTCTTTGGCCTTTTTATCCGGTGGCACCATGCTCGTGACGGAGCGGCCTGGTCGGTTGCGGTTGATCCATGCAGATGGCAGATTGGAGCCAGAACCCATTGCCGGGCTTCCAGCAGTGTTTGCTTCCGGCCAGGCGGGGCTGTTTGATGTGGTACCAGCCCCTGATTTTGCCCAAAGCCAACAGATATTTCTTAGTTATTCTTGTGGCCGCATGCGAGCTAATCATACTTGCCTGGCCAGTGCCCGCCTGGATTTAAGCCGGTTGGAATTAACTGAGCTGACTGAGATTTTCCGGACCTATCCGGCCAAAACCGGCAATGCTCATTACGGTGGACGCTTAGCATTTCTGGCCGATGGTAGCTTGGCCCTTAGCCTTGGGGATGGTTTTGATTACCGTGAAGAAGCGCAGCGGTTAAGCAGTCATCTGGGCAGCATCGTGCGGCTCTGGCCGGATGGCTCAGTACCTGAAGATAATCCTTTTGTGGGTCAGGCAGGTGCTTTAGCAGAAATCTACAGTTATGGTCATCGCAATGTGCAAGGGCTGGTGTATGATAGCGCTAATCAGCAGCTGTTTAGTCACGAGCACGGCCCCAAAGGCGGCGATGAACTCAATCGTATTCAGCCGGGCGTGAATTATGGCTGGCCTGTGGTGACCCAGGGCATTGATTACACCGGTGCTCGTATCACCCCTTTTACCGCCTATCAGGGCATGCAGCTACCGTTGCTCGACTGGACCCCTTCGATAGCTCCTTCTGGACTCACCCTGTACCAGGGCGACTTATTTGTCGGCTGGCAGGGCGATCTACTGGTGGGTGCTTTGGCTGGGCGTCAGCTGCAGCGGGTTCGTTTGACAGAGCAAGGAGCAGAGATTGTTGAAGTACTGTTGGCTGAGCTGGCCGAGCGGATACGTGATGTCCGCACCGGGCCAGACGGCGCCTTGTATGTATTAACCGATGATGCGTGTGGGCGTTTGCTTAGAATTACCCCAGCGCAGGATGGAGCAGGAGCAAAAGTGCATTGAAGCCAATAAGGAATGAAGTCAGCCCCATTGGCTGGCGGGAATGGGTGGCACTGCCTGAGCTGCAGATCCCACACATTAAGTGCAAAGTAGATACGGGTGCACGCAGCTCAGCTTTGCACGCATTTTCTGTGGAGCCATTTCAAAAAGAAGGCGAGGAGTGGGTCCGTTTTGGCATGCACCCGCTGCAACACGATAACGAGCAAGTGATTTGGTGTGAAGCCAAAGTGCATGATAAACGCGAAGTGACCGACTCGGGCGGGCATACCACTGAGCGTTATTTTATCAAAACCGAAGTAATGGTTGGCCACGAGTGCTTCGCCATTGAGGTGTCACTGACCAGCCGTGACACCATGCTCTTTCGGATGTTGCTGGGCCGCGAGGCCTTACGCCATCGTTTTGTGGTCGTGCCGGAAGCTTCTTATTTGCAGCCGTTGCGTGCTGACGAGGCCAACCAATGAGCTGTTATCAAATTAAGGTTATGTCTGTATGAAAATCGCCATTTTGTCCCGCAACCCAAAACTTTACTCCACCAAACGGTTGGTCGAAGCTGCGCAGCAACGCGGCCATGAAGTGCGGGTGATTGATGCGCTGCGTTGTTATATGAACATTACCTCGCACAATCCGGAAATTCATTACAAAGGGGAAGTTCTGACAGGCTTTGATGCGGTGATCCCGCGTATTGGTGCCTCCATTACCTTTTATGGCACGGCCGTGCTGCGTCAGTTCGAGATGATGAATGTCTATCCGCTGAATGAGTCGGTCGCTATCAGCCGTTCGCGCGATAAACTGCGCAGCCTGCAGCTGTTATCACGACGTGGCATCGGTTTGCCGGTGACCAGCTTTGCCCACTCACCAGATGATATTGAAGATCTGCTCAGTATTGTCGGTGGCGCGCCTGCAGTCATCAAATTGCTGGAAGGTACCCAGGGCATCGGTGTGGTGTTGGCGGAAACAAACCAGGCAGCGGAAAGTGTTATTCAAGCCTTTATGGGCTTAAAGCAGCACATTTTGGTGCAGGAATTTATTAAAGAAGCCAAAGGATCCGACATTCGAGCCTTTGTGATTGGGGGCAAGGTGGTGGCCGCGATGAAACGCCAGGCCAAAGAAGGCGAGTTTCGCTCCAATTTGCACCGCGGTGGTACCGCCCAGTTGTGCCGGATCACACCGGAAGAGCGCGCTACAGCTATCCGGGCAGCCAAAGTGATGGGCTTGAATGTCTGTGGTGTGGACTTGCTGCGCTCCAATCATGGCCCTGTGGTGATGGAGGTGAACTCGTCACCGGGACTGGAAGGGATTGAAGGCGCCTCTGGCAAAGACATCGCCGGTGCCATTATTGAGTTTATTGAAAAGAATGCCAAACCGAACCGAACCAAAACCAAGGGGCGTGGTTGAATGAGTGAGCAAGGCCGAAGTCGTAACCGTAGTATTTGGATTGGTGGTGTCGAGGTAAAACCCGGTGAGCGCAAAACCATCGATGTGCGTGGCAGTAAGCTCTATACCCATACCCCGGTAACGATGCCGGTGCAGGTGCTCTGCGGCCGGCAGCATGGGCCAGTTCTTTTTATTAGTGCTGCGATCCATGGGGATGAAATCAATGGTGTAGAAATCATTCGCCGGCTGCTTAAAGTACCAGCGTTAAAGCGCTTGAAGGGCACTTTACTGGCGGTGCCGGTGGTGAATTTGCACGGCTTTATTAACCAAAGCCGATATTTACCAGACAGGCGTGATTTAAATCGCAGTTTTCCAGGCTCCAACAAAGGGTCCATGGCCGGCAGGCTGGCTCGTCTTTTTATGACCGAGGTGGTTAGTCAGGCAACCCATGGCATCGATTTGCATACCGGCGCTTTGCATCGCTTTAATTTGCCGCAAATCAGGGCTGATCTGGATGATCCGGAAGCGCTGCGACTGGCCAAAGCCTTCGGTACTCCGGTGATCCTCAATTCTGAGCTGCGTGAAGGCTCACTGCGCGAAGCAGCCGGACAAAACAAGATCCCAACCTTGTTGTACGAAGCTGGCGAAGCACTGCGTTTTGATGAAGTCTCCATTCGTGGTGGCGTTGAAGGTATTTTGCGGGTGATGCGGGCACTGAATATGCTGCCGCCATCCAAACGCTTGCAGCAAAAAGAGCCGGTGATGGCACGTTCCAGTGCCTGGGTGCGGGCACCACAAAGTGGTATTTTCCGGGCTTTTGTCCGTGAAGGTGAGCGGGTGCTCAAAGATCAGACTGTGCTCGGCGTGGTATCCGATCCCTTTGGTGAGTCGGAGCAGGAAATTCGCTCGCCTTACAGTGGCATTATTATCGGCTTGCTGAAGCTGCCTTTGGTCAATGAAGGCGATGCGGTTTACCACATAGCCCAGTTTTACCGCACTGATATCGCCGCCGATAGGGTAGAGAGCTACCAGGAAAGCCTGGAAGCGCACGATTACCCTTACAGTGATCATGCAATGAATAATATTTAAAACGATAAAAGGATACAACCATGGTGTTATTGCTTGCAGGATTAGTACTTTTTTTGGGTATCCACTCCAGCCGAATGTTGGCACCAGAGTGGCGTGTCGCCAGGATCAACCAGTGGGGATCACTGGGTTGGAAAGGGGTCTATGCGCTGATTTCTCTGACGGGCTTTGTGTTGCTGGTGCTGGGCTACTCGGCAGCACGCCAGAGCACGGGGCTGATTTGGTTGCCACCACATTGGATGGGGCATTTGACCGCTTTACTGACTCTCTTTGCCTTTATTTTGTTGGCAGCAACCTATGTACCTGGTTCCTGGTTAAAAGCCAAAGTTGGTCATCCCATGCTGCTGGCCACCAAAATCTGGGCACTGTCCCATCTGCTAAGTAATGGCACCACAGTGGCAGTGTTGTTGTTTGGTAGCTTTCTGGTGTGGTCTGTTGCCTGCTACGCTATCAGTCGTCGCTGCGACAGGGCCGAGAATATTCAGCGAACCGGTTTGTTATCGCGTGATCTGGCTTCGCTGTTAATTGGTATTGTATTGTTCTGGCTATTTGCCTTTCATTTACATGAGCAGTTGATTGGGGTGAAACCTTTCGGTGGTTAATCCAATAAGCCTAAGGAGAGAACCATGAAAAAAAGCGACGCCGAGTGGCAGCAACAATTAAACCCGGAGCAGTACCGGGTTACCCGGCTCAAAGGGACCGAGCGACCCTTTAGCGGTGACTTGCTGTACCACGAGGCCAATGGCAGCTACCACTGCATTTGTTGTGGGGCCGCTTTATTTGATTCTACTACCAAGTTTGATGCTGGTTGCGGCTGGCCATCCTTTTATCAATCGTTGGAAGGCAAAGTGCGTTATCAGGCCGATCACAGCCATGGCATGGTACGAACCGAGATCCTTTGCGCCAACTGCGATGCACACCTTGGTCATGTGTTCGACGATGGGCCAGCACCCACGGGTCAACGCTATTGCGTCAATTCGGTCTCTTTACAGTTTGCGGAAAAAAAGCTGTAACTGTTGTGGTAACCTTTCAGTTTCTATTACAATAGGCCGCCGCTCGCAAGGGCGACTCTGTACCTGAACCCATTCCATTCAGCAGACTGATGTTAAAAGGCCGAATTATGACCCTATCACACGAAGAACAGTACCAGAAGAGCTGGCAGGAGCGCCAGGAATTTGCCGAGAACATGCTGCCGTTAATCGGACGTTTGTACCGCAACAAAGGCGTCGAAGTTGTGGTCTATGGCAAACCTCTGGTCAATGCCACCACCATAGAGCTGATCAAAGCACACAAAATGGTGGAGCGTTACGAAGGACAAAAACTCCGTTTGCGGGAAAGTTTTCCAATTTTAGAAGCCATCAGTCAGCTGGAACTAGCACCAGGCCGCATTGATGTCGGTAAACTGGCCTACGGTTACCAGCACAAAAACTCGTCCAATGGTGCCAGCCTGCAAGATTACTTAAAGCGTGAATTGGCTGAGTTGCTCGATAACCCCGATAGTGTGAAGCCGACCGATGTAGTGCTCTATGGTTTTGGCCGTATTGGCCGTTTGCTGGCTCGTCTGATGCTTGAGCGCAATGGCCCGAGCAGCAAATTGCGGCTGCGAGCTATCGTAGTGCGGGGAGGCAAAGAAGGCGACTTGGAAAAACGTGCCAGTTTGCTGCGTCGTGACTCCATTCATGGCCTCTTTAATGGCAGCATCACTGTTGATCATGAAAACCAGGGCATTAAAGCCAATGGGACTTTCATCAAAGTGATTTATGCCAATTCGCCAAGCGATGTGGATTACACCCAGTATGGCATCAACAATGCCCTGGTGGTTGATAATACGGGTGTTTGGAAGGACGACAAAGCACTTGCTATTCACTTTGAATCCAAAGGGACTGCTCGGGTGCTGTTAACGGCACCGGCCAAAGGCGAAGTACCGAATGTGGTTTATGGTGTCAACCAGGACATGATCCTACCAGAGCACAAAATTGTGTCTGCTGCCAGTTGCACCACCAATGCCATCACGCCTGTGTTAAAGGCTTTGAATGATGCCTTCGGTATTCGCAATGGTCATGTCGAAACCGTGCATTCTTACACCAACGATCAGAACCTGATTGATAATTTCCACAAAGCTGAGCGCCGGGGACGGGCAGCACCACTGAATATGGTGATTACTTCTACTGGTGCAGCCAGTGCTGTCGCCAAAGCCTTACCTGAGCTCAAAGGCAAACTGACCGGCAATGCGATCCGGGTGCCTACGCCAAATGTATCGATGGCTATCCTGTCACTGAACCTGGATAAAGCCACCAGCAAAGACGAGCTTAATGAGTTTTTGCAGCACACGGCTCTGTTCTCAGAGCTGCAGGATCAAATTGATTACACCAGCTCGACTGAAATCGTTTCGTCGGATTTGGTGGGCTCGCGCTATGCCGGTGTGGTTGACTCTCAAGCAACCATCGTTGATGGCGATCGCTGCGTATTGTACGTCTGGTACGACAATGAATTTGGTTACAGCGTGCAGGTCATTCGGGTAATGTACGAAATGGCCGGTATTAAATACCCAACATTGCCGCAGAGCCGTTAAATCAGTCTTCGAAACATCGAAACCGGTGAAGCCATTGCTTTACCGGTTTTTTTTCGGCCTTATCACAGGCCACAGGTGTACCGCTAGCAACTTATATTCCGCTTTCCACCTTCTTTGCTTGCAAAAAATGAACAGATTCTTTTTTCTGTAATTTAGCTGTCATATCAGCTGGTTAGTCTGATGGGTTGCAATTGTGTCGAAAACAGGGTTGAACCTTTGTCAACTTTGCCTTATCTATTATGTGCGGACTGGATGAATGCATTCAGTGTTGTCATCAAAAACGATTGAGGAAGACTGCCGTATGAAAAGACAAAAACGTGATCGTCTTGAACGTGCACACGCACAAGGTTACCGGGCCGGAGTCACTGGCCGTTCAAAAGAAATCTGTCCTTATCAAAATCTCGATGTACGCTCCCAGTGGTTAGGAGGCTGGCGCGAAGCCATGGAAGATCGTGGCACGGGTCTCTTTAACAAGAGCATGTAAATCAGACCGAATAACTATGAACAAGCCCCGCGATGCGGGGCTTGTGGCATTATAGACAGAGGCTTTGTCTTTAGAAGCTGCTGGTATCGGTGAATAAACCAACTTTTAAATCTTTTGCGGTGTAGATTTCACGGCCATCCACACTGACAGAGCCATCGCCAATGCCCATATAAAGCTTACGTTTGATCACACGCTTCATATTAATGCGGTAAGTCACTTTTTTCGCGGTAGGCAGGATCTGGCCGGTGAACTTTACTTCACCCACACCCAGAGCACGGCCTTTGCCCGGGCCACCAGAGGCGCCCAGGAAGAAGCCTACCAGCTGCCACATGGCATCGAGGCCCAAACAGCCAGGCATCACAGGATCGCCCTGAAAATGGCAAGCAAAGAACCACAGCTCCGGGGTGATATCCAGCTCAGCGATAATTTCACCTTTACCAAATTCGCCGCCTTCCTCAGAAATATGTACAATACGATCCATCATCAGCATCTGATCGATAGGGAGCTGGCTGTTGCCTGGGCCAAATAATTCACCGCGGCCGCATGCCACCAATTCTTCTTTTGTAAAGCTATTCTTCATCATGTATGTTGATTCCACTAAACGAGGTCTGAATTTTCCTGCTGGGGAGCTTAGCGAACACTTGTACGCTAAGCAAGTCCGATTAGTGCAAAATTGCTGCAGACCAGCCATAATTTCAGCATCCAGCCAGCATTTAGTCAGCATTGGGGGGGCCGCATGAGCGAACAAGATAAACAAGCGCTAAGCAATGCCGAAAAGCAGCGACGTTACCGCGAACGGCAGAAACAAGCCGGTAAAAAAGAACTGCGGGGCTATCTGACCCCGGAGGCGATGCAGTGTTATCAGGACATTCAGCAAAAAACCGATTGGAACGACAGCACCATTATCAGCAATGCGCTACGTTTGATGTATGCTGCTCATAAATGTGGCCAGGTTGGCTTGCTCAATGCCTGGTTGAAGGAACATGAGCGCTAAGCCTGCCATTGTGACGGTTGCTGCCGTATAATGCCATTATCTTGTTAGTCTGTGAGTTGTTATGATTTTATTTGTACGTGATCTGACGGTTATCGATTTTTCCTACCTCTGTGCCGAACGCGGTTTGTTGGGTGAAAGCCTGATTGTCGATGTTGAACTGCACGGCAGCTTGGATCAAGCCTCCATGGTGTTTGATTTTGGCTTGGTAAAAAAAGTCATTAAAAAAGCCATTGATAGCAGCATCGATCATGCTTTAGCGGTACCTGCCGCATTTCAGGACTGCAAACTAAGCGAGCGGGGTGAGCAGCAGCTGGTACAGTTTACCAGTGCCAGAGGCGATATTCAGGTGTCTGGCCCGGCTCAAGCCTTTGCACTACTGCAAGCTGAACAGGTAAACCTGCAGTCGATAGAACAATTCATTTTGCAGCAACTGGCTGGAAAACTTCCGGATAATGTGAAAGAGGTGCGGTTAACCCTGCGCCCGGAGGCCAGCCAGGGCTTTTATTATCAGTACAGTCATGGCTTAAAAAAACACGATGGCAACTGCCAACGCATTGCGCATGGTCATCGTTCTACCATCCAGATCTATCAGGATGGCATGTTATCGCCGCGGTTAAACAAGTTTTGGGCCGATCGCTGGCAGGATATTTATCTAATCACCGAACAGGACCTGTGTCAGCCAGCTGATTTGCAGTGCCTGGAGGCCAATGTCGGCGATCTCTGTTCGCGTTATCAGTCCGGGCAGGGAGTTTTTGAAATTTGTTTGCCTGCAAGTCACTGCGAAGTGGTGCCGTGCGATACCACAGTCGAGTGTTTGGCTGATTACATTGCCGGTGTGCTAAAAACACTGGATGCAGAGCATCAATACAAGGTGGTAGCCTATGAAGGGGTTGGTAAAGGCGCTATTGCTGTTAGCTAGCCTGTCATTGCACGCAACCGCTCTGGCGAGCGAACTGTCGGTTGATAGCATTGAAGTGCATGGTGAGCTTACTCAAGGCAGTCTCATCAGGGCTGTGGTACCAGTAGGTACCAAAGCCTGGTTTAACGAGCGGCAACTGGCGGTTAGCCCGGATGGTCAATTGGTCTTTGGTATTGGCCGGGATGCACCGTTAAAGCATCAACTGCGGCTTGAGCTTGATGGTCAGCAACTCACTGTGCCGCTTAGCTTTCAGGCCCGTGAATACGACATCCAGCGCATTGAAGGTGTCGAGCAACGCTTTGTCAGCCCGCCACCAGAGGTGTTGGCGCAGATCCGGCGTGACAGCCAACTGGTGCAAGCCGCACGAGCGACGGATACTGATTTGCCCTATGCTTTTCAACAACCGGAATGGCCTGCTTATGGTCGTATTACCGGCGTCTATGGCTCACAACGCATTTTCAATGGCCAGCCGCGCAATCCGCATCTTGGGCTGGATATCGCCGGCCCTGTTGGCAGCCCTGTGTTCGCGCCAATGACCGGTGTGGTGACCCTGGCGGAAGATTTGTACTACTCAGGGCTAACCTTGATTATCGATCATGGTTATGGCGTGAGTACGACCTTGATGCATCTGGACGCCTTCCATGTGGCTGTCGGTGACAAAGTCACTCAGGGCCAGTTGGTAGCCGATATGGGCGCGACTGGTCGGGTAACAGGCCCGCATCTGGATTGGCGCATTAACTGGTTTCAGGAGCGGCTGGACCCGGCGTTGTTGATGCCTGAGTCCGCACCCCCGAAAAAAGCAAACTAACTTTTTGTCCGAGCCTGGCTGGCCCACCAGCTTTGCCAGGCACTCTCATCCTGGATACTCAGTTGGGCCACAGTTGCCGGTGGCGATGTCAGTTCAAGGTTTCGCACCAGCAGTCTATCACGTCGAAACAAATGCACGGTTAAATCCTGCTGTTTTGGCAGGCGCAGCAGCAACTCACTTAAACTCGAGCTGTTCAAGCGAAAGCCTTCGACTGCCAGCAGTTCATCGCCCACCATAAAACCAGCCCGATGGGCCGGCCCCTGATGATAGACCGCTGTGAGTTTGATGCCTTGCTCAGAGCTTTGATACTGGGCACCCAGCCAGGTGCTGCCATTGCTTTCTGCCAGGCCGTTTAAGTCATCCGGTTTCAGGGGCTGACGCCAGCTAAGAGTTAAACCAAACGAGGGTAGATAATCGGCCAGGGGAATGGGCTTTGGCTGTTGCACCCAGTCGGTCAGTTGGCTGGCAAGCTCTGGCAACTGCCAGCTTTCGAGCACGGCAGCAATGGCGCCATTCGGCGTGCCGGTCGTTAGGTAGTCTTGCCACAGCTGCCGCATCAATTCTGGCAAACTTCGACCATGCGGTGTTAAAGCTGCGTCCAGGCAAAGAGCGACCAGAGCGCCTTTGGCGTAATAACTGGCGATGGCATTGACAGCATTTTCATCCTGTTTGTAAAACTTGGTCCAGGCATCAAAGCTACTGTCTTCGAGTGATTGCACGCCGTTGCTTGGGTTACGCGTTACTCTGCTGATGGTTTTTTCCAACGCCAGCAAATAATCAGCCGCACTTAGCAGGCCACTGCTGTACAAAGCTAAATCATCCAGATAAGAGGTAAAGCCTTCGTAGATCCATAGCTGCCGGCTGTACTGCTCTTGAGCCAATTGGTAAGGATGAAACTCAGCGGGTTTCAAACGTTTCACCCACCAGGTATGCAGGTACTCGTGGCTGCACAGACTGAGCAGGGTCTGATAGCCTTCGTTGATTTGCTGTTGCCCGGCCGCAGGCAAATCAAAACGACTGCACAGCAGCAAGGTCGAGTCATTATGCTCTAAGCCACCAAAGCCGGAGTCGGTGACCCATGTTAAAAACCAGTAGCTGGTCAAATCGGCTGGCAGGCTACCAAAGATGGCTTTTTGTTGCTGACAAATGATGGCTAAGTCATCGGTAAAACGTTGTTGATCAGTCAAGTTACGGCTACTGACTACCAAATAGTGTGGTACTGCATCGATGTGAAACTCGGTCAGCTGAAAAATGCCGGCTAGCAGAGGACTATCTATCAAGTGCTGGTAGTCGCTGGCGAGGTAAGTGCCAAAACCAAGGAAGGCTGTGTCTGAAGCTGGTGGCAGGGCGGTCGCCAGTCGCCAGTCTGAAGTATTCGGGGCGGTTGGGGCATCTACCTGCAGCTGATGCGGTAATTCTTCCATACCAGCGACTGCTAAGCAAAGACAGGCTGGGTTGAGGATGGCAACTTCATCATCCAGGTAAGCCGCCCGAACAGAGCGATCATAAGCGTACAATTGGTAATGAACCTTAACGGTTTGACCTCGATGGTGGACTTGCCAGCTTTGTTTATCGGTTTTTAGTACCTCTAAAGCACCGCCTTTGTCGTAAGCGGTTAGCCAGATCAGGTTGCGGGCAAAGTCGCGGATCATGTAACTGCCAGGGATCCAGGCGGGCAGTTGCAACAGCAGTGGCTCTTTCCCCTGAGGCTGAATGGTCAGCTCCATCTCAATCAGATGAGCGGCGATATCGACGCAACGAAGCTGGTATTGAATTAAAGCCTTCATATATACTGAATTCTCCTGCAGACAGACTCTGCTGATTGTAACATGACAAGGAATCCTCATGGCGGAAGAAACTATTTTCAGCAAAATTGTGCGTGGTGAAATCCCGGCCGATATCCTGTATCAGGATGAGTTGGTCACAGCTTTTCGTGATATCAACCCCAGAGCACCGAGCCATATCCTGATCATTCCAAACCATCTGATCCCAACGGTGAACGACGTTAAACCAGAAGATGAGCAAGCCCTTGGCCGGCTCTTTACTGTAGCCCGTCAGCTGGCTGCTGCCGAGGGCATCGCCGATGATGGGTACCGCTTGATCATGAATTGCAACCAGCATGGTGGTCAGGAGGTGTATCACATTCATCTGCATTTGGTCGGCGGACGCCCGTTAGGCCCCATGCTAAGCTAGTGTCGCCAACATTGCATTTGGTGGGCGTTCACGTACAATGCGCGCCCGCAAACCCCAACCAACAGGGCCTATCAGCATGAGCACAGAGAATCAGGATGCTTTAATTGCCAAACGCATGCAACATGCCATTACCCGGGTGACCAAAACCGTGTTTCCGGGGCGCACCAATCATCACAATACTTTATTTGGTGGCGAAGCTTTGGCCTGGATGGATGAAGCGGCTTTTATCGCTGCCACCCGTTTTTGCCGTAAGCCACTAGTGACGGTGTCATCAGACCGGGTCGATTTTAAAGAAGCCATACCGGCAGGCACTCTGATTGAACTGGTTGCTAAAGTGGATCATGTCGGTCGCACCAGCATTCGGGTGCATGTGGATATTTTTCTGGAGCATATGTACCAGGACGATCAGCACAAAGCGATTTCCGGCAGCTTTACTTTTGTCGCGCTGGGGCCTGATCGTAAGCCTGTGCCGGTGCTGTCCGGCCTTACCGAATAGGCCTCACTTGACTTTGTTAACCATTGGATTAATCTGGTAGGAGCAGTCAATAAGTGCCGGGTCTAACAATGAAAACAGCACAGCAGTGGTTCGCCGAATACGCAGACAGTCATCAAAACCCTACCAATAAAGCCATCCACTGGCTGGCGGTGCCTGTGATCTATGCCACAGTATTTGGTTTGCTCTGGTCTGTACCTATGCCTTTTGCCGGCTTAGCTGCCAGCGAGATTAACTGGGCCATGTTAATAGCTGTGCCGGTGCTGGTGTTTTACTTCAGTTTGTCCTTTGCATTAGGGGCTGGCATGGCCCTGTTTACTGCTTTGGTGTTTACCGCACTGCGCTGGCATGAACTGGCCCTTGGCTGGCCGCTTTGGCTCAGCAGCTTGCTACTTTTTGTGGTGATGTGGCTGCTGCAGTTTATTGGCCATCATATCGAAGGCAAAAAACCCTCTTTTTTCCAGGATATATTCTTCTTGCTGATAGGTCCGGCCTGGCTGCTAAGCTTTATTCTGCAACGCCTTGGCATCCGTTATCAGCGCCGTTGCGACTAATGCAGTGGGAATCAGGTTTAACTGAGCTGCAGCAAGGTGCCAGTGGGGTATAATTTCAGTTCTCGTAAGCAGTTTTGGTGGCGCTTTGTTACACAATCTAGACGATAAAAGACATCTGCAGTTCTGGCTGCTACACACCTTAGGCTGGATAGGCTTTGCCGTGGTGCATTATCTTGGCTCCTTGGTGTTGGAAGTGCGGAATGCCTACTTTTGGGTGGTGATGCTTGATACCTTTGTTGGCTGGCTGCTTACCATACCACTGCGTTACATTTATCAACGGGCCTGGTATTGGCATCCATTGAAAATGATGCTGACCGTATTGCTGTTAGCTACTCTGGTCGGTGTGGTCTGGACAATTTTTAAAAACCATACCTATTGGGAAATTTATCGCCATGGCTTTCAGCCCAAAAGCTGGAACTGGGTGCAGTTGTATCTGCGAAATGCCCAGGTGTCGTTTTATGTGATTTTAAGCTGGAGCGGTCTCTATTTTGGTATCAAGTATTACCAGACGCTGCAGCGGGAAAAGCAAAAGCTGTTAACAGCCACCAACCGGGCGCACGAAGCTCAGTTGAAAATGCTGCGTTACCAGTTAAACCCCCACTTTTTGTTTAATACCTTAAACGCTATTTCTACTTTGGTATTGACCCGGGAAAACGATACGGCGGAAAAAATGGTCACTCGGCTGAGTGATTTCTTGCGCTACTCCTTGTACAAGGACCCAATCAAAAAGGTCCCTTTGCAACAGGAAATCAGTGCTGCCCGCTTGTATCTGGAGATTGAAAAGGTTCGTTTTTCAGAGCGTTTGAAAGTGACTTTTGAAGTGAGTGAGGATGCATGTCAGGCACTTGTGCCGAGTTTGATCTTGCAACCCCTGATTGAAAATGCCATAAAGTATGCTGTTGCCACTCAGGTTGATGGCGGACACATCGCTATATCGGCGAAAAAGTTTGGTCACGATCTGTTGTTGGAAGTTGCTGATAATGGGCCAGGCGTACCTTTGGATGGTGGATTACCAAAGTCAGAGCATAGTGGTGTTGGTTTGGTAAATACCCGCGAACGGCTGGCTGCCCTCTATGATCACAATTTCTCGCTGGTATTGACGCACAACGAGCCGCAGGGACTGAAGGTTAATATTCGCATTCCCTATGAACTTGATATTACGGAATAATACGCATGCTAAACGTCGTAGTTGTCGATGATGAACCATTGGCCCGCAAAGGGATGTTATATCGGCTTGGCGATTATAAAAACCTGAAGGTAGTCGCTGAGTGCGGCAATGGGAAAGAGGCTTTGGAAGCGATCGCCAAGCACCAACCTGAGCTGGTATTTTTGGATGTTGAGATGCCGGGTATGGACGGCTTTGCTGTGCTTGAGCAATTGCAAAACCAACAGTTACCGATGCCGTACATTATTTTTGTCACCGCCTATGATCACTATGCGCTGGCTGCTTTTGATGTCAATGCTATTGACTATGTGCTCAAGCCGGTCGAAGCGGGGCGCTTAAAAGCTGCTATTGATAAGGCACTTAAAGCCTTTGAAAGCCGGGATGATCAGAAACACAAATCACAACTGGCCGAGGTCGTTTCGCGTTTAACAGGGGATGCTGCTGAAACTATCCTGGAGCGGCTTAGCAACGAAGAGCCGGTGGTAGACTCGCGCTACCCGGATGCTATAAGCATTAAGGACAGTGGCGAAATCACCCGGGTGATGGTCATTGATATTGATTGGGTCGATGCTGCCGGCGATTACATGTGCATTCATACCCGCGATGGTCAAACCCATATTTTGCGCAAAACCATGAAAGAGCTGGAGCAAGAGCTGGACCCTCGCTTGTTTGTCCGAGTGCACCGCTCTGCCATTGTCAACGTCAACACCATTGTGAAACTGCAGATGCTACCCAACGGCGAGCATCAACTGATGCTGAGCAACGACCAGACCGTGAAAGTCAGTCGCAGCTACAAAGATCGGGTGAAGCAGGTGTTTAAAGGCGCTTAATCGTTGGCCACCTGCTGTTGCCAGCGCAGCAGGTAAGGGTCAATGCGCTTTTTATGTTCGCCACTGGCTTGCAGCGGGTAGAGGCACGCCTGATGATTCACTTCGCCTGCCATCATAAGATGAGCGCCCCCAAGCAGTTGCTCCACGGCATAAGCTCCCAGTTTGGTTGCGAGGATCCGATCTGCTCCGACCGGTGAGCCGCCACGTTGAATATGACCAAGCACACAAGCACGACACTCAATGCCAATGGCTTTGGTTATATCGGCTGCCAGAGCTGTGCTGCCCCCTGGGTAGCAATGCTCTGCCATCACTATAATGTAGCTGCTTTTGCCTTTAACCACCTGGGCATTTTGAATAGGGCGGATCACAGCATCCAGCTCGCCAGGCTTGAGTACACCAAGCTCCGGACAAATAATTTGCTCTGCGCCGCTGGCAATTCCCGCCGACAAGGCAATAAAACCACTGTGCCTACCCATTAACTCGACCAGAAAAATACGCTCGAACGCATCGGCAGTATCGCGGATTTTATCAATCGCATCCAATGCTGTATCAATGGCAGTGGCATAACCGATGGTGGCATCGGTGCCATCAACATCGTTATCGATGGTGCCGGGCAAGCCGAGGATCTGACCTTTGTAGTGTTGTGCTATGGCTAAAGCCCCTTTGAAACTGCCATCACCACCAATGACCAGCAAGGCATCGAGCTGCATCTGCCGCAGGGTATTTGCTGCTGCTTTAGCGCCTTCTTCCGTGTGCATGGCTGGACAACGGGCACTTTTTAATAGGGTTCCGCCAAGGTGAATGATGTGTTGAACGTGATAGGGCAGCAACTTTTTATAGTCACCTTCTATCAGGCCATTAAAACCATGCGAAAAGCCAACGACCTCAATCTGATGAGCAGCCGCAGTTAGAACAATGGAACGAATGCAGGCATTCATCCCCGGAGCATCGCCACCTGAAGTTAACACGCCAATCCGTCGTATCGATGTCATAAAGTTGCCCCAGTATCTGTCTGAATCAAGGCAGTATAGCAAAGTTAGTCGCAGGGATGTTGATCTGTCGCAAGTCGCATACTTCGTTCATTTCACTGAAACAAGGCGACTTTTTTCCCTTAATAAGCGACAATAACCGCTGTTATTTACCTCTTAGAGGCACCCCTGCAATGCATCAGGTTTCCGGTCGCGCACTTCTTGGTTTCAGTCTGGCATTTACCACGGCTGTGCTTTGGGGCATTTTACCGATCGTACTTAAAGTGCTGTTGGATTTTCTAACAGCAAGTACCCTGACTGGTATTCGGTTTTTAGTTGCCGCTCTGATGGTTGGCGCCTGGCTGGTTTGGCAAGGGCAGTGGCCACGGCTGAGCTTGCTAAGCCGGCAAGGGATCCTATTGTTATTGGTTGCCATTGCTGGCTTGCTGGCCAATTACCTGATGTACATGTCTGGCTTAAATTACCTGACCGCAGAAACTGGCCAGTTGCTAATTCAGCTGGCACCTTTTTTGATGATGCTCGGCGGTGTTTGGATTTTTAAAGAGCGCTTGCAGTTCTGGCAGAAAGTTGGTGCGGCCATTCTGTTGGCGGGCTTATTGCTGTTTTTTAATGAGCGGTTGCTGGATTTACTGACTTCCATCAGTGAAGAGAGCATAGGTTTATTGCTGATCATTGGCGCAGCTGTTACCTGGGCAGCCTATGCGTTGGCGCAAAAGCAATTGCTGGTGCACTACAGCTCCAAGCAAATTATGGTGTTGATATACTGCGCCGGAGCCTTGGTGTTTATGCCACTATCGGATTTGCAACCTTTACTGCAGTTGACGGGCTGGCACTGGGCTTTCTTGCTGTTTTGCTGCCTGAATACCGTGGTGGCCTATGGCGCTTTTGCTGAAGCCATGCACCATTGGGAAGCATCTAAAGTCAGTGCAGTGCTAGCCATTACGCCGTTAGTGACCATAGTGGTAGCTAAAGGCCTGCACGCGCTGCAGCCAGACTGGCTGTCACCTGAGCCACTAAATGCTTGGGCAATTATAGGCGCTTGTCTGGTGGTGGTCGGATCGATGACCACCGCTTTATCGCCATTGTGGGGCCAGTACCACGCTCGTTACTCCGCGAGGCAGCAACAAAAACGCCGCAGTTTGTAACTGCGGCGTTTTGAGTTGACTGGGTAGTCTGGCGAGCTGGTTTCGTTGCTCTATTTAACCTGCACAATTTTACAGGTATTAGATGCGCCTATGGTTTCCATTTGATCGCCATGAGTTAACATCACCAAATCACCACTTTTCAAGCCGGCGGCGCTGGCAATGCACTGAATGGCACTGTGCGCCAGCTCATTGGCTGGAATAGCGCGGGTATCAAAGAAGGCAGGATAAACACCTCGGTACAACGCCAGTTTATTCAGGGTCTTCTGATGGCGGGATAAAGCATAAATTGGCTGGGTCGAGGTAATGCGCGACATCAGTTTGGCTGTGTAGCCAGACTCAGTCAAAGCGATGATGGCTTTAATGCCTGGCAAGTGATTGGCCGCATACATGGCGGACATAGCAATAGTTTCACTGACATCGCCAAAGGTTTCTTCCATCCGGTGCTTGGACACCTTGATGCTGGGGTGTTTCTCTGCGCCAATACATACCCGCGCCATAGCATCAACGGTTTCTGTTGGGTAAGAGCCGGCCGCAGTCTCTGCTGAGAGCATCACGGCATCTGTGCCGTCCAGAACCGCATTGGCAACGTCCATCACTTCTGCACGGGTTGGCATTGGACTTTCAATCATCGACTCCATCATCTGAGTTGCCGTGATCACAATACGGTTCAATTGCCGACTGCGGGCAATAATACGCTTTTGTTGACCGACCAGCTCGGCATCACCGATTTCAACACCCAGATCGCCACGTGCAACCATAACTGCGTCCGACGCAAGAATGATATCATCCAGGGTTTCATTATCGGCAACGGCTTCGGCACGTTCGATTTTGGCCATAATGCGTGCTTCTGAGCCTGCCGTTAAAGCAAGCTCCCGGGCCAGTCGCAAGTCATCGCCACAGCGCGGGAAAGAAACCGCCAGATAGTCGACATCAATTTCAGCTGCCAGCTTGATGTCTTCTTTGTCCTTGTCGGTCAGGGCAGGGGCCGATAAGCCGCCTCCCTGACGATTAATGCCTTTGTTGTTGCTTAGCTTGCCGGCAACCGTGACTTTGGTGTGGACTTTGCTACCATCGACGCCAGTCACCTGCAATTGAATACGGCCATCATCCAGCAACAGAATATCGCCAGGTTGGACATCCTGTGGCAATTCTTTGTAATCAATACCAACCTGATCGATATTACCTGCACCTTTCGGCAGGCTGGCATCCAGCAAAAAAGGTTGATCAGCTTTCAGTACTACAGAGCCTTCAGAGAAGGTAGATACTCGTATTTTAGGGCCTTGCAAGTCGCCTAAGATGGCTACATGGGTACCAGTCTTATTGGCAGCTGCTCGCACCATAGCTGCGCGTTGGCGGTGGTCATCGGCCGTGCCATGAGAAAAGTTGAAGCGAAAAACCGTGGCACCTTTACGGATCAGTTGCTCAATCGCTGCTTCGGTATTGGTAGCCGGGCCTAAGGTCGCGACAATTTTAGTTCTTCTTGGCATCAATTGCTCCTGAATGTGGGGATGAACGATTCACCATTAGTGTAATGTAATTTTATTACAGAATACAGCGCAGCTAAGAAAATAAATAACGAAACTGGCAAGCTCGGTTGCCAGTTTAACGCTTGACTCAGGCCGGAAAATCTTTCTTTTCAAAACGGGAGCCGCGCAAACTGTCTTTTACTTTCTTAAGATTTTCCCTGAACTTAGAACCACGACGCAGGGTAAAGCCAGTCGCCAAAATATCGATCAACACCAGTTGTGCAACCCGTGATGCCATCGGCATGTACATGTCGGTGTCTTCCGGCACATCCAGCGACAACACCAAAGTGCACTCCCGTGCCAGCGGGCTGTCGTAAGCGGTAATGCCGATGACAGTCGCATCGTTTTCGCGGGCTATGGCTGCAATATCGCACAGGTTCTTGGTGCGGCCGGTGTGGCTGATACAAACCACCACATCACCTTCTGCACTATTAATAGCTGACATTCGCTGCATCACGATGTCGTCGAAGCACACCACTGGGACATTAAAACGAAAGAACTTGTTCTGAGCATCATGCGCCACGGAGGCCGAAGCACCTAACCCAAAGAAAGAAATTTTCTTGGCCTGAGTTAATACGTCGACAGCACGGTTGATGGTGTTGATATCCACATTGTGGCGGGCTGAATCGAGTGCTGCCATGGTGGACTCAAAGATTTTCGCGGTGTAGGCCTCCGGGCCATCTTCTTCTTCAACATGACGATTTACGTAAGGCGTACCATTGGCCAGGCTCTGCGCCAGGTGCAACTTGAAATCCGGAAAGCCTTTGGTATCCAAGCGGCGACAAAAGCGGTTTACGGTTGGCTCACTGACATCCGCCATTTTGGCCAAAGCAGCTATACTGCTATGAATGGTGGTCTGTGGATTGGCTAGGATAACTTCAGCGACTTTACGCTCAGACTTGCTGAAGTTAGCGACACTGTTGACTATTTTTTCAAGTACATTCATTCCAAGCTTCCTGGTTGTGCGACCTGGTCAGTCGGCGAGCCGGTGTAATAGTGGTTGTTATACATCCAAACCCGGTTACAGAAAAGTATTTATTTTACCACAGTTGATCGCTACAGCCGTTATAAAGGTGGCTAACTGGGCGTATAATAGGTTACTTAAGCATATTTGTAATTTAATTACAATAAGTCGGGTTTACAACACCGAAATGCTGCGTTAGTATGCGGTGGTTGTTGTAAAATTACATCTTTAGAACGGGACTAAATTATGTCATCAGCAGCAAAAGCCTGTGATCTTCTGTTATTTGGCACCAAGGGCGATCTGGCACGTCGTAAATTATTACCAGCACTCTATCAGCTGGAAAAAGCCGGTTTAATGCATGATGACAGTCGGGTTATTGGTATCGCCAGAGATGAGTTGGAGCAAAACGCTTATCAACAGCTGGTACGAAAAAACCTGGAAACCTTTATTAAGAAAGAGCCCATTGACGAAGCCGTCTGGCAGCGCTTTCAGCAGCGCTTACTATACGTGCAACTGGATCTAACGGCTGCTGCCGACTACCAGAAACTTAGTGCTGTGGCGGATTGTGAGAAGCGGATCCCAGTCAGTTATTTTGCCACGCCGCCCGCTTTATTTGCCTCTATTTGCGCGGGTTTGCACTCAGCTGGACTGGCGGCCGATCCGGCCAGGGTGGTGCTGGAAAAACCGATTGGCCATGATCTGGAGTCGTCTCGCCAGATTAATGAGCAGGTCGCGCAGTATTTTCAAGAGTGCCAGGTGTACCGCATTGATCACTATTTAGGAAAGGAAACTGTTTTAAACCTGTTAGCGCTCCGTTTTGCCAATGCCATTTTTGCCTCTAACTGGGACCACAATGCGATTGACCATGTGCAAATTACCGTGGCCGAAGAGGTTGGCGTTGAAGGGCGCTGGAGCTATTACGACGATGCCGGCCAGATGCGCGATATGGTGCAAAACCATTTACTGCAGGTGCTCACCCTGATTGCGATGGAGCCACCAGCGCGATTGGATGCCGACAGCATTCGGGATGAGAAACTTAAAGTATTAAAAGCATTGCGGCCGATTGATATCAGCAATGTGCATGAGAAAACGGTGCGGGGCCAATACGCGGGTGGCTATGTTGCCGGCGGCGCTGTGCCGGGCTACCTGGATGAAGAAGGCTCCCGTAATAACAGCAGCACCGAAACCTTCGTCGCCATAAAAGTAGATATCGATAACTGGCGCTGGGCTGGTGTGCCATTTTATTTGCGTACTGGCAAGCGCATGCCGGAAAAGCGCAGTGAAGTGGTTATTAGCTTCAAACCACAGCCACACAATATTTTCCATGAAACTTACAAACAGTTACCTGCCAATAAGCTGATTATTCGGCTGCAGCCGGACGAAGGCGTGGAAGTACAGGTGATGAATAAGATCCCTGGTCTTGGTGAAACTATGCAGTTACGGCAAACCAAGCTGGATTTAAGCTTTGATGAAACCTTCAGTTCTAAGCGAATTGCCGATGCTTATGAGCGCTTATTGCTCGAAGCCATGTTGGGTAATCAATATTTGTTTGTTCGTCGTGATGAAGTCGAGCATGCCTGGCGTTGGGTCGATGGCATTTTAGAAGCCTGGAAATCGACTGGTGAGCCACCCAAAAGCTATCAGGCAGGTAGCTGGGGGCCAGTGTCCGCCATTTCATTATTAGCGCGTGATGATCGCAACTGGGACGAGTAGGAGGCATGATGCAATTTCATCGTTTTGAAAACAGTGCTGCACTCAATAGCAACTTCGCTGAGCGCTTAATTGACTTGCTGAAGGTTGGCATCGCTGAGCGCGGTCACGCTTATCTGGCTGTTTCTGGTGGCCGCACACCACAGGCACTGTTCAGTCATTTGGCTGGGACTGAGCTACCTTGGTCTAAAGTGACCATTACGCTGGCGGACGATCGCTGGCTGGCACCCGATGCCAAAGACAGTAATGAGCGCTTGGTGAAGTCGGTATTACTTCAGGATAAAGCCAGTGCCGCCAATTTTATCAGTCTGGTCACAACCAATGAGCGAGCTGAAGATGGCGCTGATGCTATTAACAACCGACTGGCTGCCATCCCGACCTTTGATGCGGTTATTTTAGGCATGGGGGAGGATGGTCATACTGCCTCTTTATTTCCATGCAGTCAGGAACTGGCTGAAGGCTTGGCGATAACAAAGGATGCCCTGGCGGTGAATCCGACCACAGCGCCTTATCAACGGATGTCGCTCTCTAAACAACGTCTGCTGAATACGCGGCACTTGTTTTTGCATTTGGTTGGTGCCGGCAAACTGCCGGTACTGAACCAAGCCGTAGCTGGTGATGATGTGATGCAGATGCCAATCCGCGCTTTCTTACACCATCCCTGCGTTGATATCCAGGTGATGTTCGCTACCGAATAGAGGTTACTTATGCACCCTGTCATTCAAAAAGTTACCGATCGGATTGCCGCCCGCAGTGAGCGCAGCCGTGCGGTCTATCTGGCCCGGATTGAAAAGGCCCGTTTAAAAGGCCCGCATCGCGGCACTTTATCCTGCGGTAATTTGGCACATGGTTTTGCTGCCTGCGGCAAGCAGGATAAATCCGATTTGCGCAGCCTGACAAAAGCCAATATCGGTATTATTTCTTCCTACAACGACATGCTCTCTGCTCATCAGCCTTATGAGCATTATCCAGCTCTGATTAAAGCGGCTGCCAATGAAGTAGGCAGTGTTGCCCAGTTTGCCGGTGGTGTGCCTGCCATGTGCGATGGCGTGACCCAAGGTCAGCCTGGCATGGAGCTTAGCCTGATGAGCCGCGATATTATCGCCATGGCCGCAGCAGTTGGCTTATCACACAATATGTTTGATGGCGGCCTGATGCTGGGCATTTGCGACAAGATCGTACCTGGCTTGCTAATGGCAGCCTTTAGCTTCGGTCATTTACCTTTTGTTTTTGTGCCGGCAGGGCCAATGCCTTCAGGCATTCCCAATAAAGAAAAAGCCCGCGTGCGCCAGTTGTTTGCTGAAGGCAAGGCAACTAAAGAAGAATTATTGGAAGCAGAGTCCGCGTCCTACCATTCGGCCGGCACCTGTACTTTTTACGGCACTGCCAACTCCAATCAGCTGGTGGTAGAAATGATGGGGCTGCATTTGCCTGGCTCCTCTTTTGTTAACCCCGGCACTGAACTCAGAGATGAACTGACCAAAGCGGCTACCCGCCAGGTCACCCGTTTAACCGATCTCGGCACCGATTATATGCCGATTGGCAAGCTGGTGGATGTGAAATCCATTGTCAATGGTCTGGTGGGTTTGTTGGCGACCGGAGGTTCCACCAACCACACCATGCACTTGATTGCGGTAGCTCGCTCGGCTGGCTTTTTGATTAACTGGGATGATTTTGCAGAACTTTCCAGCGTCACCCCCTTGATTACCCGGATTTATCCTAATGGTCAGGCCGATATCAATCATTTCCAACAAGCCGGCGGTATGGCTTATCTAATCCGTACTTTGCTGGATGAAGGTTTACTGCACGTAGATGTGCAAACAGTAGCCGGCTATGGTTTGCGTCGTTACACCCAGGTGCCTGTCATGCAGGATGGCAAGCTGGTGTGGGTTGATGGCCCTACTGAGTCGCTGGATCCGCAAGTGTTAACCTCGGCTGCGACACCTTTTAAGCACCATGGTGGCCTGGAAGTACTTTCCGGTAATTTAGGTCGAGCCGTGATGAAAACCTCCGCTTTGCGGGAAGGAACAGCCGTGATTACCGCACCCGCTGTAGTTTTCTCCAGTCAGCATGAACTGGATGCTGCCTTTAAGTCAGGTGAACTGAATAAAGACTGTGTGGTGGTGGTTCGTTTTCAGGGACCAAAAGCCATCGGGATGCCAGAGCTGCATAAATTAACGCCGCCGCTTGGTGTACTGCAAGATCGAGGCTTCAAGGTGGCTCTTGTGACCGATGGTCGTATGTCCGGAGCCTCGGGCAAGGTACCGGCAGCCATCCATGTTACACCGGAAGCCATTGAAGGCGGTTTATTGGCCAAAGTACAAAATGGTGATTTGGTGAGGGTTGATGCCGAGCAAGGAGTGCTGGAATTGCTGGTTGATGCCAAAGAGCTGGCAGAGCGTCAGGCCGAAAGCATCGACTTATCGGACAGTTATGCGGGTATGGGCCGGGAAATTTTTGGTGGCTTGCGTGCCCAACTGACTGGGGCTGAAGAGGGTGCTTGCGCCTTGTTTTATACCGAAGATCATTTAGATGCTGACGGAGGGGTGCATGGCTAAAGCGCATTATGCCATTGTCGCGGATATTGGCGGCACCAATGCTCGCTTTAGCCGGGTTAATTTGCAGGATCTAAGCCTTGATCAGGTCCAGGTGTATCGCTGTGCCGATTTCGCAACCCTGGCCGATGCACTTCAGCACTACAGGGATGAGCAGCAGTTGCAGACGCTAACCGATGTCGCCATAGCCATAGCTTGCCCGGTGCAGGGCGATCAGGTGCAGATGACCAACTTTCACTGGCAGTTTTCGATCAGCGCTATGCAGCAACAACTGCAGCTTTCCAGCTTGCTGGTAATGAACGACTTTACCGCAGTCGCCATGAGCCTGCCGGTGGTACAGGCCACCGATTGCGTGCAATTTGGTGGTGGCCTGGCCAAGTCCAATCAGCCCATGGCGGTGCTTGGTGCTGGTACCGGCCTGGGTGTTGGGCACTTGCTCCCCTTAGCTGAGCAGCGCTATCACCCGCTTCCTGGTGAGGGCGGCCATGTCGACTGGGCACCCATCAATCAGCAGGAATGGGCGATTTATCAGTTTTTAAGCAACAAGTACGGTCATGTTTCGCCAGAGCGCTTGTTATCGGGCCCAGGGCTGGAAGACCTCTATTTGGCTTTAGCTGAATACCAGCAAGTATCTGCAGAACCACTCAGTGCAGCGGCTATTTCCGAGCAAGCAATGGCAGGTACTAATGCCCTCGCAGCCGAGACCATAGCACAGTTCTTTGCCAGCCTTGGCAGCATTGCCGGCAACCTGGCTCTGACCTTAAGTACTACGGGGGGCGTCTTTATTGGTGGTGGCATAGTACCCAAACTGTTGCCCTTGCTTGGGCAAAGTGAGTTCCGCAGCCGCTTTGAACAAAAGGGGCGTTTTACGTCGTTTAACCAGGCCATCCCGACTTATGTTATTACCGCAGAGCAACCAGGCCTTACCGGTGCAGCTTTGTATTTGAAACAAACCATCTCACAACAAACTCAGGGCGAGTAAGTATTATGGCATTTGAAAATTGGCAATTAGATCCTGCAACCTTGTTTGCGCAGGGCCCTGTAGTTCCAGTGATTGTAATCAATGATTTGGCCGAAGCCGTGCCTATGGCCAAAGCTTTGGTTGCAGGTGGTTTACGGGTGTTGGAAGTCACGCTACGCACACCAGTGGCGATGGATGCCATCCGATTACTCAGTAAAGAAGTCCCTGAGGCCATTGTCGGTGCCGGAACGGTGACTTCGTCCGAGCAATTGCAGCAAGTCATTGAAGCCGGCGCCCGCTTTGCGATTAGCCCAGGTATGACGCGTGAACTACTGCAAGCGGGTAAGGACTCGGTGATCCCATTAATCCCGGGTATTGCCAGTATTTCGGAGCTGATGGAAGGGTTGGCACTTGGCTACACCCATTTTAAATTTTTTCCGGCTGAAGCTGCCGGCGGTGTTAAAACCCTTAAATCTATTCATGGGCCATTCTCGGAAGTGCGTTTTTGTCCGACCGGTGGTATCAACGAAAAGAATTTTCTGGAGTATCTGGCGCTACCAAATGTGGCATGCGTTGGTGGCTCCTGGGTTTTGCCAGCCGATGCGATTGCAGCCGGGGATTGGCAAAAAGTTACCCAACTTTGCCAGGATGCGCTGGCGCAGGTCGCCAATCATTAAGGCTTTTGACACCCCATGACTCCCTGCACAGGCCTTATATAGCGGCCTGCGCAGCCTTTTTTTGCGCAAGACAAAAAATTTTCCTGCATACTTACCCAGTTCAAATAGCCCAGATTGGATACAGATGTTTAATTTCTGCTACTTTAGTCGCAATCCAGTAATTTATCGCTATTTTTTGGTATTTTGTCCTGATTTTACGCTAAACGCTGTGCTACAATGCCGCCGCCTGCAACAGGTAAAAGCGTCCTTTTAACCCGAATGTAAATAGATAGGTCTGACCATGCAAAGTCTCCGTTGCGTGTCGTGGTTGGCTGGTTTGCTGTGTCTGCTATTCAGCACACCGGTTTTTGCTGCATCCGCTGCTCCACTCGATTTAACAAGCTCCCTTGTTGGTTTTGTCTGTATTGCTATTTTTGTCGTCGCTTATGTGTTGGTGATGGGCGAAGAAAAACTTCATATGCGTAAATCCAAGCCGGTGTTGGTTGCTGCTGGTTTAATCTGGATCCTTATTGGCTGGGTTTACATCAGCCGTGATATTCCAGTTGTAACCGAAGCAGCATTTCGTCATAACCTGCTTGAATTCGCTGAGCTAATGCTATTCCTTTTGGTAGCAATGACATACATCAATGCGCTGGAAGAACGGCGATTATTTGATGCATTGCGGGCCTGGATGATACGCAAGGGCTTTAGTTACCAGAATCTGTTTTGGATCACCGGCTTCCTGTCGTTCTTTATTTCTCCTATCGCCGATAACTTAACCACAGCTTTGCTGATGTGTGCTGTGGTGATGAAAGTGGCCGAAGGAGATAAACGTTTTATCAACCTCTGCTGTGTCAATATTGTCATAGCTGCTAATGCGGGCGGTGCCTTTAGTCCTTTTGGCGATATCACCACGCTTATGGTGTGGCAGGCCGGCCTGGTGCGCATTGATGAGTTCCTGGTGTTGTTCTTCCCTGCTTTGGTTAATTACCTGATCCCGGCGACAGTGATGAGCTTTTTTGTTGAGAAAAGGCAACCATCCGCGGTGTATGAAGATGTTGAGTTAAAACGCGGCGCGCTGCGTATTCTAACTTTATTTTTGCTGACTGTTGCCACCGCCGTGCTGTGCCATAGCTTACTGCATTTGCCACCTGTTCTGGGCATGATGATGGGGCTGGGGTACCTGCAGTTCTTCGGCTATTTCCTGCGCATGACCTTGCCTGGATCGTTAGCACGTAAAAAGGCAATGGCCGAGCGTGAGGGCGATCAGGAGAAACTGAAGCGCCTCGGTGGCGTAGTGCCTTTCGATGTTTTCAGCCGGGTATCGCGGGCTGAGTGGGACACCTTGTTATTCTTCTATGGCATCGTGATGTGTGTAGGCGGGTTAGGCTTTCTTGGCTACCTTGGTTTGATGTCTGATTTATTGTACGAGGGCTGGAATCCGACCTCGGCCAATATCCTGCTCGGCGTGATCTCGGCGGTCATCGATAACATCCCAGTGATGTTCGCAGTTCTTGCGATGCAGCCTGAGATGTCGCATGGTCATTGGTTGCTGATCACCTTAACGGCAGGTGTCGGTGGTAGTTTGCTGTCGATAGGCTCCGCTGCTGGTGTGGCCTTGATGGGGCAGGCCCGTGGCTATTACACTTTTTTTGGTCACCTGAAGTGGGCACCGGTGATTTTCCTTGGCTACATCGCCAGTATCGCCGTGCATTTGTGGTTAAATGCAGACTTGTTTCATATCTACGACTAAGCCCAGCAGGCAGCAGTTTCACTGCTGCCTGCTTTTCTGCTTGCCCGCTATCGCGAGGCCATCGCTAATCTGTTATTCTCACTCAAATTTCATCATTTGCCAGCCAAAAGACTATACTTAACCTACTGCTGGCCAACCAATGCCGGAACTTGTCTGATGAACGCACTACAGTACGCTGAAAATGTTACCGAAGTTTTTGTGTTTCCAGATGCTTACCTTCGAGTTAAGCAACTACTGGAGTCTGAACGCGCCGATATGGATGAGGTGGCGGAAGTTATCCAGCTTGATCCGTCCCTGGCGAGTAAAATTTTAAAATTGGCCAATAGTGCTATTTATAACTTACCCAAAAAAATTGATACCATCAGCAAAGCTTTGGTAGTGCTAGGCGCTGGAACCATCTACAACCTGGTGATTAGCTCCGCAGTGATCAGTGTTTGTGAGCAAGTCAGTCACAGCGCTATCGATATGGACAGATTCTGGGAGCAAAGTGTCCATACCGCATTGATAGCTCGTGCTTTAGGCAATAAAGTAGCCCCACGGCAGAGTGAGCAACTCTATGTTTCAGGCTTGCTGCATAATATTGGTGAACTGGCTTTGTGTCAGTTGGATCCAGAACTGGCCAAAGCTTGTGAACAATACAGTGCTGATGAAAAACCCTGGCAGTGCCAACGGCGTGTACTTGGTTTTACCTATGCCGAGTTAAGTGCAGCTTTGCTGCGACTTTGGCAATTACCGAACTCAATCATTGAGCCCATCGCTTTGCAGCATCAGCCCGATAAACATTTACGGCAGCCGGCTGTATTGCTGTTAAATATTTCTTCCCGACTGGCATTGGCGAATGTTCACCCTGAACTGTATAAGCAAACTAATTTGCTGGATCCCTTTGTACTGGAAGTTTTGGGCATTATTCAGCCAGACCTGCGGGCTGCGTTGGATTTTTGCAACAGTGAGGCGCTCTACCTACTTTCTGTACTCAACCCTAAAGCCGGTATTTTGTATTAACTGGTCTTCAGCATACCCCTTTGACACAAGGAAATACCATGGTGCGTTATTCCGTTCTTGCCGTATCTCTGTCGTTACTGCTTGCCGGCTGTCAGCCAGCACAACACACTGAACAGCCGACAGTAACAGAGCTTGCTGAACAGCAACAACTACACAGTGAGCGTTTAACGCGCTGGTTCGATGAAAAGTATGAAGAGCAGTTGCAGCAAAGCCCCTTGATGCTGACTTTTCTTGGCCGAAAAGATCGCCAATTTGATGTGGATGATATGAGCCTGGCTGCTCAGGATGCACAACTTGCCTGGAAAGCCGCCACGGTAGCTGAGCTTACCAGCAGCTTTGATCGTGCTTTGCTTACCAATGAAGCCAAGACCTCTTATGATTTATGGCTTCACCAATATCAGCAAATGAGGGCGTCAGCAGATTTCCGCCATCACAATTATCTGTTCAATCAGATGCAAGGCATGCATAGTTTGCTGCCGCAAATCATGATGAGCTTTCATCAGGTGGAAAGCAAAGAGGATATGCAAGCCTACATTGCACGCCTGGAAGGGATCAGTGTTGCCCTGCTGCAATTGTTGGAGCAAGCTCAGCAATTTACCGAGCAAGGTATTCGACCGCCACGTTTTGCCTATGAAGGTGTGATAGAGCAGGTAGAAAACTTGTTACGCGGTCAGCCGTTTGAGCTGGAATCTGAACAGGTAGCACCGCTATGGCAAAATGCACAGCAAAAAATTACTCAGCTGCAGCAACAACAACTGCTGAATGATGATGAGGTCAATACCTTGCAGCAGCAAGCCAGATCTGCGTTGACCGGCTACTTTCAACCGGCTTACCAAAAACTGCTGGACTGGTTGCAACAGGAAGTGGCATTGGCCGCAGTTAATCCAACCGGTGTTTCTACTCATCCTAATGGCCGGGCCTACTACAACCATATGCTGCAAGTTTCAACCACAACCAGCATGACAGCCGATGAGATCCACGAGTTAGGTTTGCAAGAGGTAGCGCGCTTAACAGCGGAGATGGAAAGCATCCGCCAACAGGTTGGTTTTGATGGCGACCTGCATCAGTTTTTTGACTTTATTCGAACCGATGATCGTTTCTTCTATCCAAACACCGATGAGGGGCGTCAGGCTTACATCGATGACTCTGTCGCTTTTCTAGCCTTTATCAATGAACGGTTGCCGGATTATTTTGGTGTGCTACCGAAAGCTGATTTGGTAGTGAAACGGGTAGAGCCATTTCGCGAACAACCCGGTGCTGCCCAACATTACTTTCCCGGTACACCGGATGGGTCCCGTCCAGGCGTCTATTACGCGCATTTATCGGATATGCGTGCCATGCCGAAAAATGAAATGGAAGCCATTGCCTACCACGAGGGTAACCCTGGTCATCATATGCAAATATCCATTGCACAAGAGCTGACGGATATTCCTCGCTTTCGTACTCAGGCTAACTTTACGGTCTTCGCTGAGGGCTGGGCTTTGTATTCCGAGTTGCTGGCCAAAGAAATGGGCGCTTATCAGGACCCATACTCCGATTTTGGCCGTTTGGTAACAGAGATGTGGCGGGCAGTTCGCCTGGTGGTAGATACCGGGCTGCATGCCAAAGGTTGGACGGAAGAGGATGCCATTGCTTACTTCCAGCAATACACGCCTATTCCTATTGAGGCTGTGCGCTCTGAAGTGCGGCGCTATCTGGTGATGCCAGGCCAGGCGACTGCTTACAAAGTAGGTATGATCCGTATTCAGGAACTACGCGCTATGGCGGAGCAGGCTCTGGGCGAGAACTTTGATATTCGCCAGTTCCATGACACTGTGTTAGGAGGTGGTGCTTTGCCGCTTGATTTGCTGCAGCGCCGTGTTGAAGCCTGGGTCGCAAGTCAGCAACCTGAATGATTTTTTTGCCTGTCCCAATCACTTGGGGCAGGCGCTTACACATTGAGTAGTGCATGGAAGGAACACCAAAACAACCCTCTAATCTTTCCTTATTGCTGCAAAGCTTGTTGCAAGAGGCCCGGCAATTGCCGGAGCAAGGCAAGGTGGCTAACTATATACCGGCTTTGGCCGCGGTAGAGCCTGAGCAAACCGCCATAGCGGTTGCTACGCTGGATGGTGAGCTGCATACGGCTGGCGATGCTAGTCAGTGTTTTTCCATCCAAAGTGTGTCAAAAATCTATGGCCTGGTATTGGCAATGAACCGGCTGGGTGATGATGTCTGGCAACGGGTGCATATGGAGCCTTCGGGCCAGCCCTTTAATTCCATTGTTCAACTGGAATGGGAGCATGGTATCCCGCGTAATCCCTTTATCAATGCCGGTGCCATCGTGGTGTCTGATATGCTGGTTTCACACTATTCAGCCAGTAAAGCGGCTTTATTAAGCTTTGTTCGTAAATTAGCCGGAACCGAGCAGATCTGGGTGGATAACGCCGTCTATCAGTCGGAAAAAGAGCATGGCAATCGCAATGCAGCTCTGGCCTATTTGATGAAAAGCTTTGGCAACATTGAAGCGGAAGTGCCCCAGGTGCTGGATCATTACTTTTATCAATGTTCGGTGGAGATGAGCTGCGAGCAACTGGCGCGTAGCCTGGTGTTTCTGGCCAATCGTGGGCTCGATCCCTGGACTGAGCAGATGATCTGCAGCCGGCGTGATGCACACCGCGTCAATGCCATTTTATCCACCAGCGGTATGTACGACCAGTCCGGTGAATTTGCTTTCACTGTTGGCTTACCAGCCAAAAGTGGGGTTGGTGGGGGCATTGCTGCTATCGTACCCAACTACGGCGTGATAGCGGCCTGGAGTCCGCGTTTAAACAGCTTTGGTAACTCCTGCCGCGCTATGTTTATGGTAACCCGGTTCGCAGAGCAGCTGGGCTTATCGGTGTATTAAAGAACGGGCCTTTTGGCCCGTTTCATTTAGTTGGTATCTTCATAGCCCCAAGGAGTTGGCGGTAAGTCGACTGGTTTGGTTAAGTCAAAATCAACCCGAAGCTCGCGGCCTTCACGCGTTAGGCGGTAGGCAAAAAACTCCCCCGGATAGATGTACATATGCCAGGTATTCCACAGCGACTGGGGCTGACGCCGACGAATAAAATCGTGCTTGGAAAAATCATCGGCCGGAAATGACTGGGCATGAGGCCAGCCGGCATCCACGGTGTGACCACCGTACATGGTTGCATTATCCGGCACGCCTTCTTTGGTACGGTGATCGTGTTTCAGTTGAATGCCAGAGCCTGTTTTAGTCAGGATCCAGGTACGCGAATGGTCGTTACCGACATGAAAGGGGATTTCAAGCCGATCGTCGCTGCAGTGACGAACATGCATCACCAGTCTGTTTTCAGTAAAGGTTTCAACACCGGTAAAGTTAGCTTCGGTGACCCGGCCTTCAAAGGCCTGGCCACAATAACGGGCGATGTTGTCGAAGAATTGGTCCTGAGCAGGAACCGAGACTGTTTGAGCAAATAGCTGGCAGCTGCTGGCCGCCAGCGCAAAACTAACCGCAAGTTGTTTTACCATGAGTAGGGATTTCCTTTATAGTTATCGTGGCTTTATCGCATGGTACCCAGTCTGGTACTGAGGTGCAAATGCCTGGTTCCGGATCCAGGTACTTTCAATCAACAGAATGGTTCGCTTAGTCATGTTGTCTCTATCCAGTTTTCGTATCGCCAGTGTGAATCTGCTCAATTACATCGAACCGCCGCTGGCCAGCTACGAGTACGATGCTATTTACACTCAGCCACAGTGGCAGCAAAAACAGCTGTGGTTGCAGCACTTTATCGAGCAGCAGCAGCCCGATATCATTGGTTTTCAGGAAGTATTTAGCTGCGAAGCGTTGAAACAACAACTTCAGGCATTGGGTTATCCTTATTTTGTGGTGGTGCAACAGCCAGAGCTGATAGCCGATTACATTTTTCATAAACCGGTGGTGGCATTGGCGTCGCGCTATGAAGTGAGCTCTTGTGCTGCCCTGGCTGTAGATCATGGGTTACTTAATGCCGCAGGTTTGTCTGGTTTGCAATTTAGCCGTCAACCATTACGCGCAACCGTCCAGTTGCCTGGCTTCGGCGCGTTGGATTGTTGTGTTGTGCATTTAAAATCCAAGCGGCCTCAGCTTGAACCTGCTTTATTGATTGACGATCACCAGAATCCGCTGCTGGCAACTTTTGGTCGTTGGGCGTCGACCGTACAGCGGGGGACTGAAGCACAGCTGCTGATGCATGCACTATGCAGCAGGCGGCAGCAGCACCGATTGCCACTGGTGTTGATGGGAGATTTGAATGATACACTCAGCGAATCCTCACCCTTATCGATTCTCATCCAGGCCGGTGAGCTCTGGCAAAAGCAGGCCAATGCCAGCGCGCTCGATGCATCTGGCTGGAACCCGGTTCGCTTGCACGATGCCTACCTGTTGGCGAAGCAACATCAGCTTATACCCACTGCTCGACCAGCAACTCATTACTATGGTTCCAAGGGTTCGGTGCTGGACTATATCTTGCTATCGGATGAGTTTGATAGCCTGCATCCGGCCTGCCGGGCCGATGTGCTGAGTTATCAAACCTTCGACAAACATCTGATTAGGCCAGACTACAGTACCGATGCGTACAGCAGCGATCATGCTCCTGTGCTGGCACAGCTTCAGTTAAAGTAGTACGCCCATAGTCTAAGTTTCAAAGCTATCAATTTGCAGTACAGTGACGCAAAGAGTCCTTATAAATTATAAGGACAACGAGCAGCGTATGGATGGAGCAGGGCAATGACGAGCTATCAGGCACATTATCAAACGGCCATGGCCGATCCCGAAAATTTCTGGCTAGAGCAGGCAAATAAACTGCCCTGGTATCAGCCGCCCACTCAGGCTTTAGAACAGTTGTCTGCCAATAGGTACCGCTGGTTTGCTGATGGCAAGCTTAATTGCAGTTACTTGGCGTTGGATCAGCATGTGGCTGCTGGTCGCGGTGAGCAGGCAGCGTTAATTTATGATTCCCCGGTCACCAATAGCCAGCAAAGCTTCAGCTACCAACAACTTCTGCAACAAGTGCAGCTATGTGCCGGTGCCTTGCAGCAGCTTGGGGTAGACAAGGGCGATCGGGTGGTGATTTATCTGCCGATGATCCCGGAAGCCGTGATTGCTATGCTGGCGGTAGCACGGCTTGGTGCCATTCATTCGGTGGTGTTTGGTGGCTTCGCAGCCCATGAACTGGCCGTGCGGATTGACGATGCCACCCCCAAGGTGATTATCAGTGCCAGCTGCGGCATTGAAGTCAATAAAGTGATTGCCTACAAACCTCTGCTTGATAAAGCACTAACACAAGCTTCTCATCAGCCAACTGCCACCTTAATCGTTCAGCGCCCTCAGTTAGCTGCTGAGCTGCAACCAGGGCGCGATCACGATTGGCAGCAAACCTTAGTCAATGCCAGCCCGGCACGGGCAGTGCCGGTAGCTAGCGATCACCCGCTGTATATTTTGTATACCTCGGGCACGACCGGCAAACCCAAGGGGGTGGTACGGGATCATGGCGGTTATGCCGTGGCGCTCAACTACAGCATGGACGCAATTTACAATGTGCAAGCTGGCGATGTATTTTTTGCTGCCTCCGATGTCGGTTGGGTGGTGGGCCATTCCTACATCGTTTATGGCCCCTTAATTGCTGGCTGTACCACGGTGTTGTATGAAGGCAAGCCGGTAATGACACCGGATGCGGGGGCCTTCTGGCGTCTGTGCCAGCAGTATCAGGCCAACGTCTTGTTTGCCGCGCCAACAGCGTTTCGCGCCATCCGTAAAGACGATCCGGAAGCTGAATTATTGGCGCAATACGATTTAAGCGCGCTGCACTGCATTTTTATGGCCGGTGAGCGGCTCGACCCGGCGACTTATGAATGGACCCTTGCCAAAACGGCTAAGCCAGTGGTTGATCACTGGTGGCAAACGGAAACCGGCTGGCCCATTTGTGCCAATCTTATGGGCATTGAAGCTTTGCCGGTGAAACCGGGCTCTTCCTCGGTGCCGGTGCCAGGCTTTTGCATCGAGGTGTTGGATGATGCTGGCAAGAGGCTGCCTGCTAATCAACAAGGCAACATCGCCATCAAGCTACCTTTGCCGCCGGGCTGCCTGCAAACCATCTGGGGCAATGAAGCCCGCTTTGAAGCGGGTTACCTTACCAGTTTTCCGGGCTACTACAGCAGTGGTGATGGTGGCTACATTGATGAGGATGGCTATGTGTTTATTATGGGACGGACCGACGATGTGATCAATGTGGCCGGCCATCGCTTATCGACCGGGGAGATGGAAGAGATCATTGCCCGTCATCCGGCGGTGGCTGAGTGCTGTGTGATAGGTATCGCCGATGCGTTAAAAGGTCAGCTGCCTTTTGGCCTGGTGATGGTGAAAAATGGCAGTGCCATTTCCCCAGAGCAACTGGAGCAGGAGTTGGTAGCGATGGTGCGGGAAGACATTGGCGCTGTTGCCTGTTTTAAGCAAGCCAAAATCGTACAGAAATTACCGAAAACCCGTTCCGGTAAGATCTTGCGCAAGGTGCTGCGCGAGATGGCCGATGGTAAAACGCCGCAGGTGCCATCGACCATTGAAGATCCGACTTGTCTGGACGAAATCCGCATGCACTTACCCTGAAGCTGGCAATTGGCAGTAAGCCGAGAACTGGCTATACTGCCGCAAAAAACAGGGGAAGCGCTATGTCGATGGAACTGGATCTGTTTATGGTGATGTTGGGTGGCTCTCATCCAAAAGCCAATACCGAACTGCACGATGTGGTCTTTGTGGCTGGCGAGCAGTTGCAGCAAACCTATCCGAAACTGCGCCAATTGTGGTTTGGCGAGCCCCAAGGCCTGCATATGGATGCCTGGATGCGGGTTCGTGCTGTCGATGGCTTTAAGCTGCAGCTCGTTTCTGAGCCCGTAAGCCAGCAGCACAAGCTGTTCTTTTTAAATCTGGGCGGTTACCACGATGCGGTCTTTGGTGAAGACCATCGCTATCTGTTGGTGGTGGCCAAAGACAGGGCCGAAGCCAAACAAAAAGCAAAGGCCAGGCAACTGAACAGTTGGGATAAACCGCATACAGACAATGTCTTTGCTATTGATCAGTGCCTTGAAGTTCAGCAGGTAGGGGATTGCTTTGTGCAGTTAACCGCCACTGACCAGCCCGATGACCTGCTGTTTGAGAATGTTTACATTGTACTGCCTGCTGCAGATACAGAAGGTCCAGTCTGAGCTGGTTTAGCCGCTTCAATCAGTAAGGCCACTCCACGACCTCGCGGGTCCGCCACCGCAGCAGTACCATCTGTTGTGCGTTGAATGGCCTGGATATCACCCAGGCTCCAGCGCTGCAAGTGCAGCCGGTAGCCCATAGCTGTCAGCTGTTGCTGTACGTCGTCGCTCAGTGGCTGATAAGGCTCGATGGCAATTTGATCTTTGGGCAGTAACTGATGATGAAAACGTGGCGCTGCAACGGCCTCCGTCAGTGACATTCCAAAATCATACAGGTTGGTGATCACCTGAAAGACTGAAGTAAAAATAGTTGAACCGCCTGGCGTACCTATCACCAGGCGCACTTGGTTGTCCTGTACCAAAATGCTTGGAGTCATGGAGGATAACATTCGTTTGCCTGGTTCGATGGCATTGGCATCGCCACCGACCACACCAAAGGCATTGGGAACTCCAGGCTTGATAGCAAAGTCATCCATTTCATTGTTCAGTAAAAAGCCAGCACCACGGACCACAACACCACTGCCAAAATCCAGGTTCAGCGTGTAGGTGTTGGAGACGGCATTACCGGCATGATCGACAATGGAAAAATGCGTGGTTTGTGCTGATTCTAATCCGGGCTTTACCTGCTCAGTTTGTGAAATGGCTGCTGAATTAATTTCACTGGCTCGCTGCGCCAGATAATCCGGAGCCAGCAGTTGTTGCTGCGGAACTTGGGTAAAGGACGGATCGCCAAGATAATCGGCTCGATCGGCAAATACCCGCTTGGAAATTTCTGCCAGTAAATGCACATACTGCTTGGAATTGTGTACGACACCGACAAAATCGTGCTGCCGGTGCTGCTTCAAGCTCAATAACTGACTAAGTGCGATACCACCCGAGCTCGGCGGCGCCACGGTAATAAGTTGGTAATCACGCCAGGGAAACACCAGCGGCTCGCGCCAAATGGCCTGATAACTGGCTAAATCTTCGGCGCTGATTAAACCTGCACCACGCTGCATTTCAGCTACAATGAGCTCGGCCGTTGTGCCCTGGTAAAAGTCGTCAGCTCCCTGTTTGGCAATTCGGAGCAACGTTGCCGCCAGCTCGTGCTGCTGAAACAGCTCTCCGGCACGCATGTCCGCAAAGTAATCGGCGAAATTGGTTTTGTCCTGATAGCGCTCCAGTGCACTGCCGCCATATTGCTGCAGGTTATCGGGCACCACAAAGCCTTGTTCAGCCAGCTCAATGGCAGGTTGCAGTAAATCGGCCCAGGGCAGGGAGCCAAAGCGTTGATGCGCCTGCCACATGCCCATGACAGTGCCTGGCACACCGGAAGCCAAATGGCCCACCAGGCTCAGATTATCGATCACTTGCCGATCATCATCCAGGTACATATCACGGTTGGCAGCAAGCGGAGCGGTTTCGCGGTAATCAAGATAATAAGGCTCACCCTCAAACCAAATCACCATAAAGCCACCCCCACCAATATTGCCTGCTTCGGGGTAACTAACGGCCAGGGTAAAGGCGGTGGCGATGGCAGCATCAACCGCATTACCACCTTGTTTAAGAATGCGTTCCGCTGTGCTGGCACCATAGCGATCCGGGCTGGCGACAGCAGCAAATTCTGTAGGCGGCTCGGCGGCAAAAACTGTCATGAATGCTGAGGCACAGAGTAAACCGCACGAAAACACACCAAGTTGAAGAATCTGCATAGGAAGGTTCTCTTTATTCATCCATCACAACCTGCCGTGCCTCTGTCGGCTTTTGTCAAGGCAACATGCGCAGACAGCATCGTAGTAAAGTTATCTTGTGGTAATCCTGGAGACAATGCAAGTCAACGTTCGATAACAGCAAAGACAAAGATTGAAATCAGGCACAGAAATGTATATATTTCGCAAAATATTTAAGCCTAAGTTTACAGGAGTTTTTTTATGATTACATTTGGACGTGTTGCGCTTTCGGTTGCTTGTGCATTAGCTCTCGGTGGTTGTGCTGCGAATATGCAGAGTAGTAGCAGTGGAACCGAACAAGCTTACAGCTCAGCTTATGCGCAAAGCCCGAGCTCAGTACTTACTGAAAATCTGAATGGTTTTCAGCACATTTCATTGCAAGAGCTTAGTGCAGAGCAACTCAAAATCACTTTCCCGGGAGTCACCAGTTTTGAGTTTGCTGCCAGAGACATTACTCCTGAGCAAAAGCTAGCTTTAGAGGCTCTGGGCAATGCGTTGCATCATATTGACTACCAAGCTCTAGAGGTATTGGGCCACACCGATAACCGAGGAAATTACCACTACAATCTGCAACTTTCCAGAGAAAGAGCGAAGGTAGTAATGGATTATCTGCTGAGCTTGGGTATTCAATCCGATAAACTGGGATATCACGGCAAGGGGCCAGACGAACCTATCGCCGATAACAGCTCTGCCGCTGGTCAGGCTCAAAACCGTCGTATTGAAATACTGGTTTATCTCTAATCACTCTAAATTAGCAACAACTCTGTCGAAGGTAGAGTTGTTGCTGTCTGTGGCTTCCTTATCCACTCACACTCACCATCAGTTCATTCGCTCGGCGCATTAAGCGCTCCGCATTTCGCACTTGATGTGTTTCCAGTAATTCACCTGATAGTGCCAGGTACTTGTCGGCCAATTGTCTTCGTAGACGGACACTCAGTTCAAAATCATTCGGCCAGATCGCTGCGTAGTGCTGCCATTGATCATAGACAGCGTCCACTTCTGCTGGACGCTCACTTTGCTCAAGCTTGGTTGCCAGTGCATTGAAGCGGTATTGATAAAATACTTCAGCGGCTGCGTAGGGGAATTCAGCTGCTGCACCTTGCTGCAATTGCTGCTGGTAAAATGCCATAGTATCAATGGCAGACTGCATTTGCAGGCCTTGCTCTATAAGTGGCTGGGTTTGCTCTAGCCGATAAAACGCAGCCTGACCGATGGCGAGCAGCTCTTGCAACCTTGCTGCATTATGTTCAGACATCGCTTGTTCAAATTCCTGCAGAAAGAGCTGGACCGCTTCTTCATTGGGTTGCGGTTGGTATGAGGGATCGATCCGCTTTAGGTCTGCCAGCACCTGGAATGGATTATTAAGGTCACCATCCGCACTGTATTTTTGTGCAGCTAGCATTGCCGCGAGTTGATTTTGCAGTATCTCAACAGAACTTTGTTTACTACGCGCAACCCGGTTGCGTACACCTGCCAGTTGATGAGAGTCTGGGTAGAGTTGACTGGCTTTATCACTTAGGTATTCAATGGCACTGTAGTTAGGATAGCGCTCCGTCCGTTCACTCAATAAGCCGTCTATTTGTTGCTCAAAGTAACTTAGCATGGCTGATGTGTGGAAATTTAGCAGTCCGGAAGAAATTATGGGGTTATGATCTGTCAGTTTTTCCAGCTCTTCAAGGACTTCTGCCGGTTGCAGTTGTATCAAGCTGGCTTGATACGACAAAGTTTCCTGATGTGTCTTTACGGCTCGTTGCAATTCCTGCAGGGAATTTTGGTGTCCCTGGAGGTAAGAAATGGCTGCAGTAATTGTCATAATGCCAGCAGCGGTTCCCACAACCAGAGGCCACACCGGTCGTTTCAGCCGACGCATCAGTTGACGCACGGAGCTGGTGCGTTGACTGCCATCGAACGCCAGAGCACGACGAAGCGCTGACCACTGCAATGAGTTCAAATGAGCTGGCTTGCTGGCTTTTTTATTTTCACGCTGCGCTTTATCTGCAGGCACACGGCTGAATGGATGTTTGCTGGTTAAGAGCTCGTAGACCAGACAGGCAAAGGAATACACATCATCAGACGGAGTAGGAGCCTGGCCTTGCAATAGCTCTGCGCTGGCATAAGCTGGAGTAAACCCATTGACTGGTGTTGCTTGAGACTGTTCTTGTGCCGCATAAATGTCAATATTTTGCTGCAGTTTTTGGGCAACGCCAAAATCAAGCAGTTTTACGTGACCATTCCTATCGAGCATAATGTTGGCTGGCTTTAAATCAGCATGCACGATACCTTGCTGGTGGGCGTATGCAAGACCGTCGGCAATTTGTTCTAACAGTTTTTGCGCAAATTTAAAGGGTAATCCTTTTGGTTTGTAGCGATTGATCACTTGTTCCAAGGTTTCGCCATCCAGATACTCCATCACCAGAAAAAAGTGGCCATCATCAGAGCTTACATCAAACAAGCGAATAATATTTGGATGGGCAAGTTGTTGTGTCTTCCGCGCCTCCTGCAACAGCAACTGCAATGCTTCAGGCTGATCAACAAACTGCTTTTGTAACACCTTGATTGCGACAAAGGGCTCTGGAATGCCTGCCTGCTCGAGAAATGTGTCCCTCGCCCGGTAAATATGACTGATCCCACCTGAGCCAAGGAGGTTTTCAATTAAGTATCGCTGCTGCAGCATCGAGCCAGCTTGTAGATGAGAGCTTGTAGAAGAAGCGGCTTGCTGTGCGGTTGTCGTGATTAGCTGTGTCCGATCAGCATTACCTCCTTGCGATGCATCGATAGAGTTTTCGGTCAGAGTTGACGAAAGATCAGCATTAATAGGTTGATCTGTATCAATTATATCATTATCAGGACTTGTACTTGTCATGGTTAGTTTCTTTCCTTGTTGTAAACCTATTCAGCCATAAAACCGCATTAACCATAAATTTTACTTAATTATCTATATTCAATCAATTGTTCACTATAAAGTAAATTTGTTAGTATAGGGCGAACAGCGATCCAGCGCCTCTGAACCTTTGTCAGCAAGCTCAGCCAGGCACTCATTCAATTCTGTTTTTACGAGGCCATTATGACTATTACTCAAGCAAACCCTCATTACAGTGGCATTTACGTGAATGATGTGTGGCAGAACAGCTACCTTGTAAGCAAAGATCTCCTTACATGCCATGACCTTACAGACTGTGAATACTCTGTACTGCAGTGCCCTTTACAAGCCGAATATTTTTTACAGCAAATGGAACCAGCGGTTTTCCGGCAGCAAAACCTGCTTGAAATTTATCGTTACGCGCAAGGAATAACTGCTAGCGAAAGGATACCTTCACCTGAACAGATGTTGAAATTTGTTGCTGAAATTATCTCCAAAGGCGATCTGCGCGTATTCAAAATCAGGGATGGTAATATCAATTCGGAGTGATTGCATTATTTGCTAATATATAAACCGTTTAATTAATTTATAGTTAATTTCGCGATTGACCAATATGCAGCTAATCGTTATCATTAGCCGGTTTTTTTAACAGTGCACAAGCTTGCAACCCATCCGCTTGGAAGGGCTGATCATTTAAGGAAGAGGTAATCAGAATGTGGCTTGAACTTTCTGTTGTCAGCTACCACCGTTTATCACCCCGTTTAAAGACAGTGATGCGATTTGAGGCCAGTGGTGGCACTATCGGGCGTTCCGAACAAGCAAACTGGCAACTTGCTGATCCTGAGCGAATCGTTTCGGGAATGCATGCTGTTGTGGCTTCTGACGGCCAGGGTTTTTACATTGAAGATCTTTCAACCAATGGCCTCTTTATCAATAGCTCCTCTGATTTGATTGGCAAGGGCAATCGACGCTATTTAAAGCAGGATGACACTTTAATCCTTGGGGATTACGAGCTGCAGGTCAGTGCAATGGAGCTGCGGCAGACCGTCGACACTACAGTTACAGGGAGTCATGTCTGGCATCAGGAGTCGGTTGGGGCTGCAGCATCAATACTCACCGCGCCTGAACACCGGGCTGATTTTCATGGGGTAATGCTTCCGGATGTTGATGCATTGGCTGTAAGTGCTTCGGACGATGGTATGGATTCCCAATTAGATGATTTCTTTCATGTCCAGCCACTGATCCCGGATGATTGGTCCACTGATATCGAGCATCAGCATGGTCAGGATGAGCAGAGTTCTGAACTGGCATTTTCGGCTTGCGGCTTGCAGATGGATGCTACTGCCTCCTCTTCACAGAAAGCTGATGATTCATTCAGTGTATCGGAACAGAAAAAAATACAGGCTTTTATGAGTGGTTTGCAATTGACCGCTGAGCAAATGACGCTTTTGAATAAATCAGAGCAAAGTTGGCAACAACTCGGTGAGGCTTTACGTGCCTCACTCGATGGTTTAATGGCGATGATGCGTGCGCGTTCAAAAATAAAAAACACATTACGTGTGAACCAAACAACCTTTCAAGCACGGGAAAATAATCCACTCAAGTTCTCTGCAAGCTTTGAGGATGTTTTCCACACTTTGTTTGCGAACAGCAATACAGGTTTCTTAACACCAAAACAGTCGGTGTTATCAGCCTTCCAGGATATTAATAAACATGAACAAGCTATGGTCGCTGCAAGCCGCGCCTCCACAGAGGCCTTGTTGAACAGGCTATCTCCAGAGGCCATTCGCCGCAAAGATGTCGGCAGTGGCGTCTTGGATAAAATCAGCAGTTTGCATGTTAAAGCCCGGTATTGGGCGATATATGAGCTGTACCATCAGGAATTGATTGAGCAACTGAACAAAAACTCACAAAGAGGTTTTAGTGATGACTTTATTGATGCCTATGAGCAATCGATCAAATCCGTTGAGTAACTTAGTGAGGATGTGTTTATGAAAGTCTTAAGTCGTGGCATAGCTGTACTGATAGCACTGCTGTTTTTGTCATCCTGCCAAGTGATGTATTCAACCTTTCCACCTTCAACAACACTGCACTTCAGAGTTGCTGATGATTTAAACCCAGACCAAAACGAACGACCTTCTCCCGTTATTGTAAAAGTTTATGAGTTGGCGTCTAAAACAGTATTTGAGAATCAGGATTTTTTTGCCCTGTATGACGATCCCGCGGCTGTATTGAGAACCGATTTATTAAAAAAGGATGAGTTTGTGTTCGAGCCAGGGCAGGTTAGTCAATCCAGGATGGAGCTGCATCCTGCGACCAAGGCTGTAGGCGTCATTGTTGCTTATCGTGATATTGAAAATGCGCGCTGGCGTGCGGTTGTCGATGTAAAACCAACCGGCTACGACAATAGATACGTCTTTATCGAGTCACTGGCGGTCTATATCCGCGAACATGATACTGCAAGACGGCAGCGCTGAAGCGAATCTATAGGATAACGATATGAGTCAGTTAAATCGCGTTGCCTGGTTAGAAGGGATCTTCTTACGGCCACAGCACTTTCAACAACAAGAACGCTATCTAAACCATCGGCTGCAGCGCAGCTGTGAACTCTTGACTCCCCATGGCTGGGGGCTTTCGGCTATTGATATTGATCAAAATAAATTGCGCTTTGGTCAATTTGCGGTCAATTCGTTGGATGCCATTTTACCTGATGGGTATTTACTCGAGTTGCCGTTGGTGGAGCCAGCTCCTGAGCCAATTGAAATACCAAAAGCCTGCCGTGATGAATTGGTGTACCTGTGTATTGCCATGGATAAGAGCTCGGGTCGAAATATTGCTGAGCATGGTAGCGCTGATATTACTCGCTTTGCTTACTTTGATGCAGATGTGATGGACTCGACTCAGGATGATCTTGCTGTCGAAACCATTCAGCTCGCTCAGGTGCGTAGTTTTTTAAAGCGCGAGAGCCAGGAAAGGGGAGGCTTTATCAGCATTCCTTTGGCAAAGATTAAAGAGGTTGCAGAGGAAGGTGAGATTAAGCTGGACACAAAATACATTCCTCCGATGCTTAACATACAGAAAAACAATGTGTTATGCAGCTTTCTGGACGAGGTGCTTGGCATGCTTAAACAGCGGGCAGATGCCTTAGCGCTTAGGATTGGCAAAGGGCAGGGAACTGCCAACTCGATTGCTGACTTTCTGATGTTACAAATGCTTAATCGCTATGAGCCAGAGCTGCGGCATTTGCAACAAAACACCGCAACCCATCCTGAGACCTTGTATCGCTCTATCGTGGCTTTAGCCGGCGAACTGGCTACCTTTACCACCAAAGAAAAGCGTGCTCAGTCTTTTCCCGCTTATCAGCATCAGGATCTAACAACGGTTTTTGGTAATTTATTGGTCTTACTGAATCAGACATTGAGTGTGGTACTGGAGCAAACGGCACAGGCATTGCCACTTAAGATGGGTAAATTTGGCATCATGGTCTCAGCGCTGACAGATAAAGGCATTTTGGATAGTGCCCAGTTTATTGTGGCCATTGCTGCCGATGTTCCTACCGAAGACATCCGAAAGCACCTACCAGCAAGAATAAAAATTGGTCCGGTAGAACACATCCGTGAATTGGTGAATAACCAGTTGTCTGGTATTGCGGTAACAGGTTTACCTGTAGCTCCGAGGCAAGTTCCTTATCATGCGGGATACCACTACTTCCAGTTAGAAAAAAATAGCATTTACTGGGAAAAACTAGCGAGCAGTGGTGGGCTTGCGCTTCACATTTCCGGTAATTATCCAGGACTAAAAGTAGAACTTTGGGCTATTAAGTCATAGTCAGCGCAGATACAACAGGAAGATTAGTTATGACGGATCGTACAGTCCTCAAACCAAGGCCCGGTGGGCGAAAACCAGCCAAAGAGAGTACGGAGCATCGTGCCGAAGCTGCCGCTGTTAACTCTGACAGAACGGTACTGGCAGCGGTCAGCCCATCTCAGCAAACAAACAAGCCACGACAACAGTCGCTGTTGATCAGTGATAACCCACTGATCGAAGAAGCTGGTGACTTGTTTTCCTTGATTGAGCCTATTCGAAGTACAGCCTCTCATCCTGATGTGATGGGTTTAAAAGGGCATTGCATAGAACTTATTGAGCACTACGAACAGCGTTTAAGAATACGCGGTGTTGAAAGTGATTCCATTCGTAATGCTCGTTACTGCCTGTGTTCCTTTATTGATGAGGCTGTTTTGAATACCAGTTGGGGCAGTGAAAGCGACTGGGCAGCTTACAGCTTGTTGTCGAATTTCTATCAGGAAACCTTTGGTGGGGAATACTTTTTTACATTGTTGGACAGTGCTTTAGCCGATCCGAAAGCTCATCTTCAACTGATTGAGTTGATGTATCTCTGCTTGTCATTCGGCTTTGTAGGAAAGATGAGGGTCGCTGAACAAGGTTATCAGCAACTGAGTGCAATTCGCGATCGCGTGTATAAAGTCATTAAAGCTGAACGCGGCGAACCACCGCGCGAACTGACCCCGGATTGGCGCTCATCGGTTCTTGCGGTTGAGTCTGGACAAAAAAATTTCCCGTTATGGGTGATTTGCTCGGTAGCAGCCGCTTTTCTGTTGTGTGGTTATATGTACCTGAGCTATTTGATTAATGAACGCTCTGATCAGGTCAACAGAGCCTTGGTCACCCTCGTTCAGTTACCAGAGCAAGTTGATACTGTAACCAGAGCAAACAGCAAGGTGTCTCAGGAAACAAGACGCTTATCTCTGCTACTGCAAACCGAGATTAACCGCAACCTATTAGAGGTGATAGAGCTTTCAGACCGGGTGCGGATCCGCGTCGGTAACGATCAGTTGTTTTCATCCGGTAGCACCAATATTACCGAAGGCTTCCTACCGGTCGTTCATAAAATCGCCAGATCATTGGAAGGGTCGGATGGCCGTATTTTGGTGAACGGGTACACCGATGATTTGCCAATTTTTTCTACGCGCTACCCCTCGAACTGGCATTTATCGTTAGCGAGAGCGAACTCGATGGCAGACGCTTTAGCTGCTGGAGCAGATTTGCATGGTCGTTTATGGCCTGAAGGGCGTGGCGAGGTAGACCCATTAGTACCTAATGACTCAGTAGAGAACCGGGCGCGTAACCGTCGGGTTGAAATCGATTTATTACCAAACTAAGCAGGAAAGGAAGCCTTATTATGCGTTTAAGTAGGTTTTGGCATACATTGGTGCGTATCGGCCGAAAGGGCTGGTTTATCACACTGTTGGGTTTGGCAGCGGTTGTTTTGTTGATATGGTTTGGAGGCCCGATGGTAGCTATTGCCGGCTATGAACCGCTGGCATCCGTCAGTGCACGAATCATTACCCTGTTAGTGTTGATCATTTGTTGGGGAGCTTGGTATTACATTCGCAAGATCCGTGAACGGCATACCCATCATCAGGCAGTCGAAGAGCTGCTTAATAATGAGCTGGGTGAACAGCAAAGCTCGGTAGCGCAACATGACATTGCAGTGTTGCGTGAGCGTATCCAAAAAGCACTGGATATTTTGAAGCATGCCAGTTTTGGCCAAAATAAAGACATCTACCACTTACCGTGGTACATGTTGATAGGCCCTCCGGGCTCGGGCAAAACAACCACTTTACATAACTCTGGCCTTGAGTTTCCGCTTCGTGAGCAAATGGGAATTGACTCCATTGAAGGCATTGGTGGTACCCGTCAATGCGACTGGTGGTTCACCAATAAAGCAGTGTTCATTGATACCGCAGGCCGATACACAACGCAGGATAGTCACAATCAGCAAGATGCCGGTGCCTGGAAAGGTTTTCTTGGCTTGCTAAGAAAGTATCGTCCTAAACGCCCTATAAACGGCGTTATTGTCTTTGCCAGCCTTTCCGAGCTCCTTAAGCAAACGAGAACAGAACGCAACTTGCATGCCAGAGCAATTAAGCAGCGAATTCAGGAGCTGCAAAATCAACTTGGTATGACATTCCCGGTCTATGTGCTGTTGACCAAAGCAGATCTGATTGCTGGTTTTTCAGAGTTTTTTGACGATCTGTCTGCAGAAGAGACCGAGCAGGTATGGGGCATGACGTTCCATCCAGAGCAATCTTCCAGTGAGCAGGGCGAGATAGCACTCTTTAATAAAGAGTTTCACACCATGCTAAAACGTTTACAGATGCGATTGTTTAATCGCCTGCAATACGAGCATGGTGTCGAAAATCGCAGTGCAATTTTTGAATTCCCGCGCCAGCTTCGCAGTGCACAAAGTGCAGCCGATGATTTCCTCAAAGAAATATTTTCACCCAACCCGTTCGAAAAGCCCATTATGTTACGGGGCATCTATGTGGTTAGCGCAACGCAGCAAGGCATCCCTATTGATCAGATAAGCCCACAGCTCAGCCATGACCTGCAGCTGGCAGAATTGCCTAAGCGCCAACTGACTGGTGAAGGCAAGGGCTTTTTCATTAAGAAGCTGTTTGAAAGTATCATTGTTCCGGAAAGAGAGCTGGCTTCCGTAAATTTAAGACACCACACCAAAGTTAAGTGGTTGCGCCATGGCGTGCTTGCAGTAACAGCCCTCAGTACGGTGCTGTTATCAACCTTATGGCTAAAAAGTTACCAGTGGAATCTGGGGCTGGTTGCACAGGTCACGGATGCAGTGAATCAATATCAGGCTAGCGGTGCTTCTCAGCAAAGTGTATCTGACGATCTTTATGCACTGAATGAGCGCCTGCAAGTTCTTCGGGCTTTACCTGCAGGCTATGACGGTCGTTTACCGGAAGGTGGACCAAAGGATATGGGGCTCTATCAGGGTGGGAAGTTAGGACAGTCAGCTCGCAGAGCCTATCAGAATGCTTTGGTTGCAGATTTTGGTCCATTTCTTACCAAAGCCCTGGCCGATGAAATGCAATCGAACGCACAACATCGGGATTATTTATATGAAACATTACGCAGTTATTTAATGCTCTTTAAACCAGCTCACTTTGATGCGGAGCATATTCAGGAGTGGTTCCGCTTGTACTTGAGTCGTCAGTTAAGTTCAGAGTTGCATGCTGAATTGCGCCTCAGTCTCGAGCTTCATCTGCAAGCCTATTTGCAAGGGGGAGTCAGCGGCCTGACTTATGACAGCGTTCTGGTGAGCCAGGTACGAGAAGATCTGATGAATGTACCTTTGGCGGAAAGAGCCTATCAACGCATCAAAACTGAGTTGCTGCAAAGTCATATTCCGGACTTCACGCTCGCTGATGTTTTGGGCTCAGATAGCTTGCGTGTAGTTACACGAAAAAGCGGCCAGTCTCTTCAGCAAGGCATCCCGGGGTTATTCACTTATCAGGGTTTTCACGGTTTGTTCAACGTACAGAAAAACCGGATTATCCGCCAGCTGATGGAGGATAGTTGGGTCTATGGTGAAGATGAAACTATCAATGCCCGGCAAGTAGACAGTGCGCTTACTACCATGGTGAATCAAAAGTATTACCAGGATTACATCCAGTATTGGCAGGCATTGATCCAGGACATCAGCATCGTTTCGTTCGATACTCTAGAGCATGGTTTGTTTGTCACACGAACCTTGAGTGGACATGAACAACCCATACAGCGCATCATTCAAGCGGTTCAAAGTCAGGTGCAACTGACTGATCAGCCGGACTCTGAAGAAATACAACTTGCTGCCGATGTCGCCGGACGCGTTGCTCGAACTCAATTCTCATCGCAGTACAGTCGCATGAGTCGGCTATTACCAGATGAGCTGCCAAGTCTAAGCAGTAAGTTACCAGGCCAGGAAGTAGAAACCGCATTTTCTTCGCTGCTGACGATTAAAGCAGAGCACTTTGACCATATGGCAAATGTTTTGCGTTCCAACCATGAATTTTTGGAGCAGCTGTATCAACCTGGCAATATGGCTCGTCAGGCTTACATGAACCGATTGCAAAATCGAGACAGTAATCAGATGAATCTGACCTTGCGCAGATTGCGTGAAGATATCCCAGCGCCATTTAGTGACTGGGTCAGTCAGATCTATTCTGGTAGCTCAGTTTTGATTGCAGAAGGCAGTAAACAGCATATCAATGAAGCATGGCGGGGTACTGTTCTGACTGAGTTTAATCGCTCTATTGCGAACAGGTATCCGATCAATCGAGCAAGCTCAGAAGAAATAAAAATCAGGGACTTCGAACGTTTTTTTGGCTACGGTGGTACGCTTGATGAGTTCTTCAATGAGTACCTACGTCCGTTCGTTAATATGCAGCGAGCTGAATGGAGTTTTAAACAAGATATTGGCATTAATCCATCTGTGCTCCGTACTTTCCAGCGAGCTCATCGCATACGACAGGCTTTCTTTGATGAGGGCAGTCAGAGCATGAGTGTTGGATTTAATCTACGCCCCATTTTCCTGGATCAACACATTACCCATTTGTTGCTGGAAATCGATGGCCAGTCGTTGTCTTACCGTCATGGGCCACCACGGAACCAGCATTTCGAATGGCCCGGAGACCGAAATCGCCAACAAACCCGTTTGGTATTTACACCAGCAAACTCTGGTCTGCCAGCGAGCCGAAGAATTGAAGGAGAATGGTCCTGGTTCCGGTTCTTAGATGAACAAAGCAGACTACGCCCGGAAACCAGACAAGATGGTTTGTTGTATGTGTCAGAGCAAAGCAATAAAGCGCAGATCCAGATACTGCCAGACTCAGTGAATAACCCATTTTGGAACAGTGATCTGGAGGGATTCCGTTGTCCAGTGAATTTATAAAACCGGGTGCAGGCTTCTGCGGCAAGGTGCCCGTGTTAGGTGACTTTTTGCAAGAGGGCATGAGCATTGAGTTCAATGATTGCTGGAATGAGTGGCTGCGTGCCGCTCTGGCGGTCAGCAAAGAACAGCTAGGAGCCAGTTGGCTCGATTATTATCTCACCAGCCCGGTATGGCATTTTTCTTTATCCGCTGGGTGCTGTGGACCCGAGCCTGTTATTGGCACCATGATACCGAGCATTGATAAAGTGGGACGACATTACCCATTGATTTTAGCCAAGCCAGTGCAACAGAGTCCCATTGTCTGCCGTATACAATCTGAATGGTGTCAGCAGTTTGAAGATTTCATTCTGCGGACTCTGGAAGATGATTTTAACTTTCAAAGTTGGCGTGCGGAACTGAGTAAATGTGCTTTTTCCTTACCGAATAGCACAGTGCCCCCTCACCATCTGGGTCATGCTGAGCAAAAAGGGAACTGGCTTTTGCACGGTGCTTTAGCGATGGATACTACAGCATTACTACACAGCCTACTGCGGCAGGAGTTTGGTCATTATTGCCTCTGGTGGACTGACGGCTCTGAGCATGTAGATGCGGTGTGTTTGATTTCGAAGGGAATGCCTCTGATTAGTCAGTATGCGTCTATGTTGGATGGACTTTGGGTTGAACGAGGCTGGCAAATCAAGCCATTGCATGCAACGAAGGAACAAAAACAATGATGTCAGTGACTTCTCATGGTCAAAGCCACAAAGGACTGGTTCGGCAACTGAATGAAGATGCGTGTTTGTTGCTACCTGAGCATGGTGTTTGGGTGGTAGCCGACGGGATGGGGGGGCATGCAGCCGGAGATGTTGCCAGTCAATTGGTAATTACCACAATTCACGAAGAAGTCGCTAAAACCGACGAACCTAAGCCCGAAACCATTTGTACTGCTTTGGAGCGTGCAAACGAGAGAGTTGTCGAGTATTGCCAGCAACATAATCAGGGCGAGTTAGGTGGTTCAACTGTTGTGGTTTTGTTGTTTTATCGTCAGCAATATCACGTATTCTGGCTTGGTGATAGTCGTTTGTATTTGCTGCGTAATAATGCGTTGCGGCAAATCACTAGAGATCATAGTCAGGTAAATGACATGATCGATCAAGGGATTATTGCAGCTGAAGAAGCTGAAACTCATGAGCTTGCCAATGTAATTACGCGTGCTGTTGGTGTCCAAGGACAGGTGAGTATTGCATCTTTGAGTGGCGATATTGAGCCAGGTGATATTTTTCTACTCTGCACCGATGGTCTGAACAAAGAGCTCTCCGATGCCGAGATACAGAGTTACCTGCACCATACGGATATTGAAGCAGCAAACAGAGCTTTGATTCATATGTCTTTGGTTGCGGGAGCAAGAGATAATGTTACCTGCATACTCGTCAAAGTAAACAACCTTCATTCTCATTGTATAACTGATAACTATATTAGCTCGGAGTGTAATAAAACGGTTCCTGTATACCTCAAAAGGTAAATTATAGTTAATTAGATATTTTAAAATGAGCCTGCATGGAGTATATTTGTGTCCATAGTCATGCCATTGTGAACTTTGATGATAGATTGTGATTTTGTAAAGCTAGATTCAATTGCCAAAGAGATCCAGTCGGACGCTCGTTGTGGCACTGATCCTCGCGCTGATGTATCGCCGGGCTCTCGCTATTATCAATTGAAAGATAAGCGACGCTCATTGCGTGATGCTGAACGTTCAGCACTGATGAGTGATGACGAGTCAGCGCCGATGCTGAGCGAGTGGATGCAGTTGGCTGAAGATATATTTGATGCACTTTGTACCGAAGCAAAAGATCTGGAGTATGCGGCATGGCTGATTGAAGCACTTTGCCGCACGTCTGGATTTGCAGGTCTGGCACGCTCTTTTGATTGTGCTCGCGTGTTAATTGAGAAATTTTGGGATGATCTGTATCCGCAGCCTGATGAAGATGGCCTGGAAACACGCATAGCGCCTTTAGTTGGCTTAAATGGGTATGAGGGTGATGGTGCGTTAATTTCACCCATTCTAAGTGTTCCTCTGGTAGTCAGTGCATCGGAAAGTAGTTTTGCCACCTGGCAATATATCCGGGCAAATGAGCAGTCACGTAAAGAAGACAGTAAAAAACAACGTTCGGAACATAGTATCAGCCTGGAGGCTATCGTTCAGATAGTCGCAGAAACACCGGCAGAACACTTTGTAACGTTACTCAATAACATAGACCTGGCTATTGCAGCTTTCACTGAGCTTTCGACGTCGATGGACTCCGCCATGAGTGGCATGCCGCAACCGACCAGCTCAATCTTGAAAGCGATTCAGCAGTGCCGAGACACAGTACAGTATCTGGCGAAGAACAAGCTTGCTGCTTTCCATGCTGAACAGGAAGAGTTGCTGGATGAGGTGAGTGTAGATGTTGTATCAGGTGCAAACAATGTAAGCACTGTAAGCAAACAAGTGCAGACGCGCCAGCAAGTGATTCAGTCGTTGCAGGATGCGGCGGATTTTTTTCGCAAAACCGAACCTCATTCGCCAATGTCCTATGCGTTAGAGCAAATTATTCATTGGAGTGGTTTGGCATTGCCAGAGCTCTTGCAAGAGCTCATTGACGATAACACCAGTCGGAATCAGTTTTTCCGGCTAACCGGTATCAATAAAGGCTCAGGTAGTTAACGGTATTACACTGCGTTACCTGGCACGTTTATACAGCAAAGGAGAGATGTGATGGAAAGCATTCATAGTAAATTATCCCGGGTACGTAAGCCCAGGGTGCATATTACTTATGATGTCGAAACTGAGGGAGCTGTGGTTCAAAAAGAACTTCCTTTTGTGGTAGGCGTGATGGGTGATTTTGCAGGTCAAAATACAGATGCATTAAAACCGCTGAAAGATCGCCGTTTTGTTCAGGTTGATCGCGATAATTTTGATGATGTGCTCAAGCGCATGAACCCAAAGTTGTCATTTAAAGTCGAGAATAAACTGACCGACGATGGCTCTGAGTTTCAGGTAGATCTACAGTTTAAGTCCATCAGTGACTTTGAGCCTGCCGCAATCGTAAATCAGGTGGAGCCTCTTGAGCGATTGATGGCTACCAGAAATAAGCTGCGTGATCTGATGACCAAGATTGATCGCTCCGAAGAGCTTGAAAATATTCTGGAGAAAGTTCTGAACAACGAGAGCGATCTTCAACAGCTGGCCAATGAGTTAGCGCCTGAAGAGGAGAAATAACATGAGTACGGAAACTCTGGCGCAAGCCCATGAGACCACTGAGCAACCGGCGGTATCTTTGCTTGAACAAGCGATTGGTGCAACCAAGCAAACAGACTCATCCCGGGCAGAAGAGCTGCTGCGCACGCTGACTGAAGAAGCATTGAAAGGCACAGTCAGCTGGAATAAAAACCTAACTGTGACATTTAATGAGGCGATTAAGCGAATTGACCAGCTCATTTCCTCGCAGCTTGCAGCCATTATGCACAGCGATGGTTTTCAGAAGCTGGAAGGCAGTTGGCGCGGATTGCATCATTTAGTGATGAACTCTGAAACCAGCGCCTCGTTAAAAATTCGTATGATCAGCATCAATAAGCGTGAGTTGTACAAAGATTTAAGTAAAGCGGTTGAGTTTGATCAAAGCCAAACCTTCAAAAAAGTGTACGAGTCAGAGTTCGGCACACCGGGTGGAGAGCCTTATGGTGCACTGATTGGTGATTATGAGTTTACCAATCATCCAGAAGACATTGAGACCTTAACCTACATGTCAAATGTTGCTGCAGCAGGCTTTTGCCCCTTCCTGAGCAGCGCATCGCCAGCACTGTTTGGTTTTGACTCCTGGACTGAGCTATCGAAGCCTCGAGATCTGGAGAAAATATTTGAGTCTTTGGAATACACTAAGTGGCGTTCTTTCCGCGAAAGTGAAGATTCCCGTTTTGTCACACTGACCATGCCAAGAGCTCTGGCTCGCTTGCCTTATGGAGCTGCCACCAGCCCAATTGATGAGTTTGGCTACGAAGAGTTTGAAGTTGACCCAGAGAAAGGTGTTGCGGTCACAACCGACCATGATAAGTATTGCTGGATGAATGCGTCCTATGTGCTTGGTACCCGTCTGACGCAAGCGTTTGCTAAATACGGGTTCTGTACTGCCATTCGTGGTGCTGAAGGCGGTGGTAAAGTGGAAGGGTTACCGACTCATGTGTTCTTGAGCGATGATGGCGATCCTGACTTGAAGTGTCCGACTGAAATTGGCATCACAGACCGTCGTGAAGCCGAGCTGGGAAAATTGGGCTTTCTGCCTTTATGTCACTATAAAAATACCGATTATGCGGTGTTCTTTGGTGCACAAACAGCGCAAAAGCCAAAGAAATATGGCAGCCCGGAAGCAACGGCCAATGCTGCGATATCTGCACGTTTGCCATATTTGATGGCTACCTCCCGTTTTGCACATTACCTCAAAGTGTTGGCACGCGACAAAATTGGCAGCTTTATGGAAGCCGAGGATGTGGAAGTATGGCTGAACCGCTGGATCCTTAATTATGTGAACGCTTCAGAAGGCAGTGGGCAGGATGTACGGGCTCGCTATCCGCTGGCTGACGCCAAAGTGCAAGTCAAAGAAATCCCTGGTCAGCCGGGAGCCTACAACGCAGTTGCCTGGTTACGGCCTTGGTTGCAATTGGAAGAACTGACCACCTCTTTACGGTTGGTGGCTAAAATTCCTGAAATGGGAAATTAAGCTAGTCTCGGTGGAGCCTGTCCGCAGGCTCCACTTGCATGGATCTTTGCAGAAAAGGAACTTCAATGGGCATTGCAATCAGTCCATGTTTCTCAGCCATTAAGGTGCAGTATGCTTTTCTCCGCTGAACAACAAGTGAATAGTGGTGCTGGAGCGGCCCTGAACTTTATTGATGAGCAGGTGTTTAGCCACTCATCGGATAAAATTGACCACGAGAAGCATCGCTTTGATCAGTCTGCCATGCAAAGTAAACTGTTGTACTTTTTGCATGAGCAAGACCCGGTAGCAGCCGCTACCTATTGGGCAGATCATATTGAAGCGACAAGACCTGCTCAGGTAGAGCAGCTCTTGTTGCGTCTAAGTAAAGCCATTGCAGCTATTGACCTACTGTTAAATGCCCAAGTCAACGCCATATTACATCATCCCGCACTGCAGCAATTGGAAGCAAGTTGGCGCGGTATTCTCTATTTGGTTGAGCAGGCAGAGCTTTACGACCGAGAGCAAAAAGTCAAAGTTAAATTGCTGTCTCTGAATTGGAGTGAATTGGGTAGAGACTTAAACCGAGCCATTGACTTTGACCAAAGCGAATTCTTTAAGTTGGTGTATGAAAATGAGTTTGATATGCCGGGTGGTGAGCCGTTCGGCGTGCTCCTTGGAGACTACCAACTAAGCCATACCATTCGTCCCGGTCAGTTGTACCACGACATTGATATTTTAAAAGAAATAGCGAAGGCAAGCGCTGCAGCCTTTGCACCTTTCATCACTGCAGTCGATAGTGCTTTTTTTGGTGTGAATGATTTTTCTGAACTTGGTCAAGTACAGGATATCTCCAGCCAGTTCAAGCAACCTGAATACATCCGATGGCAGCAGCTAAGAGAGATGGAAGATACCCGTTTTCTGGGGTTGGTTATGCCACAGGTACTGATGCGATCCCCTTATAGCGATAACGGTAAGCGCAGCGATCATTTTCGCTTCAAGGAACAGTTAAGTGATCCCACCAAGGACTATTTATGGGGTAATGCTGGTTATGCTTTTGTCGCTGTATTGATTCGTGCTTTCTCTGAGTCGGGGTGGTTTGCTCAAATCCGTGGTATGAAACCTGGACAATACAACTTTGGTGTGGTGAACGAATTACCGAGAAGCTGTTACAGCACCGATCTACAAAGACGTCATGCGATGCCTGCTGTAAACCTGCAGATTGGCCATCGTTTCGAGTCTGAGCTGGCAGACAATGGGTTCATCCCTTTGTGTGCCGTTCCCTACAGCGACATCTATGCATTTTACAGCAACTCATCGGTACAGCGTGCCAAACGTTATGACACGGCTGCAGCTGATGTCAATGCACGTCTATCCACCATGCTGCAGCATATTCTTTGTGTTTCCCGTTTTGCTCATTACATCAAGGTGATTGGCCGTGACAAAGTTGGTGGCTATCAAACTGCAAAAGAGTGTGAGCAAGAGTTGCAGCGCTGGCTTTATCAGTACACCACGGCTACTGAAGATGCTTCGAATGAGGTTCGGGCCCGACATCCACTTAGAAATGCGCAAATTCAGGTCAGGGAAAAGCCCGGCCAACCAGGTAAGTACTACTCCATTATTCAGTTACAGCCTCATTTTCAACTGGAGCAAATGCTGACCACTGTGAAGTTGGTTGCTGAGTTATCTCCACAACAAACGAATAAATCTTAAGGTGATTGTCATGAAAAAAGTAAAAGAAAGTATTGTTCAGGGGCATTTGCTCGAGGCCAGACAACGTCTGGAAACCTTATTAAAAGATGATCCCTTATCCCTTGATTTGCGTTCGATGTATGTCGAGCTGCTGTGTGTACTCGGAGAGCTTGAAAAAGCAGATCAACAGCTTGACATGATGGTTCGTCAACACCCTGATTGCCTGATGGGAGCCGTCAACTTACGACAGTTAATCCGCGCCCAAACCGCACGGCAGGATTTTTATCAGGGCGGCATGACCGCCACATTGTTTGCTGAAGCGGATGCAAGTTTTGAAGCTTTGCTGTCATTGCATCTTGCATTACGCGAGGGACAGATCGCAGCTGCGGAGCAGGCTGCACAACAACTTGAGTCTTTGCGTCAGCCAGCCCAGTTTGAGCTCAATGGTGAGACTGTGCAAGAAATCCGGGACCTCGATGATAGCTTAGCTGGCTACCTGGAGCTCTTAGGAACGGATGGTAAGTTCTACTTAGCCAAGTTCAGCGAAATCGAGTCGCTAGAGTTGCAACCAGTAAAATCCATCATTGACATGGCCTGGCGCCGGGTAAATATCTCCATCGTTGATGGCCCTCAGGGGGAAGCTTTCTTACCGGTCTGTTATATCGCCAGCAGCAAAGAATTAAGCCGTTTGGGCAGAGAAACCGACTGGCACGAGCATGGTGACCACCTGGTCACAGGCCTTGGACAGAAAATGCTCTTGGTAAATGATCAAGCCATGCCTTTAACACAACTGCGTCAATGGCATGCGCTTACTGTCGTAAGTCATTGAGCCAAGAATTGTGGCTAAAGTTCGCAACAAACAACCCCTGCAGCAATCACTGCTCGATCGCTTAATTGACGAAGCACCGGGGGAGAAAGAGGCCAAACGTGTACGTCGTGGCTTTGATCTCAGGGCTTTGCGGGCCAGTGTCCGCAGAGATCTGCAAAATTTGTTGAACACCCGCGTGCAATGGAACCTGTGGCCGAAAGAGTTTACCGAGCTACCTCAAAGCCTGATGAACTATGGGCTGCCCGATTTTTCAGTCATGGTGGTGGACTCTCAGCATGGCCGCGAACAACTGTGTAAAACCGTCGAGCAGGCTATCCGCCGGTTCGAGCCACGATTTGTGGATGTTGAAGTGATCCCTCTGGAACCGCGCAATGAGGTTGAGCGGGTTGTTCGCCTGAGAATTCAGGCTCTGTTGCATGCAGATCCTGAACCAGAGCATGTGTTGTTTGACTCAGAGGTCGAACCGGTCAATTTGGGCCTTAGAATTGTGGAGTCTGCCTGATGAACGAAGATCTACTGAAGTATTACAATCGGGAACTAACCTTTATTCGCCGGATGGGAAGCGAGTTTGCGGAAAAATATCCCAAGGTTGCTGGTCGGCTTCGGATCAGTGATGAGCAAGTGGAAGATCCCCATGTTTCACGTCTGATTGAAGCATTCGCGCTGTTAACGGCCCAGATCCGTCAAAAACTTGATGATAGTTTTCCTGAGTTGACCGATGCTTTACTGGGACAGTTGTACCCTGATTATCAGGCACCGATCCCGTCTTTTTCTGTACTGCAATTAACCTCTCAGAATCTGTCAGACTCCGGTATCACCATCAAACGAGGAACAGAGTTCAAAACCAAAGTTGATGGTATGAAGTCATGCATTTTTCGTTCATGTTACGATACCGAAGTTTGGCCAATGACCATTGAACATGCGGAGTTCAAGAACAGCCCGTTTAATGCACCTCAGCCACCTTGTCATCAGTCTGCTAAAGCACTGTTACGGTTGCAACTAACGACTGAATTTGATGGTACAGCTGTCAATGAGCTCGGTGTTGGCCGGTTACGCTTTTACTTAAATGGTCAACGGCACCATGTGTACAGCTTGTACGAAATGCTCAACCGGCAACTGCTTCGTATAGGCATTGCAGCAAAAGATAGCCCTAACGATGTATCTTATCTCGCCCCGGATCAATTGAAGGCGATTGGTTTTGATGATGCAGAGCGGGTGGTACCCTACACAGATCGCAGTTTCAATGGTTATCGACTGCTGGTTGAGCAATTTCTTTTTCCAGAGAAGTTTTTATTCGTCGAGCTTGCGGGCTTAGAACAGGCATGGCCGGAGAAAGCCAGTAGCTGCTATCTCTATCTGTATTTCAGTGAAGCAAACTCGGAATTAGAGCGCCATATCACGAAAGATAGTCTGTTGCTTGGTTGCACCCCGGTTTTGAACATCTTTGAACAAAAACTCGAGCCGATCAACCTGGAGCGTTCTCATTATGAATATCGGCTTGCTCCTCAGTACCTCGATGCCGATATCTGTGAAGTGCTGCAAATAGCACAGGTACAAATACTCGACTCCGACGGACAGAAAACCACAGTACATCCTTATTACAGTCAGGGGCACCCAAACTATATTCAGCAAGAAACGATGTTTTGGCATAGTCGGCGTGAATTTGCTGACTGGGCCGGAGGGTTCAGTGAAGCGGGGACGGAAGTTTTTCTTTCTTTGGTTGATCGAAACTTCAAACATAGTCAGGGGCAAAGTGGGCGGAATGATCAAGTTATTCAGGTCACTGCCCTATGCAGCAACCGGAATCTGCCAAGTCATTTGCCTTTTGGTGGTGGCGAGCCTGGATTCCAAATAAGGCAGCATGCAGATGTGATCAAGCAAAGCCGCTGCCTATTGGCTCCTACCATGCCTATACGACCAGCGCTTGGTGATAGCAGCCGCTGGCAACTGGTAAAACACCTAACCCTGAACTATTTCACCGCGGAGGATGCTGAGCAGCGCCTCAAAGAAACGCTTCGTTTGTATGACTTTCGGTGCACCCCCGAGTCCAAAGCATTAATTGACGGCATTCACAAAGTACGCATTACCCCTGGTACTGCACGTGTCAATGATGGCGGCCGCGTTGCTGTATGTAGCGGCAGTGAGATTCTGATTGAAATGACCCAAGCTGCCTATGCAGGTAGCAGCGTGTTCTTTTTTGCTTCTGTCTTGGATTACTTCTTTGCTCAGTTTGCCGCAATCAACTCCTACACACGGTTAACGATTAAGCTCAAAGAACATGAGCAGCGGTATCACACCTGGCCAGCCAGGGTCGGTAACAAGGTGCTGTTATGAGTGTCTGGCCTGCAACCATCAATCCAGCAGATATGGACTTTTATCAGGCTGTGTATGCGATTGAGCAGCAACTCGGGGCTGAGCAGAAGCATTGGCATGGCGTGGGACGTGATAGCTTTCCGCGCGATGAGCTTATACGGTTTAAATCCGTGCAAAATCTTGGTTTTCCTGGCAGTGCTATTACTGCAGTCCAGCAAAAAGCCTGTCAGGATGCTAGCTTGGCAGCCTTTGAGCTGGTGGTTAGCTTTTTTGGCCTGACCGGTCCAAGTGGTGTTTTGCCTATCCATTATAGTGAGTTGGTGCTTGAACGCTTAAAGCAAAAAGATCCAACCATGCGTGATTTTTTTGATCTCTTTAATCATCGCTTGATTTCATTGTTTTACCGCGCCTGGGAAAAATACCGTTTTGCCTGTCAATACCAAGCTTCACCCGAAAAGGTCGACCCATTTAGCTTTGTTCTGCAGCAACTCACAGGCCAGGAAAGCGATCCTTGCCTGTTCTATGGCGGCTTTTACACCCGAAGTGTGCCAAGCGCGCAGCAATTAAGTCAGCAGTTAAGTCATTTGTTATCTGCCGACGTCGAGGTGATGCCATTGACCGGTCGTTGGATCTATCTGGCAACTGCAGAGCAGAGTCGCTTAGCAAGCTTCCATCAGCCAGACGGGCAATATGGTCAGTTGGGCCGATCCAGCCTGCTTGGCAGCAAAGTCTGGGACATTAGCTCGGTAGTGGAGTTATCCATTCGGGCCGACGCTCCGGTAATTCAGTCGCTATTACCTGGCAAGCCAGGTTATCAGCGTATGCAACAACTTCTTAGTCACTATCTGGAGCCATCCATGCAATGCCGGGTTCGATTAAAAGCCCGGATAGCTGATTTCCCTGTAGCCAGTCTGGATGGGCAAAGTCAGTTAGGGATGGGAGGCGTGCTAATGGCCGCAAATGTCAGGATTGCTTCTACTACGCATGTCAGTTTCCGGCTAACACGCAAACATGATCATTAAGGTAAATTACTATGTCCAATACATCCCTGAAAAGCTTGGTTGAAAAGCTAAACCCAGTCTGCCGGCAGGCACTTGAGGCGGCAACGGCGCGTTGCCAATCCCGCAGTCATTTTTCTGTCGAAATTGAGCATTGGCTTGATGCGATGCTGGACATGCAGGCGGGGGATTTGATGTTAATTCTTTCCGCATTCAGTCTTGAGCCGGATCAACTGCGGCAGCAATTACAGCGCGCACTGGAAGGATTAAAGACAGGCAACAGTAGCCTGCCAAGCATCTCGACCAATCTGGTAGGTTTATTACGCCAGACCTGGTTGAATTGCACCATTGAGTTTGGTGATCAGCAGATCCGAAGTGCCTACTTACTTTACAGCGCATTAAAAGATGAAAGCCTGGCTGCTTTGCTGTTACGTCGGCTTCCCATGCTGGAAAAGCTCGATACTGCGCAGCTATTAACTGCATGGCCTCAGCTGCAACAACGATCGACAGAGCAAGGTGGTGATGGACAAGTGGCCTCACCGGTTGCAGCAACGAATGGCAAAACTCCCGCGCTGGATCAATTTACCCAGGACTTAACAGCTCAAGCGCGGGCCAATAAACTGGATCCAATCATTGGCCGTGATTATGAAGTGCGGCAGATGATTGATATTCTGACCCGCCGTCGTCAAAACAATCCGATACTAACCGGTGAAGCTGGTGTGGGCAAAACAGCGGTAGTTGAAGGTTTGGCACTGCGTATTGCCAGTGGCGATGTCCCAGATAAGTTGAAGTCGGTGTCACTTCGAGTATTGGATTTGGCGCTATTGCAAGCTGGTGCAGGCATGAAGGGCGAGTTTGAAAATCGTCTGAAAAATGTGATTGCCGAAGTGAAAGCATCACCGGTTCCGGTGATTCTATTTATTGATGAAGCTCATACCATGATAGGTAGTGGCGGTCAGGCCGGGCAAAACGATGCGGCAAACTTGCTAAAACCTGCTTTGGCACGTGGTGAGTTAAGAACCATTGCAGCCACCACCTGGGCTGAGTACAAAAAGTACTTTGAAAAAGATGCGGCACTCACACGGCGCTTTCAAGTGGTCAAAGTTGAAGAGCCGGATCCTGAAAAAGCAGTCACCATGCTACGTGGCCTGTTGCCAGTTATGGAGCAACATCATGGTGTGCATTTATCAGAAGATGCCTTGGTGGCAGCAGTGCATTTGTCGCATCGGTACATTAATGGCCGGCAACTGCCTGATAAAGCCGTGGCGCTGCTGGATACTGCCTGTGCCCGTGTGGCCATGAGCCAGGATGCCATCCCCGGTAAACTGGAAGATCAGCAGCGATTGGTAGAGCAACTGCAGGCTAAGCTGCAAGTAGTAGAGCGTGAACATAAATTGCATGGCACTGAGCAGGCTAGCATGTCGGCTCTGCAATCGGACATTGAGCAGG
>NZ_JAFIFQ010000121.1 GCF_020831925.1 Alkalimonas sp.
GTAAGCGTCCGGCGATCACATCTTTTATTTGCTGACTGATCACGCATCATACCTTTCACTGTAAAAACCGTGAGAGAAATGCATGACCTTAGCCAAACAACCTGAGCAGCGCCGGGTCTTTTCGCCGGAATTCAAATGGCAGATTGTACAGCAAGCAGAAGAGCGCTCACTGTCTGTATCCGAGTTAGCGCGCAAATACGATGTGAATACCAATCAAGTTTTTCGCTGGGTGCGTGAAGCCAGCATCGGGGATGCTTTGTGGGTAAAGCGCGTCAAAGGGGAGCTTGAGAAACCACAGGCACCGATGCCATTTCTCCCGGTCATTACTCAGCCTGCAGAGGCACCACAGACAACGCCGAAGCCTGCAATAACGGTGTCGTTTCGTAGTGGCCATCAACTGATGTTGCACGAAGCGACACCGGGTATGTTGCAGCACTTGGTGGCGGCGTTGTCATGATTACGCTCTCCCATGAGTTGCGCGTGTGGCTGTGTGCTGGGTACACCGATATGCGCAAGGGCTTTGATGGCCTGGCGGCCATGGCACAGCATGTGTTGCAGAAAGACCCGTTTAGTGGCCATGTGTTTGTCTTTCGTGGTCGGCGTGGAGATCGGGTGAAATTGCTCTGGTGGGATGGACAGGGGTTGTGTCTGTTTTACAAGCGCCTGGAGCAGGGGCGCTTCGTGTGGCCCACTGCAAAAACCGGTGCTGTGCACTTAACGCAAGCCGAACTGGCATTGTTGCTGGAGGGGCTGGATTGGCGTCCACCTGCTCGAAAAAACACGCCAAAAAATGCAGCATAACTGCATTTAATCAATGAGTTAGCTGTCATTTTATGGTATCATGCAACGCATGAAAACGATGGCATCTCCCTTACCACAAGACCCGAAACAGTTGCAGGACATTATCCTTCAACTGCAGGCAACGCTTGCCCAGCAAGATACCGTTATTGCCACACTACGCCATCAATTAGCCGTGTTAAAACGCGCCCGTTTCGGGCGCTCATCCGAACATATCGACAAGCAAATCCATCAGTTGGAATTGCAGCTTGAAGAGCTGGAGATGCAAACTGCAGTTATCCCAAAGCTCACCGACCAGGCTCCAGAAGAAAAAGCTGTACCACGTCGCCGGGTCTCGCTCCCCGCAGCGCTTCCACGTGAGGAAAAGCGTGTTGAAGCGCCATGCCAGTGCCCTGCATGCGAGGGACAACTAACCCACATGGGTGATGATGTCTCGGAAATGCTGGATGTGGTACCGGCATCGTACCGGGTTATTCGCATTGTTCGCCCAAAGTTCAGCTGCCAGCATTGCGATACCTTGGTGCAAGGGCAGGCACCTGAGCGTGTGATTAAAAAGGGACTGGCCAGCGCGGCATTACTCACCCAAGTCATCGTGGATAAATACCTCGACCATCAGCCGCTGTACCGCCAGGCTGAGCGGATGGGGCGTGAAGGCATTGATATCGAGCGTTCGACCTTGGCTGATTGGGTAGGACAAACAGGCGCTTTACTCACGCCACTGGCCGATGCGCTTGGGCGCCATGTCAAAGCTGCTCAGCATGTACACGCAGATGATACCACCGCACCGACGCTATCACCGGGGAAAGGCCGCACTCAGACTGGCCGTTACTGGACCTATGTGCGCGATGGTCGCCCTTGGGGTGATACCACACCACCAGCGGTTTGGCTCCAATACAGTGAAGACCGCAAAAGCATCCATCCCACAGCACACTTAAAGGGGTACAGAGGCTCACTGCAGGCCGATGCTTACGCGGGTTACAACGAGTTGTACAAGCAGCAAGTCACACCTCATGGGTGCTGGGCGCACGTGCGCCGTAAGTTCTACGACATTACCCAGACAGGCCCTTCACCTATCGCTGATGAAGCCATCGCGACCATCCAATCGCTGTATGCGATTGAGAAGCAGGCTCGCGGCCAACCACCGGATGAACGCCAACAGCTCCGGAGCACACAAGCCAAGCCTATCCTTGAGCGCTTCCATACCTGGTTGCAGGCGACCTTGCGCACCTTATCGAAAGGCTCGCCGATATCCAAGGCCATCCACTATGCCCTGAAACAGTGGGATGCGCTGGTGGCCTATGTGAATAATGGGTATGCTGAATTGGATAACAACAGTGCAGAGCGTTCGTTGCGGCCCATTGCTCTTGGCAGGAAAAATTACCTGTTTGCAGGCTCAGTAGCTGGTGGAGAGCGCGCAGCCGTGATGTACTCGCTGCTCGGCACCGCCAAACTCAATGGCATCAACCCGAATGACTACCTGACGGCGGTACTCAAGCGCATCGGCAATCATCCCATCAACCGCATTGATGAGCTGCTGCCCTGGAACATCGACTTAACCCCTCAACCGGATGACGCGATTTAAAGGATTAGGTGTCCACTAAAAATTAAGTGGACACTTAAATTAGAGTATCAACCTGTGATCGCCGGACGCTTAC
>NZ_JAFIFQ010000123.1 GCF_020831925.1 Alkalimonas sp.
AAGTACTGCAGTTCGTTGTCGGTGTCGATGCGACATTTAACCTGAAAGCGTTTCACCTTGCCATCGACGTTTTTGGCTTCAACCGTCAGCAACTGACCAACCGTTAAATCCGCGCCCAGCTCTGGCAGGCTAAAGCGCTCCTGGCCGGTCAGTTGCAGCACCTCGACGTTTTCCCCGTCGCTAAACTGCAAAGGCAGCACACCCATACCGACCAGATTGGAGCGGTGAATGCGCTCAAAGCTTTCAGCAATGACGGCTTTAACCCCCAGCAAACGGGTGCCTTTGGCCGCCCAGTCCCGGCTGGAGCCGGTGCCGTATTCCTTGCCAGCCAACACCACCAGCGGCTCTTTGTCCTGCTGGTAGCGCATGGCGGCATCGTAAATCGCCAGTTGCTCGCCGGATGGGAAGTGTTTGGTTTCGCCGCCTTCCACCCCGGGCAGCAACTGATTGCGGATACGGATATTGGCAAAGGTACCGCGCATCATCACCTCATGATTGCCGCGACGCGAGCCATAGGAGTTAAAGTCCTGCTCGGCCACGCCCTGCTCTTGCAGATAGCGCCCAGCCGGCGAACTGGCCTTGATGGCACCGGCCGGTGAAATATGGTCGGTGGTGATGGAGTCGCCAAACAGCGCCAGCACATAGGCATCTTTGATGGGTTCTATTGGCACCGGCTGGCCAAAGTCGGCAAAAAAGGGCGGCTGCTGGATGTAGGTCGAACGGTTATCCCAATGATAGGTGCGATCCTCGGTGACCGGCAGCGCTTTCCAATGGGCATCGCCGCTAAACACATCGGCGTATTGCTTGCGGAACATGGCACCGTCCACCAGCGCTACCGCCGCGGCAATTTCTTTTTGGCTCGGCCAGATGTCTTTTAAATAGACCGGGCCATCTTTGCCCTCTCCCAGCGGATCTTCGGTCACATTGATCAGCATGGTACCGGCCAGTGCATAGGCCACCACCAAAGGCGGAGATCCCAGCCAGTTGGCTTGCACCTGTGGGTGAATGCGGCCTTCAAAGTTGCGGTTGCCCGACAGCACCGAAGCCACCGCTAAATTGCCCTCTTCTATGGCATCACTGATGGCATCCGGCAAGGGGCCGGAGTTGCCGATGCAGGTGGTGCAGCCATAGCCCACCAGATGAAAGCCCAGCTGCTCCAGCGGCTTGGTTAAACCGGCTTTATCCAGGTAATCAGTGACCACCTTGGAGCCCGGTGCCAAGGATGTTTTCACCCAGGGCTTCACCTTTAAACCCAGCGCAATGGCTTTTTTAGCCACCAGGCCGGCGGCCATCATCACACTGGGATTGGAGGTGTTGGTGCACGAGGTAATGGCCGCAATCACCAGATCGCCGTGCTTCAGCGCATGCTCCATACCGGCAATAGCCACGGCCTGCTGTTTGTTTTTCAGCTGCTCCAGCTCCAGTTGCATGACGCTCTGAATATCCGGCAAGGCGACCTTATCCTGCGGTCGTTTGGGCCCGGCCAGTGCCGGTGTAACGCTGGCCAAATCCAGCTCCAGCACGGCACTGAATACCGGTTCCTTGCTGGCATCATGCCACAGGCCCTGCGCCTGGCAGTACGCCTTGACCAAGGCAATTTGTTGCTCCGAGCGACCGGACAGCTCTAGATATTTCAGGGTTTCCTCATCCACCGGGAAGAAGCCGCAGGTGGCGCCATACTCGGGCGCCATATTGGCGATGGTGGCCCGATCGGCCAGCGGCAAATGCGCCAGTCCGTCACCAAAGAATTCAACAAATTTGCCCACTACGCCCTTGGCCCGCAGCATCTGCGTCACAGTGAGCACCAGATCGGTGGCAGTGGTGCCTTCCGGCATCTTACCGGTTAACTTAAAGCCAACCACTTCCGGCAGCAGCATCGACACCGGCTGACCCAGCATGGCCGCTTCGGCCTCAATGCCACCCACGCCCCAGCCAAGCACGCCCAGGCCATTGATCATGGTGGTGTGTGAGTCGGTGCCGACCAGCGTATCCGGGTACACCCAGGTATCACCATCTTTTTCGTCAGTCCAGGCCACTTTGGCCAGGTACTCCAGATTGACCTGATGGCAGATGCCGGTGCCTGGCGGCACCACCCGAAAGTTGCGAAAGGCTTTCTGCCCCCAGCGCAAAAAGGCATAGCGCTCACGATTGCGTTCAACTTCCAGCGCCACGTTGTCACCGAAAGCATCGGCATTGGCGAACTTGTCCACCATCACCGAATGATCAATCACCAGATCCACTGCAGATAGCGGATTAATGAGCTCGGGATCGGCACCGGCTTTGGCCACGGCATCGCGCATCGAGGCCAAATCCACCACAGCAGGTACACCGGTAAAATCCTGCATCAGCACCCGGGCAGGCCGGTACTGAATTTCCCGGCTGGAGCTTTTATCCT
>NZ_JAFIFQ010000122.1 GCF_020831925.1 Alkalimonas sp.
TGAATGCGCTCAAAGCCTTCGGCGGCAATGGCTTCCACCCCGGCCAGCCGCACGCCTTTGGCGGCCCAGTCTCGGGATGAGCCCTGGCCATAATCGGCACCGGCAATGATGATCAGCGGCTGCTTACGGGCCATGTAGGCTTCAATCGCTTCCCACATCCGGGTGACTTTGCCTTCTGGCTCAATCCGCGCCAAAGAGCCCTGCTTCACTTTGCCGTCTTCCACCACCATTTCGTTAAACAGCTTGGGGTTGGCAAAGGTCGCGCGCTGCGCGGTCAGGTGATCGCCGCGGTGCGTAGCGTAAGAGTTAAAGTCTTCCTCCGGCACGCCCATGCTGGCCAGGTATTCACCCGCTGCGCTGTCGAGCATAATGGCGTTCGATGGCGACAAGTGATCGGTGGTGATGTTATCGCCCAGCACCGCCAGAGGCCGCATGCCTTTGAGCGCACGCTCACCGGCCAGCGCCCCTTCCCAATACGGCGGGCGGCGAATGTAGGTGCTTTGCGGCCGCCAGTCGTACAGCGGGCTGATCTGCTCGCCGTAATCGACGCTCAAATCAAACATCGGCTCGTACACTTTACGGAACTGCTCGGGTTTGACCGCGGCTTTGACCGCAGCATCAATTTCGGCATCGCTTGGCCAGATATCTTTTAAGGTGACCGGCTTGCCTTCGTTATCTAAACCAAGCACGTCTTTTTCAATATCAAAACGAATGGTACCGGCAATGGCATAGGCCACGACCAGAGGCGGCGAGGCCAAAAAGGCCTGCTTGGCGTACGGATGAATACGGCCGTCGAAATTGCGATTGCCCGAAAGCACAGCGGTGGCGTACAGATCGCGATCTATTACTTCTTGCTGGATGACCGGGTCTAAAGCGCCGCTCATGCCGTTGCAGGTGGTGCAGGCAAAACCAACAATGCCAAAGCCTTGCTGCTCCAGCTCGGTTAAAAGCTGCGCTTCTTCTAAATACAGCTGCACCGCTTTGGAGCCAGGGGCCAGCGAAGTTTTCACCCAAGGCTTACGGCTTAAGCCTTTGCGGTTGGCATTACGGGCCAGTAAGCCGGCAGCAATCACGTTGCGCGGGTTGCTGGTATTGGTGCAACTGGTAATGGCAGCGATGATCACGGCGCCATCCGGCATCTTGCCTTCTTCAATCTGGTAGGCACCTGCAATGCCGCGCGCTGCCAAATCACTGGTGTTGAGCCTGGCATGCGGGTTGGATGGCCCGGCCATGGTGCGGCCAATACTGGATAAATCAAAGCGCAGCACCCGCTCGTACCGCGCTGTTTTCAAGCTTTCAGACCAAAGCCCCGTGGTTTTGGCATAGGTTTCTACCAGTTTCACCTGCTCTGGTTCGCGGCCGGTCAGGGTCAGGTAATCCAGTGTTTGCTGATCGATGGAGAACATCGCTGCGGTAGCGCCGTACTCCGGCGTCATATTGGAGATGGTGGCCCTATCGCCCAGACTCAGGCTGTCGGCGCCTTCGCCAAAGAACTCCAGGTAGCTGGAGACCACTTTTTCTTTACGCAAAAACTCAGTCAACGCCAACACCAGATCGGTCGCCATCACGCCTGGCTGGGCTTTGCCCACCAGCTCGACCCCAATGATATCCGGCAGGCGCATCCAGGAGGCCCGGCCCAGCATCACGCTTTCCGCTTCCAGGCCGCCGACACCAATGGCAATGACGCCCAGCGCATCGACATGCGGTGTATGGCTGTCGGTACCGACCAGGGTATCCGGAAAGGCGACCCCGTCTTTGGCATGCACCACAGGGGACATCCGCTCCAGATTGATCTGGTGCATAATGCCGTTGCCCGGCGGGATCACATCGACGTTTTTAAAGGCTTTTTTGGTCCAGTTGATAAAGTGGAAACGATCGTCGTTGCGTCGGTCTTCAATGGCGCGGTTTTTGGCAAAGGCATCTTTTTCAAAACCGGCGTGCTCAACCGCCAGCGAGTGATCGACAATCAGCTGGGTAGGTACCACAGGGTTCACTTTGGCCGGATCGCCGCCTTGCTCGGCGATGGCATCGCGCAGGCCGGCTAAATCGACCAGCGCAGTCTGGCCCAGGATGTCGTGGCAGACCACCCGCGCCGGATACCAGGGGAAATCCAGATCGTTTTTTCGTTCAATCAATTGGTGCAAGGCATCGGTCAGCATGGCTGGATCGCAGCGCCGCACCAGGTTTTCAGCCAACACCCGCGAGGTGTATGGCAGCATATCGTAGGCACCAGGGGTGATGTCTTCCACAGCCGCGCGGGCGTCGAAGTACTCCAGTTGGGTGCCTGGCAGTGGTTTACGGTAATTGGTATTCATCAGCGTGCCCGGTCGTAGTTGGTGAAAATCAGCCAGCGAAGGGGCTGTCCTTGTCCTGGTCCATCCCCTTCGCTGTGGTT
>NZ_JAFIFQ010000050.1 GCF_020831925.1 Alkalimonas sp.
GGATTAAAGCGGGGCGATTACGCTGAAGTGTCCCGGTTGGCGGTGCGCCGTGATTTTCGTTGTCCGCAATGGATGGATGAACAGCTGAACCTCAACCACCAGCTCTACTCCCCAAAGCCCGATGAAGCGAAAAGCTTTGCCTGCATCTCGGCCTGCCTGTATTTTGCATTGGTGGCCTTTTTTCAGCATCAATCCAATCTGCAAGCGTTGATTGCAATGATGGAGCCGGCTTTGATGAAGCTGCTGCAACGAACCGGCTTTCAGGTGAAGTCTGCTGGTAGCCTGGTGGATTATCATGGCCGCCGAAAGCCATGCATTCTTCGTCGCACAGACCTTACCGATTCTATTTGCCCCAGTTACCAGCCGTTCGTCCGCCTTGTCACCGAAGAAGTTGCCAGAAGCCTGAACAAGCAAGCCTGTTACGCATTAGAAACCGCGTAAAAAACCAGCTGTGATGCAGCTGGTCAGGAGAAAGGCTGTTCTAACCAGCCTTTCTAAACACCACTCTATACACTGAGACCGCTCTGTACACTGAGTTAGTGCAGCTGATTTTGCAGCGTTGCCAGACGCTCCAGAATGATAGGGTCATCGCTTCGGACCCCGGCCAATACCTGTTTTGCTTTAGGCTGCTGGTTGGTCTTAAGCAGCGCTTCAGCGTAGTTCAGCATCACTTCCGGGTGATCCGGCCGGATGCTTAACGATTGCTCGAAGTGTTGCAAAGCCTCCTGAGGTTGGCCTAGCTGCAACAAAACCTTGCCGTAGGTATCGATAATGTCCGGGTGATTGGGCAGTAACTCCAGTGCTCGTTTCGCATAGGGTCGCGCCTGTTCAGCCTGATTTGCCACGGTCAGTAGCCAGGCATAATTGTTTAAAGCAATGATATTGTTCGGCTCATTCTCCAACAGCTCCTGGTACACTTGCTTGGCTTGTGTCGAGTCGCTGTGCAACAGCAAAGTCGCGTAGTAGGTATTTAAACCATCGTCCGAGCCATGCTGTTGTCGGTGCTGATCAATAAAAGCCAGTGCGCTTTGCTCTGACTCGGTCGAGGTTAAGTTGACCGCGATAAAAAGTGCCGTTTCATGGGTGGGCTCTTGGGCATAACTTTGTTGGAAAGCCCGTTTTGAAGCCGCAGGGTTATTGCGCATTAATTCCAGCCGGCCGCGCACAAACAGCATCTGCGGGTGTTGGCTCAATGCTTCAGGGATGTTGTTAAGCACTGCCATCGCCTGGTCGAGCCGCTGCATTTGAGCCAGCAGGGTCATTTGTGCAATCAGCAGTTGTGGCTCGCCCGGCACCTGCTTCAGCAAGGTATTGAACACCTCCAGTGCTTGTTCCTGCTGATTGTTCATGCTTAAAGCGCTGGCTAACGCATAACCGGCTTGCAGGTTATCGGGTTGTTGGCGGTGCCAGCGCTCTGCTTTTTGCACGGCATCTGCAGGCCGCCCCAGCCTCAGAAAGGATTCAATGAGCAACAAGTGATGGGTGGCCGGCAGTTGCTGGCTTGGAAGGCTGAGCCCCTGCAACAAGGTCACGACCTGCTGGAAGTCTTGTTGATCGTAAGCAACCCGGGCGCGAAGCAAGCGGACCGGGTACACTTCTTTGTTCTGACGATGAAGCCGATCAATGCGTGCTGTTGCGTCGCTGGTGTCTTGCAAGGCTCTGGCTATGGCATAGTATTGTTCTTGACCGGCCAGATACTCCGGGTGCTGATCCAGCATGGCTTTCAGCTGCTGGCTGGCTTTGGTCAGATCGCGCTGCTGCACATGCACCATGGCTTGCAGCAAGGACGAGAACGGGTTGAGTGGCTTCAGTTGCAAGGCTTTCTCGGTAAGCTGCATGGCGTTGTCAAAGTTCTGCTGCAGGAACTGGGCATAAGCTTGCAGATTGTAACCGGCAACTTGCATTTCAGGGTCCTGAATCCACTTTTCAGCCAACGCAGCAGCTTTATCGTGCTCGCCTTGCTGCAAATAGCTCATTGCCAGAACCATGCGGGTTTGTGTAATGGATGGATCCAATGCCAGGGCTTGCTCCAGGTCCCGGATCCCCGCTTCACGTTGACCTTCGATGCCCAGCTTGACGGTGCCAATTGTCGCTAAGCCAGAAGCATCCAACTCCCCCTGATACTGGCTGAGCAGTTGGCGGGCAGAATCCGGGGCGCCTCGACGCACCAGCTCAAAGGCGGTGCTGGCAATAAGCTGCAGATTTTGCTCGTGCTCAGGCAGAGTTGCCAGAATGTTGGCCGCATCGTCTGTTTCGCCGGCTCTTAACTGCAGTAACGCATACAAGCGCTGCGCTTCCGGAATTTCGTGCAATTGGTTGCGGATGGGCTCCAAATGACGCAAGGCTTGCTCTTCCAGGCCCAGCTGCGTTGACGAAATCGCTGCGATGACGCGGGCTCGGGTGCCGACCAGGCCATGCCGGATGGCACGCTCACTGTGTGTTTTGGCGGCTTCAAAATCGTTACGCTGAAAACTGACCAAACTTTGCAGGTAGTTGGCCATAGGCTGCTCTGGGAATAATTGCAGCAACAGCTTTAGATGGGGCTCACTGGCGTCAAATTGACCATCCTGAATCGAAGCTTGAGCTAGCAGCAAACGTGCCAGCAATTTGCTGGGAGCCAGTGCTACGTATTGGCTAAGCTGATCGATTGCCGCTGGGGGATCGTTTTGTGCCAGGTGCACTTTGCCAGATAAATACAACGACTCGGCATAAAGCTCGCTGTCTGCGGAAATGCTGCTCAGCAAGGTGAGGGCTTCGGCCGGCTCCTGGGCACTGAGTTTTAAGTGCGCTTGTGCCAAGGTGGCAATATCGACATGGGCGCTCTGGCTTAAACGCTCAAAGTGCAGCAAGCCGGAAGGGCCATCACCCAGTTCAATTTCAGCCAGGGCCCGATAGCTGTCGACCAAGGCTGCCGTGCGCTCGGACAGTTCGTCAGTGCGTTCAAACGCTGAAATAGCCGCCTGATGGTTGCCCGATAGGTAATAAGCCTGCATCAAAGCCAGGGCGGTATCTTCTTCAGCAGCCCCGTAGCGCAGCGCACGCTCCAACTCCCGCTCTGCGCTGGCGGTATCGCCAATGCCTAGCAAGGCTTTTCCCAAAGCCAGGCGGTAACGGTATTCATCGGGCGATTGTTGAATGGCAGAACGCAGCTCAATCACTGCCGCGTTGTATTCTTGACTGGCTAAAAATTGTTGGGCGGACTGGTAATGGGCCTCACTGTCTTTTTTGCTGCAGGCAGTCAGCGCTGCCAGTAACGCGATCCCGGATAAAATCCTTGTTGTCGTTTTCATGCTTTATCTCCTGTCGCAGCCGGTTAACCAAACAGGCCGCGGGTATCAATGACGACCTTGGCAGCAACATCGCCAGGCTTGAGGGACTTGAACTGTTTGTGATCCACCAGCACCACCAAAATATGGGCGCGCTCTAACGCTTCGTGCAGTGAAACCAGCCGCTGCTGATGGGCCTGGTATTTTTCTGGCAGCTGGTGAATGTTGGGCTCAACCCAAAGGACCTCACCGACCGCTTGCTCGCTCAGCTGGCGTGCGATATCGAGCGCCGGGCTTTCCCGCAGATCGTCGATATCGGCCTTAAATGCCAGTCCAAGGCAAGCAATCACCGGACGTTTGAATTCATCCGCTGCTTTTTTCACCCGCTCCATCACATACTGGGGTTTGGCATCGTTGATTTCCCGTGCCAGCCGGATCATCTTGGCTTGCTCGGGGGCTGAATCCACAATAAACCAGGGATCCACGGCGATGCAGTGGCCGCCAACCCCAGGGCCTGGGTTTAAGATGTTGACCCTGGGATGGCGATTGGCAAGTTGGATCAACTCCCAGACGTTGATTTTCAGGTGATCGCACACCATCGACAGCTCGTTGGCAAAAGCAATGTTGACGTCGCGAAAGGAGTTCTCGGTCAGTTTGGCCATTTCGGCGGTACGGGCATCGGTCATCAGACACTCGCCACGCACAAACAGTTGGTACAGTGCCATGGCTTGCTGTGCACAGCGCGGGCTGATGCCACCAATAATGCGGTCATTGCTAACCAGCTCTTGCAACACCCGGCCAGGCAATACCCGCTCAGGGCAGTGCGCAATGAAAATATCCGCCAGCTCCGGGTCCTGATGAGGCAGGGTCAAATCCGGGCGCAGTTCAGCCAGCCAGTGGGCGATTTGCTCGGTGGTGCCGACCGGCGAGGTGGACTCAAGGATGATCAGGTTGCCTTTTTCAAGGCAGGGGGCAATGGCTTGAATGGCCGCCTCGATGTAGCTGAGATCCGGTTTCTTGCCATCCTGAAACGGAGTGGGCACGGCGATCATAAAGACATCGGCTGGTTCGGGTTTAAGGGCGGCTTTTAGCTTGCCGGTGGATACGGCGGCCTGCACCAGCATGTCGAGATCGGGCTCAACAATATGAATTTTGCCTTGGTTGATGGTACGAACGGCGTGCTCAGAGACATCAACACCGTGCACCTGAACACCGCGTGAGGCGATCACTGCAGCCGTGGGTAAGCCAATGTAGCCCAGACCAATGACGGAGACTTTACTGAATTCTTGCTTCATAGATTCCTTGCTTCCCACCTGGGTGGATGATGGTTACCAACCAGTCACCAAACAGCGACCAGTCCGTGGTTGCATCGAACGATACCAGCAAGGGCCAGCGACGCTGTATAAGCCGGGAAACTGTACAACTGAAGCAGATACCCGCACTCCATTGCTGTGTGTTCGACGTGCCTGTCAAAATAAATACGAGCCTAAACGATAGCCGGTTAAAGCGCAATAGCCAGCCGTAGCGAAGAGCACGGTTTATAAGGGGTTGGCCGTAAAAAAATCACCTTGTGCGGTATTTTTTTGCTACCATCGCATCCAGGAAAACAGCTCAGCTCGCTAAGGATAAGGTCACTCTCATGCTAAAAACGCTCATTGTGTTCGGAACGCGCCCGGAAGCCATCAAAATGGCACCTCTGGTCACCCAATTGCAGCAGACTCCCGGCATCGACAATCGTGTCTGTGTGACGGCGCAGCACCGACAGATGCTGGATCAGGTGTTGGCGCTTTTTGCCATCAAGCCGGATTACGATTTGGACATCATGAAGCCAGGGCAGGATCTGTTTGATGTCACCAGCACCATTTTAGAGCGCTTAAAAGCTGTGTTGCGCGACTGGCAACCCGATTTAGTGCTGGTTCATGGCGATACCAGCACCACCTTTGCCACAGCCTTGGCTTGTTACTACGAAAAAATTGCCATTGGTCATGTTGAGGCCGGTTTGCGGACCGGCAACCTGTTTAGTCCCTGGCCGGAAGAGGCCAATCGCAAATTAACCGGGGTGTTAACGCAGCTGCACTTTGCACCCACCGCGACCGCGCAGCAAAACTTGCTCAGCGAAGGCGTGCCGGCTGCGCAGATCACAGTAACCGGCAACACCGTGATTGATGCCTTACTGGCTGTGGTTGAAAAAATTGAGCAGGACGATGCCCTGCGACAGCAGCTGTCGGCGAAACTGCCTTATGGCCAGCAGCGGCGGATGATTTTGATCACCGGCCATCGCCGGGAAAGCTTTGGCAGTGGTTTCGAGAACATCTGTGCCGCCTTGCAGCAATTGGCCAAGCAGTACCCGGATTGTGACTTTGTCTATCCGGTACACTTAAACCCCAATGTGCGCGAACCGGTGTATCGCCTGCTGGGCGAGCAAGCCAACATGCATCTGATTGAGCCGCAGGATTACCTGCCTTTTGTTTACCTGATGCGTCAGTCGTACCTGGTGCTGACCGACTCGGGTGGCATTCAGGAAGAGGCGCCATCGCTGGGCAAGCCTGTGCTGGTGATGCGCGATACCACCGAGCGGCCAGAAGCGGTTGCTGCGGGGACAGTCTTGCTGGTAGGGACTGACACAGACTGCATTGTGCGGGAGGTCTCCCGTCTGATGGATGATACAGCCTGGTATCAGCAGATGAGTGTGGCCCACAACCCCTATGGCGATGGGACCGCTTGTCAGCAGATTGCCCGATGCCTTCGTCAGTTCAAACCGGGTTAGTGGGTCGACCTGGTATGAATCGCGGCTGGTTAAAAGCTGCATCAGGAGTGCTGCTAAGCATCGTGCTGCTGATTGTCTTGCTGTTAGCGTTCGTCCTTGAACGAAGCCCACATGCACAAGCCAACACCGAGCTTAGGCCGGGCACCGCTCTGCTGGCGGAAGCTGCAGGTCAGCGTGCTATCCAGCAGTTTTTGCAAGCAGACCCCCTGCAGTTGCACCAGACTGAGCTGGCTGCGTTGCTGGCCATTGCCCACCATGCGTATCCTGAGTTTACCACCGAACTGCTGCTGGCCGAGCAGCAGGCCGAGCTTCGTGTCAGCTACCCACTTTGGTCAGGCCGTGCTTATCTGAACCTGACACTGCAGGCACGTGATGCTGAATCCCAGTGGTTGCAGCGGCTGCAACTGGGCACCCTCAGTGTGCCGGGGCGTGTCCTGTTGCCTGTGCTGCGTCGCTCTGGCTCAGTGCTGCCGGCCAGCGATGAGCTGGCAGAGCTGTTCACCGGCATTCAGCAGCTCACCATCACGCCAGAGCAGGTCCATTTTCGGCTGGTTTTATCCGAGGATGAACAAGCGGATGCAAAGGACTGGTCGCCACTGCAGCAACTCACCGCGATAGCGCCGGCAGAGCTGCGGCGCTATCAGCTGCAGCTGCATCAGTTTCAGCGCGACACGGCAGCCACTGAGCTCAGTGCCTACCTGATGGCGGTTTTTCAATTGGCTGCCGAACAAAGCCAGCGGCCGGGCACCTCGCTGCAGCAAGAGCATCGGGCTGCGTTGCTGGCACTGGCCAGCTTTTTTGGCGCCGATCATTTTCGCTGGCTGTTTTGGGGCAGTGCTGAGGGGCCGCCTTTGTCATCGTCGTCTCTGCCCGTCACCTTGGCCGGGCGGGAAGATTTACTGCTGCACTTTGTCTACTCGGCGGCGATTGAAGCCCTGAGCAACCGAAGAGTTGCCTGGCTGGCCGGTGAAATGAAGGAGTTGCTGGACACCAACCCGGGACGAAGCGGCTTTAGCTTTGTCGACTTGCTGGCGGATAAAGCCGGCTTGTACTTTGCCAGCCAGGCGCTCAGCTCGCCAGTGTCAGCGGCCAGGCTGCAACACCAACTTGCGCTGGGTATTGACGACCGCGATCTACTGCCCGCCTTCGATGCACTGCAGGAGGGTATTCAATATGAGCACTTTATCCGCTATTATACCAACCTGGAATCCGACGCCTATCAAAAGCAACTGGCGTCGCTCCAACAAAAATTAGGGGCAATGCCGCTCTATCGTGGCAAGGATTAGCCAATGACCTTTCAAACCAAGGATGAAGCATGAAATTTTTAGTCACAGGTGCGGCCGGTTTTATCGGCTTTTATGTCTGCCAGCGGTTGCTGGCGCTTGGTCATCAGGTCGTTGGCATTGATAATCTGAACGACTACTACGCGGTGCAGCTGAAGCAAGACCGCCTGGCGCAATTGCTGCCCGAATCCAATTTTACCTTTATCGAGCTGGACATAGCCAACCGCGACGGCATGGCCGGGCTGTTTCGCCGCCACTCATTCCAGCGGGTGATTCACCTGGCAGCTCAGGCCGGGGTGCGCTATTCCATTGAAAACCCCTTGGTGTATGGCGATAGCAATCTAATGGGCATGTTGCATGTGCTGGAAGGCTGTCGACAGCAGCAGGTGGAACATTTGGTCTATGCGTCATCCAGCTCGGTCTATGGCATGAACCCGGTGATGCCTTTTTCGGTGCAGGACCGGGTGGACCACCCGGTGTCTTTGTACGCCGCCACGAAAAAAGCCAACGAACTGATGGCCCACAGCTACAGCCATTTGTACCGCATCCCAACCACAGGGCTGCGCTTTTTTACCGTCTATGGCCCTTGGGGCCGGCCGGATATGGCGATGTTTCTGTTTGCCGATGCCATTGCCAACGACAAGCCAATCAAAGTCTTCAATCAGGGCAAAATGCAGCGCGATTTTACCTACATCGACGACATCGTCGAAGGGGTGGTGCGGGTGCAGGACTGCATTCCACAGCCCAACCCGAACTGGGACCCGGCCATTGCCTCGGAAAGCAGCGCCCCTTACAAAATTTTTAATATCGGCAACAACCAGCCGGTCGAGCTGATGACCTTTATCGGCCATATTGAGCAGGCAATGGGCAAAGAGGCCATCAAAGAGTTTTTACCGATGCAGGCCGGCGATGTGCCTGCCACTTATGCCGATATCGACGATTTAAGCCGCGCGGTTGGTTTTCAGCCTGCAACACCGGTGGCTACCGGGGTGCAGCGCTTTGTTGCCTGGTATCAGGATTACTATCGGAACCGGAGTTAGTCGCTTGCACAGCCTGCGGTTCGCTTTGGATGGAAACCGGTGCCATGACGCAGCCTGACGTCAGCACCCGTTGGCAGCAGCTTAGTGATTGGCGCGCCATTGCTGAGGATTGGCAGCGGCTGGAAGCACAGGCCGACTGTTCGGTGTTTTTATCCTGGCAGTGGATAGGAACCTGGCTGAAAACCTGGCCTGCTGAACGCTTTTTGTTGCGGTTACACAGCCATGACGAGCAGGGCGGCGAGCTGGTTGGTCTTGCCATCATCAGCCCAGGCTTTGAACGCCGCCATGGTTTTGTCGCTGCCCGGCAGTGGCGTTTGCATCAAAGCGGCGTGGCCAGCCAAGATCAAATTTGGATTGAATACAATGCGATTCTGGCCAAGCAAGGCTGGGATGCCAAAGTGCGACAAGCCGCGCAAGACTTCTTGTTGCAACAGCCCGGTTGGGATGAATTGATTTTGGCCGGCACCATGCAGCAACAGGCTCAGAGCTGGCAACAGTCTGGGCTAACTGCGGTAGTGGACTGGCAGGCACCTTGTTTTGGCGTTGATTTGCAGCAGCTGCGTGCTCAAGGGGGGGATTACCTGGCCTCTTTGTCGGCCAACTGCCGTTATCAAATCAATCGCAGCAAAAAGCGCTATCAAAAGCGTGGGGCCTTGCGTCTGGCAAAGCCGCAGGATCTGGCAGAGGCACAGGCCTGGTTTGCCGCCATAGGACCCTGGCATCAGCAGCGCTTTGGCACGGGGCCGGGGCAAAGTGGCTTTAGCAACCCGGATTTTATGGCGTTTCATCAGGCCATGCTCACCGACTATTGGCCGCTGCAAGGGGTGGAGCTGCTGGCACTGATGGCCGGTGATGAGCAGCTGGCGACTTTTTACCAGTTGCGCTATCGCCAACGGGTGTATTTTTATCTGGCTGGTTTTAAACCAGAGCAGGACAAACACCTAAAACCCGGCCTGGTTGGCCACAGCCTGTGCATTGAGCACTACAGTGCCGAAGGACTGGATTTCTACGACTTTATGGCCGGCGATGAGCGTTACAAGCGTCAATTGGGTTATGAGCACGATAGTTTGTGTCAACTGCGTTTGCAGCGACCAAAACTTGATCTGAGATTGGAGGCAGCCGCTAAGGCTGGCAAGCAAAGGCTTAGCAGACTGTTGGGAGTAGGACAGCGACAATGAATGGAATGATGGGACAGCAGACAAGCCACCAGACACATGACTTAGTATTTAGCGAGCTGGCATCCACACAGGCGCAACAAGCGGATAACTTTCTTGCCGGTCTGGAGACAGCCAGTCCTTATTTGCACAGCGGTTGGCGCAAGGCGGTGCAGCAGGCCTATGGCCATCAGGCGGGGTGCCTGGTAGCGCGCGATGGCAGCCAGCCAGAGGCTGCTGTGGTCGGGGTCTTGCCTTATGTTCATTTTAAGCGTCCGTTGGCACCGACCCGGCTCATTTCTCAGCCATTTTGCGATTTTTCTGGCCCTGCTGCCACCACGCCCGCCATTGCAGCCGCACTGGTGCAACAGCTGCATCGCAATCAGCCGCTGGCGCTGGAAATCCGTTACGGCCAGGCAGAAACACCAGAGCAGGTCAGTCAAAAAGTCCGGATGGTGACGGCTTTGCCCGACAGCTCCGAAGCCCTGCTGGCCAGTTACAAACCCAAGCTGCGTAGTCAGATTAAAAAAGCCAGCAAAAATGGCCTGACCGCCGAGGTTCGTACTGATCGTGATGCCGTGCGGCTGTTTTATCAGGTCTACAGTACCAACATGAAGCGCCTGGGATCACCACCGCACAGCCTGGCCTGGTTCGAGGCCATTGTGCAGCATTACCCGCAAGGACAGGCGGTGATTGGCCTGGTTTGGTTTGAGCAACAAGTCGTAGGCGCTGGTTTGGTGCTGCTGCAAGGCCAGCAAGGCGTGATCCCCTGGGCCTCGACGCTGGCCGACTTCAACCATCTGGCCCCCAACATGCTGTTGTACTGGACCTTGCAAGCGCATTTGGCCGATCACGGTGTACGCGCTTTTGATATGGGACGCTCCACCCCCAACGAAGGCACTTACCGTTTTAAAAAGCAATGGGGCGCCGAACCCATCGCGCTCGACTGGCAATTGCTGCAACCCAATCAAACGAACGTCAGCCATTTGCTCAGTGCTGATGAAGCCGGGCCATCCCGACTGCGTGCTCTGGCCGAGAAAAGCTGGCAACAGTTGCCGCTAACCCTGGCCAATAGCCTGGGTGCTCGTATCCGCCGGTACATTGCCTTATGATGGTTATACTTTGTCCGGCACTATTGTTGATTCGTCGCTGCCGTTGCACGCAGGAGGTTGGCCATGTCTAAGTTCGCGGTGTTTTTCTTGCTGCTGTACGGCGGTGGCCTGGTGGCTGTGCTTGCCTACAACGGCGCGGCGGCGTTTTTCCTGTACCAGATTGTCTACATGTTCAACCCGGAAAATCGCTGGTGGAGTGCCGATATTCCATCCTTGCGTTATTCCTTCATCACCTCGTTGATGATGCTGTTGGCACTGGCATACAAGTACAAAGAGCTCAGCCAAATCAGCCCCTGGACCAGGCAGCCGGTATTTGGCTGGATGCTGGCCTTTTTGCTGCTGCACTACATCGCCTTTTTCTATGCGCTGGATCCGGCCACCCACAGCCGTTTTACCGATTACTTCTGGCGCCTGGTGGTGGTGATGCTGGTGGCCTACAAGCTGCTGAATACCGAAAAGTTACTGAATATCGCCATCTGGGTGTATTTGTTGGGTGCGGCCTATGTGGGCTACTACGGTCATTCGATGGGGCGGGATAACCGGGGCCGCTTGTCCGGCATTGGCATGATTGATACCAGTGCCGATTCCAACCTGGCAGCAGCGGCTTTGGTGCCGGCGGTGGTGTTGCTGCTGTATTACGCCTGGCAGGGCAACTGGAAAACCCGGGCGCTGGTCTTTATCTGCAGCGCTTTTGTGGTCAATGTACTGGTACTACTCAACAGTCGGGGGGCTTTTTTGGGCGTGCTGGCCGGTTGTTCGCTGTTTGTGTTTTTTATGCTGTTTTCCCGCATTCAAAAAGCCCGCCAGCGTATGGCAGCAGTGGCCATCGTCATCGCGGGTTTATCCGGTGCTTTGTATTTAACCGATGAGTCGTTTTGGAACCGGATGAATACCCTGCAAGCCGATGAATACGGCCAGCGTGGTGGCGATGGCCGCGGCCGGATGCATTTTTGGTTTGGCACCTTTGATATGATCAAAGATTACCCGCTTGGCATGGGAGTAGGAGGGTACACTACAGTGAGCGCCATTTATCTGGACCCGACCAAAACCAACTACACCATTGAGCGGCGGGTACCACACTCCACCTGGTTCCAGGTGTTGGGTGATTTTGGCTGGTTGGGTTTGTTTGTCTTTGTTGGCATGCTGCTGTCGGCACTTCGCATGAGCCATAAGGCCAAGAAATACATGATCAAGCAGGGGCGACCGGAGATTTACCACAAAATCCTGGCGCTTGAGTGCGGCTTAATTGGTTTTTTAGCTGCCGCAACCTTTATCGACCGGGCCCGTGCTGAGATTTTGTTCTGGATGATTTTGTTTCTGGCTTCAGCCAGCAATGTCTATTACCTGCAGCATCAGGCAAAAACAGTGACGGCCAACGCGGCCAAAGCATTGGGCCGTCGGCAGGATGAAGCAGAAGCGTCAGAAACAAACCCTGGTTACCAGCCAGCCGCCGAACGTGACTACAATGGCCCGGTAACCAAGGCGCTACTACGCAAACAAATGCTGGCCCAACAAGCCGCGCGCAGCAACAAGGAGTAACAACAGCATGTGTGGATTGGCAGGTTTTGTGCGCTTTGGTGAGCCGGCTGAGCAGACGAAAGCGCTGCTGGCGAGCATGGGCGAGGCCATGCTGCACCGGGGGCCCGATGCCGGTGGTCTTTGGTGGGACGACCAGATGGCGTTGGTGCACCGGCGTTTAAGCATTCTGGATTTATCCACCGCCGGCAGCCAGCCGATGCACTCGCCCTGTGGCCGTTATGTCATGGTGTTTAACGGCGAAATCTACAACTTTCAGACGCTTCGGGATGAACTGATCGCTGCTGGTGAGGCTTTTGTCAGCCATACCGACAGCGAAGTGCTGCTGCGCTTGTACATGCTGCATGGCCCGGCTTGCTTGCAGCAGCTCAATGGCATGTTTGCCATCGCCATCTGGGATACCCAACAGCAAAAGCTGTTTTTAGCGCGCGATCGTTTGGGCAAAAAGCCGCTGTATCTGTATCAGGACGGTAATGACTTTGCCTTTGGCTCGGAATTAAAGGCGCTGATGCCGCTGCCTTTTTTTAAGCGGGAATTAAACCCGCAAGCGCTGCAAGACTTTTTCTTTTACCAGTACGTGCCAGATCCAAAAAGCATTTTTAAATACGCCCGCAAGCTCAAACCCGGCCATTACCTGGAGTGGCAGCAGGGCCAAATCAGCGAGCATTGTTACTGGGACTTAAGCTTTGCCAGCACCAGCGCGGCATCCGAAGAAGAATTGTCGCATCAGTTGCGTGAGCTGTTGGATGATGCGGTGAAAATCCGCATGATCAGTGACGTGCCGCTGGGGGCCTTTTTAAGCGGCGGCGTGGACTCAAGTGCTGTGGTTGCCAGCATGGCAAAACAAAGTTCGCAACCGGTGACCACCTGCGCCATTGGTTTTGACTCGAAAAAATTCGATGAAGTGCAGTACGCCAAACAAATTGCCCAGCAGTTTGGCACCGATCACCATGAGTTTACTGTCCGCGCCAATGTCACCGATAGCTTTCTGAGCATCAGCCGCTACTTTGACGAACCCTTTGCCGATCCGTCCTTTGTGCCCACTTACTTTGTCGCCGAGCTGGCGCGCAAACAAGTCACGGTCGCGCTGGCCGGTGATGGTGGCGATGAGAATTTTGCCGGTTACAGCAAGTACGCGCTAGACCAAACCGAGCAGCAGCTACGGCAAAAACTGCCGGCCTGGTTGCGCCAGGCGGCAAAGCCGCTGGCTGCCCTTGCCGCCAAGCTGCCCGGCACACCGGCCCGCAAGGCGCACACCTTGCTGCGCACCTTGTCGCTCAACCCGGGGCAGGGCTTCTTTTTAACCAATGCTTTTTTTAACCCGTTGCTGTGGCCACAGTTGATAAAGCCAGAGCTGGCCCGCGAGCTGGCCGGTTACGACTCGGCCACGGTCACCACCGACGCCTACCAAGCGGCGGATACCGAGGACCACTTAGGCCGGGTGCTCTATACCGATTTTAAAACCTATTTGCCGGGCGATATACTGGTGAAAGTGGATCGCATGACCATGGCCAACTCGCTCGAAGCCAGGGCCCCGTTGCTGGACTACCGGCTGGTGGAGTTTGCTGCCACCGTGCCATCACGGTTAAAGCTGCACGGTCGCGATAAAAAATACCTGCTAAAACAAAGCCAGCAGGGCATTTTGTCGCACGATATTTTGTACCGCAAAAAAATGGGTTTTTCCGTGCCCTTGGCTGAATGGCTGTGCCGTGAGCTTAAACCTATCGGCGATGCGCTCTTATTGGCCAAAGCACCTGGGCTGGCGCAATTTTTTGTACTGCCCAAGGTGCAGCAGCTATGGCAGCAGCATCAGGCCGGTGATCACCGCTATACCCAGGAGCTTTGGACCTTTTTGGTGTTTGAAGCCTGGTGGCAGCACTACATGGAACCGGCTCAAAGCGCACCCGTAAGCGCGGAGCAAAGGCTTGGAGGCAGTGCAGCATGAAACGAGTGTTGCACATCACCTACGACATGGGCATTGGCGGCACCGAGCAGGTGATCAATCAGTTGGTAAGGGGCATGGATAAAAGCGCGGTGGAGCACCGTATTTGCTGCATCGAAGGCAGCGTTGGCGCCATTGGTCAGGCTTTGCAAAACGAGGGTATCGGCATCGAGGTGCTGACCCGCCAACCCGGTTTTGATTGGGCCTTAATCAAAAGCATTCGCCAGCTCATCAAAAAACACCATATTGATATTCTGCATTGCCATCAGTACACCCCCTGGGTCTATGGTTGGTTTGCTGCTTTAGGCACCAAGGCCAAAGTTATCTTTACCGAGCATGGCCGCTTTTTCCCAGACCGGCATCGTCGCAAAGCCTGGCTGGTGAATAAATTGATGGCGGCGACGACCTATAAAATCACCGCCATTTCCAAAGCCACCAAAGCGGCTTTGGTCGAGTACGAGTTTATTCCAGCGCATAAAATCGAGGTGATCTACAACGGCATCGAGCCGCTGCAAAGTAGCGAAGCGGGTAAGGCGCGCGTGCGCCAAGAGCTGGGCATTCGGCCAGAACAACGGGTTATTGGCACCGTTGCGCGGCTGGATCCGATTAAAAACCAGGCCATGATGTTGGAAGCCTTTGCGTTATTGGCGCCGAAGTTTCCCGATCTGGTGTTGCTGCTGGTGGGTGATGGGCCGGAGCGGCAAAATCTGGAACAACTCGCCAGTAAGTTAAAGATCAGCGAGCGGGTGATTTTTGCCGGCTTTAAAAGCCCGGCCACCGATTACATGGCGATTATGGAGTTGTTCTTACTGCCATCGCTCAGTGAAGGCACCTCAATGACGCTATTGGAAGCCATGAGTCTTGGTATTCCTTGCATCGTATCGGATGTAGGCGGGAATCCTGAGGTGGTGCAGCATGAGCGTTGTGGTCTGGTTTTGATAAACAATACTTCTTCATTTTTAGCAGAAAGGATAGAGTATTTGATTGATAATCCAGAGGTATTTAGTCTATTGGCTACATCTGCTAAGAAAATATTTGAATCAACTTATACAGTAAAAACGATGTGTGACTATTTTAAAAGTTGTTACGCTTAAGGTGAAAGATTCGACTAACGTCCTAAAATAGAACTAGTAATAGATTATAGAGGTTTCTATGTTGATTTCTGGATTTGTAGTAAATGGTAGAGGTATAGCAACCAAGCGGACGTCGCATTCCATTGAGAAATTAAGTCAAATAACCTCAAAGAAAATTATTCCTGGATCTCTAAATTTTGTAAGTACATTTCCAGTTTTCCTTGATCGTCAAAAATCTTTTTACAAAGATGAGAGAGGTTTTTTTTGGAAGGGGAAATTGCAAGGCCTAGATATTATAATTCATCGCTGGTCATTTTGTCCCTTGCACGTTTTTGAGATTTACGCAGATACACACCTGCGAACAGCTCTCAAAATAGATATAAATAAAAAAATATCACTTGAAATTGATGATTATAATGTGGATTTTAACAGGCATTCTAAAAAAATGCTGCTTAGCTGGTTTCTACTTTGGAAATTTCGCGAGAAATACTATTACAGTGATATGTATTTCAGTATGATCGGACGGCTTGGATTATCTAAGAAATTTTGGCGGGCTCACCAGTACTAGTTTTTACAATTAAAAATTTAAATCGAGATTAATAATGGCTAGTTTGAAAAGAGCACTTTTAAACTCTTCAATATCTTCTTTTGTGGGACAGGCGCTCGCTCTCATTTCAACCATAGTGATTGCAAGAATACTGACACCTGATGAGATTGGAAGGTATGCAGTTATTAGTGCAATTGCAATGATTTTTTCTGAGTTTAAACAGCTAGGTGCAGGTATCTACTTAGTTAAATCAAAAACAATAAACGTAGATGTTATCTCAAAAGCATTTGGGCTTACTTTTATAATATCTTTCTTTCTGGGGTGCACTGTTCTGATTGCAAGCTATCCTATTTCCTATTTTTATGGCTTGGATGGTGCCTTATACATCATGATTATTTACTCGTTGACGTTCTTTGCTAGTCCATTTGTTACAATCCCTACTGCGTTAATGACGCGAGAGATGAACTTTCACGCGTTAAGAAATATTTCGATACTATCTAAGGTTTCGAATCTAGTTTTCTCTGTCGTTTTTGTTTATCTAGGTTTTAGTTTTTATTCACTTGCAATAGGATACTTATGTGGTTTTTTAGTTCAACTAGTCATGGTCACAACATTATATTCTGTGAGTTCGTTTCCAGTTAAACCGAAATTTACGGGACTTGGGAGTATACTCAGTCTAGGGTTATATACCTCAGCCGCGGGTTTTTTTCGAAAGTCATCAATGATTGTCCCTGACTTAATTATAGGAAAGCAAGGTAACTTTAATGATGTGGCCCTATTCTCCAGAGGTCTTGGGTTTTCTTCTTTTTTATCACAAACAATTCGTTCTGCCATTTCACCAGTCTCTTTGCCATATCTTTCGAAGAGAAATAGAGAGGGAGCAGATCTTGCTAAAGACTATATATTAGGCTCGAAACTATACAACGCCCTTGCCATGCCAGTTCTTTTTGTAGGTGCAATCATAAGTTTGCCGTCTATCAGGTTTCTTTTTGGACCTCAGTGGGATGATGCTGCGCCAATCGCAAGCCTTTTAATGTTTTGGGCGGCTATTAAATCACTTAACTTCCAGTTTGCATCTTTAATGATAACACTAGATAAAGCTAGATATGTTGTCATTCAGGAGCTTGGTAATCTGGTTTTAGTAGCATTATTTATTGCAGTTTCATTTAGGTATAGTATTACTGCTGCCTCTGCTTCTATGCTAGTTGTAGCTTTTTTTGAGTATTTATATATTTTCTTTGTATTGAATAAAACTGTTGGCTTGACTCTTTTTAATTTGGTTAAGCCGCAAATTAAAAACTTCGCTTTATCATTTATTTGCTGTCTACCTGCATTTGGTATTGATTATGCTATTGGATTGGGTAGTGGTAATAACTTTATAATCCTTATCTCCGTTGCCAGCATAACACCAGTAATTTGGTACTTTTCTATGTATATTTTAAAACACGAGTTATGGTTTTACCTTCCAAGGTTAAAGTGAAAATTAATCGTTATTGTTTTCTTTTATTTTTCAACATGATTTTGATGTAGGATATTATTATATGTCTAGTGAACATTATGTATTTTATGAGTCCGTTAGAGGCTAAGCTCTTTACATGAAATTTTACCGCGCTAGAGAAATTCTCTTTTTTTAATTCATATTCAGCCATTCTGTGGTAATGATTACTTAGTTTTATTTTTATGAGTGACTTATGCCTTCTTTCTTTTACTTTTTTTAGCATCTTCAGAGCTAGTTTTTCATATGAGATTCTATAGTCTAAGCTCTTAGAGGCAGATCCTTCAGTGTCATTGTAAATAAACGTTGTCGTGTCAATTGCAGCAAGGGTGATTTTTTTATCACATAACTTAAATGCAAGCCATGTCCACTCATAATACGGATGGTAATCATCAAAAAAGCTAGAAGAAACGATACTGGTCCTCATCAGGTGATTACAGCTGCCTAGCCAGTTGCTCACTAGTAAACCATCAATACCTGAATTAACCAGTTGCTCGAGGTTTTGGTATTGGATTTTTTTCGTACCACTTTTAAGGGTATAGCCATTGGTGACTACGACACCAGTACCAGGGTTTTCTTTTATTTTTTCTAGTCTTGTATCTATTGCGTATGGAAGAAACTCATCATCGTCATCTAGGAAGCAAAAAAAATCAGTTTGTACACTCTGTCTTCCTATCAATTGTGCATGAGGCGCTGATCCTTTTTCTGAGTATATGTAATTAATATCACTTTGACTTTTAATCCATTCAACCACAATGCTAGAAAAACGCTGTCCATTTACAACAACTGTAATTCCAATTGGTTTTGAGCTTGCTTCTCTTATGGAACTAACAGCATTTTTGAGTGATTTGAATCTTTTTTCTTCAGCAGTTGTAGGTATAATCACCGTAACTTCTGTTTTTTGACAGTTTTCTTTTTGCATTGTTTTTGCTTTGAGTATTTTATCTAGGTATTTTAGACTTGTTCTGATTTGTGAGCAATGTTTGAATTGAACCAAAAGTGCTTTAATTATTGATATTTTAGGATTTTTTAGAGGGATACTATGTCTAGAGTTGCACTAATCACCGGTGGCACCCGCGGCATTGGCCGGGCCATTTCCGAAACGTTTCAAAAAGCAGGCTACAGTGTTGCTGCGGTCTATGCCGCCAATGACGATGCAGCACAGACTTTTTATCAGCAAACCGGGATTGCGGTGTACCAATGGGATGTCAGTGATTTTAATGCCTGCCAGCAAGGCATTGCAAAGGTGGAAGCAGATCTGGGGCCGGTGGATATTCTGGTGAATAATGCCGGTATTACCCGAGATGGCATGTTCCATAAAATGTCGCTCGAACAATGGCAAGCCGTGATCAACACCAACCTCAGCTCTTTATTCAATATGTGCCGCCCGGTGATTGAAGGCATGCGTGAGCGCGGTTTTGGCCGTATCATCAATATTTCCTCCATTAATGGCCAAAAGGGCCAGGCGGGCCAAACCAATTACAGTGCCGCCAAAGCCGGCGAGCTTGGTTTTACCAAAGCACTGGCCATGGAAAATGCGCGCAAAGGCATTACCGTCAATGCGATTTGCCCGGGTTACATTGCCACCGATATGGTCAATGCCATGCCGGCAGAGATAGTGAACGAGAAAATCGTGCCGCATATTCTGGTTGGCCGCCTGGGGCAGCCGGATGAAATTGCCCGCTGTGCATTGTTTTTAGCTTCTGATGATGCAGGCTACATCACCGGCTCGACCATTTCCGTCAACGGTGGTCAGTACATGGCCTAGTCGCCCTCGCACCCTGTTATCTAAGCCGCCGACTCAGGGCGGCTTTTTTGTACCCTTGCTATCACCTTCCTACACCTGTTTGTTTCATGCAGCCGTCATCAAACTGCAATCAAATTGCCATAAGCTCGGATCTATTCAGGAGATAAAGCCAACCATGCTTGCTATATGGCACCTGGCAGATGGCACAGTGAGAAGGGAACTCAATGAATCACAGCGTGATACGCCTTGGCAGTACTGCCGCGCAGCTTGTTTCAAACACCAGCTTGCAGTATTTAGCGTCTCAACCACAGCACAGCAGCGGACTGCTGAGCATGCAAAGCAATCAGTCGGTGCTTTCCGAACAGGGCAATCTTTTGTTGGTGCTGGGAATGCCATTGCCGGCCATAACAACGGTTCCCACCAGTTGGCAGCAGGCTTGTGCGGAGTTACCGCAGCATGAGGGTGTTTTTGCAGCCATCTACTGGGATTCCAGCGCTGAAAAGCTGGTAATTTGCACCGATATTCTGGGGTTGCAACCGCTGTATTGGAAAAAAAACGCCGATCACATCGTATTGTCCGACAAGACCACCGCCTTTACCGGCGAGGCCAATCACGCTGGCTGGGGCGCTTTTATCGCGCTGGGGTATCCGCTGGGCCGTGATACGTTGACCCAAGGGGTTAACCGGCTGGATCCAGCGGCTCTGTTGGTGATTGATGGCAAAAACCTGAACGTTGAGCAAAGATGCTATTGGAGCTTTGATCAGCAAGCGCCGGAAGCAGATACTGAGTCGCTTTTTTCCGCTTTGCAAGCCAGTGTGGATTTGACGCTCGCTGCTTGTTCACAACAGGAACACGCCATCCTGCTCAGTGGGGGCTACGACTCCAGATTGATTGCTTTCTTGTTGAGTGAGCGCAAGCTGTCGTTGCAGGCGACCATTGTTTCCCATTACGACGAAAACCTGGATGCGGATGCCCGTTTTGCGAAAGCCATCGCCTGTCATCTTGCCATTCCATACTGTCTGAAGAGACCTCAGCAGGATTTTTTTTCCAGCCCTGATTACCTTGAATACCTGATGGCGTCGGATGCTGAAATACCCAGCTTGTATCTGTTTATCAGCCAGGTGGGCCAGTTTATCGATGCACCTGTGGTGTGGGAGGGCTTACTGCCTGGTAAAACCCTGAAAGCAAGCGAGCCAGATTTTGCGACTTTTCAGCGCGCTCACATCAAGGGCTTTGAGCATGCTATCTGGCGCTCTGCTGAGCTGGTGTTTGGTCATGAACAAGCCAGAGCCATGTGGCAGGCGTTTCTGGCTCGCTGGCATGAAGAGCAGGCTTGCTACCCGGACACCGGCAAAGGGACTGCCTTGTTTAACTTGGCACACCGGGCCCGTAACCGTGTTGGTATTAACCCGTTTAAGGTCTATCAGCAAAAGGCCCAGGTCTGTATGCCCGGCATGAGCCGAGACTACCTGCAAGCGGCCATGTCGATTGACCATGCAAAAAAACAGCACCACCAGCTGTATCAGCAGATCTTTCGTCGTTATTACCCGGAGGCGCTGCAGTTTCCCATCGCGCATGGCTCAACGGTCGATCGCATGCAGGCCAGCAGCCTGTCCAGTTATCTGTTCCAGTTTGCTCTGAGCTGCCATAACCGGCTGAACCAGCACCCCCGGATGCTACGTTGGCTGGGGATCAAACCAGCGCAGGGCTTTTCGCCATCCCGTTTTCTGGCCCCTGAGCAGCTGTTGCAAAATGCCGGCACCGGGCTCAATCCAGCGTTTTTAGCCAAACTGGCGCAGGGTGAGAGCTTGCCTGAGCCCGCCCTTCGGTTGCTGTTTTATTGGCAGAGCTGGCAGATGCTGCGGCAAAAGCCAGTGCAGCAGTGGGTTCAATCTTAGGTGTGTTTAACCGTTTCAAGGATAATATCATGGCAACACCAGCAGCTATACGTTTAGGCACCCAGACTGACTTTTTGCTCCGGTTACGCTGCCAGCCACAGCCAGAGCTGTTGGCGGGGGCCGCGACTGGCTTTGCAGGTTATCAACTGGATGGGGACGCTTCGGACGATGGCGCTTTTGTGCGCTGGTCGATGCAGGATGGCCAGTTTGAACTGAGTACCGATCGCCTTGGGCTGTATCCAATCTATTACCTGCAGCAAGAGAATGAGCTGGTGATTAGCAATTCGGTAGCGCTTATTCAGCAGCAGTTCCCGCTGGAGCCCAATACCGAAGCGGTGGCGATTTTTCTCAGGCTTGGGTTTTATCTGGGTTCGGATACGGCGTTTAAAGGCCTGATTAGGCCGGAAGGCAAGCTGCAGGTACGACTGGATGGCAAGGGGCTCTTCCTGCAGGTCAGTCGGCCAGGGCTTCGGCAGCTGGCACCTTACACCCCAGAGCATTATCAACAACTTTTTGCTGCCGCGCTCACCCGGTTAGCCGGCTGCCAACAGCCTTTGTATATTCCTTTGACCGGTGGCAAAGACTCGCGCCATATCCTGCTTACTGCAGCACAGCAGGGGTTGCCAGTGCAGCAGTGTTACACCACACGAGTACTGTCACCGCACAGCAACGATGATGTCACCATTGCCAGCACCTTGTGCCAGCGACTGAATGTACCGCACCGCGTCCTGCTATCCGAGCAGCGGCTGGTGAATGCGGAAC
>NZ_JAFIFQ010000001.1 GCF_020831925.1 Alkalimonas sp.
TTCAATAGAAAAGCCCTACACGATGTGTAGGGCTTTTTGCGTTGAAGCGCCTGACGGCGCTGGATATGATCAGCTTCGCTGTGATAAGCTGGAATCATTCGTAATAATTTATTCCTGCCATGAAATATTTAATTCCTAGTTTAAAGCTGGTTACTACTGCTGTTTGGTTGTCGTGCAGTGTTAGCCAAGCTGAACCTGCCGCCGAGCTGTCGATCTCTGACTTAGTGACACAATCTATTCAAGCGTTTGATACCCCAGGTATGTCAATCGCTGTGGTGCATCAGGGGGAAGTCGAGCATCTGGCTGGCTATGGCTACCGGGATTTGGAAAACCAGTTACCGGTTGCTGCCGACAGCTACTTCCGGCTGGCTTCTGCCAGCAAAGCCTTTACGGCGGCCAGTGTGGCCATATTGGTGGATGAGGGCAAGCTGAGCTGGGATGATAAGGTAATTGATCACTTGCCAGAGTTTCGGCTGCAGGACCCCTGGGTCACCAGTGAGTTTACCATTCGTGATTTGCTGTCGCATCGCAGTGGTTTGGTCGGTGGTGCCGGCGATAGTATGATTTGGCCTGAACCATCCGGTTTTAGCCGCCAGGAGGTGATCCACAATCTGCGTTATCTGACGCCAGAGTTTAGCTTTCGCAACAATTACGGTTACAGTAATGTGTTTTACATAACAGCTGCGGAGCTGGTTGCCCGTGTGGCGCAGCAACCCTGGGAAGACTTTGTGGCAGAACGTATTTTCCAGCCGCTTGGCATGGCTTGCTATGCCGGCGATGTACCGGATACAGCGGTTGCCAACAGTGCGGTTGGCTATGGCCGCCGCAATGGTGATTATTTTAGTATTCCGCGTAATGGCATTGATGGTAAAGGCCTGATGTCAGCTGCTGCAGGGGGGCTGGTGTGTAGCGCTGCTGAGATGACCAAGTGGCTGCAGTATTTGCTGGAGCAGTATCAGGCACCAAACGCAGCCTATAGGGTGTTTAGCCAGCAGCAACTGGATGAAATGTGGTCACCCAATACGCTGATGGCGGTGACCAATCGTACCCGCCAGCTGCATCAAACCAATTTCAGTGCGTATGGCCTCGGTTGGCGGATGCAGGATATGCATGGCTATAAGGTGGTGCATCATACCGGCACCTTATCCGGCTATCAGGCCTATGTTGCTTTGGTTCCGGAGCTGCAGCTTGGGGTGGTGGTACTGAATAATGGCTCGGACAGTGGCGCCAGGACGGCTGTGGTGCAGTCCATTTTGGATAGCTATCTGGCAGTACCTGAGCCGCAAAACTGGATTGCTTTTTTACAACAAGAACGCGAAGAGCGTGAACAAAGAGCAGCTCGCAGGACGCCGGATTTACCGGTGGGGACTGGGGAGGTGTTGTTGCCACTGAGTGCTTATGCCGGTTATTTCGCCGATCGCTGGTTTGGTGGCATTGAGATCCTGCATAGTCCTGAAGGCCTGAGCTTTCGTTCTGAGCGGATGGTGAATAAAGTGGGCAGCATGGAGCCCTTTGCCGATCATAGTTTTGTCATTCGCTGGCATGATCCCAATGTAGCTGCGGATACGCTCATTCAATTTCAACTGGATGCAAAGCGCCAGGTGACTGGCTTTGAACTGATGCCGCATCGGGTGCAGGTCGGCAGCCGCCATGCGTACCGTGATATGGCTTTTAGCAAAGTAGCGGATTCAGCCCCGGCAACCGTTGAGGCTGCCGGGGATGACTAAGCTAGGTTAACGCTGAGTCGCCGCTTTCATTTGCCGGACGAAATCAGTGAGTTCTTGAAGCAGCGCCTCTGGCTGCTGTTGCAGCTTTTCAATCCGCTGCACGATGGCTGAACCTGAAATAGCGCCTGCGGCACCACTATCCAATGCATCTTTGACATGCTCTGGTGCCGAGATGCCAAAGCCAAGTAAGGTTGGCGCTGCATGGTACTCGGCCAGTTTCTCAATCAAATGATGGGCCGGGGCTGCTGCTTTGGTTTCAGTGCCAGTGACACCGGCCCGGCTGAGCAGGTAAGTGTAACCACGACCGTACGAGGCAACCTGACGCAAGCTGTCATCATCGCAGTTCGGTGGCACTATAAAGATTGGCGCTACCCCATGCTGCATGGCGGCCTGGCGAAAACGTTTGCTTTCATGCAGCGGCACATCGGCAATCAGTACTGAATCGACACCGGCAGCGGCTGCCTGCTGGTAAAAGGCATCAATGCCTTTGGCCATCACCAGATTGCTGTACAGCAACAGGCCAATGGGTAAGTCCGGGTATTTGGCGCGCAGTTGGCTGATCAATCCCAGCGCACTGCCTGGGGTTACCCCTGCGGCCAGAGCACGGATATTAGCACCCTGAATGGTGGGGCCATCGGCCACCGGATCAGAAAATGGAATGCCCAGCTCCAGCGCATCGGCGCCACCTGCGATCAGTGCTTCAATGATCTGATACGACAGCTCAAGATTTGGATCCCCTATGGTTACGAAAGGGACAAAGGCGCCTTGTTTTTGCTGCTCCAGGCGGTTGAACATCTGCTGATAACGGCTCATGCCTGCTCCTCCTGTGCGCTTTGTGCAGTTAAAATGCTGTGTACATGGGTTAAGTCTTTATCGCCCCGACCGGATAAATTGACCAACAGGATTTGCTCCTTATCGGCTTGCTGAGCCAGCTTGATGGCATAGGCCAGTGCATGCGAGCTTTCCAGTGCCGGAATAATGCCTTCGTTTCTGGCCAGCGACTGAAAGGCGGCCAGTGCTTCGTCATCGTTGATAGCGACGTAACTGGCCCGGCCGGATTGTTGCAAATGGGTATGCTGTGGCCCTACAGCCGGGTAATCGAGGCCGGCGGAAACCGAGTAAGACTCTTCAATCTGACCATCGGCTGTTTGCATAATGGCGGTGTAGGCGCCATGCAGGATGCCGTAGCTGCCGGTGCTGAGCGCTGCACCGTGCTGATGTGTATTGATGCCCATCCCGCCGGGTTCAACGCCAATCAGTTGCACCGATGGCTCATCAATAAAATCAGCAAACATGCCAATGGCATTGGAGCCACCACCGACACAGGCGATCACCGCATCCGGCAGCCGGCCTTCTTCGGCCAGGATCTGCTGTTTGGCTTCTTCGCCAATCATGCGCTGGAACTCACGTACGATGGTCGGGAAGGGGTGTGGGCCTGCGGCAGTACCCAGCAGATAATGACTCTTATCGTAGCTGGCAGACCAGTCGCGCATGGCTTCATTGACTGCATCTTTTAAGGTGCCGGAGCCCGAAGTGACCGGGATCACGGTAGCGCCCATTAATTTCATGCGAAACACATTGGGTTGTTGTCGTTCAATGTCTTTAGCACCCATGTAAATACGGCATTTTAAGCCCAGTAAGGCGCAGGCCAGAGCCGTAGCAACACCATGTTGACCGGCCCCGGTTTCGGCAATGATGTCGTGTTTGCCCATTCGCTTGGCAAGCAGCGCCTGACCCAATACTTGATTGGTTTTATGAGCGCCACCATGCAGTAAGTCTTCACGTTTCAGGTAAATCTTAACCTTGGGGTTGGGGGAAATGTTGCGGCACAGTGTTAACGGTGTGGGTCGGCCAGCATAGCTGGAGAGCAGATGTTGGAACTCGGCATGAAACTCAGGATCTTCCTGGGCATCGATAAAAGCCTGCTCCAGTTGCTTTAAGGCTGGTACCAGTAACTCTGGGACAAACATGCCGCCATAATCGCCAAAATAGGCAGGTAAACTACGCTTTGTCATAAGAAAACTCTCTGATCCGGTTAAAAGCAGTAAATAATTGGTCGTGATCCTTGATGCCAGGTGCCTGTTCAATGCCGGAGTTGATATCCAGGCCGGCAACTGGCAAGGCCAGGGCGTCGGTAATATTGTCCGGGTTTAAACCACCCGCCAGCATGATCGGGATCTTACTTTGCAATTTGCTAAGCAGTTGCCAGTTAAAGCGCTCGCCGGTACCGCCAGCAACGCCTGGCTGATAGGTATCAAGCAGCAGACGGTCGGCTTTGCTGGTAAAGTTGGGCAAGCTATCGGCTATCCGATAGGCCCGCCAGATCTCGGTCCCGGCAGGCAGCAAGGGCCGCAGGCGCTCCATGTATGCATCGTCTTCGTCGCCATGCAGCTGCACCGCGGCAAGTGACAGCTCGGTAGCGATGGCAGCCACTTGCTGCTCACTTTCATTGACAAAAACCCCGACAAACTCTAAAGCCGCTTGCTGAACCAGGGTTTTGGCCTCGGCCAGGCTGACAGAGCGCGGCGACTTGCTGTAAAAAATCAAGCCAGCGTAACAGGCGCCTGCTTGCTCCACGGCCTGTACATCTTCAGGGCGGGTCAGGCCGCAGACTTTGTGTTCACCCCGGGTCAGGCGTTTGCAAGCCAGCGCTAAGTCGCTCTGCGCCATTAAAGAGCTGCCTACCAAAAAGGCATCAGCAACCTGGCTGAGCTGGCGTACCTGTTGATTGGTGTAGATACCAGACTCCGATAACACCGTCACATCGGCCGGCAACAGCTGGCTCAGCCTGAAGCTGGTGTTCAGGTCGGTGGATAAATCACGCAAATCGCGGTTGTTGATGCCAATCAGCTTAGCGCCAAGGTCAACAGCCCGCTGGGTTTCTTCTTCATTACTGACTTCCGTTAATACCGTCATGGCGAGCGCATCGGCGACCTGATGCAGCTCTTGGTATTCGTCATTGGTCAGTACCGACAGCATCAGCAAAACGGCATCCGCGCCGCTAAGGCGGCCGAGGTAAATCTGATAGCTATCGATAATAAAGTCTTTATGCAGCAACGGCTGCTCGACCTGAGCGCGGATCTGACTCAGGTTATCGTAGCTGCCCTGGAAAAACTCGGCATCGGTCAGTACCGAGATACAGTCCGCGTATTGGCCATAGACTTCTGCCAGCTCATCCAGCCGAAAGTCTGGCCGGATCAGTCCTTTAGAAGGGGAGGCCTTTTTGCACTCTAAAATAAAACGAGGCCCGGCTTGCTGCAGTGCCGCCAAAAAGTGGCGGCTGCTTGGTTTTACCTGGGGTAAAAAGCTTTCCAGTGGGCGCTCGGTTTTAAACCGGGCCACTTCCTGACGCTTGAAATCAATGATCTTGTTTAAAATATCAGCCATGGGACGCCTCCTTCATCAATTGCAGGGTGCGATACCCCTCGTCAGTGCTAAGCAGTTGTTTTATATGCGCCACATTGTCTTTAAGATCAGCATTTACCCCGGTAATTGCCATCATGGCAGCGACATTGGCAGCAATGGCATCCTGATGGGCAGCAAGGCCTTTGCCCTGCAGAATCGCCAGGCTGGCGGCGGCATTCTCAGTTGGGTTGCCACCAGCCAGTTCATGCAGAGCCCGTTCTGGCAAGCCAAAGTCGGCGGGTGTTAGCGTGAACTGGCGGATGGCACCATCACGCAGCTCAGTCACTTGTGTCGGGCCATGCAGCGCAATTTCATCGCAGCCACTGCCATGCACTACCCAGGCTGTGTTCACATCCAGCTTGGCCAGAGCCTGTGCCATGACAGGGCCTAACGCCGGATCATAGACACCGAGCAGCTGAAAACCTGGAGCGGCTGGATTTAGCAATGGGCCCAGCACATTAAACAGGGTGCGGGTTTTCAGTTGTTGGCGCACCGGCATCGCAAAACGGATACCGGCATGATACAGGGGGGCGAATAAAAAGGCACAACCAGCCTGCTGCAAGCTCTGTGCGGCTTGTTCGGGTGATAGCTGAATATTCACCCCCAGGCTTTCCAGCAAATCGGCCGAGCCGGACTTGCTGGAAACACTGCGATTGCCGTGCTTGGCAACCGAAAGCCCGGCAGCGGCGGCGACAATAGCTGCTGTGGTGGAAATATTGATGGTATTGCTGCCATCTCCGCCGGTGCCACAACAATCGATGCTGTTGCGTGCTGCTATTGGAAAGGGTGTGGCAGCAGCGCGCAGAGCTTGAGCCGCTCCGGCCACTTCGTCTGCCTGAATGCCTTGCAGCTTGCCGGCAACCAGTACTGCGGTCAGATCAATGGGATCGACGTCTCCGGCGACCACAGCAGCAAAGAATTGCTGGGCTTCTTGCTGCGTGAAATGGCCGCCGTTCAGGCGCTTTTGCACCAGTTCTGCAATCATACAGGGCTCCTTGACATCAGATAGTCCAGACCCTGCTTTAGCAAGGGTTTGCCAAGCGTGGTCAGGATGGATTCGGGATGAAACTGAAAACCGAGGATCGGCAGGCTGCGGTGCGCGATGGCCATCGGTATGGTGTGAAAGCGGGCAATGACCTGCAAAGAGTCCGGCACCGTGGTGGCAATCAGCGAGTGATAGCGTGCCACCGGGAAGGGCTGAGGCAGGCCGGCAAAAACCGGGTGGTCGCTCAGGGCAATCGCCGAAGTTTTACCATGCACGGTTTCACCGGCCTGACCCACCACGCCGCCAAAATGTTCGACCAGTGCCTGGTGACCAAGACAGATGCCAAGCAGAGGCACTTTGCCGGCAGCCTGACGAATCAGTTCCGGCATGCAGCCGGCATGTTCAGGAGCACCCGGGCCAGGGGAGAGCACCAGGGCAGTGGGGCCTGTCTCGCCGTTAATTTGTTGCATAATAAAGTCAGCCGGCACGGTATTGCGGTACAGTTTTAGCTGATAACCCAGTTGTTCAAACTCATCCACCAGATTGTAGGTAAAGGAGTCGACATTATCGAGCATATACAAAGTGGTCATAGCGCCTCCTGCTGAGCGGCTGTCTGAATGGCGCGGATCACGGCCTGGGCTTTGTTCCGGGTTTCATCGGCTTCGGCCTGCGGATCGGAATCAAACACGACTCCGGCACCGGCCTGAATCGAGGCCATCCCGTCCTGCACGTAGGCGGAGCGGATCACGATGCAACTATCAAAGCTACCATCACCGCTCAGGTAGCCAACAGCGCCACCATAACTGCCACGGCGTTTTTGTTCTACCAGTCGGATCAGCTCGGCAGCTTTGACTTTCGGCGCTCCTACCAAAGTGCCCATATTCATGCACGCCTGATAGGCATGCAAGGCATCCAGTTCAGGTTTCAGCGTACCGATGACCCGTGAAACCAGGTGCATGACGTAGGAATACCGATCCACTTTCAGCAGCTCTTTGACATAGCGGGTGCCTGGTACGGAAATTCGCGCTACGTCGTTGCGGGCTAAGTCTACCAGCATCAGGTGTTCGGCTTTTTCCTTTTCATCCTGGCGCAGCTCCAGCTCAATGCGGCTATCCAGATCGGCATCAATGCTGCCATCGGCATGAAAACCACGGCGGCGGGTGCCGGCAATCGGGTAAATTTCGACCTGGCGATTGCTGGCATCGAATTTAAGCGCCGACTCAGGCGAGGCGCCAAACAGGCTGAAGGTACGATCCTGCATGTAAAACATGTAAGGGCTGGGGTTCAGTTGTTTCAGCCGGGCATAAGCGGCCAATGGCTCAGGGCAGGGCAGCTGGAAACAGCGTGAGGGTACCACCTGAAAAATATCACCACAGACGATGTGTTGCTTTAACCGTGTGACCTCAGCTTTGAAGTCCTCATCGGATACACTCACTTGCACTTCGTCAGCGCTGGCCTCTGCGGCTACCCGTTGAAAGGGCCGCTGTTGTTGTGTCAGTTGTTTGAGTTGCTCCAGACGTTTACCAATGGCAAAGCAGTTGGCAGCGGCTTGCTCACCACAAAACACGTTACCAATCAGTTTGCTGCTGCGACTTTGATGATCGGTGATCAGCAGGGTTTCGGCCAGATAAAACAAATAGTCCGGGCATTGGTTATCACCGGCGGCCACCTCTGGCAATTGTTCGACATTGGCAATCATGTCGTAGCCAATAGCGCCACCTAAGAAAATAGCGAATTGTTCATCGCTCTGATTGTTCAATTGCGATTGAATGCAGCGTAGCACACTAAAGGGATTGGCAACCTGCAAGCGGTTCACTTCATCCAGCAAGGGATCTGCTTTGGCATAACGAACGGTTAACTGCTCTGGCTGCTGCACCACCTCGGCTTCGGCCTGCAACTTTTCGGCTAAAAAGGGCAACAAAGTGACGCCATTGGCACTGAGTGCTTCGATGAGCACAGTATCGGCATTGCATTCAATCCGCAGGGCTGCATCAATCAGCAGCAAGCTCTTCAGATTGTCTTTGCTGTCGATTTCAGCCGACTCGAGCAGCAAAGAGCATGGATTGATGGCCGCCAGCTGCTGGTAACAGGCCAACGGATCCTGTTGGTAGTCGATGGCCATGGCGATGCTGGCGACTTCCCCGGCTTGTTCTGTTATGTGACTGAAAATCATAATATTCTCTGAATTTGAAGCAAAAAAAAGCCCGTTTCATCGAAACGGGCTCAGGTTATTAAAGCTAAAACAACGCCTACAACACACGCCCGTTGGGAGTGTGCCACCACCAGTTGATTGCAGTGAATGAACAAACATTGAGAAGTTGCATTAGCTTTAATCACGTTCTTGATTATCGTTTGTGCTATCAAACCGCGATTTGCAGTTCAGGTCAATAGTTCTGCAGAAAAAAACGGTTCATTTTCTGTATGCAGCATTATAAACCTATAAATGTCTGGATGGCTATTATGTTTTGAAGGTATGTTCAGATTCCATTCAGTATCTGCAAATTAAGGTGCTTTTTTTACAATTGTATGGAAAATGTTGTTATGCTTGCTGTGACTCGCACGTTCGCCCTGAGCTGTTGCCTTTTAGTACCTGTTGTTTTTTCTGCTGAGTATGCAGAGCTCTTGCCAAGGCAGTCTGTACCGGGGAGTGAGCTCTTACGTGTCAATCAATCGGATGCAATCACGCCTTATTATCAGCGCCGAAGCCCATCATCAAGAAATAAAGATCGCTTCCACTGGGTGATTGGGGTGCATTCGGATTGGATAGATGATGCACCCTACCCCGGTGTTTATCTGGCTGCTCAAGCACGGTTTAGCGATTACTTTACTGAGATTGGGGTCTTGGGGCAGCGACTGCCTCGGGATGGCGCTGATGTGCAGGGTAAAACCCGCTATTTTATGACGGTGCGCTTTACGATGAATCAACCTATCAGTCCTTACGGCATGATTGGCGCGAACCCACTGCAATGGCTATTTGATTCAGGCGACATGCGCCTCGACTTGCATGCCCAGGCAGGTTTGAGTTGGCAGGATCCGTCTGCCATGCTACGAGTAGACGCGTACGGGGCTATGTATTCGTTTGAAACTCGCAGACCCTATGATCCAACGGAAACCTGGTTTGATCAGGAGCGTCGCGGCAACTTTGAGCGCACCACAGAGTGGGCTTTGGGGCTTCGACTCAGCCTGATGTTTTAAGGCATCGCAATCGTTATTACCGGCAAATTATGCGATAATACAGCTCAATCAGGAGTTTGTATGAAAATCGATTTGCATAGCCACACCCGCCATTCTGATGGCCTGCTAACGCCCCGGGAGCTGCTGCAACGAGCTGAGCTGCGTGGTGTGGATGTGCTGGCCATTACCGATCATGACACCGTTGCAGCCATTCCAGAGGCTCGCCAGTATCTGGCAGAGCAAGGAACTGGCTTGCAACTGATTGCCGGGGTAGAGCTTTCTACCAGCTGGCAAAGTTTTGAAATTCATGTGGTAGGCTTAAACATCGACCCGGACTGTGCTGTATTGCAAGACCGCTTGCAGCAGCAATTGCAAAAGCGGACTGAGCGGGTGGCAGCTATTGCTGAACGGCTTAGCCGTCGTTGTAAGCTGCCGGATATTTATCCCGGGGTCGAAGCCATGGCCAATGGTGCCGCCTTAACCCGGGCTCATGTGGCGCGTTATCTGGTGCAGCAAGGCATGGTTGAACACATGGGCAAGGCCTTTGATAAGTATCTTGGACGCGGTAAGCCCGGTTATGTGCCGCCCAGCTGGGTGGAACTGGCCGAGGCTATCGGCTGGATCCAGCAAGCCGGTGGGCAGGCCGTGCTGGCGCATCCGTTAAAATACAAGTTATCCGGCAAATGGCTGCGTCGTCTGGTGGTGGATTTTGCTACTGCTGGCGGGGATGGCATGGAAGTCGTGTCGCCACAACAAACCCCGCAGCAACGCGCTGAATTATGGGCTTTGTGCCAACAGTATGGTTTGTTGGCATCGGTTGGCTCTGATTTTCATCAACCAACGCCTTGGAATGAGCTTGGAAAAAATCTATATTTAACCGAAGAGATGACCCCAGTCTGGGCCAACTGGCCGCTGGCAGGGCAACAGACATTGCCGCTTTAGTCGTGTCGACAGCGATGATGTCGTTTTACCAACAATAAGAAGAACAAGCATGAGTCAGTTTTTTCATATTCATCCCGATACACCCCAGCAGCGCTTGATCAAACAAGCGGTGCAGATTATTCAGCGTGGTGGTGTGGTGGTGTATCCGACCGACAGTGGTTATGCACTGGCCTGCCACCTGGGCGATAAAACCGCGCATGATCGCATTTTGCGCATCCGGCAAATCAGTGGCGATCACCATTTTACTTTGATGTGTCGTGATTTGTCGGAATTATCCCTGTTTGCCAAAGTGGACAATACCGCTTTTCGACTGATTAAAAACAATACCCCGGGCGCTTATACGTTTATCCTGAAAGGGACCAAGGAAGTGCCGCGGCGCTTTTTGAACGAAAAGAAGAAAACCATTGGTTTAAGGATCCCGGAAAACCGTATTGCCCTGGCGCTGCTGGAAGAGTTGGGCGAACCTTTGATGTCCACCTCACTGTTACTGCCGGGCCAGCAGTTTGCTGAAGCCGACCCGGATGAAATGCGACCGCAGCTGGAAAAGCAAGTCGATTTGATTCTACACGGTGGCGTTATTGCAGAAGCACCAACCACAGTGGTGGATTTGTCGGATGGCGATCCTGTGATAGTGCGTGAAGGCATGGGTGATCCCAGCCCCTTTCGTTAAGTACTGCAATGGATGAGCAGACACTGCCAGAACCGTTAACCATGCAGCACCCTTTGCCACTGGCTTTTGTCCGTGGCGAGGCGGTGCTGGAGCGACCGGAAGATTTATACATCCCACCCGATGCGCTCGAGGTGCTGTTGGATGCTTTCGAAGGGCCGCTCGACTTTCTGCTTTACCTGATCCGCAAACACAAGTTCGACATTGTGCAGTTGCCGGTGCTGGAAATTACCCAGCAGTACATGGAATACATCGAGCTGATGCAGGAAATGAACTTTGAACTGGCAGCCGAGTACTTGGTGATGGCAGCCATGTTGGCTGAGATCAAGTCCCGTTTATTGTTACCAAGGCATCAGGAATCCGATGATGATGAGGCAGATCCCAGAGCTGAGCTGATTCGCCGGCTGCAAGAATACGAAGTATTCAAACAAGCAGCCAGTGATCTGGATGAATTACCCCGCCAGGAGCGGGATTATTTCAGCGGTCAGGCCAAGCTTGCCGATAACTTTCAGCCGCTGGTGATCCTGCCGGAGGTAGCGGTGGAAGATCTGGTGTTGGCACTAAAAGATATTATGAAGCGGGCCAAGGATTTTCAGCACCATCATATCAAACGCGAGCAGATGTCGACCCGCGAGCGGATGAGCCGGATCCTGGCGCTGTTGCAGGAAAATGACTATCTAGCGTTTGAAGATTGTTTCCAACTGGAAGAAGGCCGTGAAGGCGTGGTGGTGAGTTTTCTGGCAATCCTGGAGTTAAGTAAAGAAAAACTGATTACGCTGACTCAAGTGGCGCTGTTTGGTCCTATCCACCTGAAAGTTGCCACAGGAGCCGAAGCATGAAGCGGGCAATTTCCGACAGTCAATTGCTGCAATTGGTCGAAGCAGCTATTTTTACGGCTGAACAACCCTTGTCGCTGCAGGATTTGCAAAGCACGGTACTGGAAGACTTTGCCCCCAGCAAGAAGAAATTGCAGGCGATTCTGGCGCAAATTACTCAGGATTATGCCGGCCGTGGTGTACAATTGCTGGAAACCGCTTCAGGTTATCATTTTCAAAGCCGACCAGAGCTCAGCGAGTACTTGGCGAAGCTTTGGCCTGAGCGTTCGCCCCGTTATTCACGGGCAGTGCTGGAGACATTGGCGCTGATTGCCTATCGTCAGCCCATCACCCGTGGTGAGATTGAAGATATCCGGGGGGTCAGTGTCAGCTCGCAGATCATGCGTACCTTGCTGGATCGGGGCTGGGTTAAAGTGGTTGGGCACAAAGAGGTGCCGGGCCGCCCGGGACTTTATGCCACCACAGCACAGTTTTTAGACTACTTTGGTTTACAAAGTTTAAGCCAGTTGCCGGAGCTGACCGCTTTTCGGCAACTATCACTAGCAGAAAATGAGTCAGCTGCCGAAAACGGCACTGGCAGCACACCACCGTCGGGACGACAGGAGAGCATCGAATGAGTGAAAAGTTACAGAAAGTATTGGCCCGCGCCGGCGTAGGTTCACGCCGCGAAATGGAAACTATGATCAGTGCCGGCCGGGTCTCGGTCGATGGTAAGGTGGCTTACTTAGGCGATCGGGTCGAACCGCAGCAAGTGATCCGGGTCGATGGCCATGTGGTGAAAACCATCAGTGAAGATGCGCAAATCTGCCGGGTACTGGCGTATCACAAGCCCGAAGGTGAGATTTGTTCGCGCCACGATCCGGAAGGGCGGCCAACGGTGTTTGACCGCTTACCTAAGTTGCAGGGCTCGCGTTGGATCGCCATTGGTCGACTGGATATTAATACGTCGGGTCTTTTACTCTTTACCACCGACGGCGAGCTGGCCAACCGGTTAATGCACCCAAAGTTTGAAGTAGAGCGTGAGTATGCGGTACGGGTATTTGGCGAAGTGACCGATGCCATTATTCAGAAATTACGCACCGGCGTGATGCTGGAAGATGGCCAGGCCAACTTCAAGAAAATCAAAGTACTGCCTGGTGAAGGTTTAAACCGTTGGTTCCATGTAATGCTGACTGAAGGGCGCAATCGCGAAGTACGCCGGATGTGGGAGTCGCAGGGCACTGTGGTCAATCGTTTAATACGGGTGCGTTACGGTGATTTGCATTTGCCCAAGCACATACCTGCCGGTGGGTATGCTGAGTGCAGTCTGGACGAAGTCAATTATCTGCGGGAGCTGGTGAAATTACCGGCTGAAACTCAGAGCCTGATCAAAGCCGAAGATCGCAGTGAGCGTCGCCGCCGTATAGCCGGTATGCGCCGGGCCGTGCGCAAACATCAGATTGCCGAAAAAACACCTGGGCGTACCACTGAAACAAAAGCCAAGCCAAAGCCGAAAGCAAAGGAAGAGAAACCGGCTAAGCGCCCGGCAGCAAAGCCAGTGAATAAAAAGCCAAGCCGTGCTGGTCGGGGTTAACGCTTAAAGCGCTTTGCACCAAAAAGCCGTGATCGGTATTTTGGTGCCTGGCCAGGCTACTCTTGGTAGCCGTGTGGGTTTTGTTGCTGCCATCGCCAACTATCTTGCACCATATCATCCAGCGTCAGTTTTGCTTGCCAGCGCAGCAGCTGGCTGGCTTTGCCTGGATCAGCATAGCAGCTGGCAATATCGCCAGGGCGACGGGCCACGATGCGGTAGGGTACCGGCACTTTATTTTTATCGGCAAAGGCCTGCACCATATCCAGCACACTGTAACCAACACCCGTGCCCAGGTTAAAAGCATCGATGCCTGTGTGTTGCTGCACGTATTCCAACGCTTTTAAATGCCCATCGGCTAAATCGACCACATGGATATAGTCCCTTACCCCGGTGCCATCTTTGGTAGGGTAATCGTTGCCAAAGACACTGAGCTCGGTTCGTTTACCCACCGCCACCTGGCTGATAAATGGCATCAGGTTGTTGGGAATGCCATTGGGATCTTCGCCTATCTGGCCGCTCTTATCTGCGCCGACCGGATTAAAATACCGCAGCAAGGCAATGGACCAGGCAGGATCGGACGCTGCCAGGTCTTCCAGTATGTGCTCAATCATCAACTTGCTCTGGCCATAGGGGTTGGTCGCTGAGCGGGGTGCGCTTTCAGCAATGGGCATGGTTTTAGCATCGCCGTACACGGTGGCAGAGGAACTAAATACCAGGCGTTTGACATGGGCTTGCTGCATCACCCGGCACAGGGTAATGGTACCGGCTACGTTATTATCGTAGTAGGCCAGGGGTTGCTCGGTTGACTCGCCTACGGCTTTTAAACCGGCAAAATGCACCACAGCGGAAATTCGGTGTTGCTTGAACAACGCGGTTAAAGCTGGCTCATCACGGATATCCATTTGCAAGCTTTGCAAGTTGCGCCCGGCCAGCTTCTGCACCCGCTTTAGTGCCTCATCATTGCTGTTGCTGTAATTATCAATGCTTATCACATCAAAGCCTGCCCGTAGCAGGGCCAGCGCGGTATGGCTGCCGATGTAGCCGGCGCCACCGGTCAATAAAATTGCGCTCATGCTGGCTCCTTAGGGCAACACTTTTTTAAATGGTTTTACCGTCGAGCGTGCGTATACGCCAGCTGCCAGATAAGGATCCGCATCAGCCCAGGCTTGGGCGTCTGCTAAAGATTCAAATTCAGCCACTACCAAAGAGCCGGTAAAACCAGCTTCACCTGGTTCCAGGCTGTCGATGGCGGGTAGTGGGCCGGCCAGCAAAAGTCTGCCTTCTGCCTTAAGCGCTTCCAACCGTGCCAGATGGGCAGGGCGGCTCGCCAGCCGCTTGCTCAGGCTAGCCTGAACGTCTTCCGAGTAAATCATATAGAACATGGTCTTTCCTTGAGTAATAAGTCGGTTTGCGTTTGAAAAAACGATGGCTGCCTGCATGCAGCGACCGAAAAGCTAGGATTTCAGTACGGGCCCTGTTAGCATGCTGAAAAAACGAAAAACAATTCTAACAATAAATGTCAGGGAGTCCCAACCAAAATGAAACGCGAGCTGTTTAGTTCTAAGATCGGCTTTATTCTGGCGGCAGCAGGTTCTGCCGTCGGTATAGGTAATCTGGTCGCCTTTCCGGTGATGGCCAGCCAGAATGGTGGCGCCGCTTTTTTAATCATGTACGCTTTTTTTGTGTTTTTTATCTGTTTGCCGGTGATGTTGGCAGAAATGAGTCTGGGCCGCCATACCCGGCAGAACCCTCATGGCGCTTACAGTAAAATCGGACAAACCCCATTCTGGAATGGGGTGGGTTGGCTGGCTGTGATAACGCCCTTTATGATCGGGGTATTTTATCTGGTGATTACGGTCTGGATTTTTGGTTATTTAGCCAAAGCCGTGATGGGGCAGTTAGATACCTTGGCGCAGGATGGTGCTTTCGGTGTGTTTATCAATAGCAATGAGCTCTATGTCTATATGGCTGTGGTGATTAGCCTGACGTTCTTAATTTTGCAAAGTGGTGTGAAGCAGGGGATCGAGCGGGCGGCCACTTACTTAATGCCTGCGCTCTTCGTGATGCTACTGCTGCTAGTGGGCTATGTGTTGACGTTAGACAACGCCATGCTGGGGGTACAGTTCTTTTTGATCCCTGATTTTAGCAAAATCAATGTGCAGGTGCTTACCGACTCTTTGGCGCAGGCCTTTTTCTCCCTATCCCTGGCCATGGGTATTTTGATTACCTACGGCTCTTACATTCAGAAAAATAATGACATCGTCGGGGCCGGTAAGATGGTCGCGGGTTTATCCTTGCTGGTAGCCTGTTGTGCTGGTTTGTTGATTTTGCCAGCGGTATTTTGGTCGAATCCATCCATTGATCCATCCGAGCTGACGGACTCCAGCATTGGCATGATCTTTATGGTGCTGCCAAAAATCTTCCTGGCACTGCAGCAGGATATCGGCTTTTTTGGTGCCTCTTTTGTTGCTTCCTTCTTCTTTTTGCTGGTGTTCTTCGCCGCCATGACTTCATTGATATCAATCATTGAAGTGCCGGTAGCCAGCCTGATGGATACCAAAGGCATTTCTCGCCGTCGCTCGCTGATTACGCTTGGCGTGGTGATGATTGCCCTTTCAGTGCTGTCGGCCTTGTCCTTTGGCCGGGTTGATTGGCTCACCAGCTTCTTAAGTTACGGCGGAGCGGATAAATCCTTCTTTGATGTGATTATGGATGTGTTTTACTACAGCATCCTGCCACTTAATGGCTTGTTATTGTGTTTGTTTGTCATTTACCGCTGGAAGAAAGTAAAGCTGCATGCCGAGATGCGAGAAGGCAACCCTGGCTTTGAGGGCAGCCTAATGCAGAAATACATCGATGTCTCGCTGGGTACCTTTATTCCGGCTATCCTGGCGGTGATCTTCCTGCTAAATGTGCTGGGTCGCTTCTTTGGCGTGCAGGTGTTTTAAGCCACAACAGCCTCACCACTCCGAACCCCGGCCTGGCGACGGGGTTTTTTATGTGGCTAGCTTTTTGTTTTTCCCGCATCTAAGCGTGATCGTATCCGGCTGGTAAGCCGTTAGAAGTACTAACAGGGAAGCCGAGAAGTAATTGCTAAAGGAACAGGTACAACAGGAGTAAGAGGATATACGACAATAAAAAAGGTGTCCTTCAGGACACCTTTTCTGTATAGAGAAGCGTACCAGGCTTAATCGGCCTTGGTTTTACTCATTGGGGCTGTTGCTGCCTGCCGGGCAGAGCCGGTACCTGCTTTGCGCTCAGAGCTTTGTACTGCCGGGCGTGCTTCCGCTGGCATCGCTGTAGGTAGCTCAGCAGTAGGCTCATCAGAGACCTTGACCGGCTTAGTCATTTGCGATACCACCATTTGCTGGTAGCGATTCGCGCGGGCTGGAGCTGTTGGGGCAGGGGTGCTGGCAGCCGGAGCTGCTTGCTCTGCTGCTGGCGCTGCAACAGCAGCTTCGGTCACTTTAGTGGCGGCTTTGCTTTCTGGCGCCGCTTTAGCTGCGACTGGCTTGGTCGTTTCAGCTTGTTCAACCTGCTCAGCTTTCTCAGCTTTCTCAGCTTTTACTGCAGTTTCTGTGGTTTTCACGGGTGCTGTTTCAGCATCAGCTTGTTCAGTCGCAGCATTTTCCGCTTTTGACTCAGTCGCTTCGGCAGTTTCTGTTGGTTTTGCTTTGGCTTTACGAGCAGGGGCACGTTTGCGTGGCTTTTTCACCGGCGCATCGTCTTGCGGCTTAGTCACTGCTTCTGTAGCTTCAGCATCTACCGTGGTGACAGTGGTCTCTTCTTTCGAGACTGCTGGCTTGGCAGGCTGTTCAGTGCTTACTTCATTGCTGACGGTCGTTTCAGCGTTTTGTACCGCTTCAGCCGGCTCGGCAGACACTGCTGTATCCGCTGCATCCGTCTGAGGGTTGGCCAGCAAGTCGAGTTGTTCGGTGGCAGGTTCAGCTGCTACTTCATCTGCATCGCCGCTTTGTTCTTTCTTGCGTTTTTGACCGGCTGCACGCAAGTGGCGTGGTGAGCGGCGAGCGCGTTTGCGCTGATCGCTTTGCTCTTTGTCTTCCGCATCACTGTCGACCGTGTCGCTGCTTTTTGCCTGTTCAGCATCGGCTGTCTCGCTAACCGGTTGCGTTTTCTCGGTCGCTTTGGCGTCGGTCTCGTTCGCAGTATTTACCTGGCTGCTTTGCTCAGCAGCTTGCTGTGACTCTTTGCTTGCCACTGGCTGCTGCGGTATCGCTTCAGCTGCCGCGTCTTGCGGTGCTTGTGCTGCATCCGTTACTGCGCTGTTGGCTAAAACTGGCTTGGCTGCTGGCTCTGCCGGAGCTTCTGATTTTGCAGGCACAGCAGCTTTAGCCGTCTCCTGGGTCGTTGCAGTGCTGGCTTGGGTATCAGCGACTGCTTTTTCCATGCGGACAGACTTTTGCAGTTGACGACGCTGGCGACGTTCGGCAGCTTTACGTGGCTGAGCAGGCTTTTCTTCAGTACGCTCGGTAGCGACTTTGGTATCCGGCTTGGCATCTTGCTTCGCTTCTGCTTTCGGCTCTTGTTTTCTCGGTTGCTCTGCAGCTTTGCTTGGCTTGCTAGCTTGCTTTTGCTGCGGTGCTGCTTGCTGAGTTTGCTCTTGCTCACCAGAACGAGCACGTCCATCTTGACCACCACGGCGACGGTTGTTATTGCGACGGCGGTTGCTGTTTTGGTTCGGGCGGCGATTTTGCTCGCTGCGCTGCTCGGCTGCTGGTTTTTCAGCTGGTTTGGTTTCCTTGCTATCGCTGCTGCCAAACAGTTGGCTAAACCAGCTGGACAGGCGTTCCAGCAAGCCAGGTGCGGCTTCTGTTTTAACGGCTGCTGGTTGAGCCACAGGAGCGGCTGTTGGTGCGGGTGCTGGCGCGGCAGAGTCCAGAATACTAATGGCCGCCAGGGCAGGCTTTTCTCTGGTGATGCTTTCCTGAGTCAGTGGCTGATATAGATCTTTACTCAGATCCGGTGTTTTCACCATCTGATAGCTGCTTTCATCCAGCTCTTCATCAATCCGAACCCGGATTACTTCAAAGTGTGGCGTTTCCATGTGCTCATTTGGAATAATGAATACATCGATGCCATGGCGTTTTTCAATACGGCGCACAGCATCACGCTTTTCATTCATCAGGTAGGTTGCCACTGAAATAGGCACCTGAGCCTGAATCTGGCTGGTGTTGTCTTTGATTGACTCTTCTTCGATTAGACGCAAAATGGACAACGCAGAGGATTCGGTGCTGCGAATGGTACCGCGGCCGTGACAACGTGGACACAGATGGCCTGCAGACTCGCCCAGCGATGGACGCAGGCGCTGACGGGACATTTCCAACAAGCCAAAACGCGAAATCCGGCCAATCTGAACCCGGGCCCGATCCTGTTTCACTGCGTCTTTTAAGCGATTTTCCACTTCACGCTGGTGCCGCACTGGCGTCATGTCGATGAAGTCGATAACAATCAAACCGCCCAAATCGCGCAAGCGCAGTTGACGGGCAATTTCATCGGCCGCTTCTAAGTTGGTATTGAAGGCGGTTTCTTCGATATCACCACCCTTGGTGGCTTTGGCCGAGTTGATATCAATGGCAGTGAGGGCTTCGGTGCTGTCGATAACAATGGAGCCGCCGGAAGGCAGACGTACTTCACGGTGGAAAGCAGACTCAATCTGGTTTTCAATCTGAAAGTGCATAAAGAGTGGCACGTCACCGGTGTACAATTTGACTCTATGGGCAAAGTCCGGCCGGAACTGCTGAATATACAAACGTGCTTCGTCGAAAATTTTCTGGCTGTCGATCAGGATCTCGCCAATGTCACGACGCAGGTAATCGCGGATGGCGCGAAACACCACATTGCTTTCCTGGTGAATTAAAAACGGGGCCGGGCGGTTGGCGGCTGCATCGCTGATAGCAGACCAGTGTTTCAGCAAGGATTTTAAATCGTAATCCAGCTCTTCGAAAGATTTGCCGACACCGGCGGTGCGAACAATCAGGCCCATACCATCTGGCATGGTCAGCTGGCTTAACGCATCTTTTAAATCCTGCCGCTCGTCGCCTTCAATGCGACGGGAAATACCACCAGCGCGTGGGTTATTTGGCATCAACACCAGGTAAGAACCGGCAAGGCTAACGAACGTAGTTAAGGCTGCGCCCTTTTGGCCACGTTCTTCTTTGTCGATTTGAATAATGACTTCCTGGCCTTCTTTGACCACTTCTTTAATGTTGGGGCGGCCATCGAATTTATAGCCATTAGGGAAGTATTCACGGGAGATTTCTTTAAGTGGCAGGAAGCCATGACGATCTGCACCATAATCAACAAAAGCGGCTTCCAGGCTGGGTTCAACCCGGGTGATTTTGCCTTTGTAGATATTGGCTTTCTTTTGTTCATGACCCGGGCTTTCAATATCCAGATCAAACAAACGCTGGCCATCGACCAGCGCAACGCGGATTTCTTCTTCCTGCGTTGCATTAATTAGCATTCTTTTCATTGTGTAGTGACTCTGTATTCAAGCCACAACGCAAGGACTCCGATCAACGGGTGCTCAGACGCTTTCAAACATCGAATGGTGCAGTCTCACGACTGGAATGCTTGAGGAAACCTATTGTAAAAATTGACAGTTATCGCTGTAATTCATCAAATCTGAAACACACCGCATTTCGCTGCGCTGCGTTATAGCATTTCTTATTCAATTTTTGCTCTGCTGACCGGATCCTGTGTTTTGTCGGTGTTGGCAATAAATTACTCAACATTACCTCAGACAAAATGGCGATTAATTTGCGCTGGGGGTGGAAAAACGTTGGTTTTCACCACGATTTCGGTATGATCCGCCCAGGTAGCGGTGCCGCACAGCATCTCTTATGTCGCTCAGAGCGCCCTAATTGCCATCATTCTGGCTGAATTAGCCTGGGCATTATCCCACTAATCAACCGGCAATAGCAACTAAATTGTAATTTTAGCAGAGTTCAAAGCCTTCATGACAGAAGACATTAAATTAGGTGTGCAAATTGTTGAAATCGAATCAGAATTTTCTGGTCAGCGGGTAGATAATTTCCTGATTGCCAGGCTGAAAGGCGTCCCTAAAAGTGTGATTTATCGGGTGTTACGCAAAGGTGAGGTTCGAATTAACAAAAAACGGGTGAAACCTGAGTACAAATTACAAGCTGGTGATTTGTTGCGTATCCCACCGATCTCGGTACGTAAAGAGCCCGATGCCGTGTCTACTCAGTTGGCGGTGGTAAAGCAACTGGAACACAAAATTTTGTTTGAAGATGAGCATCTGCTGATCATAAATAAACCTTCTGGTATGGCGGTGCATGGCGGTAGTGGTCTTAATTTTGGTGTGATTGAAGCACTGCGAGCACTGCGCCCCGATGCCCGCCATCTGGAGTTGGTACATCGATTGGACCGGGATACGTCGGGCTGCCTGATGATTGCAAAAAAGCGCTCGGTGCTTCGTCACTTGCATCAACAGCTGCGTGATAAAACCGTGGAAAAAAAATACCAGGCCCTGGTAGCCGGTGATTGGCCGGCCAAGTTGCGTAAAGTGACAGAGCCGCTGCGTAAAAACACCTTGCAATCCGGTGAGCGGGTGGTGCGGGTCGATCCACTGGAAGGCAAAGAGTCCGAAACCCGCTTTCGGATTTTACAGCGTTACCAACAGGGAACTTTAGTTGAAGCTTTCCCGGTGACCGGTCGTACTCACCAAATTCGGGTACACACAGCCTGCAAAGGCCATCCGATTGCCTGTGATGATAAATACGGCGATAGTGACTTTACCCATCAGATGAAGGCATTGGGGCTGTCACGTTTGTTTTTGCATGCCTTCAGTTTACGCGTGATGCATCCGATCACCGAAACGACCTTAAGCATTGAAGCACCACTGGATGATGATTTGGCCATGCTGCTTGGGCAGTTGCAGAGGGTTTAGTATGTCGCTTGAAATTGAACGCATCGAATTGGTGATTTTTGATTGGGATGGCACCGTGATGGACTCGGTGGGGCGCATTGTCTCTGCCATGCAAACCGCAGCGCAGTTGGCAGAATTGCCCGTGCCATCAGCTCATGCTGTGAAACAGATCATTGGTCTCAGTTTGGATTTGGCGTTTACTACCTTATTCCCAACCATGACAGTAGCACAGCATCAGCGACTGTTTGAGCTCTACCGCGAGCAGTACGTTGAGCGCGATCCAACGCCAACGCCAATGTTTGCTGGTGCTGAAGCACTGTTTTTGCAATTACGCGCGCAACAAAAGCGCTTGGCAGTTGCAACCGGCAAGGCACGTAAAGGACTGGACCGAATTTTTGCCGAAACCGGCCTGGCCCATTATTTCGCTATCACGCGCTGCGCTGATGATGCAAAATCCAAACCCGATCCGGATATGTTGTTGCAAATTCTAACTGAAACTCGGCTGGCTCCAGAGCAGGCGCTGATGGTCGGTGATACCAGCCACGATATGCTGATGGCACAACAGGCTGGTATAGCGCGGATTGGTGTTACTCACGGCGTGCATGGTGCCGAGGTACTGCAGCAGTTTCAGCCGTTGGCAATCGTCGATGATTTAGCTCAGTTGCAGAATTTACTGTCTGGCAGGCCGGTGACGATGCCGGCCTGAACCAGCTTATTAAAGCAATGGGTTGATGCCATGCTGGCGCAGCATCTCAAGCAAGCGTATCAGCGGCAAACCCACCAGCGCATTTGGATCGGCACCTTCGAGCTTTTCAAACAAGCTGATACCAAGGCCTTCGCTTTTAAAGCTCCCAGCGCAATCAAGCGGCTGTTCAAGTGTTACATAGCCGGCAATTTCATCAGGGGTTAACTGGCGAAAATGTACCTTAAATGGCTCGCAGCAGAGCTGGCTTTGGCCAGTAGCCGCATCGAACAGAGCAAGCCCGGTTAAAAAGGTGACGGTATTGCCACTGAAAGCCTGCAGCTGTGCGATGGCTCGTTCAGCTGTGTGCGGCTTACCTAGAATGTCCCCATTAAAAACCGCGACCTGATCCGAGCCAATGACCAGTCCATGGTTTAGTGAACTTGCCACTTTGCTGGCTTTGGCCAGAGCCAGTCGTTGCACCAGCGCCTCTGGTGCTTCACCGACCCAAGGGGTTTCATCAATATCTGGGGCGGCTACTTGAAATGGCAACCCTGTTTTTTGCAGTAATTGCTGACGGTAGGGCGAGGTAGAGGCCAGCCATAGCTCAGCTTGAGGGGTTATAGTCATACATCTATCCTGAACGAAACAACATCTTCTTCAGCGGCCACTATACGGATCTGGCCTCACAAATGCGATAAAATAGCCGAAAAGCATGCAGAATCCTTTGACAGCTTTGCAGTGGATCTATATGATGCGCGCCTTATGCAAAAAGTAAAAATTCCTGTTACCTTAGACCCGGCTCGGGCGGCCCAGAAACGTTCATCTTACGATGGCGTGGTCCCGCTTAAGAATTTAAGCCGGTTGTCAGAACAGCTGCTGGATACCAGTAGTGAGGTAACTGTTCGGATTGATTGCGATATCGACGAGCAAAAATTGGTCGTGCTATCAGGTGAAGCGCATTGCGACGTGCAGGTAAGCTGCGAACGTTGTCAGCAACCGATGAGCCTGTCTTTGCATTGTCAGTTTGCGTTTACGCCGGTTCGCAGCGATAATACAGCGCTGGATCATATTCCTGAGCGCTATGACGTGGTCGTCCCTGACGAACACGGTGAAGTGAATTTGCAGCAAATGGTGGAGGATGAGTTAATCCTGACCCTGCCGATGTATCCGGTGCATGATGAAAGCTTTTGTTCTGCACCTGATCAGCTTAACAGCTTTGGTGTGGTGATTGATGAACCGGAAAAACCAAACCCTTTTGCAGTATTGCAAGAATTAAAGAAAAAGTGATTTATTAGGAGAAAGCCATGGCTGTTCAGCAAAACAAAAAATCTCGTTCACGGCGTGATATGCGTCGCTCACACGATGCTCTGACAGGCCCTACGCTGTCTGTCGACGCAACTACCGGTGAAACGCATCGTCGTCACCACATGACTGATAGCGGCTTCTTCAAAGGCCGTAAAGTCAAGTAAGTCCGGGTGCACCTGGTGCAACCAACACAAATACATATCGCGTTAGATATGATGGGGGGCGATCACGGCCCCCTTATTACTTTACCTGCTGCCATTCAGGCCGTGCAGGAAATCCCCAATCTACTGCTGACTCTTTGCGGTGATGCTGCTGTGTTGCAACGCGAGCTTAGCCAGGCTGGTTGTGGCAATCATCCACGTTTACGTATTCAGCCTTGTTCCCAACAAGTCAGCATGTGCGAAAAGCCCAGCTCAGCCCTACGCAATAAACGCGATTCGTCGATGCGGGTTGCTTTGGAGCTGGTGGAGCAGGGCCAGGCGTCCGCCTGCGTTAGTGCCGGCAATACCGGTGCGCTTATTGCCATGGCGCATTTTGTGCTGAAAATGCTGTCTGGTGTCGAACGCCCGGCCCTCATTAGTACCTTGCCTTCGACTGCAGCTCAGCCTGTATACATGCTTGATCTAGGTGCTACCGTCAATTGCGATGCAGATACTTTATTTCAGTTTGCTGTGATGGGCTCGGTAATGGCGGAAGAAGTCGAAGGTTTGCAGGCTCCGCGACTGGCATTACTTAATATGGGCGAAGAAGAGATCAAAGGCACCGATCAAATCAAACAGGCAGCAGTACTACTCAGTGAGTGCGAAGAACTGAACTACATCGGTTTTATCGAAGGCAACGATATTTTTTCCGGCAAAGCCGATGTGATTATCTGCGATGGTTTTGTTGGCAATGTGGCGCTGAAGACCTGTGAGGGCGTGGCTAAACTCATCATCAATCAGATTCGGACCACACTGCTCAGTAGCCTGGTTGGACGAATTGTCGGCAAAGTCGCGCAACCCTGGCTGAAAAGCATGGTCAAAGGGGTGAACCCCGACCAGTATAATGGCGCAAGTCTGATAGGATTGCGCGGAATTGTCGTGAAAAGTCATGGAAATGCTTCCAAAGAAGCTTTTTTTAGTGCCATCCGGCAAGCTGTTCGAGAAGTTGAACGTCAGGTCCCGGCCAAAATCAAAGATCGGCTGGAACAGGTATTAATTGGAAAAGCGTAGGTTGCCATGTATTCTCGCATTATCGGAACCGGAAGTTATTTCCCGTCTCAAGTAAGAACCAACACCGATCTGGAAACCATGGTCGAAACCACCGATGAGTGGATCATCGAACGCACCGGTATTCGTGAACGTCGTATCATAGGTAAAGACGAAAGTGTTGCCACGATGGGAGCTGCTGCGGCCCGTCAGGCTATTGAAGCCGCGGATATCGATAAAAACACTTTGGATATGATCATTGTCGCCACTACCAGTGGAGCACGCTCTTTGCCAAGCTCTGCCTGCGAGGTACAACGTGAGCTGGATATTCCAGCCATCCCAGCGTTTGATGTGGCTGCTGCCTGTGCCGGTTTTTGCTATGCGCTCAGCGTGGCCGATCAATACATTAAAAGCGGTATGGCGAAACGCATTCTGGTGATTGGCTCGGACTGCTTGTCGCAGTTGGTGAGTCCGGAAGATCGCAGCATGGTGATCCTGTTTGGTGATGCTGCTGGCGCTGTGATTTTAGAAGCCTCAGAGCAGCCTGGTATTTTATCCACCCACATTCATGCTGATGGTAAATACTCTGAATTACTGTATGTTGATAATCCGATCCGCGGCGATGTGGAGTCCGTTCATAACTCCTGGGGCTCGATGAAGGGGAACGACGTATTTAAAGTTGCCGTCACTAAGCTCTCGGAAGTGGTTGAGCAAACCCTGGCAGCAAACAAGATGGATAAATCCGAAATTGACTGGCTGGTCCCGCACCAAGCCAATCTGCGTATTATCGCTGCTGTGGCCCGTAAATTGAACCTGCCGATGGAGCAGGTGGTGATCAATCTTGATCGCTATGGTAATACCTCTGCCGCAACGGTACCGACTGCGCTGGATGAAGCTATTCGAGACGGTAGGATTAAGCGGGGACAAACCTTGTTATTAGAAGCCTTTGGCGGTGGTTTTGCCTGGGCTTCAGCACTGGTAAAGTACTAGACTTTCCAGCCAAGCGCCGGTTTTTAAACAGGATCCACACGATGACAAAGAAAATAGCTATTGTTTTTCCTGGGCAGGGGTCACAAAGCCTTGGGATGCTCAGTGAACTCTATGCTGCCCATGACGTGGTACGCGATACTTTTTCCGAGGCTTCGGCTGCTTTGGGCTACGACGTATGGCAGCTTATCGCTGAAGGGCCGGAAGCTCAACTGAACGAGACCGATAAAACTCAACCAGCGTTATTGACCAGCTCGGTCGCGTGCTGGCGTTTGTGGCAGCAGCAAGGTGGGCTGGCTCCAGCCTATTTGGCTGGCCACTCCTTGGGTGAGTATTCGGCTTTGGTTTGTGCTGGTGTATTAACACTGGCCGATGCGGTGGTGCTGGTTGCCAATCGTGGCCGTTACATGCAGCAAGCTGTGCCTGCTGGCACTGGTGCCATGTATGCCATTATCGGCCTGGACGATCAGAGTGTGGCTGAGTGCTGTGCTCAGGTTGCCAATGATGAAGTGGTGGCACCGGTGAATTACAACTCGCCTGGTCAGGTGGTGATTGCAGGTCACAAAGCTGCGGTAGAGCGCGCGGCTGAAGTCTGCAAAACAGCCGGTGCAAAACGTGCACTTCCACTGTCCGTTAGCGTGCCCTCGCACTGCGCATTGATGAAGCCCGCAGCGGCTAGTTTGGCTCGTGATATGGCAGCGATTTCATTTCAGCCCCCAGGGTTGGCTGTTGTCAATAACGTGGATGTCGCGGTTTGTCACGATGCCGCTGGGATTCAGGATGCATTGGTACGTCAGCTTTATAGCCCGGTGCGTTGGACAGAGACCGTTGAATGGCTGGTACAGCAAGGTGTGACGGATGTGATCGAACTGGGCCCTGGTAAAGTATTAGCGGGCCTTGTCAAACGTATTGATAAATCCCTTTCTGCTAGCTCAGTCAATGACAGTGCATCGCTTGCACAGGCACTGGCTGGTGAATAACACAACAAAGGTTTTTTTATGACAGCTTTATTTTCTTTAGAAGGCAAGGTTGCACTGGTCACTGGTGCAAGTCGTGGTATTGGCCGTGCTATTGCTGAGCAGTTAAAAGCGCAGGGTGCTATTGTAGTCGGTACTGCGACCAGTGAAAAAGGGGCCGCTGCTATTGCTGAGTATCTTGGCCAACCGAACGCAGGCTTGGTGTTGAACGTTACCGATACCGATTCAATCGAAGCTTGCCTCGCCAGTATTAAAAATAATTTTGGTGATATTGATATTCTGGTCAATAATGCCGGTATTACCCGAGATAATCTGTTGATGCGCATGAAAGACGAAGAATGGTTTGATATCATGCAAACCAATCTGACCTCGGTATTTCGCCTGAGCAAGGCTGTGTTGCGCAGCATGATGAAAAAGCGTTATGGTCGTATCATCACCATAGGCTCGGTGGTGGGCAGTATGGGTAATGCGGGTCAAACCAACTATGCAGCCGCTAAGGCAGGTGTGTTAGGCTTTACCAAATCACTGGCGCGCGAAGTCGCCTCCCGCGGTGTGACGGTGAATGCTGTGGCTCCGGGGTTTATTGATACGGACATGACCAAAGAGTTATCGGATGACCAAAAAGAAGCTATTTTTGGCCAGGTGCCTGCCAACCGCTTAGGGCAGCCGGCTGAAATTGCTGCTACTGTTGCTTTTTTGGCATCAGAACCAGCAGCCTACATTACGGGCGAAACGATTCATGTCAACGGCGGTATGTACATGGTGTAAGGCCTGCATGTCAGACCAGCAAAAAAATGCCGGTACGACGACTTGCAACAACGCAGGCTTACGCATAAACTAGCGCCACATAAAATTGCACGAACTGTTGCGATTTAAATGAAAAAAGGAAGAAAAGATGAGCAACATCGAAGAACGCGTTAAGAAAATTATTATTGAACAGCTGGGTGTTAAAGAGGAAGAAGTTAAGCCAGAAGCTTCCTTTGTTGATGACCTGGGTGCAGACTCTCTGGATACAGTAGAGCTGGTGATGGCTTTGGAAGAGGAATTCGATACTGAAATCCCTGATGAAGAAGCAGAAAAAATCACCACGGTACAATCTGCTATTGACTACGTAAAAGCCAACGCAGAATAAGCCGTTCTGGCTCAAAACGGGTAGCCTGGCTACCCGTTTTTTGTTGGGTGCTTCAATCCGGCTACTCTTGCATCAAGGTAAGTACCGGTCCAAAATAAATTCTACTGCAGCATCGAGATTCGATGCTGCAGTAGAATTTATTTTCATCAGCTCCATTGGAGGATGCAGTGTCTAAACGTCGAGTCGTAGTGACGGGGCTGGGTTTGCTCACCCCGGTTGGGAATGATGTAACCACCAGCTGGCAAGCCCTGCAACAAGGTAAAAGTGGTGCTGGCTTGATTCAGCACTTTGATACCGAAGCCTACAGCACGAAATTTGCTGCTATGGTCAAAGACTTTGATGTCGATCCTTATTTCCCGGCGAAAGAAGCCAAGAAAATGGATTTGTTTATCCAGTACGGCGTTGCAGCAGGGATACAGGCATTTCGTGATGCGGGTATCGAAGTCACCGAACAAAATGCTGGCCGTATTGGCGCTGCCATTGGCTCAGGTATTGGTGGCCTTGGTCTGATTGAAGAAAATCACACCAAATTATTAAACAGCGGCCCACGTCGTCTGTCGCCATTTTTTGTGCCGTCTACCATTATCAACATGATTTCTGGGCAGCTATCTATCATGCTGGGCTTGCAAGGGCCTAATATCAGCATCGTTACAGCTTGCACCACTGGCGTGCACAACATTGGTCAGGCTGCGCGGATGATTGCCTATGGCGATGCCGATGTGATGCTGGCCGGTGGTGCTGAGAAAGGCTCCACACCATTGGGTATGGGTGGCTTTGGCGCGGCCAGAGCACTTTCGACCCGAAATGATGCTCCTGAGCAGGCCAGCCGGCCCTGGGATAAAGACCGTGATGGTTTTGTACTAGGGGATGGTGCTGGTGTGGTGGTGTTGGAAGAGTATGAGCATGCCAAAGCTCGCGGCGCCAAGATTTATGCCGAGCTGGCTGGTTTTGGCATGAGCGGGGATGCCTTCCATATGACATCACCACCGGAGAATGGCCGTGGTGGTGCTATGGCCATGCAAAATGCGCTGAATGATGCTGGTGTGAATCCTGAGCAGGTTGGCTACATTAATGCGCATGGTACTTCAACCAATGCGGGCGACTTGGCTGAAACCTGCGCGATTAAGTCGGTGTTTGCTACCAATAAAGACAGCATTATGGTGAGCTCGTCCAAGTCGATGATCGGCCACTTGCTTGGAGCAGCTGGTGCGGTTGAGTCCATCATCACTATTTTATCGCTGCGCGACCAATTGGTAACGCCAACCATCAATCTGGATAACCCGGATGAAGGTTGTGATCTGGATTATGTGCCGCATACGGCCCGTGATGCCAAGCTGGAATATGCGCTGTGCAACTCTTTTGGCTTCGGTGGTACCAACGGTTCTATCCTGTTCAAGAAAGTGTAAAACCGGTCTTGCTGATACAAAGCCCGCTCAATGCGGGCTTTGTCGTATTTGAATGCTTTGTAAGGCTAACTTAAGCGGGCTTTGATTTTGGCGGCCTGCCACTCGGCCTGCGTAATAGGACTGGTTTCAATGCTGTGATGGTTTATATTGGCATACTGCTCTTTGCGTATCGCTACCTGCCGCATAATAGCATTGAGCTCGGCATCGGTTTTTCGGTTCCAGTTGGCAATTTCACTGATATGCCGATAACAGCCAATACAGATTTTTTGCTGATCCAACTTACAGCAGGCAATACAGGGAGAGTCAATCCTGCTCATGGCCAGACAAAGCTTTATTAACCGGTGGTTCCAATGTTAAGCGCTGAGCCTGGATTACCACCTGGGTTCGGTTTGTGCAACCCAGTTTGCGGAAAATAGCCGTGATATGCGCTTTTACCGTAGCCTCAGAGATATGTAGATCGTAGGCAATCTGTTTATTCAGCCAACCTTCGGTCAGGTAATAAAGTACCTTGTACTGCTGATTAGTAAGTTGTGCCACCCGGGCTGCCAAATCCAGGTCTTCCTCCTGACTTGCTTGCTCTTGCAGCGCTTTTTGCATCGAGGCGGGTACCCAGAGCTCGCCAGCCAATACCTCTTTTAAGGCTTCACTGATTTGCGCTGGGTTGGCCGACTTAGGGATATAGGCCGAAGCACCAAAGGAGATCACCCGCTTGACTACATCCAGCTCTTCACTGGCTGAAATCACCACAATTGGCAAACTGGGGTAATTTTTTCGTAGCTGAATTAAGCCTAAAAAACCACAGTTGCCTGGCATGTGTAAGTCAAGCAGCAGCAAATCTGTGTCTGGATGTTGCTCCAGCGCCTGACAAGTTGATTCAAACGAATCGGTTTCGATGGTGGCCTTGGTGCTAAAGGTATTGCTGATGGCATTGATCAGCGCATTGCGAAACAGAGGGTGGTCGTCTGCTACGATCAATTTGGCCATGGTTCCTCGTCTTTATTATTTTATTTTCTTCGGCTTAGTATAGAACCAAAGGCCGCAAAATGCGGCCTTGATGTATACAGCGTGAGACAATGAACTGTCCCTGTTAGCGATTTAACCTGTTTTCAATCAATTGATCAACCACTGATGGGTCGGCCAGGGTAGAAATATCACCGAGTTGGTCGTGTTCATTGGCTGCAATTTTGCGCAGAATACGGCGCATGATTTTTCCTGAACGGGTTTTTGGTAGTCCTTGCGGTGCCCACTGAATAATATCAGGGGATGCTATCGGAGAAATCTCTTGTCGTACCCAGGCACGCACGGCCTTGGTAAGTTCATCTGAGGGTTCTACGCCCACCCTTGGGGTGACGTAGACATAAATTCCCTGGCCTTTGATATCGTGCGGATAGCCCACCACAGCTGCTTCGGCGATGGCATCATGCGCCACCAGGCAACTTTCGATTTCTGCAGTACCCAAACGATGCCCAGAGATATTCAACACATCATCGACCCGGCCGGTCAGCCAATAGTAACCATCTTCATCGCGACGAGCTCCATCACCAGTGAAGTAGGTACCTTGGTAGGTACTGAAATAGGTTTGCTCAAAGCGCTCGTGATCGCCAAACACAGTCCTCATCTGCCCTGGCCAGCTATCAAGGATGACCAGATTGCCCTCAGCTGCGCCTTCTTGCAACTTGCCGTCGTTATCGACGATGGCCGGTTTGACGCCAAAGAATGGCCGGGTGGCAGAGCCAGGCTTTAGGGCTGTAGCACCCGGCAGTGGCGTAATCAGAATACCGCCTGTCTCGGTTTGCCACCAGGTATCCACAATGGGGCAATTGCCATGGCCAAATTTTTCATGATACCAACTCCAGGCCTCTGGGTTGATAGGCTCACCCACACTACCCAAGGTACGCAGGGAGTTCAGCTTGCTACCTTCAACCGGAGCTTCTCCGTGCGCCATCAGCGCCCGTATTGCGGTTGGTGCTGTGTATAGGATATTGACCTGATACTTATCGATGATTTGCGCCATTCGTTTGACCGAAGGATAGGTAGGCACCCCTTCAAACAGCACGCTGCAGGCACCATTGGCTAAAGGCCCATAGACAATGTAGGTATGGCCGGTCACCCAGCCAACATCTGCCGCGCACCAGTAAATGTCGCCCGGATGGTAATCGAACACATACTGATGGGTCATCGAGGCCCAGACCATGTAACCACCGGTGCTGTGCAACACACCTTTAGGTTTGCCGGTCGAGCCAGAGGTATACAGGATAAAGAGCGGATCTTCCGCATTCATTGGCTCCGGCTCGCAACTTTTCGGTTGCTTGGCCAGTAGCTCGTGGTACCAGACATCGCGGCCTGGGTGTTCGTCGACATTCTCACCGACATGTTTCACCACAATCACGTGCTGTACCGGGCTGTTTTTGCCTAAGTGACCAAGCGCCAAGTCAGTGTTGTCTTTCAATGCGGTTAATCGACTGCCGCGCGGTGCCTGATCAGCGGTGATGATCAATTTAGAGTCACAGTCCTGCACCCGGCTACCTAGAGCATCCGGTGAGAAACCGGCAAATACCACGGAATGCACAGCGCCAATTCGGGCACAAGCCAAAATGGAAATAACCGCTTCTGGGATCATCGGCAAATAAATGGTGACCCGATCACCTTTACCTACGCCCAATGACTTCATGCCATTGGCAAGCTGACAAACCTGCTCATACAGTTCTTGATAGGTCACATTCTTCTGCACACCAGGTTCATCGCCTTCCCAATAGTAAGCGATGTCATTGGCCTTGTGTGGCAGATGACGATCCAAACAGTTGTAGCTGGCATTGAGCACGCCATCTTCAAACCACTTGATGTTGATATTGCCTGGCTGGTAACTGGTATTTTTCACCTGGGTGTAGGGAGTAAACCAGTCAATGCGTTTGCCGTGCTCTGCCCAAAAAGACTGAGGATCCTGCACCGACTGCTGATACATACGTTGGTAGGCTTCGTTATCAATCAAACAGCGCGCTTCGGCGGCAGCTGGAACCGGGTAAAGGCCTGGCTGTGTCATCACTGTGTCCCCATAGGTTTCAATTTAAATAAAGTAGTTATGTTCTAACCAATTGCAGACTGGAAAGAAATTAGACCATTGTCTAGCCTGTAAGCTTTATTGGGTTAAAACAGTTGCTTGAATCCGGTGAAATGACTGTAGCAGTTGATGCGACTAAAGGCTAATTGCACAAAGTGGGCGCCTGAACCAACCTTGTCGGTGATAGCAGCTCAGAAAATAACCAGAGATCGCACAACAAGAAAACCAGGGAGCACTGCATGAAACAACTACCATTTGCCTGTACCTTACTCGCAGCAAGTATGACGCTCGGCCTGAATCAAGCCCAGGCATCCTTTACCGTTGGCAACACGGACATCAGTTTTGGCGGCTTTATTAAGTTGGATGTCATGCTGAACGATACACCGGATGGCAATCTGGCTACCGGTATTGGCCGGGATTTTTATGTTCCATCGTTAACTCCGGTGGGCGGTGATGGTGAAAGTACCAAGTTTGATATGCATGCCCGTCAGTCACGATTCTTTTTTACCACCAGTACCCAACTGGAAAATGGTAAAACCCTGGCAGGTCGCTTTGAGTTTGACATGATGTCCACCCCAGGTGGGGATCAACGCATTTCCAATGGCTATTCCCCGGGCATTCGTCATGCGTTTTTCACCTATGACAAATGGTTGTTTGGCCAGACTTGGTCCACCTTTATGGACTTGACCTCTTTACCAGAGAGTGTGGACTTTGTTGGTAACACCGATGGCCAGATTTTCGTACGTCAACCACAGATTCGCTACACCAATGGTAACTTCCAGTTTGCCATTGAGAACCCGGAAAGCACCATTACACCTGGACCAACCGGCGGTCGGGTGGTCAGCGATGACAACACCATGCCGGATCTGGTGGCGCGCTATAACCATAAAGCGGATTGGGGCAGTTTGTCGGTGTCAGGTTTAGTCCGTCAATTGGCTTATGAAGACCGGGCACTGCAAATCGATGACAGCGTAATGGGCTATGCGGTGTCGGTGACCGGTAAAGTAATGGTGTCTGAAACCAATGACATTCGTTTTACGTTCAATACCGGTAAAGGTTTAGGCCGCTACATTGGCTTAAACACCTCTAATGGGGCTGTGCTGGATGCCAATGGCGAGCTGCATGCGATCAAGTCGACTGGCTTTACGGCGGCCTATCGTCATGTCTGGGACGCACACTGGCGCACCAACCTGATCTACGCCACCTTGCGGGTTGATAACGACACAGCATTGACCGGTATCGCGGTAACGAAAAGTACCGAGAGCTTGGCGGCTAATATGATTTATCAGGCTTCAAGGCACCTGCAGTTTGGTTTGGAGTTTCGTCATGCCACCCGTAAACTGGAATCTGGCACTGATGGTGATTTAAACCGGCTGCAGTTTATGGCCAAATACGACTTTTAAAACACGATGATTTCTCAACGTGCTTGATTTTTGCAATAATAGCGGCTGATGCCGCTATTATTTTGATGATGCCTTATGACGACTGCTGTCACCGAACTTGCTGTCTTGCCTGCCACCAATCAAACCTACCAGGTGTTGTTTCAGGATGACCATCTGTTGGTGGTGAACAAACCCTGCCATTTGCTCACGGTTCCTGGCCGGCATCCGGACAATCAGGATTGTTTAATCAAACGGGTGCAGCAACAGTTTCCTTCGGCTTCGGTGGTACATCGGCTGGATTACGACACCAGTGGTCTTTTGGTATTGCCACTGACCTCAGCAGCTTTATCGGCCATCAGTAAGCAGTTTCAGGCTCGGACTGTGACAAAGAGCTATCTGGCGGTAGTCGCAGGCCAGTGGCCGCAGTCTCGTGGCCGGATTGATTTAGCTATAGCACCGGATGCAGACAACCGGCCGCGTTATAAAATTTGCCCGCAAGGCAAGGCATCGGTCACTGATTTTGAATTGCTGGCGTATGATGCGAAGTCAGATACCAGTCGCATCCGGCTGAAACCCGTGACTGGACGCTCCCATCAATTGCGGCTGCATACCGCAGCATTTGGGCATCCGATCTTAGGCGATCCATTTTATGCCCCGAAGGCGGTGCAGGCACAAAGTGCTCGTTTGTTGTTGCATGCCGCGACCCTGGCCTTCCTGCATCCGTTAAGCGAACACCCCTTAACCTTTGAAGCGGCGGCAGATTTTTAATCGATACTGTTCGAAAGCTACTGGTCATGAAGCCTGCTAGTCGCACAGAATAAGCCTTTGGCCTTCACGGCATTGTCGCAAGCACAAGAGCTTGTTAGCATAGCTTTGCATTGTGTTACTTAAAATGAGAGCACCCCGATGATCCGAGTTTTCGTTACTATCACCTTACTGCTGTTTGCACTGCCGAGCTTTGCTCAGAGCCCGGCGGCTCCAGTTCAAGCTGAGCAGGTACTGTTTCTTGGTCCTTTACCGGCTTTTGCCTCTGAATCACTGCAACAAAGCGGCAAAGCCAAAGAGCAGCGTCAGCAACTGCTGCGTTTATTGGAGCGACAGCCTGTTCCGGTAGCCGGCCGCACCGTCGAACTGTTTGGACAGCGCCTGCAATGGCGTCAGCTGACACCAACCGAAGCTGCTGATGCTGGTGCTGGTGTCTGGTTTTTACAGCTGCAACAGGATGCTTTTTTCAAGGGAAAACTGGAAGTTATCGGTGTTAAAGCACCACAGCTGTATCTCAATTTCCAAGCGAAAAATGGCAGCAGTACCGAGCTGGCTTTGGCGACAGGTTGGCAGCAACTGCTAATTTTTAGCGATGGCCGCAACGATGATGAAGACGTGCGATTGCAAGTTACCAGTGGCAATGAGGTGCCCGCAGCCTTTCGTTTAGCGGCAACAGAGCCGGTCAACAATCGGTTGCTAACCAATGCAGAAACCATCACCCAGCTAACGTTATCGCCGGATACGAACTGGATGCTGCTCAGTTTCAGCGGTCGCTCCGATGTCAGCGATACCCAGTTGCAGCGCACCGAGCTGCGCGATGTCAGCCGTAATCAGGTGCAGCGCAGCTGGAGTGGGCAGGTGCTGAGTCGTGCAGCTTTTAGCCCGGATAACCAGTGGCTGAGTTACATCGCCAATAACACACTATGGCTGCTGAACCTGAATACCGGTGAGTTACGCTCACTATTGGAGAATCAAACCGGGCTGGGTAGCTACCGCTGGGCTCCTGATAGCAACAGCATCGTGCTGCAATGGACGGAAGCGGATACCAGCCTGTCGCAAAGCAAAGCAAAAATGTACCGGTCACTGGAAGATCGCTGGCGTGGTTACCGAGATATCAGCCGTTTGTTTCAGCTCGATATTACCAGTGGACTGGTGCGTGTACTGACCACGGATAAGCACAGTAGCTCACTAAGCGATATCCGGCCGGATGGCAATGCCTTACTCTACACCCAACGTGTTAATGATCGCTCATCACCGCCGCATGCCAGCTCAGCCTTGTTTGAGCTGGATTTAAACACCTTGCAAAGCCGTGAAATTGGTACTTTTGCACATCTGAATCAGGTGCTGTATCACCGGGATCAATTGCTGGTTGTTGCCGGTCCTAATTTTGCCGGTGGTGCCGGGGTAAACCTGCCATCGGATGATTACATTGCTAACGACTACGATGGCCAGCTGTATCTGATGGATAAAAATGGCGAGCATATTCAGCCCTTATCAAAGGACTTTCATCCTGCCATTAGTTCGGTTGCAGTTAATGCTCGTGGTCAGGTGATTGCACAAGTAAGCGAGGGCGATCGCTCCGCTCTGTATAGCGTTGATACCAACCGGCAACGTTTCCAGAAGCTGGCGCTAACACTCGATGTGATTGAGCGGTTTGAACTGGCCAATGACCGTGGTGCTACCGTGTTGGCGGTTGGCTCTGGTGTGGCAACGCCGCAGCAATTAGAAATGGTTCGGCCAGGCCAGCGCCGTTCCTCAGTACTGCATAGCAGTGCAGCTTTGTATCAGCATATCCAGCTTGGTGAGGTGCGCGATTTTCATGTCGAGAATCCGCATGGCGATCGCATTGAAGGTCGTTATTACCTGCCACCGGATTTTGATGCCAGCAAAAAATACCCAACCATCGTCTATTACTATGGTGGCACCACCACGGTCAATCGTCAGTTCACTGGTCGCTATCCGTTTCACCACTGGGCAGCCAATGGTTACATCGTGTATGTAGTGCAACCACGTGGTACTATTGGCTATGGCCAGCGCTTTTCGGCGCTGCATGTCAATGCGTGGGGAAAATACACCGCTGACGACATTATCTATGCAACAGAGCGCTTTGTAGCCGAGCATGAGTTTGTCGACGGCAAGCGGCTTGGCAATATTGGCGCCTCGTACGGTGGTTTTATGACCATGTATCTGGCCACCCAAACCGATCTTTTTGCTGCCTCTACCTCGCATGCAGGTATTAGCGCGCTTAGCTCTTACTGGGGGCAGGGTTGGTGGGGTTTCCTCTACTCTGGTATCGCCAGTCGAGATAGCTTCCCCTGGAACAACCATGAACTCTATGTTGGTCAAAGCCCCTTGTATATGGCGGATAAGATCAATACGCCTTTGTTGCTGATTACCGGAGACTCGGATGTTAATGTGCCGGCAGGAGAGTCACAACAGATGTTCACTGCATTAAAGCTGTTAGGGCGTGAGGTGGCTCTGGTCGAGATCCCGGGCGAAGATCACCACATCATTGATCGTGAAAAACGCTATGTCTGGTGGGATCATCTGTTGGCATGGTTTGATAAGCACTTAAAAGATCAGCCTGATTGGTGGCAACATTTAAGTCATTAATAGGTACAAATAAAAAAAAACCAGCTCAGGCTGGTTTTTTTTGTCAGGAAAATTAACAGTAAGCGGATAAAAATATGATAAATTTATTTAACTAATTGATTTTAATATTTTTTATTTTATGGCACGCTCTTTGCTTAATGAGGCTGACAATTTAGATATGATAAGGACATGTCATGTTAACAAGAAAAGTAAAAACAATGATGTATAGCAGCGCTTTACTAGGCGCATTAGCATTTAGCACAACGGCCAGTGCTTCACTGTTTGATGCTGGCGTGCCGGCTAACTGGAATTGTGTCGGTGCTTGCGACGCTATGGGGGCTGATGGTGATGTCACTTTAGCGCCAACCGGTTCTGCGCAATATGGGTATGTGACTACGAGCAATGGCGTAACTGGAGTGGGCCTTCCGGGGTTAACTTCAGGCGCTACTACGGGTTCTACTCTGACTTCGGCTCTGTTTTCAGCGCAGGCAGGTGATGAACTGAACTTCTTCTTTAATTACATTTCATCCGATGGTGCTGGTTTTGCTGACTACGCCTGGGCTCGTTTGTTGGATGAGTTAAACAACGAAGTAGCGATTTTATTCACCGCCCGTACCACGCCAAGTGGCAGTATCGTGCCAGGTTTTGATATGCCTGATCCAACGGCCACATTAAATCCGGATGAAGTATTGATGAATCCAGGAGCACCTTCTTGGTCTGCTTTGGGTGCTAGTTCCAATACTTGCTATGCAAATGGCTGTGGTTACACAGGCTGGATCAGTTCAAGCTATAACATAGCGGCTACCGGTAACTATTTTCTAGAGTTTGGCGTGGTGAACTGGTCTGATACAGCGTTTCAATCTGGTATGGCCTTTGATGGCATCACTGTTGGTGGAACGCCTATTGGTGAACCGTCGCCAGTACCTGCACCAGCTACCCTTGGCTTGTTAGGCCTGGGCTTGCTGGGTGCCCGTTTGGCTCGCCGTAAAAAGTAAGTCTATCGATTGCAGTGAGCGAGGGCAGGCAGCAGTGTCTGCCCTTATTTTTTGTGCAGGTACCACCAGAGTGGAAATAACATTGCACCGGCTATTGCTCCAGCAAGGTGTGCATCTACCGCCACCTGAGCGGCTATTAATTCGGCTAACCCGTTATCCGGGCCACGGATTTGTTCATAAGCAACTTTAGCAAGCACCAGCGCAAGCAACAGCCAGCCCGTGCTGTCTTTGTGCCGGATATCCGCCAGTGCGCCCAGCAGCACCATAGCATGCAAAGCGCCCGACAAACCCACCATCCGATCCAGCTGAGGCATGGTCAGCAACAGCAGCAGATTGGTCAGGCTTCCGGCCAGCAATAGCCATAGCAAATAGCGATTGGTGTTGAAATGTCGTTGATGCAGCAGCCAAAGCACGCTAAGCCCTGCAAGGTTCAGTAACAGGTGCCAGTGATTGGTATGCAGCAGGTTGGCTGTCAATAAACGCCACCATTCACCACTCAATACAGCTGTCGGTTGATAATTCAGCCGGTTGACCCAGCTATCCGGCAGCCATAGCAGCAGTGTCAGACCGAGAAGCAAAGTTCCGGCCGTGAGCCATGCCTGCCATGGAGGATGCTGGTTGTATCGTAGTGATCGTTTCATCTGGCTAGTCTAGCCAGAGTCTTTTGTTCTGTCATGAAGAATCTGGATTGATCTTTGGCGCGCTTCTGGGTAGGGTAAAGTTCGGTACAAGTTGCAGTAGCAGGTGCTTATGAAGTTTCTTCTTCCATCGCTTTATCTTTTGTGCAGTTCACAGTTGGCACTGGCAGCCGTGCCGGTGCAGGCCGATCGTGAGCCTGAAGCGGCAACGGGTTACTACCAGCAGCAACTGGTTCATGCTGAACGCTTTATGGTGTCCGCAGCGCATCCGCTTGCTTCGCAAGCCGGGATACGTGTTCTGGAGCAAGGCGGCAGTGCCATGGATGCGGCGATTGCAGTGCAGTTGGTGCTGGGGCTGGTGGAGGCGCAAAGCTCAGGCATTGGTGGTGGCGCCTTTATCCTACACTGGGATCAGGCAAAGCAGCAGATGACGACTTTTGATGGCCGCGAAACAGCACCCAAAGCAGCCAATGAGCAGCTATTTATGCAAGGGGACAGTGCCATGCCTTGGCGAGAAGCCTATGTAGGGGGGAAGTCTGTTGGAGTGCCCGGTCTTTTTGCGGCCATGCATCAGGCCCATCAGCGCTATGGCAAGCTTGCCTGGGCGCAGTTGTTTGACGATGCGATCAGGCTGGCCAGTGAGGGCTTCCCGGTGTCTGATCGCATGGCCCGGCAGTTGGACGTCGGCTGGAATCAGGGTATTCAGCACAGCCCGGAAGCGAGCAGTTATTTTTATCCGGATGGTAAGCCGCTGCAAGCGGGCGCTGTGATTACCAATCAGGCTTATGCCGACATTTTACACCAGGTTGCTGAGCAGGGGCCGGTTGCCTTTTATCAGGGGGAAAATGCTGCTGCTATGGTCAAGACGGTGCAGCAAGCCAGAGTCAACGCCGGCTCTTTGGCCTTAACCGACTTAGCAACCTATCAGGCGGTGGAACGCGACCCGGTCTGTGGCAGTTATCGCAGTTACACCATCTGTGGCATGCCGCCGCCAAGCTCAGGTGGTATCGCTGTGGTGCAAATTCTTGGTTTACTGGAACGCTTTGAGCTGAATCAGTTAGCTCCAGACAGTGTGGATGCCATTCACTTATTTGGCATGGCATCACAACTGGCTTTTGCCGATCGCGATCATTATGTCGCCGACAGTGACTTTGTTGAGGTGCCAACCCAGCAATTGATCGATCCTGCTTACCTGGCGGCACGCAGTGCATTGATGCGAACCGATAAAGCTCTGGCTGAAGTAAGCCCGGGTCAGCCAGCTGAAGAGCTGGTCCGGTTAAGCAGCCCGAGCCCGGAGCTTAGCAACACCACCCACTTTTCCATCGTCGATGCCGATGGTAATGCGGTAAGCATGACTTCCAGTATAGAAAATGTGTTTGGTTCCGGCTTGATGGTGAATGGCTACTTGCTGAATAACCAGTTGACCGATTTTTCATTGTCGCCCGAACTGAATGGTCACCTGGTAGCAAATCGGGTGCAAGGCGGTAAACGACCTCGTTCATCGATGTCACCTGTGATGGTGTTTGATGGGGATGGCAAGCTGCGCATTGTGTTGGGATCTCCTGGCGGCAGTCGCATTATTAACTATGTAGCCCAGACGCTGGTTGCGTTGATAGACTGGCAGCTGGACATTCAGGCCGCCATTAACTTACCCCGGGTAACGCACCGTAACGACTTTCTTGCACTGGAAAAAGGCACTGCCATTGCACAGCATCAATCGGTTTTAGAGAAAATGGGCCATCAAGTGCGGGTGATCGATTTAAACAGTGGTTTGCATGGTATTGTCTTGCTTGATACAGGCTTGCAGGGTGGGGCTGATCCGCGCCGTGAAGGCCAGGTCCTTGGACATTAATAAAAGGAACAATCATGAGTGGTGTGCAGCAGCAACTGCAAGAAGGCGTTCTTAGCTTAACTTTGCAGCGTCCGGACAAAAAGAATGCACTGAACCAACAGATGTACCAGCAACTGGCCGATGCGTTGAAGCAAGCAGCACAGGATGAGCAGGTCAAAGTGGTGCTGCTGCAAGGGCAGGATGATTGTTTTACCGCTGGCAATGACCTGCAGGATTTCATTGATGGTGGTGAATTGAATCAGCAACATCCGACGGTACGGTTCCTCTATCAGTTGGCTGAATTTCCGAAGCCCATTGTGGCTGCTGTGGCGGGCCTGGCCATTGGGATTGGCACCACCGCTTTGCTGCATTGTGAACTGGTGTATGCCACCGCGGATACCCGCTTTCAGTTGCCTTTCACGAAGCTGGGGCTCTGCCCGGAGGCGGCATCCAGCTTGTTATTACCGCAGTTAATTGGTTATCACCGTGCCTGCGAATACCTGCTGTTGGCAGAGCCATTCGATGGGGTTACTGCTGAGCGGATGGGGTTGGTCAATCGTTTGCTACCACAGGATGAGCTGTTGGCCTTCGCCGGGCAAAAAGCCCGTCAGTTGGCGGCGATGCCAACTCAGGCCATCCAAAGCAGCAAGCGTTTACTCAAAGCAACTCAGCAGGAAGCCTTGCATTATACCTTGCGCGAAGAGCTTAATGAGTTCCAGCAACTGCTGCAAAGCGAGGCCTGCCAGCAGGCTGTACAGCAATTTTTCCTAAAGAAATAACAACGACAGCTGAGCAAGGCTGCAGCGGTTAGCTGTGGCCCCGGCTAAAGGGATCGTTTTTTATTTCGGCAACCAGCCAGCGTCCCCGTACCCGAACCATCCGTACCACCCTCATTTCATTAACGATACGGCCGTCAAAAGGCCCGGTAAAAACCAGCATCACATCGGTTTCATTGCCGTATTGCTCGCGCAGGTTTTGGCCGGCCCGGTTCACATTGATGGTGACTTCATCGTACGACATATTAATTAAGGTGCGAGCAACCTGGCGTGGGGTACCGTAATGTGCGATCAGCTCGGCTAGTTCAGGCGTACTCAAACTTTTGGCAAGTTTCAGATCGTTTTTGTTGTAAATGGCATCAAAAAACTCAGCCGCGGCGTGTTCAGGCGCATGGAAAGTTCCCGACAAGGCTTCATTTGGATCAGAGCAAGCACTCAACAAAAGTAACAGCAATGGAGCAAGCAGTAAGCGTATCAGCATCGTTGGTAAGACTTTTAAAAAGCATTCAGACCCCAAGTTTGGGCTTTGAAATTCATTCTGTAAAGTCAAACGGGTAACAAAAAAGGTCGCCGCGGCGACCTTTTGGATAAAGAACAGTGGTGTCCTTATGCCTGCAGCTCTTGCTCGGTAAAGACATCGGCAAACAGCGGGCTTGACAGATAACGCTCTGCGGAGCTTGGTAAAATCACCACGATGTTTTTATCGGCAAATTCAGGCAGTTCTGCCAGGCGCTTGGCTGCCACCACCGCTGCTCCGGACGAAATCCCAGCCAGAATGCCTTCTTCTTTCATCAAGCGGTGCGCCATAGCAATGGCCTCATCGTTGCTGACCAGCTCTACCCGATCGATCATTTCCAGGTCCAGGTTGCCAGGGATAAAGCCAGCGCCGATGCCCTGAATCTTATGTGGGCCAGGCTTCAGCTCTTCACCGGCACGTTGCTGACTGATAACCGGGGAGTCGGTTGGCTCTACCGCAACGCTAATCAGTGGGTGCTTTTTCTCCAACTTAATAAAGCGGCTCACCCCGGTGATGGTTCCACCGGTGCCAACACCGGCAACAAACACATCAATCTTGCCATCGGTATCGTTCCAGATTTCCGGACCTGTGGTTTCAAAGTGAATTTGCGGGTTGGCTGGGTTGTCAAATTGCTGCAGCAACACGTATTTTTCCGGGTTCGAGGCCTGAATTTCTTTTGCCTTTTCAATGGCACCTTTCATGCCTTTAGGGCCTTCAGTCAGTACCAGGTTAGCGCCCAGCGCTTTTAAAAGCTTCCGGCGCTCCAGGCTCATGGTCGCAGGCATGGTCAGCGTCAGTTTGTAACCACGGCTGGCGGCAACAAAAGCAAGGGCAATGCCGGTGTTGCCTGAGGTTGGCTCAATCAGCTCTTTGCCCTCGGTCAGCAGACCTTTTTTCTCGGCATCCCAAATCATGGCAGCGCCAATACGGCATTTCACACTAAAGCTTGGGTTGCGCGCTTCAATTTTGGCGAACACCTTGCCACCAGTTACGCGATTCAGTTTGATCAGTGGGGTACGGCCAATCGACAATGTATTGTCATCAAAAATGTTTGCCATTACGCAGACTCCAGTTTCCTAGCAGAATTTGAGCTAAATTAACGCCTGGACGGCCAAAAGCAAAGAAGCGTTTTGCTATAAGTTATTCCCTGTTTACGTGCAATCCCTGGTAGTGATTCGAACAGACACACTGGCACGACCAGCGTCAACACGGTAAAGTAGGCATAAGCAATCAAAGCAGGACAGATCATGTCGTTTCAAAGTACCGAACACTATATCGTTTCCGATGAACTGGCCTTGGCAGTCAATGCGGCCGTCACCCTGGAAAAACCTTTGCTGATAAAGGGCGAACCCGGCACGGGTAAAACCCGGTTGGCGGAAGAGTTGGCCGCAGCCCTTGGCGCTGAGCTTATCAGCTGGCCGATTAAATCCACCACCAAGGCCCAGCATGGCCTGTACGAGTACGATGCTGTTTCACGGCTACGTGACAGCCAGCTCGGTAGCGACAAGGTGCACGATATCAGCAACTATATTCGGCCCGGCAAGTTGTGGCAGGCCTTTACCGCAGAGCAGCGGCCGGTATTGTTGATTGATGAAATCGACAAAGCCGATATTGAGTTTCCCAATGACCTCTTGTACGAGCTGGATCGGATGGCGTTTTATGTGCATGAGACCGGTGAGGAGGTAGCTGCTAAACAAAGACCCATCGTAATCATTACCTCGAATAACGAGAAAGAACTGCCGGATGCATTTTTGCGGCGTTGTTTTTTCCACTACATTCGCTTTCCGGATGCCGCCCTGCTGACCGAGATTGTCGGTGTGCATTTCCCAAACATTCAACAGCAGCTGCTGAGTACGGCTCTGGAAGTTTTCTTTGAACTGCGTGAGCTGCCCAACCTGAAAAAGAAACCGTCCACCTCGGAGTTGTTGGATTGGTTAAAGTTGCTGTTGGCAGAAGATATTCCGGCCGAAGTACTGCAAGACAAACAGCAAAAAGGTGGCTTAATGCCGATGTTCGGCGCCTTGCTGAAAAATGAGCAGGATGTGGCCCTGGTAGAGAAGCTGGCCTTTATGGCCCGACGCCGCTGATGCTGATCCAGTTCTTTCAAACCCTGCGCAAGCACGGCCTGGCGGTGAGTCTTACGGAGCTACTGGATCTGCTGGCTGCATTGCAAAAGCAGGTAGTTTTTGCTGATACCGAAGCCTTTTATTATTTGGCCCGGCTGGTATTGGTGAAAGATGAGCGCAACTACGACAAGTTTGACCGGGCCTTTGCTGAGTATTTCGAAGGCGTTGCTGCCGTGGATATCGCCAGTCGGATCCCTGATGACTGGTTGAAACCCGATGTGATCCGCCAGCTTACCGATGCGCAAAAACAAGCCCTGAAAGGGTTAGGCAGTCTGGATGAGCTGCTGAAGCAATTTAAAGAGCGTCTTGCAGAGCAGCAAAAACGACACGCTGGCGGCAACAAGTGGATAGGTACCGGCGGTACCTCACCTTTTGGTGCCTATGGTTTTAATCCAGAGGGGATCCGCCTTGGTCAGGAAGGCTCGGGGGCCCGACGGGCCGTGAAAGTTTGGGACAAACGTGAGTTTCGTGATCTGGATGGGGATGCCGAGCTCAATAATCGCTCCATGAAGCTGGCGCTTAGGCAGTTACGCCGTTTTGCCCGAAGTGGTGCCAGTCAGGAGCTGGATTTACCAGAGACCATTCGCGCTACCTCACAGCAGGGCGGCTGGCTCGACTTGCAATGGCAGCCCGAGCGACACAATGCCATCAAGGTGCTGTTATTTTTTGATGTAGGTGGCTCAATGGATGATTACATTCAGGAGTGCGAGCAACTGTTTTCCGCTGCCCGGGCCGAGTTTAAACAGCTGGAGTTTTTTTATTTCCACAATTGCGTGTACGAAGGTGTCTGGAGACACAATCAACGCCGGCGTGAGCAACAAACCAAGGTGCTGGATCTAATCCATACCTATGGTTCTGATTACAAAATGATCTTTGTCGGCGATGCCACCATGGGACCTTATGAAATTGCCTGGCCGGGTGGTAGTGTCGAGCATTACAACGAAGAGGCTGGTGAAGTCTGGTTAAAGCGCTTGCTGGCACAGTATCCGAAAGCCGTGTGGCTGAATCCGCAACCCGAGGCCTGGTGGCCGCACTATCAGTCGATTGGCCAGATCCAACAGATTATGGCCAAGCGCATGTATCCACTGACACTGGATGGTTTACAGCAAGCCATGCGCACTTTACTTAATTAGTGCTATGAGCTGCCTTTTCTGGCGATTCCGTTTGATGGCAGCACGAGCATGAATGAACACAAGATTTGTCGTGTCAGCTTTTGCTGACAGCGCTATAATCGGTATATAACGAGCAGATCTGACTGCACAGATCGACCAGACAAGGTTAGGCTATGAAAAAAGTTGTGATTAGTGGCTCAGGTGTTTTTACACCAGCCGATAGTATTTCCAACGAAGAGCTGGTTGCCAGCTTTAACCAGTATGTGGATAACTTTAATCAGCAGTATGCTGCTGAAATTGAGCGCGGTGAGTTGGAAGCTCTGGGGCACTCCAGCTGCGAGTTTATCGAAAAAGCTTCCGGTATTAAGTCACGCCATGTGCTTTATAAAGAAGGTATATTGGATCCGGCTGTGATGCACCCGGTATTTCCTCGCCGTGGTGAAGATCAGGTACCGGAAATGGTGGAAATGGCATTGAACGCAGCCAAAGAAGCCATGGCCGAGGCCGGTAAAACTGCCAGCGATATTGATTTGATCATCTGCGCAGCCTCCAATATGCAGCGGCCTTATCCTGCTTTGTCGGTCGAGCTGCAGCAGCAGCTGGGCGCAGCTGGTTATGCTTTTGATATGAATGTAGCCTGTTCATCCGCTACCTTTGCCATCAGCAATGCCGTTAATGCCATTCGCGGTGGCACCGCCAAAGTGGTGCTGGTGGTGAACCCGGAATTTGCCTCTCCACAGGTCAATTACCGCAGCCGTGATAGTCACTTTATTTTTGGTGATGTTTGTACGGCCACCATTATTGAAGCCGAAGACACTTGTCGCTCACCATTGGCGTTTCGGATACTGGGCATGCGGCTAAAAACCGAGTTTTCCAACAACATCCGCTGTGATATAGGCTACACCGAGCATTGTTTTGCGACGCCAGAGCCAGAAATCGCTTTCTTCCGCCAGCAGGGCCGTAAAGTCTTTAAAGAGCTACTGCCACTGGTCGCCGATGTGATTGCTACTGAAATGGCAGCACAGCAAGTGACGCCGGCTCAGTTAAAGCGCCTATGGCTGCATCAGGCCAATATCAATATGAATATCTTTGCCGCTAAAAAAATTCTTGGCAGGGATCCGTTGCCCGAAGAAGCGCCCTTGGTATTGGATCGCTATGCCAACACAGCATCCGCTGGCTCCATCATTGCCTTTCACCAGCATAAGGCAGGCTTGCAAACGGGCGATAAAGCTATTCTGTGCTCCTTTGGGGCTGGTTACTCCATTGGTTGCCTGGTGCTGGAGCAACTGCCTGCTTCTGGCGCATAACACAGTATTGAACTCGGGAAGTGCAGCACTAACTCAAAACCAGTCTGGGTGGCAGTGAGCTCAACACTGCCGCCAAAAGCGTGAGTCATTAGGTTATACACCAGGTTTAAGCCAAGTCCTGTTTGCCCTTTGCCTCGTGCTGTTGTGTAAAAAGGTTCAAATACATGCTCGCGTTCTTTCGCGGCAATACCACAGCCATTATCGATATAACGTAACAGCAACTGTGTTGGCTGCTGTTCTGCTTCCAAGCGGATTTGTGGTGTTTCAACCTGAGTCAGACCATGTTGTAGGGAGTTTTGAAATAACTCCAGCAGCATCATTTGCAGTTGTTGGCTACTGCAATGCAACAGTATAGCTGTGCCTTTTTCTATAACTTCCACCATGTGCAGCTGCTCACTGAGTAATGTGCGGACACTGGCAATCAAAGCCGACAGATTGACTTCGGATTGCTGTTCTTGTGTTATAGCTAACTTTTTAATATTAACCACCAAGTTGGAGCTGCGCTGCACTGTCTGCTGACAAAGCGTCAGAGTTTCAGCTGACTTTTCACAGAAGGACACAAACTTTTGCTGGGTTAACTGTTTACTCTGAGCAGAAGCAGCGAATGAAGCAAGTTGCTCATCCAGCATGGAGATGGCGGTGGTCAGGATCCCAAGAGGGGTATTCATTTCGTGCGCAAGGCCCGTCACCAAAGACCCAAGTGAAGCCATCTTCTCAGACTCAATCAGTTGTTGCTGTGTTTGCTGCAATTGTTGCAGCGACTGACGCAACTGCCGGCTTAATTGTTCAGCCTGAATCCGCTTTTTCTGTTGTTGCCAAAAGAAAAAGATCAGCAGCAAACTCATCGCACTGAGTGAGCTAATGATGGTGATATTTTGTTTGTGCTGATGGTTAGATTTCAGTTCTGTCACCAATAACTGATTCTCAAGCTCAGTGATGGCTTGTTGTTGCTGTTGGAACTGCAACTGATCGCGCAGCCCGAGCACCTGACGGCGCGATTGTTCATTCAAGCTTTGACTGTACAACTGGCTGTATTGCCGCATGGCTTGCAAGGCCGCTTCATACCGTCGTTGCTGCTGATACAGCTGGCTTTGCAACAGAGTCGCCTGCAGTTCAATCTCGGGCAGAGTATGCACTGATAATCGTTGCCAGACTTTCGCCAGCTTTTGTTCTGCTTCAGAGGATTGCTGCCGAAGTAACGCTAGCTCGGCCTGTATCAGATAGAGCTGGCTGATGGAGTAAGGATCATTGCGTTGCAGGTAGTAGGTAAGAGCCTTGCTGGTATAGTCAGCAGCGGCATCGTATTGTTGCAGTGCCAGGTGACTGCTTGCCAGAGTGCGCTGCACAAAGGCAATATCATCTTGCTGAAAATAATCCAGTTGCAAAGACTCATTCAAGTGAGTTATCGCTGTTTCATACTGCTGCATCGCTACGAGTATGGAGGATTGATTGTTCCGGATAATCGCTTTTGTGAAAGCAGGTAAGTCATGGAGTTCTGCAAGTTGCTCTGCCTGTTGCAGCAGCGAACTGGCTTCCTCATACAAACCAATGCCCCGAACTAGCAGGGCGCTGTTGATAGTAATTGAAGCAATGCGATTGTAATCCTGATGCTGCTGTGCAAGGTGATAAGCGTGCTGCAAATAATGCTGCGCTACCCCAAACTCACTGCGACGAAAAGCAAACATACCTAGCAACTCATAGCTACGAATATGCCACTGTGTGTGCTCTGCTGGTACCTGCACCAGCCATTCACGGATCAGAGCTTCGCCCTGATCGATATTGGATAAAATCAGCAATTGATAGCCTAATGCATTGGTTAGATGATACCGCCGCTCCCAGTCTGAGGCTGCTGTTTGTTTAAGCAACGCCTGGGTATGAAGGTAAGCCGACTGTGGATGGAGCCGGCTTTGCTGCATCAATTCGCCGTACCAATCCTGCTCAGACGCCAGCAAAAAGGTCGCTATAGGAAAGCACAGCAAGAACATGACCATATTTCTGAGCATGGCAGGAGAGGCCCTAAATTGCCCGAGCAACTGATTGCTTTGTAACAAAGTATGTCTGCTGCCGTAGGTTTTCTCCAGTTGCGAGCGATGCTAAACCTAAGTTGGCTTATTAAAGCTATGAAATTAAAGATTTTTATTTATTACTAATTTATACGATGCGGCGGCTTTCCATTTAGGCTGTAACATTTAGCACATCCAATCCGGCTTATTTTTCGTTACTATAGAAACTACTGATAAAACAAGCTGTAGAGTGTTTGATGGCAAAGCAAAAACTAAAAATTATCTTGCCGGTTCTGATCCTGTTAGTGGCCATGGCCTTAATGCTGGTACTGATGAAAGGGCGTCAGCCAGCGGAGCAGCGAGAAGACTTACCTGTTGGGGTTCTGGTTGATACCATTACGGCCCAACCAGAAACGCTGATCTACCGGATTGGCTCCCAGGGCACGGTCCGGCCGAAACTAATGACCAGCCTGGTCTCTGAAGTGAATGGTCGCATTATTGAGGTTTCTCCCAACTTTGTTGAGGGGGGCTTTTTCGCTGCCGGTGAAGTGCTGGTAACGGTAGAACAAGATGACTACCTCACCGCCGTGAAAGCGGCCGAAGCCAACCTGGCCCGTGCTACAGCAGCACTGCAGGAAGAGCTGGCCCGGGTCCGCGTTGCCGAAGAAGAGTGGGCATCTTTTACCGAAGGGGATGCGCCTGAGCTGGGTTTGCGTCGACCGCAACTGGCGCGTGAGTTGGCTAATGTTCGCTCTGCAGAAGCCGATTTGGAGCGGGCAGCCCGGGATCTAAGCCGGACTGAAATTCGAGCTCCTTATGCCGGTTTGCTGCAAAGCAGAGCGGTGAATCTGGGGCAGTTTATCAGCCGTGGCACTGTGCTGGGCAGTATTTTTGGTACCGATCTGGCTGAGGTTCGGTTACCGCTCAGTGATAATGATTTGGCTTTTATGCATCTGCCCTCTGGTGAGCAACCACAGTTTCCGGCCGTTGAATTGAGCGCTTTGGTTGCCGGCCAGCAACAACAATGGCAAGGCAAGCTGGTGCGCACGGAAGGCGTGCTGGACGAGCGTAGCCGGGTGATTTATGCCGTAGTGCAGGTAGATGATCCCTATCGCCTGCAGACCGATGGCCAGCAGCCTCTGCGTTTTGGCCGCTTTGTTCATGCCAGTATTGATGGCATATCTTCTGAGCAAGTGATCCCGGTGCCTCGCAACTTGCTACGACCAGGCAATCAAATTTTGCTGGTAAACAGCGACAAGCAGCTGGAATTTCGTACGGTTCAGGTACAGCGTACCGATGAGCGTTATGCCTATGTTGTCGCTGGGCTTAACGCTGGCGATCATTTGGCTGTATCTGCGTTACCCAATCCTTTAGCAGGCATGCAGGTCCGCCTTGGCAGAGTGAATGGTGAATGGCTGGAAAGTCCGGCTGCAGCTGGCAGTGACATGGCGGGAGACTAAGGCATGGATACACATAAAGGCATAATTGCCTGGTTTGCCCGTAACAGCGTTGCTGCCAATTTACTAATGGTGGTGCTGATTATTGCCGGCGCCGCCTCTTTGATGACCATCAAGAAACAGATTTTCCCGGAAATTGCGCTGGATGAAGTGACCATTCGGGTGCCTTACCTTGGTGCTGCGCCGCAGGAAGTAGAAAGCGCGGTGATCGATAAAATTGAAGAGCGACTGCGCTCGATCAATGGCATCAAGCGCATCCGCTCTACCGCAGTGGAAGGGTTAGGTACTGTACGTGCTGAGATTTCGTCAAGTTACAACATCATGGAAGTGATGGACGAAATCAAAACCCAGGTGGCGGCTATTGCTACCTTCCCAGAGCAGGCTGAGCGTCCTGTGGTCTATCGACAGCGGTTTCAGAGCAATGTGATTTGGTTGTCGCTCTATGGCAATGCTGATGAGCGCAGCATGAAAGAGCTGGCCAAGCAGATTCGCGATGACTTGAAAAAGCGCTACAGCATCAGTCAGGTGGAGGTGGTTGGTGCCCGCGATTATGAAATTTCCATTGAGTTATCCGAAGCGGTGCTACGAGAGTATCAACTGACCTTCGATCAGGTAGTACAGGCAATTCGCGGCAGCTCGGTCGATATTCCGGGCGGCTCTATCCGTTCTGACTCGGGCAATATATTGCTGCGTACCAAGGGCCAGGCTTACCGGGGCCATGAGTTTGCCGACATTATTCTGCTGCGTTTTAATGATGGCACCCGTTTACGTTTAGGCGATATTGCCAGTATCAACGATGGTTTTATTGAGCGCGATGGCGAAGCCACCTTTGATGGCATGCCTTCAATATCCATTCGGGTCGATGCAGTTGGTGACGATAACAGCCTGCAAATTTCAGAGAATGTGAAACGCTACGTGGAAGAACAGCGTGAGATCTTGCCGGCCGGTATTTACCTTGATCACTGGGGTGACAGCAGTTACTACCTGCAGGGCCGCATTGAGCTGATGACCAGCAATTTGCTGTATGGCGTCTTGTTGGTGCTGCTGGCCTTGACCTTGTTCCTGGAGTTTCGCATTGCGTTTTGGGTCATGGTGGGGATCCCTGTTTGCTTCCTCGGGGCCCTGGCGCTGATGCCATTGCCGATGTTTGGTGTTTCCATCAACATGATCAGCTTGTTTGGCTTTATTCTGGTGCTTGGTATTGTGGTGGATGATGCCATTATCATTGGCGAAAGCGCTTTTAGTGAAATCGAGAAAAAAGGCAAGTCGATGGATTCGGTGATTGCCGGTGCCAAGAAAGTGGCCATGCCAGCTACTTTTGGCGTTCTGACTACCATCGCCGCATTTCTCCCCATGCTGATGGTGGGTGGCTCCATGGGGCCGATTTGGGAGTCCATTGCCTGGGTTGTGATCCTGTGTCTGGCTTTTTCTATCGTCGAGTCCAAGCTGATTCTGCCTACCCACATTGCCCATATCGATATGAAGCCTTGGGACCCAAACCGACGCGGCTTGTTCTATGCCAGTGGGCGTGGGGCCAGTAACTTTTTACGCGGCATCCGTGAGTGGGTGGCCGGCAAACTCCAGCATTTGATCCATCAGCACTACCGGCCTTTTATTCGACGCTGCATTGAGTTCCGCTACCTGACGCTGGTTAGCTTTTTCTCGCTGATGCTGTTGATGATCGGCTTGCTTGGTGGAGGCTTTGTCCGTTGGGTATTCTTTCCCGATATACCAAGCGACTTTATTCAGGCCAGTATTTTGATGGAAGAGGGCTCATCCAGTCAGCAAACCCAACAAGCGCTGGATGAAATGGAAGCCGCTTTAATGCGCGCCAATGAGCGGCTGAAATCTGAATACAATGCCGATGTGATTCAACACCGCTTGGTATTTTTAAACAGCGATACCCGGGGGCAGATGGTACTGGAGCTGGAAAAAAGCGAAGGCCGTGAAATTGATGGCTTTGAAATTGCCCGTATCTGGCGTGAAGAAATGCCAGAGATTGCTGGTTTGCGCTCATTTAACATCAATGCCTCGACCGGCGCTGGTGGTGGTGGCTCCGACATTGCACTGCAAATTCGCGGCGATAATCTGGCTATGCTGGAAGCTGCAGCCGAAGAGTTGAAACGTGCGCTGGAACAATACGAAGGCGTGTACGATATCCAGGATAACTTAAGTGGCGGCAATGATGAGGTGGTGCTGACACTAAAACCCGAAGCGGATTTACTGGGGCTGACGCTGGCCGATGTGGCACGCCAGGTGCGCTATGGTTTTTACGGTGCTGAAGCGCAGCGGGTGCAGCGTGATGGCGAAGAAGTCAAAGTCATGGTGCGCTACCCGAAAGAGGAGCGTAACTCACTGGGTAATCTGGAGCAGATGCGGATCCGCACGGCCGACGGTGGCGAGGTGCCCTTTAGCATGGTAGCCAGTTACCAGCTGCAGCCGGCTTTTAATGCCATCAATCGGGTCAATGGCGAACGGGCGGTCACTATTACTGCAGCTGCCGATAAAGATCGCATCGAGCCCGGCCGGGTGGTGCGTGAGGTGCGTCAGGGCATAATGAAAGAATTGCCACAACGTTACCCTGGGGTAACCACAGCACTGGAAGGCAGCTCACAGGATGAAATGGATGCGCAGCGCGATATGCTAAAGGCAGCCGTGCTGGCGCTGTTTCTGATTTATGCCTTAATGGCCATTCCACTAAAATCCTACAGCCAGCCGCTGATAATAATGAGTGTGATTCCCTTTGGTCTGATTGGTGCTGTGGTCGGCCATATGGTCCTGGGGCTTAGCATGAGCATTATGTCGGTGTTTGGTTTGATTGCCCTGGCCGGGGTGGTGGTGAACGACAGTCTGATTATGGTGGACTTTGTCAATAAAGCCAGAGCTGCAGGGCACAGCATTCGCCAGGCGGTGGAAGAGGCCGGTACTATGCGTTTTCGTGCCATCGTACTGACCTCGATGACCACCTTCCTTGGCTTAACGCCGATTGTGTTGGAGCGCAGCCTGCAAGCGCAAATTGTGGTGCCGATGGCGGTGTCGCTGGCCTTTGGTATTTTGTTTGCTACCGTGATCACCCTGATCCTGATCCCAGCGCTTTATGTCATCCTGGAAGACGTGAAGAACTTATTTCGTAGCAAAGAACAAAAAATAGACACCCGGTTGGGTGAACTTAACTAACTACAGCAAGTACAAAAAAGCCCCTGACTTCAGGGGCTTTTGCGCTAGGTCGTGTTGGCCTAACACTCAATAATATTCACAGCCAAACCACCGCGTGAAGTTTCCTTGTACTTGGTCTGCATATCCTTGCCGGTGTCCCACATGGTTTTAATCACCTTATCCAGAGAAACCTTGTGATCGCCACTGCCGCGCAGCGCCAACCGTGAGGCATTGATGGCTTTTACCGAGCCCATAGCATTGCGTTCAATGCAGGGAACCTGAACCAGGCCACCGACTGGATCGCAGGTGAGTCCCAGGTTATGCTCCATACCAATTTCAGCCGCATTTTCCACATGACTGACGGTACCCCCCAGGATCTCGGTTAAGGCTCCAGCGGCCATTGAGCAGGCGACACCCACTTCGCCCTGACAACCGACTTCGGCACCCGAGATAGAGGCATTCTTTTTGTACAAAATGCCAATGGCGGCGGCACAAAGCAGATAGCGCATGGCGATTTCCGGCGTGACCGGCTGAATGAACTTGTCGTAGTACATCAATACTGCCGGGATGATGCCGGCCGCGCCATTGGTTGGGGCAGTCACCACCCGGCCACCAGCGGCATTCTCTTCGTTGACTGCCAGAGCAAATAAATTCACCCAGTCTATCACCTGCAAAGGATCCGAACTTTTTTCGACACTCAGGCGACGATACAGCGAAGGAGCCCGTCGTCTAACTTTTAATCCACCGGGCAAGATACCTTCGGTACGGATGCCACGCTCGACGCAATCCCGCATGGTCTGCCAGATATGAAACAGTTCATCTTTGATTTGCTCTGGTTTACGCAGGACTTTCTCATTTTCCAGCATCAGGCTGGAAATCGATAAGCCATGCTCTTTGCAAAGCGCCAGCAGTTCAGCGGCGCTTTCAAATGGGAAGGGCGGTGGGTTATCGGCGGCAAACTGGCTGGCGGCTTCTTTTTCTTTGGCAAAATCTTCGGCTTTGACAATAAAGCCACCGCCGATGGAAAAATACACTTCACGCAGCAGTTCGTTGTCACCATCCCAGGCTACTAACTCCATGCCATTGGAATGCTCTTTTAAGGTTTTGCGCCGATGAAAGGTAATGGCACCTTCTCGCGGGAATTTCACGGGCTGCTGTTTTGCCAGCAGCAGGCTCTGCTCGGTATGGACCTGATGCAGCAGTTCTGGGATTAGATCTGGATCGATGTTTTCCGGCAGATAGCCGCTCAGCCCCAGGATCACCGCTTTGCCGGTACCGTGGCCAATGCCGGTTTGCCCAAGCGAGCCATAGAGCTCGACCTTAATACGATTGACGGATTCAAGTTTACCTCGTTGTTTCAGCTGTTCGGTAAACTGGTGGGCTGCCCGCATTGGCCCGACAGTATGTGAGCTGGAGGGGCCTATGCCGATGCTGAACATATCAAATGCGCTGATAATCATAAGTTAAATAAACTGATTAAACCAAGATAGATGGATTGTATACCAAAGCAGGGCAGGCTGTAAGTGCGGTAGTAACTGGTCAGGTCTGGTTACAGCTACGGCCCTTGTGAGTGCTGTATCTGAATATTTACATGAAATTTTCTAAGGGAAAATACTGCCGTGCTGCCCCATCGGGCGATGACTGGCACGGCAGTTCCTACGATACGGACCCGGTTAGTACTTAGCGGCTGCTTCCACGGCCCGCATTACACGCAGCACATTATCAGACCACAGCGCACGTATTTCGTCTTCACTATAACCACGGCGCATCAGCTCCCAGGTCACATTGATGGTTTCGGTGGCGTCATCCCAGCCTTCCACACCGCCGCCGCCATCAAAATCCGAGACAATGCCAACATGCTCGATGCCAATACGATTCACGGCATAATCAATGTGATCGATGAACTGCGCTAAGGTCACATCCTGATAGGTACGACGCAGCTTGTCCAGGCCGTCCATATAGGCTTTCACCTCGGCATCGGTAGCACCACCCCAACCAGCCGACAGATACTGCTGACGCAATTCATCCTGGCCGCGTTGAATGCGAGGATCGACCGTGGCAACATAACTGCGAAACGCCACCATCTGGGCGACACCGCCATTGGCTTTAATCGCATCCAACTGTTCATCATCCAGGTTACGCAGGTTTGGATGCACACCGGAAACACCAGAGTGCGAGGCAATCACCGGGGCGCGCGATAGAGCCATGGCTTCCAGCGAACTGCGCTTACCAACATGCGAAATATCCACCATAATGCCGTAATCATTCAGTTTCTTAACCAGTTGCCGGCCCAAATCGGTTAAACCCTGATCGGGTTTATCGCCCTGATCCAAGCGTGGGTTGGAGCTGCCACCAAACTGGTTATTGCCCATATGGGTTAGGCCAACATAGCGCACCCCGCGCTCGGCCCACAGTGGGATTTCCTCCACACTGGTCCCCAGCGGGTAGGCGTTTTCCATGCCAATCAGCGCTACCAGCTTGCCTTGTGCATGCAGGGCTTCTACTTCATCGGCGGTACGGGCCAAGCCAATTTGATCGCGGTACGCCCGGGTCATGCGTTTAATGGCCTGGTAGCTTTCTTCAGCGCGCTGGCGGGCAGTGGCATAGCCTTGCTCGGTCATCGAGCCCTGGCCGACATAAACAATGAAAAAGGCCGCATCCAGGCCACCGGCACGCATTTTGGGCAAATCGACCTGAGCGCGCGTCATCACGCCTGGATCCAGCTGATAAGTGGCGTATCCACGGCCGATATCAACATGGGTATCCAAAGTCAGTACCCGGGAGTGCAGCTCCCAGGCCTCACGTTCGCTGACATCGCGCGGCTGGCGCTCGGCCAGGGCTGAGCCCATCAGCAGCAATGAACTGGCTGCTAAGGCGCTGAAGAGTTTCGACATAGAATGCTCCTGTTCCTGAGGTTTTTTAGTATAAGTGCGCCCACAGGATAACGGCCCTGAGCCTAAAGCGCTATCCTCTTTATCCTCAGAAACAGGGCATTAACAGCATGCGTTAATGGTTCATCAAGCGGGCGGCTATCATGGAGGCAAGCACTACAAAGCCGATAGCAAGGCCAAAGTAAAGCGTTTCCAGCGTGGCGCCCACTTCCACCGCTTGCTCCAGAAACAAAATCACCAGAATCACCGACGCTACCTGCATCAGGGTGATTTTTAAGTCATGAAAACTTTTGATATCCAGCGCTTTTAACAGGCCTTTATCCCGCTCAACTGTCCTGGTAAGAAACAACCGGTACAAAGCAGAAGCAATGATCTGAAAGGTCAGGGCGATTAACAGGGTATCCAGTACCTTGAGTAACTTCACGGCCAGGCGTTTGCCTTCATCTGCTTTTACCGGAATCGCCAATACGGTATCGACAATGATGCCATAGACAATGGAGACGCTGGCGGCATAGAGCAGGCAAGCCGAGGCTGCGCAGACGATAATGGTCAGAATCACCAGAATGCGACTACTTTGCAGTAATTTTTCCATGCTATTTCCTCAGGTAAAGGATGGATAAGCTGCCAGATTTGAACGTGCCAACACAACTTGGTTCCTTGTACAGTTCGATCATTGCTTTGGTTTGCCAGGCTCAGTGTAAGCGGACCTGGCATTGTCAGCTTAAGGTTTGCCAAGCTGCAGCTTTAACCGATGCAAAATGGCGGCAGTGGCCCCCCAAATCAGTTGCTGGCGCCAATGCAAAAAATACACCGGATACTGCCGGCCCTGATACTGCCAGTTCCATTGCTGCCAGCGATCTTCTTGCCATAGCTCTGCTAATGGGGCATGAAAGATATCGGCCACTTCATCCAGCTGCAATTGCCAGCGGGGTGGGGTATGCACCAGCCCCAGCCAGGGCTCTATGACAAAGCCGGTGCTGGTAGCTTGCGGCGGCATCTGGCCCACAATGGTCACATCGTAAGGCGATAACCCCACTTCTTCTTCGGCTTCACGCAGCGCCGCCATTTTGCTGCTTTCACCGCTTTCAATACGGCCACCGGGGAAACTGATTTGGCCGGGGTGATGCTTTAAATGCTCGGCACGCTTAGTCAGCACCAGCTCCAACCCCTGAGGACCTTGCAAAAAAGGCAGCAGCACCGCAGCGCGTTGTGCTCCGCTCTGGTTTTGCAAGGTTCGCGCCGCCGGTGCTGGCAACTGGGTGTTAAAGCGGGCTAGCAGCCAGTCGGGTGAGTAGATCATGGGCTGATTTTGTAGAAGCTGGCTGTTGTGGCGACTTGCATGGTCAGCAACATCATTTAGCGATGCTCCCTAGTATGCCATAGCCTGAGTAGGTAAATGGTTGCATCCTGGATTTCGTAGCGAACCTCGTACTCTGCCACAAAAATTCGCCTGATTTCGCGAGGCTCGAACTGAAAAAGCTGCTCGCCAAGGCGGGGGTTGGTTCGTAAACAAGTGGGAGCTTCAGTCAATGACTGAACTGCTCGTGCCGCAGCAAGCGGATTGGTTTGCGCCAGAAAGTCATACAGCCGCACCACATCAGACAGCGCCTTACTGGTCCACTTCAGCTCCATCATCGGGGCAGAGGTAAAGGTTGCTCAGTAGCAAGGCTTTCAGCCCAGGCTTGCACAGCCTGATGGTCAATCACCCGGCCAGCATCTACATCTGTCAGTGCCTCGCGTGTCAGACGATCATGCTCTTCTTCCTGAGCGACCCAGGCTGCCAACGCTTGTTTGATGATCCAACCGCGCGAACGCTCCAGCCGGTTTGCCAGTTGATCGACTTTCTCGGCCAGCGATAAGGGCACATGCGCAGTCAGCACCTTGGTTTCTGATGGTGAGCTATTGCTTTTCATAAGTCAGGCCCCTGCCGATTAGTTTTGATTCAAAATTAATCATAGTGATTCATTTGCTGTTGTTCAATACGTCCTGCAAAAAACAATCTCACCGTAAGTTGGGAAGTATTTTGGACACTTTATCCAGCGTTTCCTGGTATTCGCTGTTGACTTCGGAGTCGGCGACAATGCCGCCGCCGGCCCAGCAGTGCAGTTGGCCGTGGCAGGCGACTAAGGTGCGGATAGCAATGTTGGTATCCATATCGCCGCTTTGGTCGATGTAACCGATGGAACCGCAGTACACCGAACGACGGTGGGGCTCCAGCTGCTCAATAATGGTCATGGCGCTGATTTTTGGTGCGCCGGTAATAGAGCCGCCCGGAAAAGCCGCTTGCAATAAGTCGGTGGCATCGAGGTCGGCTCGCAAGGTGGCGGTGACGGTACTCACCAGATGATGCACCGCCGGGTAGCTTTCAATGGCAAACAAATCGGGTACCCGCACACTGCCAGGCTCGGCCACCCGACCTAAATCATTGCGCAGCAAATCGACAATCATCACGTTTTCGGCGCGATCTTTCGGCGAGTTACGCAGCGCCTCAGCAGTTTCGGCATCCAGCTTAGCATCGCTGTGCCGTGCTTTGGTGCCTTTAATCGGCTTGGTTTCCACCTCCCGGCCATGCAGCTGCAAAAAACGCTCCGGCGAAATACTCAGCACAGCGCCTTCGGGCAAGCGCATAAAGGCAGAAAAAGGCGCGGCATTGGCAGTGCGCAGTTTCAGATAGGCTTGCCATTCACTGCCCTGGTAGCTGGCACTAAAGCGCTGCGCCAGATTGATCTGGTAGCAGTCACCCGCCAACAAATGTTCATGCACCTGATCAAAACGGGCTTGGTAGCCAGCTTTGTCCATATTGGCTTGCCAGTCGCTGGTCAGAGCAAAGGGTTCAGATTCTTGTTGGTGCAGACCAAGGCGGCTACTGAGCTTGTTCCAGTTCTGCTCGGCATCACCACGATAATCCAGGTACCACAGTTGCTGCTTTTCTTTATCCAGCACCAAGGCCCACAGATAAATACCGATGGCCATATCCGGCAATGGCAAATCCTTGGTTGCTACATCCGGTATCTGCTCGCTGTAGCGGCCAAGATCATAGCCCAAATAGCCCAAAGCACCGCCTTGAAACGGCAAATCAAGTTTGGGAGCCGGCTCTGGGAAATAGCAGCGCAGCGCCGCCTTTACTACCGCAAGTGGATGCTGCTGGTAGTGATGGCTGCCTTTGTCATTGGTCAAAACCGTATGGCCATCTTTCGCTTCAATGGTGCAGACTGGTTCTGCTGCCAATACATCAAAACGGTTGTTCTTAGCTACCGGTCCGGCCGAGTCCAGCAAAATGGCCCAGGGCTGCTCTGCCAGTGGCGCAAAGAACTCCAGTAAATCCGATGGGGCGTCGCCAATAATATGGTAATGCTGCATGTAAATATCCAGGATTGCGATCAGGGAAGATGCATGAAACTCTGGCCGCTGTTTTTGATGCGTTGTATGATACCAGCCGGACAACAAAGATTGAATGATGCATTGATTACGACAGAGGACAGATTTCAGATGACCGTGATCCGCCAGCAAGACTTTATCGACAGCATCGAAGATGCGCTGCAGTACATCTCCTATTACCATCCGCTGGATTTTATTCAGGCGTTGGAAAAAGCCTACCACAAAGAGCAAAATAAGGCGGCCAAAGATGCCATCGCGCAAATTCTGATCAACTCGCGGATGTCGGCTGAAGGCCACCGGCCTATTTGCCAGGATACCGGCATTGTCACCTGCTTTGTCAAAGTGGGTATGGATGTAAAGTGGGACAAAACCGACCTGACGGTACAGCAGATGGTGGATGAAGGCACTCGTCGTGCATACAACAACCCGGATAACCCATTGCGTGCGTCCATTGTGGCCGATCCGGCCGGTGCCCGTAAAAACACCCGCGATAATACCCCGGCCGTGGTGCATATTGACCTGGTGCCAGGTGCGGAAGTGGAAGTGATGATAGCCGCCAAAGGCGGTGGCTCTGAGAACAAAACCAAGATGGCGATGCTAAACCCATCCGATTCCATCGTCGACTGGGTGCTGGAATCTCTGCCCAAAATGGGTGCCGGCTGGTGTCCACCGGGCATGCTCGGCATCGGCATTGGCGGCACCGCGGAAAAAGCGGCGGTACTGGCTAAAGAGTCTTTGATGGATCCGGTTGATATTCAGCAGCTGATTGATAAAGGCGCGGAAACAGCCGAAGAGAAACTGCGGCTGGAGCTGTACGAGAAAGTGAACAATCTGGGCATAGGTGCCCAAGGGTTGGGCGGCCTGACCACGGTGGTCGATATCAAAATCAAAAGTGTGCCAACCCATGCTGCCTCCTTACCAGTGGTGATGATCCCCAACTGCGCTGCCACCCGCCATGTGCATTTCCACCTGGATGGCTCAGGCCCTGCTGATATCAAGCCACCAAAACTGGAAGACTGGCCAGAGGTGACCTGGGAGCTTGGCAGCAATGTGCGCCGGGTCAACCTGGATACCGTAACACCTGAAGAGGTTCAAAGCTGGCAAGCCGGCGAAACCGTGCTGCTGAGCGGCAAGATGCTAACCGGCCGCGATGCTGCCCACAAGCGCATTGCCGATCGCTTAAATAAAGGCGAAGGCCTGCCGGAAGGCGTTGACTTGAAAAACAAGTTTATCTACTACGTTGGCCCTGTTGATGCGGTTGGCGACGAAGTGGTCGGCCCGGCTGGCCCAACCACCGCAACCCGGATGGACAAATTCACCGAGATGATGCTGTCGCAAACCGGTTTGCTTGGCATGATTGGCAAATCCGAGCGTGGCGATGCTACCGTGGAAAGCATTAAACAGCACAAAGCGGTGTATTTAATGGCGGTCGGTGGTGCGGCCTATCTGGTATCCAAAGCCATCAAAAAGGCCCGGGTGGTGGCATTTGAGGACCTGGGGATGGAAGCCATCTACGAGTTCGAAGTGGAAGACATGCCCGTCACGGTGGCAGTCGATAGCCAGGGCAATAACGTCCATAAACAGGGCCCGGCCATCTGGAAAGTAAAAATCGAAGAAATGGCAACCGCGCAGTAAGCCGTCTTCACCCCGACAAAACCTGCAAGTGGCCCTTGCAGGTTTTTTTACCATTAAGGGAAGCAACTATGAAACATTGGTCTTTGTTTGTACCCACGTTTATGCTGGCCAGCTTCAGCCTGAGTGTGGCGGCGAAAACTCCGCTGCAGGTGGAGCATTTGGCCCAGTTGAATCAACTGAGCGACATCGTATTGGCACCCAATGGCAATCACCTGGTGTTTGCGCAAAAAAATGGTGGTGTTCAGCCCGCCGATAGCAGCCATGATCTGTACTTAATGGATTTAACCAACAACAACACCATTCGTCGGCTCACCCAAAGCTGCAGCCGTGAACATCAGGTGCGTTGGTCGGCCGATGGCAATGCCATTTACTTTCTGGCCGACAGAACCGGTTCCAATCAGGTGTGGCGCTTGAATCTTAGTGGTGGCGAAGCCATGCAGATCACCGATTTGCCATTGCCGGTGCAGGGCTTTCAGGTATCGCGCAATGGCCAAAAACTGGCACTGGCGCTACAACACAAACCGGGCTGTGGTGATATTACCTGCACGCTCAAAGCCAAAGCGGACGATGCCGCCCGCAAAGATACCGCCATGGTGTACGATCAGTTAATGGTACGTCACTGGGATCGCTGGCTGGATGGCTATCGCAGCCATTTGTTTGTTGCCACGCTTGGCGACACGCCAGTTACCTCGGCTCTGAACCTGATGCCGGATTGGAACAGCGATATTGCCGGGATCAACGAAGTGGCTTTTACGCCGGATCAGCAGCATCTGGTGTTCAGCGCTAAAATGCCGGGCGTGGACGAAAGCTGGCACACCAACTTTGATATTTTTGAAGTCAGCATCGAAGGTGGTGAGAAGAAAAACCTCACGGCCGACAACTCGGCCTGGGATTCGCATCCATCGTTCTCGCCGGATGGCCGCTTTATGGCCTACCTGGCGATGCAAACACCGCAGGCCGAGTCCGATCGCCGCCGGTTGGTGCTGCTCGATCAGGTCACCAATCAGCGCACTGTGCTAACCGAAGACTGGGATCGCTCTATCTATTCTTATCAGTTTGGCTCTGATAATCGCACTATTTATGTCACCACCCAGGATGTCGGGCAGGTCAGCATTTATGCCATCAACACCAGCTTTGGTGATGTGCGCAAAGTCTATGGCGATGGTACAGCTGGTCACCTGAATGTGGCTGGTGAGCGCATTGTGTTTAGCAATCACCGGCTGAATCAGCCGACCGAAATCTATCAAATTCAGACCGATGGCAACCGGCTGCAGCAGCTGACTAATGTCAACGGCCCTCTGCTCGAAAACATTGCCTTTGGGGATTTTGAGCAGTTCAGTTTCTCTGGCTGGGACGGCAATACTGTTTACGGTTACCTGGTAAAACCGGTCAACTTTAATGCCAACCAGCGTTACCCCATGGCTTATCTGGTGCATGGTGGGCCCCAGGGTAGCTTTGGCAATATGTTTCATTACCGCTGGAATGCGCAGCTGTGGGCAGCGCAGGGCTATGCCGTGGTGATGGTCGATTTTCATGGCTCCACCGGCTATGGCCAGGCCTTTACCGATTCCATCAGCCGTGACTGGGGTGGTAAGCCGCTGGTTGATTTGCAAAAAGGCTTCGAGTACGTGCAAAGCGCTTACCCGTGGATTGATGGCAAGCGGGCCTGTGCGTTGGGTGCCTCCTACGGCGGCTACATGATGAACTGGTTTGCCGGTAAATGGCCGGATGCTTTCCGTTGTCTGGTTAATCATGCTGGCCTGTACGATATGCCAAGCTTTTACGGCAGCACCGAAGAGCTGTTTTTCCCAGAGTTCGATTTAGGCGGCACCGCCTGGGATGAAGACTCGGATTATGCCAAATTTAACCCGGCGGCCTACGCCGATAATTGGCAAACACCGATGCTGGTGATCCACGGCTTGAAAGACTACCGGGTGCCTTATGCGCAGGGCCTGGGTGCTTTTACCAACCTGCAGCGTAAAGGCATTGAGTCACGGCTGGTGATTTTCCCGGACGAGAACCACTGGATCCAAAAGCCAGAAAACCGGGTACGTTGGTACAACGAAGTATTCGACTGGATGAAGCGCTTTACGGCGGAATAAACTGTACCACGCGAGAAAATAAAAAGGGCGCTGCATGCAGCGCCCTTACTTTATCTATTTATCGATGCCTGGTGTTAATAGGCTTCGGTATGCACATCGCGCACGGCGCGGCCGGATGGATCGGTCATTTCGGCCATTTTAGCATCCCAGGCCAGGGCTTCTGGCGTAGAGCAGGCCACCGATTTACCGCCTGGCACACAGGCAATGGCGCCGGCATGCGGGAAGTGCTCTTCAAAGATCACCCGGTAGTAGTAACCTTCTTTGGTATCCGGCGTATTGACCGGGAAGCGGAAGCTGGCAGTCGCCATTTGCTGATCGCTGATTTCGCGCTCAGCATGGGCTTTTAAGCTGTCAATCCAGCTGTAGCCTACGCCATCAGAGAACTGCTCTTTTTGCCGCCACAAAATTTCATTTGGCAGCAGACCATCAAACGCCTGGCGCAAAATGTGTTTTTCCATTTTGCCTTTACCACACATCTTGGCTTGTGGGTTTAACCGCATCGCCACATCCATAAAGGTTTTGTCCAAAAACGGCACCCGGGCTTCAATACCCCAGGCCGACATTGCCTTATTGGCGCGGTTGCAGTCAAACATATGCAAGCGGCTGATTTTGCGCAAAGTCTCTTCATGGAACTCTTTGGCATTCGGTGCCTTATGGAAATACAGGTAGCCGCCAAAGATTTCATCTGAGCCTTCACCGGACAGTACCATCTTAATGCCCATGGCCTTGATCTTACGGGCCATCAGGTACATCGGAGTTGAAGCCCGGATGGTGGTGACATCGTAGGTTTCCAGGAAATAAATCACATCGCGGATTGCATCCATGCCTTCTTGCACCGTGAAATGCACATTGTGGTGCACGGTGCCAATGGCATCGGCCACTTTTTGTGCCGCGACTAAGTCAGGCGAACCAGGCAGGCCGACTGCAAAAGAGTGCAGTCGTGGCCACCAGGCCTCGGTTTGATCGTCATCTTCCACCCGGCGCTTGGCAAATTGCTGGGCAATCGCAGAAATCAGCGAGGAATCCAGGCCGCCTGATAACAGCACGCCATAAGGCACATCGGACATAAGGTGGCTTTTCACGCTTTGTTCCAGAGCTTTGCGCAGCTCAGCCTCATTGGCAGGGTTGTCTTTTACCGCATCAAAGCTTTGCCAGTCACGCTGGTAGTAAGACTCCAGCTTGCCCACCTTGCTATCAAAAATATGCCCTGGCGGGAATTCTTTAATCTGTTTACAGACCGGCACCAAAGCTTTTAGCTCGGATGCGACAAACAACTGGCCATGCTCATCGTAGCCGTAATACAGCGGAATAATACCGATGTGATCGCGGGCAATCAGGTAACGCTCTTGCTCAGCATCGTACAGCACAAAAGCAAACATGCCGTGTAGCTTATCGACAAAATTTACACCATGCTCTAAGTACAATGGCAGGATCACTTCACAATCCGATTTGGTTTTGAAGTGGTAAGGCGATACCAGCTCTTTTTCCAACTGCTTATGATTATAGATCTCACCATTCACTGCCAGAATGTGATTTCGTTGCTCATTAATCAGAGGTTGGGCACCATTTTCAGTATCTACGATGGCCAGGCGCTCGTGCGCAAGGATGGCATTATTGTCATTCCAGATCCCAGACCAGTCCGGACCGCGATGACGTAACAACTTAGATAACTGCAGCGCCTGCTGGCGCAATGCTTTTACATCAGTTTTGATGTCAAGCACCCCAAATATCGAACACATGTTCACCTCTGTAGAATTAATTGAATTTTCGTTTGGCAGTATGTACGGCTATCCGTACCCCTTGAATGTGCCATGCCCAGTAGAAAATGCAAGTGCTTTTTGCAGCTTTGTTTCATGGTAAACTTTCAAAGCAAACGACAACAAAGTGAGCTTATGCAACCGACCCGAATAAAACCCCGTTTTAGCCCACCAGCTCATTGGCAGGCGGAGCTGTTTCAAAGCAACCCAATTTTCCACGATCTGCAGCAGCTGTTTCAGCCTGGCAGTTGCAGCAGCTGGCCTTCACCGGATTGGCTGAATAGGTTGCGCAGTCAAACTGACTTTTGCTTTGTCGGTAATGAGCTGTTGGAGCAAGATGGCCGTTACTACGAAGACTATATTTATGCAACGCAGCAAATTCCTACCCGGGCAGAAAACTGGCACGATCTATTCGGTGCCTTTATCTGGTGCTTGTTTCCAAACACCAAGGCTTTGCTCAATCAGCTGCATATTGAAGAGATAGCGCGGGCAGGGCTTAGCCCTCGCACGGTACTGCGCAACAAAATCACTTTGCTGGATGAGTGCGGGGTGCTCATCGCTTATACCCCGGCCCAGAAAAGCATGGTGCAGCAGGTGCAACAGCACCAATGGCAGCAGGTGTTCTGGCACCAGCGTCCGCTCTGGTGGCAGCAAATACGGCCGGTGATTTTTGGCCATGCTATCTATGAAATGGCAACGCAGCCGTTTATCGGCCTCACTGCCAAGTGCTGGTTTATTGAGGTGCCGGAAGACTTTTTTAACAGACCGCTTTGCAAAAGTTATGCATTTTTGGATCAGCAACTGTGCCAGCAAATCAGTCAGCAATCCGAGTGCTTACTGCAAAAGACCCAATTGACACCACTGCCATTGCTTGGCGTGCCTGGCTGGCATGCGGACAATCAGCAGCTGGCATTTTACAGCAATACCGATTATTTTCGCCCGAAAAGGCATCCCTAGCGCAATACCAGCGGCAGGTGTCGAAGCCCCTTTCACAGGCTACTGCAACTGGTCCATAGCAATAAATTTTTTGCTTAAATGCTGCATTTGTAATAGCATTTACTGTTCTTGTTAATAGTTGCCGTTTTGCGGCTTGAAGGGAGTTTTTGCGTGAAAGGGAGCCACTTCCTTACTGAGACTGCGCAAATAAATCCATATTACCTCTGACAGAGTTCAAAAATGAATACAAACATGTCTTTATCAACTCCTGTAATGATGCTGTTGGGGGCTTGTACCGGCTTCATCTTGATTGGTTGCAGCGATGCCACTTTTGACAACTACGAGCCGGACAACGAAACATCCGCTTTTATTGATGATGAGTACCATTGGGAACTTGATGGTCGTCCAGATGATACCGTGGTGGTAGCTGATGCAGCAGGACCATCGGCTCAGCAGTTAGTACAGCAACATGATATCCATCGCCGCCACATGTTGTATTTCCCACTTGATTCTTTCAATACCACAGACCCGATGCAGTTGGCCCGGATGTCGCTTCAGCGTCTAAATAGCCTCACAACCAATACGAATGTGATTGAACAAATAAAACTCTGCCATACAACGACGATGCAATCGGATGGAGTAATGGCCAGCACATATTTGCATGGTTCGAAGGATGCTGACGATGAAGCCGTCAGGCAGTATGGGCACCAGCTCTATCAAGCTTACCTAAACAAGTATGCTCCCAACAAAGGACAATCGTTAGAGAATGATCTGCATCTGTATTACATAGCCTTGGCGCCCAACTTCAGCTTAGACAGCAATGGACGGCTTGATGCTTTATACGATGCCTTTTGGCAGTGGTGCATCGCATTACCCAATACGCATTGGACGGGTCGCTATCAGGATAATCCGATACAGCAGATGTAATGTCATACGGGACTCATAAGACGATATGCTGATGACACCTTCTATTTGGTTTTATCTGGTTATTTTACTTTGGAGCATGAGGGTATCCGCATTCGTATCCTCCTCCTTCTTGCACGATAAGGCTATGCCAGAGGTTCTTGTCTTCAATGCCTACGAGCAAGCACCCAAACTTACGGAATCGGCTTTGCAAAAAGCGGAGCTTTTTATCCAGGGCGATGAAACGGATATTTATGTGCGGTTGCAAAACAGGGCGGGTGCTAAAGTGGATAGCTGGATTGGCCAGCACCCCGGCCGGGAGGTCGCCACGCTGTCGGAGGCATTTTACAGTCAAATCTGCCATCAGGAAGTGCTGGTGCTGGTGATCCAAAAGCGAATCAATACCGCCATTTCTACTGGTGATAGCTACTTGAATGCACTCTTTGATCCGGTGTCTGGTGAATGGCTCAAAACGCTGCACGGTGCCAAAGTAAAAGACAAAGAGACGGATGCCTGGTTTGTCGACAGTCAGCAGGCGTTATTAGCAACCCTGAAAAACGGTACGGATGTGTCCTGCCCGCTCACGTCCTCCGATTAACGCGTTCAATTGCATTGTCCAAGCCAGGCGTCACTCTGGAGCATATCGCCAACGTGAATGTCGTATACCTACGAGAAGGGGCATATTGGCATCCGTTGTGGCTTTGCGCGCACAGCATCTGGCTATTGCCAGTTGATCCTGTGATTTAGGTTTATTTATTTTGGAACAAGGGAACAACGTGAAAAATAGTATCTACGCAACCATGCTGCTAGGCGTTGCCACGTCAGTGTTGGCTGATGAACAGGCGAAACTGGAAGCCATGTGCGAAATTGGCTGGACTGCATACCATACGCAGGATATCAGCTTGATTGCTCCTTTATGGCGGGATTATTTACCCGATGATTGGCCTGAAGAGCGAAAAGCAGAGACGACTGAGCTATTCCTTGCCGATCGTGCAGTGATCTTTGAGCGGGCCAGGCAAAGTCATGGCGATATCAGTTATCAGCTGGCTCAAGTTCGCTTTTACGATACCGATGAAATTCCAAAAGTATACAGCCAACATAATGCAAAACGCTATGCAACCCTAAGTTATGAGGCGCACAGCATCAACAATCCTCTGAGCCGGTCGTCTCCCAGCTGTACTTTTTTTGATTACGATGGTGATGGAAACTGGCAAATTAACACCATTCTCTGGACCAGATAAGCAGGACTGCATTGTCAGAGCAAAACCTTTTTAACTCCAGTAAAGGCAGCCTCTAAAATCTGCTTACATTTTTGCAGGTGGAAAACATCCAAAGCAAATTGCTATTCCGGCGTCTCTCTTGAATAATACAGAGCTGTTTTACATTGAGAACGAGCAAGGTTGTTGCGAAAACCAGCCATCATTGCTCCCTGCTCATGACTTCACACCCCAGAAGGACTCGAGGATGATCGAAATAAACCACCTGGCCAAGGCCTTTGCGCTTGGCAAGGGCTCCAAACTGTCTGAAAGTGAAAAGCAAGATGTGCGCTACAGTAAGACGGCTTTTCATTCTGTGCGTGATGTCAGCTTTCACTGCGAGCAGGGCGAAGTGCTTGGTTTGCTTGGACCCAATGGGGCCGGTAAAACCACCACCTTGCGCATGCTATCTACCGCGTTAAAACCGGATGCTGGTACTGTGCTGATCAATGGCGTCGATGTATTAAAGCAACCGTTAAAAGCGCGTCAGCAAATTGGTTTCTTATCCGCCGATACTGGCCTTTATGGCAAGTTAACGGCTTTTGAAAACATTGCCTATTTTGGCCGCTTGCATGGCATGAAAGATGCCGAATTGCGTCAGCGAATCGATGAGCTATTCACTTTGCTCAATATGCACGACTTTGCCAATCGCCGGGCCGATAACATGTCGACAGGCATGAAACAAAAAACTGCCATTGCGCGGGCAGTGGTGCACAGCCCCAAGGTGGTGATTCTGGATGAGCCGACCACCGGCCTCGATATTATGACGGTGCAAACGGTACTGGATTTTATTCAGTCACTCAAAGTATTAAAAACACCGGTCATTTTCTCTACCCATCACTTGGACGAAGTGGCTGCCCTGTGCGATCGGGTGGTGGTGATTGATAAAGGCATTAGCACGTTTTCCGGCAGCATCGAAGCCTTCCGGCAGTGCACCGACAGTGGCGATTTGCGCGAAGCCTTTTTATCTGTGATTAATCAGCCGGAAACCGTAACGGCACAAGGAGCAGCCTGATGTGGCAAGTCTATTTTAAAGAGTTGACCGAGTTGATGCGCGACAAAAAAACACTGATTTTTGTCATTCTGCTGCCTATCCTGATCTTCCCGGTGCTGTTTGGTATTATGGGTTTGGTGCTGAGCACCACCACCAGTAAGGCGATGCAGGAAGAGCACCGCTATGTGATCGTCAATGCCGATCAGGCACCGCAGTTTGCTGAAGCTTTGTTTTACCATAAAAACTTTCGCCGGATAGACTCCGACCTGACGGAAACCGACCAGCTGGTTGCTGCGATCCGGGCCGGTGATTTCGATATGGCACTGGTGATCCCGGCTGATTTCAAACAGCGTCAGTCTGCGATTGAGCAAAGCGAGTGGCAGTTGATTTACAATCAATCCTCGCAGCTGGACTTTATGTTCCAGTACTTTAATGAGCTGATGCGTAAATTTACTGAAGATCTGCAAATGACCAACCTAAGTCAACTTGGGGTGGATCCGGAGCGGTTACAAGCTATTTTAAAGCCGGTCGAAGTGCGCCGCATTGATACCGCGGATACCCGGGAGAATATCGGTGAGAAAATTGGCGCCTTTATTGCCTATATTCTGATCCCGATTTGCTTGATGGGTGCATCCTATCCGGCGATTGACATGGGCGCTGGCGAAAAAGAACGCGGTACCCTGGAAACCTTATTGATCTGTCCGGTTAGCCGAACGGCCATTGTGCTGGGTAAGTTTTTGACGGTATTGACCACAGGTCTAGCGACGACCTTGATTACAGTCGTCAGTTTGGGTGTATGGACAGCGGTGATAAGTTCTTTTGCTGGTCTGGATGTAGTGGCTAATGTGATGTCGAGTATCTCTATCACCGATTTGCTGCTGATCTTCCTGATGCTGCTGCCCATCTCGGCTATTTTTGCTTCTTTATTGCTGGCGATTTCCATCTATGCCAAAACCTTTAAAGAAGCACAAAATTACATGAGTCCCTTGTCCTTTATCGTGTTAATGCCATTGGTGGCTGCTATTTTGCCAGGTGTCAATCTGACCACTACCACAGCCATGATCCCACTGACCAATGTGGCGCTAGCTATCAAAGAGCTGATTAAAGGGACTGTTGATTATGGTTTGCTGATGATGATCTTTGCATCCACTGTCGTACTGGCCGGTGCTTTAGTCGCTTTTTGCGTGCACTGGTTCCAGCAAGAGAAGGTGTTGTTTCGCTAGGTAGAACTTTAATCGCTAAATACTATTGATAATAGTTATTAATTAGATTAGGATCACCCTATCAACTGATGAGGTGATCCTATGTACGTTTGTCTGTGCAAAGCTGTAACCGACAAAGCCATTAAGCAGCATGTTGCCAATGGTGTGCGCTCCATGCGTGAACTGCGTGCTTGCAGCGGTTTAGGCAGCCAGTGCGGTCAGTGTACCTGCCAAGCCAGTCAAATTTTGCATAATGAAACCTTGCTGCACTCACAGCAAGATTTTGACTTAGCTCACGAAGTTGCCTAGTAATACAGATCCCAACTGCTTTTAAATTCTTTTTTTCTGCATTTTTATTCTTTTCTTTTTGCGCTGGTTCTCAAGCCAAGGCTTTTACGGCATACTGCATAACATCTTAGTAAAGCGGAGTTTCTTATGCAGCCCATCCAGCAAGTGGCCATCGTTGGTGGTACTCATGGTAATGAGTTTTCCGGTATTTATTTAATCCGTCAGTACCAGCGTCAACCTGAACTTTTGCAGCGGCAGAGCTTTCATGCCTGGACACTGTTTGCCAATCCACAAGCGCATAGCGCCAACAAGCGCTACCTGGATGCTGATTTAAACCGCCAGTTCCGCCGCGAAGATTTGGATAACCCCAGCCATAGCAATTACGAGCAAAGCCGCGCTAAAGTGATTGACGCAGTGCTTGGGCCTAAAGGCAACCCGAAGGTGGACTTAGTGATTGACTTGCACAACACCACCAGCAATATGGGGCCGGTTCTGATCCTGACGCAGGCAGGGGATTTTTACAATCAGCTGGCCGGTTACGTCAAAATGAAGATGCCAGAAGCGGTGATTAGTTGTGATGAAGACCATCTGCCCGCCGAAGAGCATAAGCTGCTCTGCACCACAGGCCGTTATGGTGTCATTGTCGAAGTGGGGCCACAACCGCAATCGGTGCTCCGGCAAGATGTGCTGGAACAAATGCACAGCATGACCCAGCACATTCTGGATTTTGCCGATTTATACAACCTTAGGCAGCTGCCAGAGTTACCGAAAGAAGTAGAAGCCTATCGCTATCTGCACAGCATTAAACTGCCAGTGAATGAGCAGGGTGAGCGCCTTGGTATGGTGCACAACCATGTGCAGGATAAAGACTTCAAGCCCATCCATCCGGGCGATCCTATTTTTAAACTGTTTAACGGTGGAGAAATCTGTTACGACGGCCCAGATGTCGTTTACCCGAGCTTTATTAACGAAGCCGCTTATTACGACAACAATCTGGCCATGTCGTTGAATGAAAAAATCACGTTGCGGGTAACACCTGTGGCGACAGATTAATTGTCAGTGGCAAGCAGTGCCAAACGCTTTCAGCGTGATGGTTACTCCTTGCTACCTGGCTCCAGCTCTTTGCGGATTGCCGGTAAATCTGGCCGGCACAACAAATACGTCAATGGCCGGGTCACGGCAGGGTAGACAATAATCAATGCAATGGCGTAGGGAATGATGCGCCAATCGTTGGCTTGCGCCATCATCAAAAAGAACACAAACAGAATCACCAGTTTGATGATGTTCAGCAAAAACTTTTTGGGCACGGGCAGGCGGTCGGCCGCAGTACGCATTACTTGCATACGTTCGGCAAAATTCAGCCCTTCAAGCTCGGGGATGCGTTGGCTGTTGAAAAACATAGGGGACCTCTTCAGAATTTGTTGCTGGTAGAATAATAGTTATTCTACATGAAGCAAGCTCTAACGTAGTAGAAATGCCAGCCAAACGCCGCCAGAGCGAACAAAACCTAATCAGTAGAGATAAACACGCCCTTGTACTGGATTTGATACTGGCGTCACTCAGGTTGAAGTGATACTATTTTTGCACTGTTCTGGACATCAGATTAACACCAAAACAAGCAACGACTGCGGCTCAAGCGCGGCAGTGCCGCTGCCTAAAGAAGATGGACTTTATGCTCAACGCCCGAATCAACTTTCTTCATCTGCTGTTGCTAGCTTCAGCTGCGATTTTAAGCAGCGCCTGTGTCAGCACCAATCAACATAATCAGTCGATCCTTGCTGCCGATTCGATCATGCCCGTGCCATTGTTGCCAGTCAGTAGTTTCGATTCGCTGGCGATGGCCAACAGTGGCGATCTGGTGCAGTTAGTTGAGTCCCCATGGGGAAGCCCGATTCAAGTCAGGGTGAAAGATCGTTATGTTTCAGCCAGCAATCGGTTGTGTTTGGCCTTGCAAGTTGCGCCTGATCAGCTCAACCAGTCAGCATTGGTCTGTCAAAACGAAGCCCGGCAATGGTATCAGGGGCGGGCGTTGGCTTTTTAAGCAGACAACGAATGAATTCGCCCGCACTGGGCCATGTACAAGACGGATGAAATAATGAAGCGAAATTCCATGTGCCAGGGTCGAAAATTGGCAACGGCCTTGTTTGGTCTGCTGTGCTGTGCTACGACGGCACTGGCGAACCCCTTTACAGAACAATCGCAGCTGGTTCAGACGCAACAAGCCAGAGCGGTTCAGGCTCAACAGCAAGCTGCTTTGCAAGAGCCTAAATCCAACGTCAATTGGCAGCAAGGCGGCTATGGTCCTATTCCTTCGATGGAGCAGGGCGTAAGCAAAGATATACGCCCCTTTGGCGCTGAATTATTCAGCGGTGGCTTTCGCGGCATCAGAGCCGATGGTCTAAACCCCGATTACCTTATTCTGCCTGGTGATCAGATTACCTTGAGAGTGTGGGGAGCCATCGATATTGATCGTATTTTACCGGTGGATGCGCAGGGTAATATTTTTATTCCTGGCATAGGGCCGGTTAAAGTTCAGGGTGTGAGTCACAGCCAATTGGATGGCATAGTACGCAATGCTGTTCGCAGGGTGTATCCAGACAACGTCTATGTGTATACCAACTTGCAAGGCGTTCAGCCAGTTGCGGTTTTTGTGACTGGTTTTGTCAATAAACCCGGCCGTTATGCCGGAGTACCAAATGACTCTGTGTTGTATTTTCTGGATCAAGCCAGCGGCATAGATGAGGAGCAAGGCAGTTACCGCCGTATCCGTTTACTGCGAAACGGAGAAACCCTGGCAGAAATGGATTTGTATGATTTTTTGCTTGAAGGCAAATTGCATCATGCCCAGCTGCAAAATGGCGATACCATTCTGGTGGAGCGACGCGGCCCGCAAATTGCTGTGCATGGTGAGGTTGGCCGTGCTTATTTCTATGAACTAAACGATGACGTACTTTATGGTTCGACATTGATGCAACTAGCGCAGTTGGATGCAGGTGTATCGCATGCTCTGGTGCGAGGCCAGCGAGCTAGTGGCCCATATGCCAATTATCAGGCTTTAGAGTCTTTTGCGGATCTTGCTATTGCCAACGGTGATGAAGTGGTTTTTGTTGCCGATCGACATTCCGATACCATCGTCGTTCAATTGGAAGGCAGCTATTACGGTCCATCATTCTTTATTTTGCCAAAAAACGCGACCTTGCATCAGCTGCTGGATAATATCCCGGTTGACCAGGTGATTGCGGAAACCCGCAGTATTTCAATTCGGCGGGTAAGTGTGGCCGAACGGCAGCGCGAGTCGCTATTGGAATCCTTGCGCCGTTTGGAAACCACTTACCTGGGAGCCTCCTCATCAACTGCTGAAGAATCCGCTATCCGAGTTCGCGAGGCTGAACTAATCAGTGCTTTTGTAGCTCGGGCTCGTGAAGTGGAGCCTAATGGCCGACTGGTGGTCAGCCATCGCGATCAATTGCTTGATTTACGGCTGCAAGATGGTGATGTCATTACTATTCCTGAAAAATCGGACTCCATCTTAGTCAGCGGTGAAGTGTACATTCCACAAGCTTCGATTTTTGTGCCTGGTATGAGTGCATGGGATTACATTGAAGCCGCTGGCGGTTTTAGCCAACATGCTGATAAACGCCGCATTCTGATTGTGCGTCAAAATGGCGAAGTAAGAAATGCACGCGATGTCGAGCTGCGTCCGGGGGATGAAATCCTGGTGTTGCCTGCAGTAACGACCAAGAATCTGCAACTTGCATCCACGCTTACTCAGATCATTTATCAAATTGCCATTGCTGCGAAAGTGGCATTGGATATCTAAGGGTAGTAGGGCGGCAAACGGATGAAAGAGCGCAGCTCATTACAGGTCACCTTGCATGTATGGTATGCGCTCTTTATGCGTGAAGCTATGGCCAGGATGTCGGGTGATCGTTTTGGCTGGACCTGGATGCTGCTGGAACCAGTCGCGCACATTATGTTGATGATTGCTGTGCGTGAATTTATGGGACGGATCCGCTTTATTCCCGGAGCCGATTTTATTCCTTACCTGATCGTTGGTTTGATGGGTTTTTTCATCTTCCGGGATGCAGCAACGCGCTCTATGTCGGCAATTAATGCAAACAGCGGTTTATTCGCATACAGGCAGCTTCATCCTGTTGATACCGTTATTGTTCGAGCAGCACTAGAGGGCGTTCTTAAAACCATTGTTTTTATGTTGCTGGTAGTTGGTGCGGTATTCATTGGCCTGAATATTGTGCCAATGGATCCTTTGAGGGTTATTATTGCCTGGTTGACACTTTGGTTACTCGGCCTGGGTTTTGGTCTTGTGTTCTCCATTGCGGTTACCCTTGTACAAGAGTCCGAAAAAATCATTCGTATGATGATGTTTCCTCTGTACTTCTTATCGGGTGTCATTATTCCCGTCCAGCTCATGCCGCACAGTGTTCAGCAGGTGCTTATTTACAACCCTATTTTGCACGCCCTCGAAAGCATGCGTTATGGGTTTTTCCCTGCCTATCGCAGTATCCATGGCATAGAATTGATGTATCCGATGGCATTATCGCTTGGCATGATTCTGTTAGGCTTGATGCTACAAGTCCGTCTTAAAACCAAGTTGATGGCACAATGATCGACGTTCGTAATCTCTACAAGCGATACCATGGTCCCTTTGGTGGCGACTGGGTGCTAAAGGATGTGAACTTTGTCATTCCGCAAGGTGTAAGTGTTGGCTTGATTGGTCGCAATGGTGCAGGTAAGTCTACCCTATTAAAGCTGCTAGCACGGATGGATACACCTGATAAAGGCGAAATTATCACCAACAGCAAGATTTCCTGGCCCATTGGCCTAAAAGGTGGCTTTCAGGGGAGCATGACCGGTCGACAAAATGTGAAGTTTGTCGCCCGCATTCATGGTGGTGAAGATCGAATGCAGCAGATTATTGACTATGTGGAAGATTTCGCTGAAATAGGCAAAGCCTTTGATCAACCAATGAAAACGTACTCCAGCGGTATGCGTAGCCGGCTGGCTTTTGGTTTATCTTTAGCCTTTGATTTTGATGTGTATATATCTGATGAAGCGACCGCCGTAGGTGATACGGCTTTTAAAAAGAAAGCGAAGAAAGCATTTCGTGACCGGATCGGTAAATCCAGTCTGATTATGGTGTCGCACAGCGTAGGCATCTTGCAGGATTTGTGTCAGGCCGGTATCTGGTTGCATCAAGGTCAGGCGATTTGGTTTGACCAACTGGACGACGCAATAGCAGCATACAATGAGAGTACCAATACATGAATAAAATCCGACAGCACCCACAATGGGGCGTTGCGCTGGCAGTCATTCTGATATCATTTTTTTACTGGATGCTGTTGGCGACCGATCGCTATGTTTCAGAAGCCAATATTGTGCTGAAAAGTCCGGAAATATCACCAGCAAGTCTGAACTTTTCATCGATATTGTCTGGTACTTCCGGTGCTGGTGATCTGCTGCTGTTGCGGGATCATATGTTGTCGGTTGATATGCTGAATGTATTGGAGGAGCGACTGCAAATTCGCCAGCACTTTGCCAGCAGTGACATTGATCGTTGGTCGCGCCTTAGCCGTGTGGATGCACCCATAGAAAAATTTCACCGCTATATGCTAAAGCGGATTGATGTTCACTTTGATGATTACGCCAATGTGCTTCGGCTGAGAGTGCAGGCTTATAATCCTGAAATGGCACAAAAAATTGCGCAAACTCTCTTGCAGGAAGGTGAGCTGCACATGAATCGTATGGGACAGCGCCTGGCAGAAGAACAAGTTGCTTTTATTGAAGGTCAGGTAGAGGTGCTGGAGCAACGACTTTACCGTGCTCGTGAGGCGCTGCTGACGTTTCAAAATACCCATGGACTGGTATCACCAACAGGATCGGTAGAAAGCATCATGATGATCGTCGCACAGTTGGAAGCACAAAAAGCACTGATGGAAGCACAGCGTAAAGCAAGCAGTAGCTTTCAAAGCCCTAACTCGCCAGAGATGCAGCGATTGGACAGCCAAATCCAAGCGTTGAACACCCAAATTCAACAAGAGCGAAATAAGCTGGCGACAGCTGATGGGGATGCACTAAATCGTATTTCTGCGGAGTTTGAAACACTGGCCTTGCAGGCGCAATTCGCACTTGAGCTGTATTCGAACTCCTTATTAATGCTCGAAACGACCCGGGTTGAGGCCGCCCGCAAGCTAAAACAAGTCTCGGTACTGCAATACCCAACGATGCCGCAATACTCGGTGGAACCGCGTCGGAGTTATAATTTCGCTGTGGTTTGTTTTTTTGCTATCCTGCTGGCTGCTATTGTGCAATTAACGCGTGCCATTATCCGTGACCATTTAGATTAGCGGTAGACTTTCATTGAGCAAACCCACTGCCGTTTTGCAGGAAAAAACCAGTCGAGCAGGCTGGACTTTACTGACTGCTGCGCCTGTTTTTAGCCACGCTTTATCTGGGCAGGCGGAACCATTATTATGCTGGCGGCAGCAAGTCTCAGTACCGTTATCGCCAAGCCAGCATAGCCTTAGTCTGATTTTTATTAAGCAATGGCAGCAACTGGAGTTGGCAGCCAGTAATTTTTTAAGACCTTCGACACAGCCCCTAGCAGCTTATCAGTTGATTCTTGTCGATAGTCAATGCAGTGATCAGCTGTTTTGTCAGATGCTGCAACAGGCTGCGGAGTATCCGGAGCTGATACTTTGTTTGGCATCAGCAGAGCCTGAGGACCAACAGCGTTTACAACAATTGCAACAGCAGGCGATGAATTTTGCCGCCGCTACTGCAAGTCAAGACCGGCTGCACTTTCAGTTTGCTTGTCATACGGCTAACTTAATGCGAACAGCCTATCGGGTGTTTTGCAGTCGATCGCTCTTGGCGCTCGAGGCTTTACTTTGGCAAAAGCCTTTGCATTGCATGCAAGACTCTCCTTTTGTGAGTTGTGAGCACAGTCAAGGGCCTTTTAGTCAACCAGTGACGGCTAAAGTCGAACTGGCAGCTTTTATATATCATGCCATTTTAGCAGGGGAACACGCATTACATCCTGAGCGGCAACAGCCCTGCACGGTCGAAGAGTTATTGTGCTGGGCCGGGTTACAGCACAGGATGCGAATGGCTTTGCCTAAGCACATTTATGCGTATGGCTTTTCCCGCTTCTGGCGCAAAACACTGCAGCGCTTTACTCAAGGCAGTTCGATTACTTTTTTAAGAAAAGGTGCCGCATTGCCTTCGCAGGGCACCTTATTGGTGTGGGGCCGCAGAGCTTTGCCTGCTGTTCAGGCTGGCTTAAGGCTTATTCGGTTAGAAGATGGTTTTATTCGTTCAGTTGGGCTCGGTGCCGAGTTTGCTCAGCCGATGTCTTGGATTTTCGATCAGCGTGGTTTGTATTTTGATGCCACTCAGCCCTCGGATCTTGAGCAGCTATTGCAAGAGCTGACACTTACTGATAAACAGCGCACACGAGCAGAAGCGCTGCGTGAGCGTATATGCGCGCAAGGCGTCACCAAATACAATGTTGGTCAGGCCAGGTGGCAGCGTCCAGATACCAGCAAAACAATTGTACTGGTACCTGGCCAGGTAGAAACCGACGCCTCCATTGAATATGGAGCCAACCAGGTGCGCAGTAATTTGCAATTGCTGATGCAGGTACGCGAGAAAAACCCGGATGCCTGGGTGATTTACAAACCACATCCGGATGTGTATTCCGGTGCCAGAGCGCAAGGGGCGGGCGAGGATGAAGCCAGCGCATATTGTGATGAGTTGGTGCTGGATGTCAGCATGGCTGTGCTGTTGGAACAGGTTGATGAGGTGCATCTGATCACGTCACTCACTGGTTTTGAAGCATTGCTGCGGGGTAAGAAGGTGGTGTGCTATGGCTGGCCCTTTTACGCAGGCTGGGGCTTAACCGAAGATACCTTACCAGCGCCACGACGTGGCCGGCAGCTGGATTTGGCGACCCTGGTGTATGCCACTTTAATTGCGTATCCGCGCTATATCAGCGATGTAACTGGTGGCTTTAGTTCGGCGGAACAAGTTTTAATGGAAATTGAGCAGCGGCGGCAGCAAACGCCCACCACGATTGATAAGGCCATGCTGCTGGTGCGTAGATGCCTACGATGGGTGCTAAATCTGTTGTTTGGGAAAAAATAATGCAGCAAAGCGACAACAACCAACCCATTGGCAACCATGGCAAGCGTATCGCCGTCGTGGGTTCTTTAACCCAAGCCATGCTGAATTTTCGCAGTGATTTAATTTGTGAACTGGTGGCTGCTGGACACCAGGTCTATGCCTTTGCCACCGATTATTGTGAACAGAGCCAAGCGGCAGTGCGAGAGCTTGGTGCTATTCCGGTGCCCTATAAGCTGAACCGTTTTAGCTACAATCCAATCAGTGATTTATGGACCAGCTGGCAACTCTACCGTTTGTTTAAGCAACTACGTATTGATATCAGCTTTTGTTATTTCGTCAAACCCGTTATTTTCGGCACCCTGGCAGCCTGGCTGGCCAAGGTACCCTTTCGTGTCGCGAAAATAGAAGGCTTGGGCCGTGCCTTCATTGAACCACCGCAAGGGGCGGGGTTGCGATGTCGTCTGATCCGACGTGTCCAGGTCGGCTTGTACCGCTTCGTGCTACCGAAAACGCACCAAGTTTTTTTGCTTAATCCGGATGATTATCAGGATCTGATTCATCATTATCAGATATCTATTCCCAGGCTGACACTGCTGAGCGGTATTGGTACCTGCTTGCATCGCTATCCGTATCATCCACCGCAATTAGATCCTATCCGCTTTATCTTTGTTGGTCGCTTGTTGCAGGAGAAGGGGATCCGATATTTTTTGCAAGCCGCTGCAATGATCAAAGCCCAATACCCAGGAGTAGAGTTTGTGGTGGTTGGCCAACCAGATACTGCTAAAGGCTCTATTAGCCAGCAAGAGTTGGATGATTGTGTCGCCAGTGGCTTGATTGTTTACCCGGGTTTGGTCAGCAATGTGGTGGATTGGTTGGCGCAATCCAGCGTTTTTGTATTGCCTTCCTATTACCGTGAAGGGGTTCCTCGAAGTACTCAAGAAGCTATGGCTGTGGGCTTGCCGGTCATTACCACCGATATGCCTGGCTGTCGGGAAACGGTCGAGCAGGGAAAAAACGGCTTCTTGATTCCACCGCACAATGTCGATGCCTTGATAGAGCAAATGCGGTACTTTATTGACAATCCTCAGCAGATTGATGGGATGGGAAGGCACAGCCGACAACTGGCTGAGCAAAAGTTTGATGTGGTTAAGATTAATAAACAGATTATGACTGCACTGAATCTAAATACCATACCGGTCGCAGAGCCAACAAAGGTAGAAAGTTAACAAGCATGAGTGGACGCATTTTGGTAACCGGCGGTGCTGGTTTTATTGGTTCGGCGCTGGTGCGCCATCTGATCAACAACACATCTTATCAGGTGTTGAATGTTGATAAACTCACTTATGCCGGTAATCTGGCATCCCTACAATCAATTGCTGCTCATCCACGCTATCAGTTTGTGCAGGCCGACATTTGCGATCAAGCCCGGATGCAGCAGTTGTTGCAGCAGTTTCAGCCAGACATCATTATGCATCTGGCCGCTGAAAGTCATGTTGATCGCTCCATTGATGGTCCGGCAGCCTTTATCCAGACCAATATTGTCGGTACCTATACTCTGCTGGAAGCGGCACGAAGCTATTGGCAGGGATTGGAATCAGCCGCTCAAGCGCGCTTCCGCTTTCACCATATTTCTACCGATGAGGTGTATGGCGATCTATCGCAAAGCGATGCATTCTTTACCGAACAGACGCCGTACGCGCCCAGTTCACCCTATTCGGCCAGTAAAGCCAGCTCCGATCACCTGGTGCGGGCCTGGCAGCGTACCTATGGTCTGCCAACGCTTATTACCAATTGCTCCAACAATTATGGCCCGTACCACTTCCCGGAAAAGCTGATACCGCTCACCATTTTAAATGCACTGGCAGGCAAGCCGTTGCCTGTCTATGGCAATGGCCAGCAAATCCGCGACTGGCTCTATGTAGACGACCATGCCAGGGCGCTGCTCTGTGTGGCAACGCAGGGTAAGATTGGGGAAACTTACAACATCGGCGGCCACAACGAAAAACAGAACATCGAAGTCGTCAGATCCATCTGTACAATTCTGGAAGAATTGGCCCCCATTCAACATTCAAAACTCAACATTCAACACTACGAAAGTTTACTAACTTTCGTACAGGATCGCCCCGGCCACGACCAACGTTACGCCATCGATGCCAGCAAGATAGAGCGTGAACTTGGCTGGACACCGCGGGAAACGTTCGAAAGCGGGTTACGTAAAACCGTGCAATGGTACCTGGCCAACGAAGGCTGGTGGGGGCCTTTAGCACAAAACGGCAGTAACTAGCTCGCATAGCGGGCGGTAACGTGGACATTGAATGAAACTACTCATTACCGGCAGCTCAGGCCAGGTTGGCACTGAGCTCAAACAACAACTGCTAAGGCAGGCCGAGCTGCTAACACCAACCCGAGCCGAGCTGGATTTAGCCGATGCATCTGCTGTACAGGCCTATTTAGCGCAGCATCATCCAGCAGTCATTATCAATGCGGCTGCTTATACGGCGGTCGATTTGGCCGAAACCGAGCAGGCAGCAGCTCTGGCGCTCAATGCCCAGCTACCAGAGTTGCTGTCGCGTTATTGCGCTGCTAGCGGGGCCTATCTGATGCATTACTCCACCGATTACGTCTATCCGGGTACCGGCACCACCCCCTGGCAGGAAGACAGTGTCACCGGCCCGCTGAATGTGTATGGTCACAGCAAGTTGCAAGGTGATCTAGCGGTGCAACAACACTGCCCGACGGCGCTGATTTTTCGTACCAGTTGGGTTTATGCCCGGCAGGGCAAAAATTTTGTGCAGACTATCTTGCGGCTGGCGAAAGAGAAAACCGAACTGCGTATCGTGGCCGATCAAATCGGCGCTCCTACACCCGCCAGCCTGATTGCCGCCATCAGCCATCAAGCGCTGTCGCGCTGGCAAGCTGGTACAGCCATCGCCGGTGGCGTCTATCACCTGGCCCCGCGCGGCAGCTGCAGTTGGTACGATTTTGCCAAAGTTATTGTGAGCCAGGCCATAGCAGAAGGGCAGTCACTGGCACTGTCACCAGAGTCGATTCAGCCCATACCCAGCAGCGATTACCCAACCCCGGCCAGGCGGCCGCTGAATTCACGGCTTCATGTGGATAAACTGGAGCAGGCCCTTGGCATTCGCATGCCCGAGTGGCAGGAGGCGTTTCATAACTTGCGAAGCGAGCAGTAACCTGCCGTTTCACGGCGGTCACTAGCATCTTCAGCTCTCAGCAAGTATCATAAAGCCGCACGTCAAACTCAGGGAATGAACGCTATGTCGGAATACAAAATTGCCATTGCCGGAACCGGCTATGTAGGCTTATCCAACGCCATGCTACTGGCACAACACCACCAGGTTGTTGCCTTGGATATTCTTCCGGAAAAAGTCGCTTTACTAAATGACGGTAAGTCACCGATTGAAGACAAAGAGATTACTGAGTTTCTTACCAATAAAGCACTCAATTTTACGGCCACGACCGACAAAAACCAGGCCTATCAACACGCTGATTTTGTCGTGATTGCCACCCCAACGGACTATGACCCTGAAAATAATTACTTTAATACCAGCAGTGTCGAAGCCGTCATAGCCGACGTGATGGCAATTAACCCCAACGCAGTGATGGTTATTAAGTCCACCGTGCCGGTCGGCTATACCGCAGCAACCAAGCAACGACTAAAGCTTGATAATTTACTATTTTCCCCCGAGTTTCTGCGCGAGGGTAAGGCCTTGTACGATAACTTGTATCCATCCAGAATCATTGTGGGGGAGCGCTCAGGGCGGGCGGAAATTTTTGCGTCCATGTTACAACAAGGCGCCATTAAACAGGATATTCCGGTACTTTTTACCGACAGCACCGAAGCCGAGGCCATTAAGCTGTTCTCCAATACCTACCTAGCCATGCGGGTGGCGTTTTTTAATGAGCTGGATTCCTATGCCGAAAGTCATGGCCTTGATAGTCGGCAAATCATTGAAGGGGTAGGGCTGGATCCCCGTATCGGCAATCATTACAACAACCCCAGTTTTGGCTATGGCGGCTATTGCTTACCTAAAGATACCAAGCAACTGCTGGCCAACTATCAGAATGTACCTAACAACATCATTCAAGCCATTGTCGATGCCAATCAAACTCGTAAAGACTTCATTGCCACCTCGATTGTCAATAAGAACCCTAAGGTGGTTGGCATTTACCGCTTAGTTATGAAGTCAGGCTCCGATAATTTTAGAGCTTCTGCCATTCAGGGTATTATGAAGCGCATTAAAGCCAAAGGCATTGAAGTGGTGGTGTTCGAACCCGAGTTGAAGGAGTCGCACTTTTTCCGTTCACGGGTGATCAGGGATCTGCAAGAGTTTAAGCAGCTGTCGGATGTCATTGTTGCCAATCGCCGCACCGAAGCACTGGCGGATGTAGAAGAGAAAGTCTATACCCGTGACTTGTTTGGCAGTGATTAGCTGGCACTGCCAGCGCTCACTCTTGGCTAACCGACTTGCTCTTTGTCCTTAAAAAACTTAAGATGCCCATTCAATTTAGACTGGCATATTGCCTGGGCAGAGGACACAGTTTTGCGCAAAGGTATCGTACTGGCAGGAGGCTCTGGTACACGCTTGCATCCCATTACGCTTGGGATTTCCAAGCAATTGCTGCCCATTTACGACAAGCCCATGATTTACTATCCGATCTCGGTGCTCATGCTGGCCGGGATCCGTGATATTTTAATCATAACCACCCCAGACGACCAACCTGGTTTCAAACGACTGCTTGGCAGTGGTGAACAGTTTGGCGTGCGTTTTGAGTACTGCATCCAGCCCAAACCGGAAGGCTTGGCTCAGGCTTTTATCCTGGCTGAAGACTTTTTACAGCAACAGCCTGTCTGCATGGTGCTGGGTGATAATATTTTCCATGGTCAAAGTTTCAGTGCACAGTTAAAAGCGGCCAGTTTGCAGCAGCAAGGAGCTACCATTTTTGGCTACCAGGTCAAAAATCCGGAATGCTTTGGTGTGGTTGAGTTTGATGATGACGGCAAAGTTCTGTCGATTGAAGAAAAACCCAAGCAGCCTAAATCCAATTATGCAGTTACCGGTTTGTATTTTTACGACGATAACGTTAGTCAACTGGCCAGGCAGCTCAAACCATCCGAACGTGGTGAGTTGGAAATCACCTGCCTGAACAACCTTTATCTGGAGCAAGGCACCTTGCAGGTTGAGCGTTTTGGTCGTGGTTTCGCGTGGTTGGATACAGGTACCCACGACAGCCTGCTCGATGCCGCCCATTATGTGCAAACCATCGAGCACCGTCAGGGGTTAAAAGTGGCTTGTTTGGAAGAAATTGCCTGGCGCCAGGGCTGGGTAGACGATAAACATTTACTTAAACGGGCCCGTGCCTTTGCCAAAACCGGCTATGGCGCCTATTTACGCCATTTGGTCGATTAGCCCCTATTTCAGGACGAAACCAAGGAATTTGTATGAAAGTCACCAAAGCTGTTATTCCGGTTGCCGGCCTTGGCACCCGTATGTTGCCTGCCACCAAAGCGATTCCGAAAGAGATGCTGCCGGTGGTGGATAAGCCGCTGATCCAGTACGTGGTGAATGAGTGCATTGCAGCTGGCATCAAAGAGATTGTGCTGGTGACTCACTCATCCAAAAACTCCATAGAAAACCATTTTGATAAAAGCTTTGAGCTTGAATCCATGCTGGAGAAGCGGGTTAAGCGTCAGCTGCTCGATGAAGTACAGGCGATATGCCCGAAAGATGTCACCATCATGCATGTTCGCCAGGGTGAAGCCAAGGGTCTGGGCCATGCGGTACTTTGCGCTTATCCATTAATTGGCGATAACCCCTTTGCCGTAGTATTGCCGGATGTGTTGATTGATCATTACGACTGCAATCCTAAGCAGGATAACCTGGCTGAAATGATCAAACTGTTCGAGAGCGATGGTGTGAGCCAGGTGATGGTCGAACCGGTACCGATGGAACAGGTTAGCAGCTATGGGGTAGCCGATGTGGAAGGCCATCAGATGCACAGCGGCGAATCGGTAAAAATGACGGCCATTGTTGAAAAGCCGGCGGTGGAAGATGCTCCTTCTAATCTTTCGGTGGTCGGACGCTATGTGTTCTCTGCTGATCTTTGGGAAGCTTTGCAGTACACGCCGATTGGGGCTGGAGACGAAGTTCAGTTGACGGATGGCATTGCGATCCTTATGAAGCAACAACCAGTCAATGCTTACCATATCAAAGGTCGCAGCCATGATTGTGGTAATAAACTGGGCTATATGAAAACCTTTGTGGAGTTCGGTCTGCGTAGTCAGGTTCTTGGGAAGGATTTCACGGCTGCCATGCATGAACTAATGGTCAAGTACCCGCCACAGAACAACTAAGAAAGCGAACGCATGCAGATTACAGCAACCGCCATCCCAGACGTACTGCTCATCACCCCCAAGGTATTTGCAGATGAACGCGGCTTTTTTTTGGAAAGCTATAACCAACGTCAGTTTGAACAGGCCATAGGCCGCAACCTTACCTTCGTGCAGGATAATCACTCCAAATCGGGGCGCGGCGTGTTGCGCGGTTTGCATTATCAGATTAAACAGCCACAGGGTAAGCTGGTACGGGTGGTGCAGGGAGAGGTTTTGGATGTGGCCGTGGATCTGCGTCGTTCATCGCCCACATTCGGTCACTGGGTAAGTGCGCTCTTGACGGCTGAAAACAAAATGCAAATGTGGGTGCCGGAAGGTTTTGCCCATGGCTTTATTGTGCTCAGTGATACTGCTGAATTTGTTTATAAGGCCACGGATTATTATGCCCCGGAATTCGAGCGAGCCATTCGCTGGGACGACCCGGAACTGGCCATCGATTGGCAGTATGCCACCACGCCAGCACTGTCTGCTAAAGACTTGCAGGCCAAAAGCTTTTCTGGTGCTGAGTATTACCCATAAAGCAAAAATCAGTCAGTATCTTTAACAGGGCTATGTTACAATCCGATGTCAACCGGAATTCATTCCGGTTTTTCAATTGTCAGTACGAGCACTCGGATCGCAGTCAGGAACTCAGGCATGAAAAACATCATTACTTACGGCACCTTCGACCTTTTTCATATTGGCCACTTGAATCTGCTGAAACGTCTTTCCGAAATGGGCCAGTTAACGGTTGCCGTATCAACCGACGAGTTTAATGAAGGCAAAGGGAAAAAAACCATTATCCCCTTTGACCAGCGCATCGAAATTGTTCGTGGTTGTCGCTATGTCCACCAAGCGATCCCAGAGTGCAGCTGGGAGCAAAAAATTAAAGATATTCAAACCTATGATATCGATACTTTTGTGATAGGCGATGATTGGCAAGGCAAGTTCGACTTTTTAAAAGAGTACTGCGAAGTGGTGTACTTGCCACGTACTGAAGGCATTTCCACCACTCAGTTGAAAAAAGCATTAAGTGCTTTTTCCAGCATCAACAAAGAAGAATTTATGCGCGCTTTTGAAATTCTGGAAATGCTAAAAGCCGACTTAAATTAACAAAAACTGGGATCCCTGCTATGCGCGTGATCAAACAACTGCTAAAAAAACAACAACAAAAAAAGAAGTTTCAGCAGCAGCTTGCGCTAATTCGACAATCGGATTATTTCGATGCAAGTTTTTATTTGGAGCAATATCCGGATGTAGCTGCTGCAGGCCTTGATGCGGCGGAACATTTTCTGAAATATGGAGCCAACGAGCTACGTCAACCTAGTCCCCGTTTTGATACTGCTTTCTACTTACAACAATACCCGGATGTTGCCACCAGTGCACTAAACCCATTGATCCACTTCTTGCGTTTTGGCAGTCGCGAAGGGCGCCAACCGAATCAAGACCAAAGCCAGCGAACATCTTTAGCAGAAGTCGAGCAGCAACTGCAATTGCAGATTAGCATGGATCCGAACAACCCGGATCTGTTCGATGAGTTGGCTCTTGTATTACAGCGGCAAGGAAAGTATTGGCAAGAGGTGCAAGCGCTGCAGGCTTCATTAAAACTGGACAGCCAGAGTGCACTGCGTCATTACCGTTTGGGGCAGGCGCTGGATGTCATGCAGAAGTTTCACGAGTCTGCCGATGCCTACCAACAAGCGACTGAGCTTGATCCTTCCCAGCCAGAGTGGTTTTTCCGGCTTGGTTTTGCATTGCAACGCAGTCAAGCGGATACCCTTACTGTGCAGCAGGCATTTCAAAAAGCCATGGAGCTGGATCAGACATTGCAAAGCCATCAGTTTGGCATTGGCGCATTTCACCAGCAGCAGGCCAACTGGCAAGAAGCGATTGCCTGCTATCAAGACCGCTTAGCACAGCGTCCTAAAGACGCGGAGCTTCTTTACCGCTTGGGTTATGCTTATGACCGTTTGTACAACTGGGCCAAAGCAGAAGATTATTACTGCCAAGCGTTGGCCAAAATGGATAACGTCGACTGGTATTTCCGGCTTGGTTTTGTACTGGAGCGTCAAAAGAAATTCTCACAAGCCGCCGTTGCCTATCAATTTGCGGCCAAAAACCGCCAACGACATACACCCTACTGGCATTACCGTTGTGGTTACGTTTTATTGCAAGCCGGTGAGTATCAAGCGGCATGTCAGGCATTTCTGAATGTATCCGTAGCTCCTGAACTGTTCCAAAGTGCTGAGTTTGTGGCCGATGAAGCAGCTATGGCGCTGCATGATAGATTGCTGACATTGCAGAAAACCCATTGGCAAAACGAACAAAAGCGCTTACAAAAAGTGCTGAAAAAAGACTGCACACTGGCTGATGACTGGTATGCACTGGGCAATGCTTACGAGTATCAACAGGCCTGGTCGGATGCAAGAGATGCGTATCAGCAAGCACTGAAAAGGTGTAATCAGTACAATCCAAACTGGTACTTCCGCTTAGGCTTTGTGAGGTATAAGCTGGGTTTTTTCCAGCAAGCCGCGGATGCGTTTTCGCACAGCCATCCGGTGCGGCAGGCGCATGGTGTTTCTGAAAAGCCGTTGAATGGAAGTGCAGCACTGCAACTACGGTATGCGGAATATTATGAGACTCTGCCACTGCAATCGAACACCATACTCTTTGAAAGCTTCAGTGGTAAGTCGATCTCTTGCAATCCTTACGCCTTATTTCTTGAAATGCAGGCCGATCCACGCTACCAGTCCTGGGAGTTCATCTGGGTCATTGATTCCATCGACAAAGTCCCATTGAACTTACGAAACAAGCTCAATGTCAGCTTTATTGAGCGGGGCAGTGATCGCTATTTAAGAGCCATCGCCGAAAGCGCATACCTGGTGAACAACAGTGGATTTCCACCATACTATGTTCGTAAAGAAGGCCAGCGCTATCTGGCTACCTGGCATGGAACTCCGCTGAAAACTTTGGGCAAAGAGCAAAAATACAAATTTTTTGATCACAAGCGCACTCAACGCAATTTTTTGCAATCTACCCATATCATCAGTCCAAATAAACACACGACAGACATTTTGTTCGATAGCTATGACATTCGTCGTATTTACCAGGGAAAATTGGCTGAAACCGGTTACCCCAGGATTGACCTGACACTTAACCAAAATCCGCAAAGTGTGCTTGAGCTCAAAAAAGCTTTGGGTATTTTGGATGAACGTCCAATCGTATTATACGCCCCGACCTGGCGTGGTACTTTGCAAGAAGTCGAGTTTGATACCCGCAGACTCGAACAAGACATCGCCAGGATGGCCTCATTAGGTGGCCATGTGCTGTTCCGGGGGCACAGCTTGTTGGAGCAGTGCCTTGCGGAAGTCAAACTCGGCTGTACCGTGGTACCGGCGCACATTGATAGTAATGCTCTGCTATCCGTTGTCGATATTCTAATTACAGATTACTCCAGCATCTTCTTTGATTTTATCCCTCTCAAACGGCCGATTATCTATTACGCCTACGACTTGGAAGAGTATCAGACGGAGCGAGGTCTGTACTTCGAGATGACACAGATGCCAGGGCGGGTTTGCAGTACCATGGATGAGGTTCAGGCTGAGTTGATGGCTTGTCTCAGTGCCCAAACAACAGGGTTGCATGGTGCAGAAGCGGCGATGCAACGCTTTAATCATCACGACGATGGCAAGGCCAGTGCTCGTGTGTTGCAGCTATTTTTAGACGATGACAACAGCTATGTTGTTGCACCAAATACCGACCAGTCCATTGGGAATATGCTCATTTTTCCGGGTGGTATGATACCCAATGGTATCACCACCTCATTTATTAATTTAATTCGGGCCCTCTCATCTGAAAAGATACATCCGGTCATTATTTTTTCGCCAGGAAACATTGAGTTCAATGCGGATTGCCGCGAGCAGTTCGATCGTATTGGCTATCAGCATGACTTTGTGCCTCGTTTTGGCAATGTGTTGATGACACTGGAAGAACGAGCTATCCGTTCTTATGCGGATCAGCGACGCTATCACGACATTTCACCAGAGCAACACGAGGTACTTGACCGGATGTATGCGCGTGAGTACTTGCGGTTACTCGGGCATGCACGAATTGATCGGATTGTGCACTTTTCTGGTTATGACGAATTCTGGACCAAGGTGTTTGCCAGTGTTGCTAATACGCAAAAAAGCATCTACTTGCACAATGATCTTTATGCCGAGCACACCGAGCGTTTTCCTTTTTTGCAGGTCAACTTCAGCTTGTACCATAAGTATGATCAACTGGTGTCAGTCTCTGAGCTTACGTCTGAACTCAATAAGAACAATTTGGCACCACGCTATCAGTTGCCCGATGATCGCTTTATTTTTTGCAACAACTTGCAAAATCCGGCTGATGTGCAAAGCCGTGCGGCGGAGCCTTTGCTGGCAGCGGATCAGGAATTATTCCAACAGAACAAAACAACCTTTATCACCATGGGGCGTTTGTCGATAGAAAAAGATCACAGCAAGTTGATTCGTGCTTTTGCTCAGCTGCAGAAAGCCAATCCGTCAACCCAGCTGTTGATCCTGGGAGATGGTCCGTTAAAAGTACAACTGAATCAGTTGGTACAAAGTCTGAATCTCAGCCATGCCGTGCATTTGCTTGGGCAGCGCACGAATCCATTCCCACTCTTGCAGGCGGCGGATTGCTTTGTGCTGTCATCCAATCACGAAGGTCAGCCAATGGTACTTTTTGAGGCCATGATCCTGAAAAAACCTATCATTTCTACCGATATTGTTGGCTCGCGTAGTGCGATTGAAGGCCGATCAGGTTGTCTGGTAGAGAACTCGGTGCAAGGGCTTACGGTTGCCATGCAGCGTTTCTGTGTCGGTCAGTTAGAAACGTCCGAGTATGATATTAGTAGCTATCAACGTGAATCGTTGGCCATGTTTTATGAGAAAGTCTGTCAACTAAAGGGATAATAAAGGGTTTTTACATGGATAAACAAGTGGCGCCAGAACAAGGTTGTTCAGGTTACTTTGGCGCAAGCTCATTCGATTGTGCCAAAGTAAAGATCGGCGATAGAGTAAGCTCCCTGACATTGTGTTTGCCCAGTGATAAGCCACGCTATCTGTCACTGGATGGGATCGAATTTTATGCTGCAGGAGAGAAAGTAGCATTTAGCCAGGCAAGTTACCAACTTGAACAGAGCTCGGTGGATCGTGAGCGCGGCCCGGAGTTTTTGTTACAGAAAAAGCGAATTCATACGCAGCGCGAGCTGGCTCCATTCTGGCGCATTCGCTTTGTGCGTCCGGTTTATCTCAGTGAAGTCTGGTTGTTCAACCGGCATGATGCGTTTGCCAAAAGAAATGCCGCGCTTTGTGTCCATTACGAGACAGAAACGGGTGAGCGGATTCCAGTACGATTTACGCCGCAACAATCGCTGGCTGCTATTGTCCGTCAAAGCTGGCTTGCTTCATCCAAACCGCAGCGCGAAGACGCTTTGTGGCAGTTTATTCAGCACAGTAAGACTGCCGGTTGCAGTGGTCTGGATTACCAGACGCATTACTGCGGATCGCGATATTTTGGCCATAGCCAACAAACCGCTGCCCATATACAACTGTCGATGGACGTTGTGTCCATTGAGCTGACATTTGATGATGAAGCGCCACGCTTTTTAAGTTTGGATGGCATAGAGTTGTGGCAAGACAGTCAGTTGTATAAACCCGAGCCAGACAACCAGCGAGTCAGTCAAAGCAGTGTGCATAAAAAGCGAGGCCCGGAACGTCTGCTTAAGCAAAAACGTATTCACACCATGCAGGATGTCCGGCCTTACTGGAAGCTGGAGTTTGCCAGCCCAACCAGACTTGATGCCATCCGGCTTATCAACCGTAACGATACCTACGCACGACGTAATAGTGGCCTGGTTTGTCACATCCAGGACGCACAAGGTCAACTCCTGGTGTACAAAACGGATATTGCCCCTTCGTTTTGCGAGCACTACTTTCAGCAACAGTCGACACTCGCACCACAGCTTGCTCTGGCGTTGATGGCGCATGCTATCCGAAGCGATATCGTGGATATTTTTGCGCTGGATTGGTGTGCGCTGCTAAATTATCTGGATATATGGAACGATGCTGAACCTTTGCATCCGGATGAAGCCATCATTTTGGCGGCCTACGCTATAACTGCAAAAAAGCATGGGCAAAGCCGTTTAAAGGTAATGGCAGCCAGGCTCCAAACCACCAAAGCCATCGAGTTGCTGGAGTCTGCTGTCAATCAGGTATCTGAAGCGCTGGGCCTCGGGCATTATGGTGTGAGCAAGCATGGCTTGGTCAGAGCAAATTTGATCGCAGACTCAGAGCGCTACCTTGCATCGATAGAGGCTTTTTTAGCTACCTTAATCACCCTGGGGTACCAAGGGTTTCTTTGCTATGGCACCTTGCTTGGTGCGCGCCGGGAAAATGCCTTTTTGGCCCACGATGATGATGTCGATCTGGCGGTGATGCTCAATGCGCAGGATGAAGCGGCGATGCAGGCCGAGTTTGCTACCTTATTGGAGGCTTTGCAGCAGCATGGCTATCGTGTGCACCACAACAGCCGTTTTAGCAATGTCCATGTAACGAAGAAAGGCTTGAAACGGCTGGATATTTTTCCATGCTGGCAGGACGAACGCGGTGTTCACTTATTGATGGATAAGATGAAAAGCAGAAGTTTGCCAGCCGACATCATCCTGCCTCTGGCCCAGATAACATTTCAGCACTATCAATTTCCTTGCCCGGCGCAAACCGATGCTTTTTTAGTTGAGCGTTATGGGGTTGGCTGGCAGCAGCCAGATAAATTTCATGAATGGCCATGGCCTTTGCAAGATACCGAAAAACCTAACCAGGTATCAAAAGTGCCGGAAACCCTTGCCGCGCTTATCCAACCGGAAGCCTTGTGCACCAAGCTTGCTGAACAGCTTACAAATCATGGGCTGGACATCAAGGCATGGTGGAAGCATCCATTTCTTTGTGTACTGGATTGCCAGCTGGGTGATGTCTGCCTGGCCTTCGAGCTGCACAGTGCACTACCAGGTTGGCTGCTCTTGGTGGCAGTAAATCGAGAAACCAACCAGCTGGAAGCCTTGTTCCCTAAAACTGCGCAGTGTCCCACCGGTCTTGGTTATTGGCAGGCGCTATCAGCTCCGCAGCCATGGCTTGCTGAGCTGGTAACATGCATCCTGACTGCGCAGGAACGCTACAAAACACAGCGCTATGTCGCTTTTATTGCGGAGGGCTATGACGACGAGCACCTGAAACAACCAGCGCAGTGGGCCAGACAGGGCGGAGCAGGGTATGCTGTTGGCAATACACTGGCAGCCATTGAGCAGACGGTACGCCTCGGTTGCAAGGTGCTGGAGTTGGATGTACAGCTTAGCCAGGACGGTGAACTGGTCATCCACGATGAAGCCTGGCTGGACTACCGACACAGCCGCACAGTTGAAGGTGACTGGTTAACGCCTGCAGACGCTGTGGCAATTGGCGATCTAAGTTGGCAAGCATTACAGCACTATCAGCTAGGTGAGCCAAATCCAGCCAGCGACTACAAAGCAAGCCGTCGCAGGCTGATGGCTGTGCCGGGACAAAGGATCCCAAGCTTGCGGCAAGTGATCCAACTGCTGCAGTCGACAAGCTCCGATACCACATTGCTGCTTGATTTGAAAACGGATGTTTTGGCAAAAGAGCCTGAGCAGTGGCAACCATTGGCCAGACAACTGCTGAAAGTATTGCACGAAGAAGCCTTTCTTTCCCGTGTTTCGTTCACATCTCTTGACTGGAGAGCATTAGGTTATATCAAGTCCGCTCACCCGGATGCCGTTGTCTGGTTTGCAACCCATCCTTTTGGCTGGTTAGAGGCGTCTTATAGTGAACATCAAGCCCTGCCTGTCGATACGCGCTTGCTAGCAGATCTGCGGCAAAGCTGGCAAAGTGGCAAGGCGGCCTGGTATGCAGGGCATCAACCTCAAAGCTTGCAAGACATCCCCAAGGCCATCCGTCAAGCGGGGGGCGATGGCTGGCTTTGCCATTACAGCGATCTGCTAGAACATCAGGTTCACCTGGTGACAGACGGACTACCCTTGGCTGTCTGGGCAGATAATCTTCGTGATCCTCAGCGGATCAGTACTTTAAAGCGAGCTGGCATCACCGCACTGTGCCATGACTATCCTGCTTCTCATTTTATTAGGTTAAGCCCAGAAGGGCGCGCCTGGGTACAAGAGGGCAACCTTTTACTAAAGAGCCATCAATGGCAACGCCTGAAAGAACATTATTTGCCTTGGTACCAAGCGGCTGTGCCTTGCGCTTTTGAAGTGTATTATCAGCTTGCTATCGCCTTGCGCAAACTGGACGAGCAGGATGCTTCGGAGCAGGTTTTGCTTGCTGGCTTACAGGCATTTCCAAATCATCATAACCTCTACATTGAATTGGCGGTGTTGGAGAATCAGCGCGAGAATTGGTCCAAAGCCCTGGTGTTCTGGCAGCAAGCCTTTCACATTGGTGGTGCATTTTCGCTGCACAGTTATCAGCGGTGCGCTCGAGCGATCGTCATGCATGCGTTGTCCGCTCCACCTGAAGACTGGCACCGAGCGCTGCTAGCACGCGCTTTGCCTGTGGCGATAGAGCACCAGGCTTTTATGAGTTGCTACTTGCTGTTCGATGTACTCAGCCTGGCTCAGTCGGGATCCCTGACCACAGCCTGCCAGCGACTTTCGAATTTAGCTGAAACCAAGATCCTGGAACGCAATGCGCTGCCGTACCTTTATGTACTCAGGGGCTGGCAATTGCAATTAAACAAGCTTGAGCTGGAACGCTGGATGCAGACCGATCCAGTCAAACTCAATGCGTATCTTTGCAGTGACAAGCCAACACGCCTGATGCCACAGGATATTGCCGATCTGTGTTTTATGTTGCAGCAACGACAAAACACGGACTCGGCAGGCCAGGCAAGCTGGTTGACAACCATGTTGCAGGCATTGCAGCCTTTACAAGCATTGTCACTGCATACCAGCGGCAATCTCTGCAAGAGAGACGCCTGGCAACACCCTCAAATCCAGGCGGTAGCCCAACAGCTGACAGCCTTAGTAAACCTGTCCGATATGCGTGCGGATTTGCTCCCCTCCAACGGTTGGAAAACACTCGCCAACATTTTTTTGTTGGTGTTCGATATTCGCTGCTACAGCCTGGCCCGGGAGCTTGCTTTCAAAGCCTTGAGGTTTGAGCAAGGCGTTGCTTCCGATGAGCCCTGCTATGCCGATACTGTTATCCCGGCCTCTTTGCCATTAGAGGCACTACCTGGTACCCAACAAAAGCGACTGTTGCCGCTACTTGCAGTGCATGGCAAGCATGCTGAATTTGCTGCTGCATTTGCGGACTACCAACAGCAGGATTTTGCCAGCTATTTGCATGGCAAACGTGTTGCGGTGGTTGGTCCGGTGAATGTGGGCTTGCAACAAGATGCTGAAATTGATGCATTTGATGTTGTCATCCGGCTCAATTACCGTGGTGTAGAGCCTTTAACCGGCAATGGCGCTGGCAGCAAAACACAGGTCAGTTATTACGCCAACGATGTGATAAGGGGCGAAGGGAGCAGCGAGAGTATTCGCCTGGCCATGCAACAACTCGATTGGGTAGTGTTTGATACTGAAAGCAATCAGGATAAGGAATTTACAGTAGCAAACTGTCGCTTTAACTTCCCCTACCGGGATTTTAATCCATTGTCCAAAGGGGTGGTCAATGCCATTCAAAAGGTCATTTTGGATCTTTGTTTGTACCAGCCAGCCTGCATTAAAGTTTTCAACGCCAACCTGTGGTTAAGCCAATCCGAGATCCCCGGGTACCATGTCGGATATGCCCGTAATACGGTGTCCCGATTTATTTGGCATGATCCAGCGGCAAACTTTCTTTTTATGCAAAACGCATGGCAAAATGGCATCATAGAAGCCGATCCTGTGCTGAGCCAAATCCTCTCCATGTCGCTGAACGACTACCTTCGTCAACTTGACCACGCAATACAAGGGTAACCATGAATAAAGTACGTATTTTAGGCGATCATTCCAACCTGCACTGTGGCTGCAAAGCGGTCATGGCGTATTTGCACCAGCTGTTGGATAGTCGTTATCAACGGGTCGGTGACGACGAAGACTATGACATTCTTTTGGTCAATGGCGAAGGCTCCATGCACGACAACGCCAAAGATCACAAAACCAAGCTCAATGCCATCAAAGCGGCCCAGCAAGCAGGCAAGCAGGCATTCCTGATCAATAGCGTCTGGCAGAACAACAACAAAAGTTACGACAAAGTGCTGCAACAAATTCCCCATATTGTGGTCAGAGAAGCTGCCAGTCAGCGCGATTTGCGCTTGAATCACGGCATTGAAAGCACGGTAAGGCTGGATTTATCCTACTCAGCTTTGGTCGACGACACCGCCAAAGTCACCGACTTTGCCGGAGCCGAGCTGATCACCGATTTTTATTCGAAAGATTTTGGTGGCTGGGTCAAGTTCACTGCCGGAGGAGCAGGCAAAGCCCGTTCGCCTTACCTTGATATGAAAAAGTTCAGCTGGAGTGAGCTGGTGCATTCGTTGCAAACCGCCAGCCTGCTGGTGACCGGTCGGCATCATGCCGTTTTTGCTGCCTGCAAAGCCAGGCTGCCTTTTGTAGCGCTGGAGAGCAATACGCACAAAATTTCTGGTTTTGTCAGCATGTCGAACTTACCGATCCCGATTTGCGACAGTCCCAGACAGCTGAATAACGCCATTAAATGGGCCAAAGAGAACCCGGCTGTGTACCAGGAATTTTTTGACTTCCTTGATCAGCAGCCAAGGTTTACACTGGCAGATATTGGCCTGTAACCGCAGGATCACCCAACAACGCTATGAGATACAGCCCGCATGTCTGAGTTAACGGCAACACTGATGGAAAGCTTTCAAATCCCGGCAGATGATGTCCAAAAAGCGCTGCAATATCAGCAGCGCAATGGCGGCCGGCTGGAACAAATCCTGGTACGGATGGGCGCTTTTTCTACCGAGCTGCTGCCTGCTTATTATGCCCGCTTGTTGCAATTGCCCCTGTTGACAGACAGCCAATATCAGCAGTTACTGGATGATAACGACTGGCCGGCGCAAACCCGCCAACAGTTGTCGCAGCAGCAACTGAACGCACTGCTGGAAAAACAGTGGTTACCGGTTTGCGCAAAAAGCCTTGCCGATGATGCAGCGCTGATGCTGTTAAGCGCCAGCCCGGCTGAAATCGATGGTCTGGAGCGTGTAAGCCTGCTGTTTGGTGATGAACTGCCCGCCATCTTGGTTGCCACCGAAGAGCAATGTCTGCAGCTGCAACAACGGCTGCAGGATGAACCCAGCCAAAGCAGTGATGGTGATCTTAGTGTGCTGGAAGAAGACCGGCTGCGGGAACTTGCCAGCGAAGCGCCTACCGTCAACCTGCTGAATAACCTCATCGCCAAAGGCCTGCGTCGCCGTGCCTCCGACATGCACATCGAACCTTGGAAAGGCCGTGGCAGGGTGCGCTATCGCATCGACGGTGTGTTGCAGGAAGCGGAAACCATTCCAATGAATTTGCTGTTGCCGGTAGTCACCCGTTTAAAGCTGTTGTCCAAAATGGACATCGCAGAAAAACGCCGGCCGCAGGATGGTAAAATCGAAATGCGGGTCGATGGCCGTACCGTCGATATCCGGGTATCGGCTTTGCCGGTGGGCGAAGGCGAAAGTGTGGTGATGCGGTTCCTGTTGCAGGATGCCTTGTCGTACGACATAGGCACCTTAGGCATTGAACCCGATATCGAACAGTTGCTGCTGCAAGACCTACAAGCAACTTCGGGCGTGATTTTAATGACCGGGCCAACGGGTTCAGGTAAAACCACCAGTCTGTACTCGTTTTTATCGCGCCGCAACGAACCGGGTGTCAAAATTATCACCATTGAAGATCCGGTCGAATACCAGCTCGATGGCATCAATCAGGTGCATGTGCAGTCCGAAATTGGCTTTACCTTTGCCAATGCACTGCGCAGCGTGGTGCGGCAAGATCCGGACATCATCATGGTCGGGGAAATCCGTGACAAAGAGACTGCCGGCATAGCGCTGCAATCGGCCTTAACCGGCCACCTGGTGTTCAGTACCCTGCACACCAACGATGCCCCATCGGCCTATACCCGTTTGCTGGATTTAGGCGTCGAACCATTTTTATTAAGTGCGGCCGTCAAAGTGGTGTTGGCGCAGCGGCTGGTCCGCCAGCTGTGTTCGCATTGCAGTGTGCCTGATCCCACAGCGGCCGAAAAAGCGGGGCATCTCGGGCTTGGCTGGCTTGCCGGGCAGCAAGGCATTACCCCGGACTACCGCAAAGCGCATGGTTGCGAGCACTGCAACCATACTGGCTACCGTGGCCGGGTCGCCATTATCGAGTACCTGCGCTGCGACAATGAGCTACGCGCCTTGCTGGGTCACAGCAACTTTTTAAGCGAAGCGGCTCGGTTAAACCGTGAACGCGGCTACCGCAATTTGCTCGAAGATGGTGCCTTAAAAGCCATGCGCGGCCAAACCAGTCTGGAAGAAGTGCTCAGGGTGGCCGGCTGATGCAACGTTTTGCCTATACCGCTTACAACCGCTCTGGTGTCAAACAGCAAGGCACGCTTGAAGCTGCGACGGAAGCCGAGGCGCGTCAGCGCCTGCTGGACGATCAATTGCTGATTGCTGAACTGAGCCTGCAACAAAACAGTGCCGGTTCACCGATACTTGGCAGCAGCCGGTTAAGCACCCAGGACGTTGAATTTTTTACCAGCGAACTGGCTTTGCTGCTCCGTTCGGGCTTAAAGCTCGACAAAGGTCTGGCGATTTTGCGCCAGAATGTGCAAAAACCGGCCCTGCGCGACTTACTAAGCCGGGTACTGCAAAAGCTCAAACAAGGTGAACAGCTGTCGTCTGCGTTGGACGGCGAGCCTGGTTTTAACAGCCTTTATGTCGGCCTGGTGAAGATTGCTGAGGAAACCGGTGATTTGGCTGGCGTGTTCGATCGTCTGTCTGCTGAAATGAAGTACCAGTTAGAACTGAGTGGTAAAATCAAGCAAGCGCTGGTGTATCCATCGGTGATCCTGGTGGTGTGCCTGTTGGCGCTGGCCTTTATTTTTAATTTTGTGATCCCTAACCTCAGCAGCATGTTCCGCGAAGGGCAAGAGCTACCGGGTTATACCCAAGCGCTGCTTAGCATTACCCATTTTATGCAAAGCTATCAGTGGTATTTACTGGCAGCTGTGGTCTTGGGCGGCTATCTGCTGTGGCAGCAGCGCCAGTCGCCCTGGGTACAGCAACTGCTGGATAGCCTGCGCGAGAAAGCCCCGGTCTTTGCCAGTGCCAATCTGCTGGTCGAGCGCATTCGTTTTAATGCCGCCCTTGGCACCATGCTCGCATCCGGAGTCGCCATCGATAGGGCGCTGCGTTTTGCCTGTCAAACCTTGCGCACCCGCAGCTTGCGCTACGAAGTCCAAAGTGCTCAGGAGCATATTCGCCGCGGCAATGGCCTGGCCAAAAGCCTGAGCGAAACCCGCTTGTACCCGCCGTATTACGCCGCCTTATTGGCCATCGGTGAAGAAAGTGGTGCCCTGGCTGGGGTGTTTGCGGAAATCGCCGAGCGCTCGCGCAAAGTGTTTTACGACTGGGTCACCCGTTTTACCAACCTGCTCGAGCCCTTGCTGATCATGTTTATGGGCCTGGTGGTCGGCAGCATCGTGGTGGTGATGATGCTTAGTATTACTGCTGTGACCGACATGCCATTATGATGCAGCGCGGCTTTACCCTGATCGAGTTGTTGATAGTGATGGTGATAGGCGCCGTTATGCTCAGCTTGGTTGGTCCGGTCACGATTTCCCAGTACGAACGCACCCAGCGCTTGAAAGAGCGCGAGCAACTGTACCGTCTGATTGAACACGTGGAGTTTGAAGCGCTGCTAGCCCGTAGCAGCAGACAACTCAGTTTTGAGCAGCACAAAGTGGTGTTAGCTGCAGGAGACCAAAGCACAGAGTGGGTGTTCGAGCACCTGCAGTTCGAGCCACAGAGCCTGCTGGTCAATGGCAATGGCTTCTGGCAGCAACAAGCATTGTACTGGACCGAGCAAGAGCAGCACTGGGTGTTGGAACTAAACCCAGCTGCAGTGCAGTTTGAGACGCTGGTAAGCCGCCCGGCTGGGCAGCGGTTGCCAGCCGGGCACAGGGAGCAGCCATGAGATCGCAACCGACTTCAGGCACTGGCTTTACCCTGATAGAGATCCTGGTGGCCATGACCATTCTGTTTACCGTTGTCACCACTGGCTTTGTTGCCTATCAAACAGCGTTAAATGCTGGCGAACGCGCCAACCAAACCAGGGTGATGCTGACGGCGTTGCCCTTTATCAAACAACAGATCCGCAGTGAATTATTGAGCCAGCCAACTCAAAGCCAGGGCGAGGGCACGATGCTGTCGGTGGCTTACCGGTTTGACAATCAGCCTGGTCCGCTGACAGGAACGCCTGATTTCGCCGATGAGCTGGAGGTAGGTGCAGGGCCCAATAAAGCGCGTTTTCGTTTGCACCGTATTCAACTGGAACTGTATTACCAGCAGCAAGCCCGTACTTTTGCTTATCAGGAGTTGACATGGATCGACTAACAAAGCCGGCTCATAGCCGTGGCTTTACCCTGATCGAAGTCTTGCTGGCCATCACCTTACTTAGCCTGTTAATGCTCTCCGCTGTCATAGCCTACGATTTTATGCAGCAAAACTGGCAGCGCAATCAAGCCAGCCAGCAACGAAGCCATCAGTACTATACGCAGTGGCAACTGCTGTACGATGTGCTGGTGAACACCTACCCCAAGCTGGTGCAGCAACAATCCTTGCAGCAACAGCGTGGTGAGCCCGCTGGAGCAGGATTTTACTTTCTTGGTCGGGACAACGGCTACACCGCCGTCAGCGCCAGCAGCATGCAAAACCCGGCCAGTGCAGCTGTGTACCGCTTGTTCAAAGAGCCGGACCCGGAGCAGCCCGGTCTTTGGCAGCTGGTGTACGAAGAGGCCTTATTAAGCCAGCAACTGCTGGCCTATGCCGAGCAGGAACTGCCTTTTGAGTTTCGCCGTGTGCTGCTGACCGGTCAAAGCCAGCTTGATTTCAGCTACCGCGGCTATGCGTCCCTTCAGCAACGACTGGCCATGCAGGATGATTTTGCCGAAGCACCTGCAGCGCTGCCCTGGCTCAGTGAGTACGATGGCATGCAAACCCTGCTGCAACCCAAGCAGTTGCTCATCAGCAGTGATGAGTGGCGCTGGCAGCAGCGCTTTGATCACAGCGGCAATGAGCAGCTGTCGCAACTGGATGCCGGTTTATGAGCAGGGCAAGCGCGCAGCAGGGAGTGGCCCTCTTTCAGGTGCTACTGATGACCGCGATTTTTAGTATCCTGCTGTTGGTGATGGTAGCCGGGGTTCAGCAAAACCAGCGGCAGGTGCAACGGTTGTTGGATGCCAGTCAGCAGCAATTGCAGCTGTATTCAGCCATGAACCAGCTAAGTTTTGCCTTGCTTACCCAAGAGTGGCAAGGCCCTGACAGCGGCGAGCAGCTCTATGGCTGGAATTTTTACGGCTACCCTTTTGACTGGGCACTGCCGCCAGGCTTGGATGCCGACGAGAGCACGACCGATGATGCCGTGCAGTTCATCGAAGTCCGGCTGCAGGATATCAACGGCTTGCTGGATTTGCGTTTTCCATCCCAGTTGCATCTACAGTGGTTGCAGCAACAAGGCATCGACAGCCTGGGCGCCAATACCATGCTAAACACCTTAGGTGATGCACAGCGACCAGAGTCTGCTGCGCGTTTACCCTTTGCAGCCCCTGGCTTTTATTTACAGCATGTGAGCGAGGTGATGGCAGTACCAGGCTGGTCTCAGCTTGATAGCAGTAGCTTGTGGCAACTCAGTCGGGTACAGGGCGATGAATTCAATTACCTGACAGCACCGGATCCATTGCTGGCTGCGTTGCTCCCACCCGCCCAGTTCGATATACTCCGCCAGTGGCGGCAACAAGGGAGTGTCGATCGCTTTCGTTTTACCGAGCTTACCGGTATCGAGCCCGATGAAGGCGCGACTTTTTTCCCCGGCCGTGAACTGATCATGCAGCTGCGGTTTGCACAGCAGCAATGGTCGGTGCAGCTGCGGATTGATGCCAATGCTGAGCTCCCTGTGCTGATCCGCCAACAGCAGCGGGCAGACTAAAGCATGGTTTTCGTCTTTCAGGCAAGCACGGCCTGTCAAGGCAAAGGTACGGTGTTGAAAAGACCGCGTGACAGCATAGCAATCAGTGATAATAGGAGAGATCCAGCCGTGATTTTAAATGGCACCTTAGTAACCGGGAACCAGTATGTCTGAAACGCAGACTGCGACACCCTCTGCCTATTTGCTGAAAGCCCCGGCCTGGCTACAACGTAAGTTGCAGTACCTGGCCCGCGACGGCCGCCGTTATGGTTGGCTGCAAGGCCAGCTGCAGCCAGTGCAGCAGCCGGTTGCCCCTGTGCTGGTGCTATCGCGCCATGGCTACGACGAGCAGCACGAAAGCTTTCAGATCGCCTCGCGCAGTGCGCTGAAAAAAATTCTGCAGCAGCGTGAGCAAGGCCGCCTGTGTTACCACCTGATTGGTGAATTGCACAATGGCCAGCGCCGGGTCATCAGCATTACCCCCAAAGCGGAGCTAGCCGACAGCTGCCGTCAGGCCAGGCTGGTACTGCCCATCAGTCTGCTGGTGTTTGCCAGCCGCCAATTGGGGCTGCATACCCTTGCCATGCCCGATGGTCATTTTTATCAGCTTAATCAGAACGACCGCGAGTTTAATTCCTTACCAGCCAGTGCTTTAGTGGCAACGGAAGAACGCGCTTTGCAGCTGCTAGGCGGCCACAGCGCAGTAGCAAGACAGCATTGGGCAGGTCCAGAGCTGGCCAGGCTCTGGCAGTTTGCGCTGAAGCTACCGGCCAGCAGCTGGCTTGATTGCAGCAATAGCCGCAGCGACAATCCGTCGGCTCGCTCCTGGCTGCCTTTCGCCGGCTTAAGTGCCGCAGTGGCGCTGCTGTATCTTTATGGCAGCAGTGCGGTGTTATCGCAGCAGCTGGATAGCCGCCAGCAGCAGTTAAACCGGCTCAATGCCGAAGTCGCGGGCGTACTGGATGCTCGCTCATCGCTGCAACAGGCCGATGAGCTGTTGCTGGCGTTAAGCCGTTACCAGCAAGATCACCTGGCTGGCACAGGGCTTTGGACCATCATCGCCCTGGCGCAGTTGCACAATGTCAGCCTAACCCTGGTGGAAGGCGACAGTGACGCCTTGCGTTTGCAAGGCAATGCGCCAAGTGCTACCGATTGGCTGCAGTTGTTGCTTAGCAGCGAGGTGGTGCAAAGTGCCGACTTTACCGCGCCGGTGCGCCGGGATACGCAGAGCCGTGAACAGTTTACCATCGTAGTGGAGTTAAAAACGTTGCCACAGCAGCCGTCTGAATCGATTGCCGAGCCTGGCTCTGACTCAACAACGGCGGAGGCAGCATGACCAGCAGTAAACAACAAAGCTTACTGGCTATCGCTGCTGTATTGGCATTGTTGCAATTTGTGGTGGTGCCTAAAATCAAGCAGCAAAATCAGCTGCAACAGGAATTGATGCAGGTGAGCCAGCAGTTAGCCAGGGTGCAGGCCATGGTGGCCAGTGAAGCCGAACTGCAACAGGCACTGGCAGACTTGCCAACCTTGCAGCAGCAGTTAGCCAGCCGCTACCCACAGCAGCAAGCCGGTCAGTCGATGGGGCAGGTGCGGCTTACCATGCAGCAACAATTCCAACAGCAACTGGCCAGTCATCAATTGCAGCTTACCGTATTTGACTGGGTAGGGCAGCGCAGCGATGACCAACTTGGGCTGGAGGTTAACCAGGCGCGGCTGGTGGTCAGCGGCCGGCCGGAGCAACTGATGCAGGGCTATCTGGCGTTGTTCAGTGGTCAAAATGGTATGACAGTGCAGCATGCAGAGCTTCGCCAAACCAGCCCCAGCGGCCGGCGTAGCCAGCCCGAAGCGACCCTGACCCTGCTGGTGCAAGCCATTGTATTGCAACCAGCTGCCCTGGAAGCCGCCATGCACGGAGACGATAGCTGATGGGTGCTGTATTGAAACATGCCTGGCAAACCCTGCTGGCCCAACCGGGCAAAACCGCCGTGGTGCTGGCTATCACCTTGCTGCTACTGGCAAGCGACTACCTAAACCGCCTGCACACGCCGATTGAGGACAGCAGCAGTCAGCGCTTTGGCGTCCTGCAGTTGCCAGCAGCTGCCAGTGAACAAGGGGTAAGTGAACCCATGCAGCGTTGGTTGGCACAAACCAGCACCAGTCAGGCTCAGCAAAATGCACAGACCGACCAAACCGAACAAGCCAGTGGCAGCCAGGCTGCGCTGCCAGGCGCCACCGAACTGGATGATATGCGGCTGCTGGTGCGTGCTACCTTTATTTCCCGCTCGCTGAATCAACGGCTGGCTTTGATCGAGCTGCAGCAAGGCGATGCCCCTGCACGTCTTATCACATCCCGCGAGCAGGACACGTTTGGCCGCTTTCAACTTACGCAGATAGGCGTGCATCAGCTGCGCTTTACCGATCCGGCAAAGCCAGAGCAAGCCGCCATTATTGCTCCGGTTTTCGCCGGTGCTTCTACTTTGCAACAGGGATCCAACAATGCATCCGATCAGTAATCAAGGTTTTTCGTTACTGGCAGGCTTTAGCCTGCTGGTGCTTACCGGCTGCGCCACGCCGCCTTCGGAGTACCCGGTCAATCCATCCCGGATGGCAGGGCCTGCCCCCGACTATCAGGCCGACGAGTTGCCAGAGTCCGATGCCATCCAGGCCACCAGCGGTTTTACCCGTTTAACCCCGTTAACCACCGATGGCTTTGCACTGCAGCAACAAACGGATTTAGCGCAACAGTTTTCCAGCCGCGATCAGCATCAACTGGCGTTAAACCAATTGCCACTGCCGGAATTTATTCAGCATATTTTCGGTGAGGTGCTAAAAGTTAATTATGTCATTGCCGATCAGGCCAGTAGCAGCAAGCGGCTGAATATGAATGTGCAAGAGCCCATCAGCTCGCGCCGGTTGTTTTTACTGACCAGTCAGTTGCTGGATGAGCAAAACCTGGAAATTTCACAGCGCGAAGATGTGTTCTACATTCATCCCAAAGAGCGCAGTGGCAGTGCCAATGTGGTACTGGGCTTTGGCCGCCGCGCCAGCGATGTACCCGATACCATTCAGCAGGTGCTGCAAGTGGTGCCACTGCGTTATGGCATCAAAACCAGTGTAGAGCGCACCTTACGTAGTTTAACCAGCGCCCAAATTACGGCGGACTTCGAACAAAATGCTTACTTCATTCAGGGTAGTCGCACGGAAGTGCTTAGGGCTTTGGATTTATTGTCACTACTGGATATCCCATCCAGCCGTGGTCGCTATGTCGGTCTGATGCAGCTAACTTACCTGACACCGGATGAGTTTAGCAATCAACTGACTGAGCTGATGCAGGCGGAAGGTTTTAATGTCAGCACTCGTTCATCCACTGGTCCGGCCTTATTAATGGTGCCCATAAAACAAATAGGTGCCATGGCGTTGTTTGCCGGCGATGCCTTTGTGCTGGACAGAGCCGAGTACTGGGCCAGCCAAATCGATCGGCCGGGCCGTGGCAACGATAAACGCTTTTTTATCTACCACCCGCGTTATGCCAGAGCGTCTGATTTAGGCAATTCGGTGGCACCATTAATCGGTGTCAATATTTCTGGTACCGCCAGTAGTAGGCGTGATACGCAAAGTGCGCAAGCAACTGATAGAGGCAGCAGTGCAAGTGCCGCGGTATCTGGTGATGGCGATATGCGTTTAACCGTGGATGAGCGCTCCAATACCTTATTGTTTTATACCACCGGCACTGCTTATCAGTCGCTGCTGCCGATTATTCAGCGGTTGGATGTGCTGCCCAAGCAAATTTTACTGGATGCCACCATTGCCGAGGTTACCTTAACCGATGAATTTGCCCAAGGCTTTGAGTTTGCCTTTCGCAGTGGCCGCTTAACCGGAGGTACACTAGGTGCTTTGGGTGTCAGTGAAATGGGTGGTTTTCGTCTAAACTGGGCCGATGGTGTATCAAGCTTATTAGCACGCTTATCTGCCAGCAGCAACTTGGTAAATATTTTATCCAATCCGACTCTGGTAGTTCGTGATGGCGTCTCTGCCAATATAACGGTTGGAAATGATATCCCAACCATTGGAAGTACTACCATCAACCCTGGGACTGAGACGCAAAGTACCAGTGTTGTGTATCGTAAAACAGGCGTAAGCCTGACTGTTACACCTACGATAAATGCCCAGGGCTTGGTGGTGCTGGAGATCGATCAAACTATTTCCAATACCAGCAGCGGAGGCCCTCAAGTCGCCGGTAGCCCGAGTATTTTTGAACGCAGCATTCAAACAGAAGTTTTGGCGCAAAGCGGCCAGACCGTGCTGCTAGGTGGTCTTATTTCTGAGAGTAATACCGACGGTAATAGTCATGTTCCAGGTGTATCAAGGGTGCCGCTAATCGGCCAACTATTCAAAGGTGCTGAACAACGCCGGGAAAAAACGGAACTGGTGATTTTTATTACACCCCGAGTCATCGATAGTGTAGACGACTGGCAGTATATTCGTGCTACCATAGCGGAAGGCTTGACAAGCATCCGGCTTTCGGATTAAAAAGAGCACGCCCACTGTCGGCTTTTTTGACAGTAATTTGTATTTGGGATAGCGCAAACAGAACATTGTGTAACTTTTGCTGGTAATTTCGGCAGTTACTTAAGGTTTGTTGCTTTATAATAAAAAAATGCTTTTTATTTGATTGACATAGTAAAAAGCATTCATGATAATCAATTCGCACCGTTCTAGAGCGGTTGTTTTTACTAAAGAGAAAAAGGGCACGAAGCCTGACATCTCAAATTTCATGAAATTGGAGAAAGACATGACGAACATGTTTAAAAAAACATTAATCGCTTCTGCAGTACTGGCGTTTGCTGGTACAGCTCAAGCGGCTACTCTGCAAGCAACTGCTAGCAACGTGGCAAACGAGCTGGTAGGTGCATCGGATGCAGTAAATGCAGTTGACCTGCGTATTGTTGCTGGTGCTAACTATGCTGATAATGATATCATCCGTATTACTTTTTCAAACAACTCGGTTAAAGCGGCTAACTTAAAATCAGTAGTCCGTCTTTACTCTAATACAGAAACGGATCCAGCAGAGCCGCCAGTGTGGGATGAAGGTGATGCTAATACTGAGCTTGATGCCCGCTTGAACTTGCTTTCTACTTCTACAGTGGATGGTCAGTTGGTTGCTGTGTACCGTGTTACTAACGCCACAATCAACGAAACTACCATCTCAGCGCGTACTGAGACTTTATTTAGTGCTACTGCTAATGCGCTGACTTCAGCCAACCTGACTGGTAACCTGACAGCTACTTTCTCTGCTGAAACTGCTAATGGCCAGGCGTTGGATACTGGCGGTGGCTTGGCGCGGACAGCTACTTTGGTACGTTTGTTCGACCAGTTCGCAACTGTTGAGCCAGTTGGTGCAGGCGACAACCTGAGTGCAGTGATTGATGTTGGCGCTGATCGCGAAACTTTCGTTGATGATGCAACCACCGTAACTGGCCATTTCAACATCCTGACTCAGAAAACAGGTACTCCTGCAGCCCCGGTAGCTATTAATCAGGGTGTTACAGCAACCAAAACTACTTACACGCTGACTGGCGACTTCAGCTGGGCACTGCGTACTACTGCAGCTCCTGGCGCGCCAGTAGGCTCCTTGCTGGCCGATGCTTTGTCGTTCGAGTGTAATGGTGCTACTCCTGTGTCTGTGGCAGTTACTGCTGCTTCAGCAGTAGTTGAGTGTAATGGCATTCAAAATCTGAGTGTAGACGTTGATGTTGCAGAAGGTTCTGCTTCTGTAATCCCAACCACTACTTTCAGCCTGTCTGCAGTAGTTGCTTATGACGGTATTCCTACTAGCAAGAAAGGCACTAAGACTCTGACTGCTGGTGCAGGTTCTTGGACTCTGAATGGTTCTTCTGTATACATCCCATACATGCTGTACGGACCAACTGCTGAGCAAACCATTCAGCTGACCAACAAAGGCAGCCAGACTGGCGACATCAGTGCTTCTGCTGTTGTTGGCGGACAAGTTATTGAATTGGGTAAAGTTGGCGTGTCGAATGCTCGTTCTGTAACTTCACTAAACGCTGCTATCCGCAATGCAATGGTTGCTAAAGGTGTGAACCTGTCTGGACCAGGTAACTTTGCTGTTGGCCTGACTTTGATCACCAACGTTAAAGCTGAAGATGTGACCGTTTACTCTGCTTACCAGCGTGGCAACGGCGACCGTCTGGTTGTTGTGAACGATTCTAACGGCGCGACTGCAGATTTATCTGCATTAGAAGCTAAAATTGACGCTTTGAACCCTTAATTTCAAAGTTGTGATAAAAACGCCCTGCGGGGCGTTTTTTTTATGCCTGTTCGCTTATGCTATGTCCGATAGCCGGGCCTTAGGCCTGTAAAAATTAGGCAAAGCACCGTACAATAGTGTTTTTGTTTCCGGGGTTCTTGCATGACGCTGTATCTGCACATTGGCAGCCATAAAACCGGTTCTACCTCGCTGCAGCGCTGGCTGAATTCACAGCGTGGCTGGTTAACAGCGCAGGGGCGGCATTATTACCGTGGCCTGCATTTTCCGAACAATCACATTGAGTGTTACCTGGCCACCATGCGGCCGACCCGCGACTCCTTTGCCCGCCAGGCCATCAAACAGTTTCCGGTAGATTACTACAGCCAGGTGAAACAGCGGCTGGCCGCTTTTGCGGCGGAACAGCCCGGGCTGGATAAGGTAATCAGCACCGAGGGGTTGTCGTTGCTGCGCTTTGAAGATGAGCTGGTGCTGCTGAAGGATTTGCTCGCTGTTGTCTCTAAGGACATTAAAATTGTGCTCTATCTGCGTGATAAAGCGCAGTATCTGGCATCGTACCGGGCACAGCTGGCAAAAAAACCGGAGCGGCGTCCATCGAAGGATTTTTGGTCGGCGCTTTATGTCGAAGACGATACCTGGCTGACCGATTTCGATGCTTTAGTTGCGGCGTACACGGCGGCTTTTGGCAGTGATGCCATTACCATCATCGATTACGATGCCCAGATGCAGCAGCAGGGCGATATTATCCCGTCTTTTTTAAACTGGCTGGGACTGGATGCTAACGAGGAGCTGCGTGCAAGCATGCAGGCGTTTCAGCTTAATCGCACCCTGAGTGCCAGCGTATGAATCTATCGCATCTTGCTGTGCTGGAAAGCGAAGCCATCCACATCTTTCGGGAGGTGGTGGCTGAATTTGATAACCCTGTGATGTTGTACTCGGTGGGCAAGGATTCCTCAGTGTTGCTGCATCTGGCGCGCAAAGCCTTTTATCCGGCAAAAATTCCCTTCCCGCTGCTGCATATCGATACCACCTGGAAGTTTCAGCAGATGATAGCGTTTCGCGATCGCATGGCGCGTGAGCTTGGTTTTCAGCTGCTGGTGCATACCAATCCGGACGGGCTGGCGCAGGGCATTGGGCCTTTTAGCCATGGTTCGGCCAAGCACACCGATGTGATGAAAACCCAGGCACTGAAACAGGCGCTAAAGCAGCATGGCTTCGATGCGGCTTTTGGTGGTGCGCGCCGGGATGAGGAAAAGTCCCGCGCCAAGGAACGAGTGTTTTCTTTTCGTGATAAGCAGCAGCGCTGGGACCCAAAAAATCAGCGGCCGGAACTGTGGTCTATCTACAACGCCAAAGTCGATAAAGGCGAGAGCATCCGGGTGTTTCCTTTATCCAACTGGACCGAGCTGGATATCTGGCAATACATATACCAGCAGCAGATCCCCATTCCGGAGTTGTACTTTGCCAAAGAGCGGCCGGTGGTGGCCCGTGATGGTGGCTGGATCATGGTGGATGACGACCGGATGCCACTGCTACCAGGTGAAGTGCCGCAGCTGAAAAAAGTCCGCTTTCGCACCCTGGGCTGTTACCCTCTGACCGGCGCTATTGAATCCGACGCCGATACGCTGCCCGCCATTATCCAGGAAATGTTGCTGACCAAAACCTCTGAGCGCCAAGGGCGGGTAATAGACCGCGATAGCAGTGGTAGCATGGAAAAGAAAAAAATGGAGGGGTACTTTTAGTACTCAAAGCACCGATGAGCCACGCATCCCCGTTGATTGAACACGATATCTTAAGTTATTTGCAGCAGCATGAACGCAAACAGCTGTTGCGCTTTATTACCTGTGGCAGTGTGGATGATGGCAAAAGCACGCTGATTGGCCGTTTGTTGCATGATAGCCAACTGATTTTTGATGATCAGCTGGCAGCCATTACCGCCGATAGCAAGAAAGTCGGCACCCAGGGCGATGCGCTGGATCTGGCGCTGCTGGTAGATGGCTTGCAAGCGGAGCGCGAGCAGGGCATTACCATTGATGTGGCCTACCGCTATTTTTCCACCGACAAGCGCAAGTTTATTATTGCCGACACACCGGGCCATGAGCAGTACACCCGCAACATGGTGACCGGCGCATCCAATTGCGATCTGGCCATTATTTTGGTGGATGCCCGCCATGGCGTGCAGGTACAGACCCGCCGCCACAGTTTTATTTGTTCGTTGCTGGGTATTAAGCATGTTATCGTGGCCATCAATAAAATGGATCTGGTGGCGTATTCGCAAGCTCGTTACAAAGAGATCCAGCAAGACTACCTGCAATTGGCAGGCGCTTTGGATATTCCGGATATTCGCTTTGTGCCTATTTCCGCCCTTAAAGGCGACAATGTGGTGCATCCCAGTAAGGAGCTGGCGTGGTTTCGTGGTTCCACCTTAATGGGGTATCTGGAGCAGCTGGATGTGACCAGCAGTGCTGCGCCGCAGGATTTTCGCTTTCCGGTGCAGCTGGTGTGCCGGCCTCATGCTGATTTTCGTGGTTTTCAGGGCCGTATTGTGTCGGGCTCGGTGCAGGTAGGGGATACGCTGCGGGTATTGCCCGCTGGCACCGTTAGCCGGGTGCAATCCATTCTGACCTTTGATGGTGAGCAAAGCGTGGCCGAAGCCCCGCAGTCGGTAACCATCACTCTGGCGGATGAAGTGGATGTGAGCCGCGGCTGCATGCTGGTGGCGAAAGATGCTCTGCCGCATCAGGCCAGCCGTTTGCGTGCCCGCATGGTGTGGTTGCACCAGCAGGCGTTGCAGCCGGATCGTGAGTACTGGTTTAAGTTTGGCTGCAAACTGACCACCGGCCAGGTAGAAACGCTGCATTACCGGATGGATGTGAACACCTTGCAGGAAACACCAGCCAGCACGCTGGGGCTGAATGAAATTGGTCTGCTGGATGTGCAGTTGTCTGAAACCGTAGTGTTTGATGCCTATGCCAGCAACAAGCAGACCGGAGCTTTTATCGTGATCGACCGCCTCACCAACCAAACGGTGGGGGCGGGCATGGTGGAGTCGGCCCTGTTAGCACAGGCCGAGCCAACGCAACAAACCAAGCTGGTGGCGCTATCCCCGTTCGAGCAGGAGTTCATTGCGTTGCTGCGTAAGCACTATCCGGAGCTCGGCAAGCCCACTTCCGGGTTGGATAAATCCTGAGCCTATGACCATTCCGGCCTTTGGGCTGCTGGCCTTGATGCTGTTGTTGGTCGCGAGCCTGATACGCTGGCCCGAGCGGGCCGTGAGGGCTTTTGGGGTGGCCATGGTGCTGTTGTTGCTCACTGGTCTGATTGATGCTACCACCCTGTTACAAAGCGCCAGCAACCCTGGCCTGGCCAGTCTGGTGCTGCTGTTGCTGATTGCGGTGGCGCTGGAAAAAACCAGTGTGCTGCGCCGGCTTTCCCGTTGGTTAATCAGTCGCTCAGCCAAGGGCTCCCTGACGCGGGTGTTGGGCTTTTCTGCGTTGTCGTCTTCCATGCTCAATAACACCGCTGTGGTGGCGGCTATGCTGAGTACCATCCAGGCCAATACCCGCCAACCGGCCAGCAAGTTGCTGCTGCCAATGTCTTACGCTGCTATTTTGGGTGGCACTCTGACCCTGATTGGCACCTCGACCAACCTGATTGTCCACAGCATGCTGCTGGACAGAGGGCATGCTGGCTTTGCTTTTTTTGATTTTACTTTGATTGGCCTGGCCCTGGTGCTGGCCTGCGGTCTGGTGCTTTTTATCATGGCCTCCTGGTTGCCTGCTTTGACACCCGCCAAGCAGGCTGCACCTGCCAGCCTGCTGGAAGCCCATCTTCTCGCTGGCTCGCCGCTGGCAGGAAAAACGGTGGAGCAAGCGGGCTTACGGCATCTTGAAGATCTTTTCTTGCTGGAGATTGTCCGCGCTCAGGAGCGGATTTGCCCGGTAGCTCCTCACGATGTGCTGGCCGATGGTGACCGGCTTATTTTTAGCGGTGATGTCCGGCAGGTGCAGCGCCTGACCCAATTTGCCGGCCTGGAATTGTATGCTGAACGGACTGGCTTATCCGCCGATGCCATGACGGAGGTCATGGTAAAACAGGAGGCCGCCATTGTCGGTGATACTTTAAAACGTGCCGATTTTCGTGCCCGCTTTGATGCGGCTGTGGTGGCTATTCGCCGGGATGGTGTGGCATTGCAGGGGCGGCTTGGCGAGGTTGAGCTTAAGGCGGGCGATGTGTTGTTGCTGGCCACCGGACCGGACTTTTCCCGTCGGCAGAATTTGTCGCGCAACTTTTTTGTTATTTCCGGTGTTCGCCCGCATTCGGTACTCAGTGGCTGGCGCGAGCAACTGGCCTGGTGGGGCTTTGCTGCCATGGTGGCTGCCACAGCTTTGCTTGGTATCCCTTTATTTACCGCGGCTTTCATTCTGTTGGCAGTATTATTGCTGAGCGGCTGTCTGAGTGCTGCCGAACTGAAACGGCGCTTTCCGGTTGAGATTTGGTTGATTGTTACGGCGGCCCTCTGCTTGGCTTCTGCGTTGTCGGGCACTGGGTTGGCCAGCAGCATCAGTGAACTGGCTGCGCAACATTTGGGGCAGGGTTCTGCCTGGCTGGCCTTTGCCGGTGTCTTGCTGCTAACCTATGCGTTGACGGAGTTGATTACCAATAATGCGGCGGCTGCTCTGATGTTTCCGGTGGCTTACAATCTGGCCCTTGGCATGGGCATCGATGTGATGCCGATGGCCATGGCTGTTGCTTTTGCCGCTTCAGCCAGCTTTATTACGCCTTATGGTTATCAGACCAATCTGATGGTATTTAATGTCGGATGTTACCGTTTGCGGCATTTTGTGCTGACTGGTTTGCCGGTGGCAGTGACTTATTTGCTGGTCTGTTTGCTGTTAATCCCACAGCTGTTTCCTTTTTAATCCGGTTTTTGAGGTCATGTATGCAAACGAATCTGGTGTGGCATCCAAGCGCGGTAAAGTGCCAGGAGCGCAGGGCTCTGTATGGTCACCATCCTTGTCTGTTGTGGTATACCGGCTTATCAGCGTCTGGTAAATCCAGCATTGCCAATGCGGTAGACCGTCTGTTGTTTGAGCGCGGCTGTGCGACCTATCTGTTGGATGGTGATAATGTGCGCCATGGCCTAAATGCAGATTTGGGCTTTGATCCAGGCTCTCGCAGTGAGAATATTCGCCGGGTAGGCGAAGTGGCTGCTTTGCTGTTGGATGCCGGGTTGGTAGTGGGGTGCGCATTCATTTCGCCTTACCAGGCTGAGCGACAACGCGTTCGCACTTTGGCCAAAGGTTACTTTGTCGAAATTTATGTCGATACGCCGCTGGCGCTTTGTGAGCAGCGCGATCCTAAAGGGATGTACCGACGGGCCCGGGCTGGTGAAATTGCTGATTTTACTGGCATCAGCGCACCTTATGAAGCACCCGTTGCGCCAGAAATCCATCTGCAGACAGCATCGTTATCCATTGATGAGGCAGCCAGCAAAGTGGTGCAGTGGCTGGAACAGCATCAGCTTATTCCTGCCATTGAAACCGAATAGGACCTTGTGCATGCAGCTTATTGCGCCCGTTCACTCCTTGCTGCGAAGCCTTAAGCTGGTTTAAACATCGATTCATCGCTATAATCTTTTGCGTATATTATGGTTTCAGCACGTTTAATTAACTGGAGCACCCATGCCAACTTGCTGGATCATCGCCGGACCGAATGGTGCAGGTAAAACGACATTTGCTTTGGAATTTTTGCCTGCAGTCGCTAAATGCCATAACTTTATTAATGCAGACTTAATTGCTGCGGGTCTGTCGCCATTGGCACCAGAAAAAGAATTGTTTAATGCCAGTAGGTTATTTCTTACTGAGATACAAAACCGTATTCAAGCAAAAGTATCTTTTGCATTTGAAACCACTCTTGCAGGCCGCGCTTATTTAAAGTTAGTTAAAAAACTACAAGCTGAAGGGTGGCAAGTGGAATTGATTTATCTGGCCTTACCAAACAGCAAGGTATCGCAGTTGCGTGTGGCTGAGCGCGTGAAGCATGGTGGTCATAACATACCGCTTAATGATATTAAACGTCGGTTTCCCCAGAGCTTAGCCAATCTGCTTTTACATTACTCTTCTTTGGTAGACCACTGCCAATGCTATATGAATGCCGATGCCGAACCTCTGCTGATTTTTGAACAGCGAGGTTCCGCTCGTTTCATTAAAGAACCAACCCTTTTTGATAATTTAGTTCAGGGAGCTACTTATGACGAGCCAGCAGATAAAAAAATACACGGTTGAAGAAACCCATACTGCTTTGCGTAATGCGGTTAAAAAGGCACTAGAGCGTAAGAAAAAGCTTGGGCATTACAGTGTCATGTGGCAAGCCGATCGGCTCATCATAGAAGGCCAAGATGCACCTGAACCGACAAACCCAGAACCATAACGGTCAACCTTCACAACTTTCGGGGTAACAATCTTCGGGGGTAATTCCCTAAGAACAAGGGAACAAAACCCCGCCTTTCATTTCTGCTTGTATAAATCATTTAAGCAAGTCGTCCGCAATGCATTCAGGAGTTTACATGCAGTCTATCGCTCACCGTGGCTTTGCCGGACTGATGCCGGAAAACAGCCTGGCTGCTTTTCAGTTTGCCCTGCAGCAGCCCGGGTGTGTCGGTGTGGAATGCGATTTGCGTTTAACCGCAGACGGCGCTGTAGTACTGCACCACGACGGGCGATTAAACCGGGGTTTTTGCCGTCATGCTCAGGGCTATTGGTTGCCTGAGCAGGGCCCAACGCCGGCTATTCATCAGCTAAGCTATGCCGAATTGCAGCAGTACCGAATTGGTCAGCAAAAGCCTGGCAGTCTCTATGCAAAAGAGCATCCAGGCCGGGCCGATATCGAGGATGCGCCAATTCCACGCTTTCGTGAGTTGCTGGCGCTGTGCCTGCAGCGGCCGGATTTTTTGTGTGTGGCCGAGTTAAAAACGCCAGTGCCAGAGCGTGAGGCGCTGGCATGGTTGCCGCTGGCACGTCAAGCGCTGGCCGAGGTGACAGCGCTAAATGCTGAGGCGCAGACTGTGTTTTGCAGTTTTCATTGGGATGCGCTGAACTGGCTTGGGCAGCACAGCCGCTGTCCACGCTGGTACACCAGCCATCCTTTGCCCTGGCTTGGATTGACACCTGCCAATCCGCTTACCCCAGAGCCTTCGGGCCGGCGGCAACAGATCCTGACTGAAGCTGCCCGGCTTGGTGGTGGGCTTTGGCCAGAACAGCATCATCCACTCCGGCAATCAGGTCAGGCGGTGCAGCAGCTGGCTGCGGCGATTGCCAAACAGGGAGGGCGCGGTTGGTTTATGCATTATAGCGATGTGAATAAGGACACCGTGGCTGCCTGCAAGGCGGCCGGAATTTTGCTCTGCGCCTGGTCGGGTGGCAAGGTACCACAACCCGCGATAATGCGTTTGCAGCAATGGGGTGTGGCTTATTTTTGTGGCGATGATGTGAATGCTGCGGGGCGCTGAGCGCCCCGAAGTTTAAACAAAGTTTGGCAAGTGCATTGTGGTAACTACTCAGCGGTAAACAATATCGGCGTCGTCGCCTTCGCCACCTTCACGGCCATTGGCGCCAAGGCTTTTTAGCGTGTACTGGTTGTTGCTGATGCGCTGATACACGTAAGGGTTATCCCAGGGATCCAGCGGTACTTCGCGTGGCAGGTAGGGACCATCCCAGTTACGGGCATCGGAACGAAGTAATTCATCCAGCCGTTCTGGGTAGCGGCCAACGTCCAGCCGGTAAGCATCCAGTGAGGTAGCTAGCATCTGCATTTGAGTTTCAGCGGTATTGCGTTTGGAGGAGTCCACTTTGGAAAACATAGTGGGTGCAACCAGTGATGCCAGCAAGCCCAAAATGACCATCACAATCAATAATTCAATCAGAGTAAAACCCGAACGGACACCGTGGTTACGCATAAAATAGACCTTATCTCAACATCAATACGGGTATTTTACATGAATCCTGTGGTATCGTAACCCCCGCTTTGGCTTGGTGTTCGTTTGTTTGATAGTTGAGCCTGTACGCTTTCACTGCAGGGCAGTTTTCTTTGTTGAGGTAGCTTTGAGTTTGGATCCTGAACTGGTGGCTTCGGATAGCGATTTTGTACACTCGGGTATCTCCTTGCCGCGCATGGAATTGTTGCATTTGCCTGATTTAAAAGGCTTGCGGGTGCTGCACCTGATGTGCGGTGATGGCCTTTTGTGTGGCTTTGCGCATTTTTCCGGTGCTGCACGTGTGCTGGGAACCGATCCTTCGTCGGAACTGATTGCAAAGGCGCGCGCCAGCTATCCAGCTTGCGATTTTCAGCAACAAGGGTTGCAGCAATTGCCGGATGAAACCTTTGATCTGATTGTGCTGTCATCCTTGCATCATACGATGGGGAAAAAGCGGTATATTCAGCAGCTGATGGAGCGTTTATCGCCAGAGGGTATGCTGTTGCTTGAGCAAGGCATAGCGACCGGGCGCCAGCTATGGGTCGATCTATCCATTGGTGGGGAGGTCTACCGTTTTCCCAGCCAGAAAGGACTTGAGGCCATCCTGGCTCCCTATGCCTGGAAGCTAAAAGGCAAGGGCCTGATCCTGCCTGACGATCCGGTCAGGCGGTTTGTGGTGCATGTGCAACCGATGAAACCGTACGCATTTTTGTTGCTACAGGCCTCCGGCTCTGGCAAGTCTACGTTGGCGCGCAAAGCATTCCCGGCCAAAAAATTAGCCGTCATTTCCGGCGATATGTTGTTTAGCAAAGTAGCTCGTGGTCGTTTAGAGGCCCCTGCAAAGCTTGCCGCTATCATTGGTGCTCACTATCAAGAATATGTCTTTGCTGGTCAGGTTAAGCGTCAATACGACTGGGCCGATGTGACGCTGCGTATTATCCAAGCGGGTCTGCTAACTGAGCTGGTTGATTTTTGGCTGGCTCAGCATGGCAAAATCGATTGCGTGATCGACTCCTTTATCCCGGCAGACCATCACCAGACCGTTCGGGAACTGTTGCAGCAGCGTGGTTTTGTCGCTGTGTTGCTGGACTGGCAGATGGAGCAAACACAGGTAAACTTAGCCGCTGGGCGTGAGCAACTTCAGCAGTTTCAACAAGCGCAGCGACAAGCTGCAAAGGACCGGGTAAGCATTCGTCCAGCTACTGGTCTTAAGCCCCTGCAGCGCCTGTTACAGCGGCTAAAGCTGAAGAGTTGAGCTGATGTCGACTTTCCCCCAACTCATTCATCACGGCGCTGTCGATGGCGTCACCGGCTCTTGTCATCAGTACTTGCTGCGGCATGATTACAGCTTGCTGGTCGACTGCGGCTTGTTTCAGGGCGATGAGACTGGGCCTGGCGGCTCGGCAAACGATCCATCGATTGATTTTCCCCTTAGCGGAATTCGGGCACTGATTGTGACCCATGTGCACATTGACCATGTTGGCCGTATTCCCTATTTACTGGCTGCTGGTTTTCGAGGCCCAATTTATTGCACCAGAGCCTCCGCGTTGTTGCTGCCTTTGGTGTTGGAAGATGCTCTGAAAGTGGGGGTAACCCGCGATCCGGCCCTTATTGAAACCTTTTTAACCCTATTGCAGCAGCAACTTGTGGCGGTCGATTACAAAGCCTGGTTGGATTTACCCGCGGCAGATGGGGTGCAGGCGCAGTGCCGCTTCCAGGTCGCAGGTCATATTCTGGGCTCAGCTTATGTGGAAATCCGTCATCGCATAGCGCCTGCCCGGCGCTGGTTTAGCACGGTATTTTCCGGCGATTTAGGCGCGCCCTATACGCCCTTACTGCCCGCGCCAAAGCCGCCCGCTGGGGCTGATTGGGTGGTGATTGAAAGCACCTATGGCGATAAAAACCATGAAAACCGTAAAGCGCGCAGCAAGCGGCTAAAACAAGCCTTGCTGCATTCACTACAAGATAATGGCACGGTGATTTTCCCGGCTTTTAGTATTGGCCGCACCCAGGAGCTGCTGTACGAACTTGAAAGCATTATTCATCGGTTAAAAGGCAAGTCCATTCACCAGCATTTAAGTTGGGATGAACTCAAGGTGATTGTCGACTCGCCCTTAGCTGCCCGTTTTACTTCGGCCTATCGTCAATTAAAAGATTGCTGGGATGAAGAAGCCAAAGCCAAGGTCGCGGCAGGGCGACACCCACTGAGTTTTGAGCAATTAATTACGGTCGATTCGGCCGCCGAACATCAGCAATTGGTGCAGCGACTGGCGCAAACCAAAATGCCAGCCATTGTGATTGCCGCCAGTGGTATGTGCCAGGGCGGCCGGGTAGTGAACTATTTAAAGCAAATGCTGCCAGACCCGGTGCATCAGGTGATTTTTGTTGGTTATCAGGCGCGCGGGACTTTGGGTGCCCAATTGCAGCGCTTTGGTAACAGGCCCGGGGCTTTTGTCACCATTGATGGGGAGCGTGTTGCGCTGCGAGCGGAGATTTTATCGCTGGGGGGCTATTCGGCCCATGCTGATCAGCAGGGTTTGTTGAATTTTGTCTGCCGCATGCGCCGCAAACCTAAGCAAGTGCGCATTGTGCATGGTGATCAGTCGGCTAAGCAAGCTTTGCAGCGAGAGTTTACCCGGCGGGGGATTGCTGCCGTGGTGGCAACCTAAGCAAAGTCGCTGCTGTTTGATTACCCAGGGCCGGAAATTTGCTAAGCTGGCCGGCCTTTCGTAAAAAAGTAACCTATGACTGATAAGCGCTCTTTTCGTCGACGTGATTTTGTGAAGCTGTTGGGGCTGGTTGCCGCAGCGGCTGCCTTGCCTTATGTCGCCAGCACAACGCGTCGGCCGGTATTCTGGGGGAACCCTTTTCAGTTGGGTGTGGCCAGTGGCTCACCCGATGCCACTGGCTTTGTGCTCTGGACCCGCTTGCTAAGTGAGCAGCTGACGGATCAGGATGTAGTGGTGGAGTGGGAGTTGTTCGATGCAGCGCAGCCCGACCAAGTTGTGCGCCAGGGGCAGGCGGTGGCATTGGCTGCGCTGGCGCATTCCGTTCATGTCGAGCTGGATGGGCTAAAAGCGAACCATTGGTACCATTATCGCTTTCGGGTGGCGGGCTATCAGAGCCCGTTGGGCCGGGCGAGAACCTTGCCTGCTGTTGGCGAGGCTGTAAGCTCCATTCGGCTGGCTTATGCTTCTTGTCAGCGCTATGAGGATGGTTATTTCACTGCTTATCGTCATATGCGTGAGCAACAACCTGATCTGGTTTGCTTTGTCGGGGACTATATTTATGAATACCGCAGCCGTGCCGGTGCACCAAGGCCACATTCCCTCAGACGTATTCGTAACCTTAATGATTATCGTGCCCGCTATGCGCTTTACAAGTCGGATCCGGATTTACAAGCGATGCATGCCGCTTGCCCCTGGTTGATTACCTGGGATGATCATGAGGTCGAGAACAACTATTTTGGCCAGCAGTCCACTGAGGGGCGTGGCGATATTTCTAAGTTGCGTGCTGCCGCTTATCAGGCCTTCTACGAGCATATGCCACTGCGCTCCAGCAGCCTGATTGCCGGTATTGAAGGCTTATTAAAGCATGGTAGCTTGCAGCTGTATCAAGCGCTGGATATCGGCAAGCTGGCCCGACTGTACTTGATTGATAATCGCCAGTACCGGGCTGCTCCTTACTGTGGTGAGTCGCCATCGGACGGCGTGGCCGCTGTTTGTGCCGATGCCAAATCGTACCGAACCATGCTTGGTGAGGTGCAGGAGCAGTGGCTGGAGCAAGCGATGTTGTCAACGCAAGCAAAACAGGCCAGCTGGCATGTTGTGGTGCAGCAAACCCGTTTTACGCCGGCCAATTACCATGTAGGGGCTTTGCGGAATATGAGCCGGGATAGTTGGGACGGTTATCCAGAAGCCAGAGCCAGGCTGTTGCACCTGTTTCAGCAAAGTGATCATGAGAACCTGGTGGTGCTGGGCGGAGATATTCATCAGAATTGGGTCGCCAAAGTGCACGCGGATCCATACAACAAGGAATCCAAAGTGCTTGGTACTGAGTTTACCGGCACCAGCATCAGCTCGCAAAGCCGTGCTACTGAAGCGGGCATGCGGCGGCACTTGAGCCGTAATCCACACCTGTTGTATGCCAATGCCGAGTATCGCGGCTATGGCCTGGTTGAGATTCAGCAGAACAAAACCGAGGTGACCCTCTTTGCGGTTGAGGAGATTGCAAATCCTGAATCCGCGGTATCCGTGTTGGCCCGTTTTGCGGTGCCAGCTGGCAAACCAGCAGCTTTACAGCAGCTTTAAAGTTGCTTTGCTGAGAAAGTAAGCAGTGGTGCATGCCAGGCTGCGCATCCTGGAAAAACTTTGTTATGATGGTTGTTAAAACGCAGAATGCAGAGAAAGCGATGAGCAAACACATAGCAGTTTTAGGTGGTGGTAGTTTTGGCACTGTGATTGCGAACATTATGGCCGCAAATGGTCATTCGGTTCGCTTGTGGTTGCGCGATCAGCAGCGGGCCGATGCGATTAATCAGCACAAAGAGAATGCGCGCTATTTACCAGGCTATGCTTTGTCAGAAAACCTGACAGCGGGTACCGATTTGCAGTGGGCCGTGCAGGATGCCGAGGCAGTCTTTGTTTCCATTCCAAGTAGTAACTTCCGTCAGGTTGCCGAGCAAGCCAGTGCTTTTGTGGTGCCTGAGCAGTTGCTTATCAGCACCACCAAAGGCGTAGAAGCCAGTACTTTTGCTCTGATGAGCGATATTTTAACCGAACTATTTCCGCACAATCCGATTGGTGTACTCAGCGGCCCTAATTTGGCCAAAGAAATTGCGGCTGGCCACATCACGGCTTCAGTCATTGCTAGCAAGAGTGACGCCTTGTGTCAGCGGGTGCAACAAATTTTATGCAGCAAAACCTTTCGGGCTTATGCCAGTGATGATGTCTTTGGTGTCGAACTGGGTGGCACCTTGAAAAACATTTATGCCATCGCCTCCGGTTTAAGTGCGGCCCTTGGCGTGGGGGAAAACACCCGCAGCATGCTGATTACCCGTAGTTTGGCCGAGATGAGTCGCTTTGCGGTGGCGGAAGGGGCTAACCCTATGACCTTTTTAGGGCTGTCGGGTATTGGGGACTTGATTGTGACCTGTTCTTCTCCGCTTAGCCGCAATTACCGGGTGGGTTATGCACTTGGGCAAGGCAAAAGCCTGGCTAGCGCCATCGAGGAGCTTGGTGAAGTGGCTGAAGGGGTCAATACCTTGAAGCAAGTGCGGCAGCAAGCGATTGAAAAAGATATTTATATGCCGCTGGTTATGGGGTTGTATGAGGTGGTGTTTAATCAGGCGCCTGTCCGGGAAGTCATTGCAGGTATGATGAGCAATCAGCCGAATGTGGATGTTGAGTTCAGTGCTGCGCATTGACGCTGGCTTGAAGACATGGATTAGTTGATGACAGTGACGAAAGAAGTACTGGCCAAAATCAAAGCCAGTCATTTGCTTGAGCCTGAGTGGTATGGGCAACAAGCAGAACAAAGGTTTGCTGATTTTGCTGCTGCCTGGCAGCATTATGCAGAGCACGGCTGGCAGAAACAGTTGGATCCAAGTCGTTATTTTTCAACCGTTTGGTACCTGCTGCAGTATCCGGATGTGAGTTCTGCCGGGCTTAACCCGCTGTTGCATTATGTGCAGTTTGGCATCCATGAAGGGCGTAAACCCAGGCCAGATCTGCAGCATGCTGGTTTGGACGCCAGTGATCAGGCTTTTGAGCAAGGTGATCATGCAGCGGCTGAGTCTTTATTGCAGGAAGTGCCTCAGCAGGATGCTGAATTACAAGTTGCCTGCCAGTTTCGTCAGGCTCGCTTGCTGTTTTATCGTGGTGATTATGATAGCTGCATGCGCTTATGCCAGCACTTACTGGCAGACATCAGCCGCTATGCTTGCCCTGAGTGGACCACCGAGCTGTGCCGTTATCAGTTGTTTTGCCTGCTAGAGCAGGGAGATTACGTCGGTGCTCGCCAGACGGTGTTGCAGCACTTTGATCAGCTGCAGCATTGGTCTGCGGGGGTAGAGCTTTATCGCTTTGCCATTGACGATAAAAACGCCTTGGCAGGCTACTGGCTGCTACTTCAGCCCTTTGTTAAGAAGGGCGATAAACAGGCCGCTCAGGCACTGTTCCTGTATGCTATTGCTGCCCGTGAAATCAAGGCTTACCCTGAAGCCTTGCAGGCTTTAACTCAGCGCTATCAGCTGATGCTGACCAAGCCGGAGCGGTTTAAAAAAGCGGAGAATATCGAGGATCCGACCGATTGGCAGCAAAAAGCACAGCTAGCCTTGTCGTGTTTGCAGCAGGATTTTCACCGTTTGGGACAGCAGTTCTTTCTTATTAGCGGCACTTTATTGGGGTGTATCCGTGAAGGCGGCATTTTGGCACACGATAAAGACATCGATGTTGGCGTGATGGAGGATGTGCCCTTGGCTAGCCTGGCAAAGGGGTTGCGGCAAAGCGGCCGTTTTTTAGTGCAGCACAGTGCGCATGATAAAGTGTTGCAGGTACGCCATGCCAACGGTGTTCTGATTGATATTTTTACCCATTGGCTGCAGGACGGTGTGCTGCATCACAGTGGTCAGAAAACCGGCTGGACCAATACCCCTTTTCGTCTGACAGAAACCGGGTTTCTTGGTGGCCGCTATGCCATTCCGGCTGATCCAGAGCGGTACCTGGAAGAAAACTACGGCGACTGGCGTACTCCAAAAAAAGACTACGATACCTTCAGCGATACGCCCAATATGTATGTCACCAACCTGGATGAGTTGCACTGTTATTATCTGCGCATGTTGCCGGAGTATTTTGTTGCGGGCAAAAGTGTTCAATACCGTAACTTGTTTACGGCCTTTAAACAGCGCTTTCCGGTGAGCTGGCGTATGCGCATCCGGCATTGGCTTAGCCTGCGCCAACTCCGAGAGCAATGCTGATGTCGGAACAGATGCGGGCCTTGTTTGACGCCGATTGGTACCTTAAAGCCAATCCTGATGTTGCGGCTGCCGGCATGGATCCCTGGCAGCATTTTTGTCGTTTTGGTCAAAACGAAGGGCGTTTGCCCTGCGATTTAAAAGCGGCTGAGCTGGAGCAGCAGCTTTGGTTTCAAACCCGTGACGATGCAGAGTTTGAATTGCAGCAGTTGTTGCAAACAGGCAGTACCAAGGAGCAAGCCTTTGCGGCCTGGGTATTGGCGCGTTGGCATGGCAGCAATCAGCGCTGGCCGCAGGTAGTGGAGGTGCTGCTGCTTTGGCTTAAAAACCCGTGGCGTCAGGTTCTGCCTGGCCATCATGGCTGCTGGCTGCTGCTGGTGCGGGCTTTGCAGCAGGTCGATAAGCTTGAACAGGCCAAAAAGTACATTGAACAGGCCATCCTGGAGTTGGGGGAATTGCCTGATTTATTACTGGCCCGGGCGTCATTGTTATGCGGTGCGGCCAAGTTGCAGGATCTCAACCGGGTGTTTCAGCAAGCGGGTTTGGCAGTGCTGCAGCCAGCGCAGACTGTGCAGCTGGATCAGCTAAGCACAGAGCCGGTAGCTGCGAAAAAACGCAGCGGTTGGCGCAGTTATCTGCCAACTCAAATGCCTTTGGTGTCGGTGATTATCCCCTGTTTTAATGCGGCACAAACGATAGCAACGGCGCTGCGTAGTTTGCAGGCACAAAGTTGGCAAGCGCTTGAAATTCTGGTTGTCGACGATGCTTCCAGCGATGAGTCTGCTGCCGTGGTTGAGCAGTTTGCGGCCAGTGATAGCCGTATTCGATTGCTGCGCCAGCCGGAAAATCAGGGGGCTTATGCCGCCCGCAATGCAGGCCTGGCAAAGGCGCGCGGACGTTTTATCACCACGCATGACAGCGACGACTGGTCGCATCCACAAAAAATTGAGCATCAGGTGCGGGCACTTGAAGCCAACCCGAAAGCCATGGCGTCTTTATCGCACTGGGTACGTACCTTGCCGGAGCTGGTGTTTGAACGCTGGCGCCCTGAGCCGGGTTGGATCTACCGCAATACCTCATCGTTACTGTTTCGACGTCGGGTATTCAAAACTATCGGCTTTTGGGATCGGGTGTCGGTGAATGCCGACACCGAGTACCTGGAACGCATCCAGGCGGCGTTTGGTTCGCGCGCACTTGTCGATGTATTGCCGGGTATCCCTTTGTCGTTTGGCCGCAGCGATGCTACTTCTTTAACGCAGCAAAGCGCTACCCACTTACGCACCCAATTTGTTGGCTTGCGCCAGCGTTATCTGGCGGCCGCGAGGCAATGGCATCAGGCTGTAGCACAGCCTAAGCAGTTGTATCTGCCCCAGTTGCCCCAGCAAAGGCCTTTTGTGGTGCCAGCCCGAATGTGTCGGGGCACAGCTCAGCAGCAAGAGCACCGTAAGTTGTTGTTGCTGCAACAAAGTGATTTGTTTGAACCTGACTGGTATTTATCGACTTACCGTGATGTTGCCAACGCGGGCATGGATCCGGCGCTGCATTATCTGCGCTATGGTGGCCAGGAGAATCGCGATCCAGGGCCAAATTTCAGCAGCAGTGGCTACCGATTGCAACAGAACATAACAGCCCACGCCAACCCACTGCTCCATTATTTGGAAAGCCTGGAAGATGCAGACGACCAGCAGGATTATGGTTGTGTGCAGTTGACAGGGGCCTGTGCCATCTGGCCCGAGCGTCCCTGGTTGTTGGTGGTTGCGCATGCAGCCGGCCCGGATCTGTACGGTGCTGAGCGCAGCTTGCTGGATGTGTTAAAGGCGCTACAAGCGTTACAATTGAATGTGTTGGTTACGCTGCCTGGTGCTCGCTCTGACAGTTACCTTTCGCAACTGCAGGCTCTGGCTCAGCAACTGGTGCTGTTGCCTTATCGTTGGTGGTATCAGGGGCGGCAGCCTTGTGAGCAAACCATTTTACGCTTTAAAACCCTGATGCAAGCGTACCGGCCTGTCCTGTGTTATTGCAATACTCTGGTGCTGTATGAGCCTTTGCATGCGGCACGTCAGTTGCTGATCCCTGGCATTGTGCATGTGCGGGAGCTGCCTGCAGCTGATGAAGCATTGTGCGCCGAACTTGGTGCCGAGGCTTGCCAAATCCGTAGCCATTTGTTGGCTTTGGCGGATGGGTTTATTGCCAACTCCAGGGCTACAGCAGACTATTTGGAGGCTCCTGAGCGAACAACGGTAATGAACAATGTGGTGGACGTAGATCGCTTTGCACGGCTGCCGAAACGAGCCGGGGATCTCCCGCTTCGATTGGGTATGATCAGTAGTAATCTGCCAAAAAAAGGCCTGCAAGATTTTGTTCGGCTTAGTCAATTGCTGGCCGCACAGCAGCTACCGGTGGAGTGCTGGTTGATTGGGCCGGATAACGACCATACTGTGCAGCTAAAAGCAGAGCAAACTGCTGGCCGTTTGCCTGCTTCGCTGCATTTTGCCGGTTACGCCAAGTCACCCGAGGAAGCCTTGGCACCACTGGATATTGTTGTCAACTTGTCGCATTTTCAAGAATCATTTGGCCGCACAGTGCTCGAAGCCATGGCGGCCGGACGCGTGGTGGTATGTTATCGCTGGGGCGCTTTACCCGAGCTGGTGCTACATGAGCAAACAGGTCTGCTGGCAGATTTTGCCGATATTGAGGCGGTTGCCGCGGCGATTGCACGCTTAGTGGAAAATGTACCGCTGCGCCAGCAGTTGATCACAACGGCTTTTCAGCAGGTGGTTGCTGATTATAGCGCAGCGGCACTGCAGCAAAAGTTGGCAAACTGGCTTGTTGAACAGGGCATTACCCTACAGGAAAGACGATGACGCACATGGCCGCAAAGATGCCGGCAGCGGCGACTTGGCAAGTACAGGCTGCCAGCTGGCAGCCTGAGAGTGGCACCTGGCTGGGGGATAGCGCAAGTCGTATTGAACTCATTGGCGGTCTGACCGGGCGTTGGTTGGCGCTGTCAGGTGGTATCCAGGTACTGGATGGCTCTGCTGAGTTGCATGTGTGTTTTCTGACTCCTGCAGGGGTGGTGCAACTGCCGGTCCCTACCAGCTTAAAAGGTACGTTGGCCGAAGTATTCTGTATTCCTGATGGTGCCAGCCAGGCTTGGCTGCAGCCTTTAAAACAGCCGGGGCGTTTTGTGCTGGACGGTTTGCAGTGGCAGCCAGTCAGTCGCTGGCAATACCAATGGCGTTTGTGGCGCCGCATCGCCTTGTTTTGCTGGCGGGCGTCAAGAGCGCAACGCCAGCAAGCCGGTATTGATTGGCCGTTGGTTTGCAGAGCGCCTGCCGAATGTTATCGGCGTATCGGCCAGTTACGTGCCTGTGCGCCCGAGATGGACTATCTGGAGTGGCAGCAGCGCTTTGAGAGCCTGACCGCCCGCCAGCGAAAAGCGGTGCAGCAGCGCTTACCTGCACTGCTTGCTAAACACCGACTGACGCTGGTGTTGCTGGAACAGGAAAGCACAACTGCAACCTGCTGGCAACGCACTTTAGCCAGTATTGAGCTGAGTTTGGGCCTGAATGCGGCGGCTGTGTCCAAGTTACATTGTTTGGTACTCGCTACTGCATCAGAAGTGGATTTGCCTTGTCGGGTACCACGACAACAGTGCAGCCACGATCAGCTGCAACAGGGCCTGGCTGCATTGGAACCAAACCAGCCGGTGTTGATCATGCCTGCAGGGGTTGCTTTGGCACCGATGGCGCTTTGCTGGTGGCTGGAAGCTTTTGAAGCTTCTGCGGCCAGTTGGCTGTACAGCGACCATGATCTGTTGGATGACAGCGGTCAGCGCACAGCCCCGCAGTTTAAGCCAGACTGGAGCCTGGAGCTGGCGCGTAGCAGTCATTTCACCGGCGATACGTTGCTGGTAAAGGCCGGCGCTTTGTTGCAAAGCGGTTGGTTGGAAAGTGCAACGTTGAAAGACCAGGTACCGACTGTGCAGCAATTGGTGTTGCAACTGGCTGAATTGCCCGATACCTGTGTCCAGCATATTCCGGCCATTTTATGGCACCAACCAAGCCTTACGGCTGGGGCTCAGCCAGCACTTAGCGCTGATGTGGTGTCGCAGCATTTAAGTCGTCAGGGCATTACAGCCCGGGTGGAATCAAACAGCCATGGCTATCTGGATATTCACTATGCAGTGCCACAGCCGGTACCTTTGGTGTCGGTGGTGATCCCAACCCGCAATATGTTGCATTTGCTAAAGCCCTGTGTCGCCAGTGTGCTTGATGGCACTGATTATCCGGCGGTTGAAGTACTGATTGTTGATAACCAAAGCGATGATCCGGCCACTTTAAACTATTTTGCTGAGATCGCACAGGATCCCCGGGTGCGGGTGCTGCGCTTCGATCAGCCTTTTAATTACTCGGCCATCAATAATTACGCGGTACAGCACGCGACGGGTGAGCTGATTTGTTTGTTGAATAATGATACCGAGGTGATTCGTGCCGATTGGTTGGCACAAATGGTTGGTCAGTTGAGTCAGCCCGATGTTGGTATTGTCGGAGCGCGCCTGTTGTTTGCCGATGAAAGGGTGCAGCACGCTGGCGATGTCCTTGGTGTTGGTGGCTGTGCTACCCATCTGCACTTTCGCTTACCAGCCAGCGAGCCCGGTTATATGGGGCGGGCAGTTCTGTCGCAGGACTTATCCGCAGTAACGGCGGCTTGTTTACTTACCCGACGCGCGCTTTACCAGGAGCTGGGCGGACTCAATGAAACCGAACTGACCGTCGCCTTTAACGATGTCGATTATTGTTTAAAAGTTCGGGAAGCCGGTTGGCGGGTGCTGTATACCCCGCTGGCGCTGTTGTATCATTACGAGTCCGTATCGCGTGGCAAGGATGATAATCCTGTAAAACAGCGCCGCGCTGCTCAGGAAGCCGCCTACATGCGTAAACGCTGGGCGCAGATTATGCAGGGTGATCCGTTTTATAATCCGAATTTAAATGGCACAGCGGCCGATTTCCGCTTAAGTGCCGCTCCACGAGTAAGCAAACCATGGCAGCCTTGAAACTGAGTCGTATTTTTGTGGTGGAAGAGCGCTCCAATCCGTCAACGGATTTTTTTGTGGCGCCAGAATTGAAGCAAAGTGAGCTGGATGTTGAGCATTTAGGATTGAACCAGTTGCCGCAACTCCGTGCTGGTGAGCAGGTCGCCGTTGTCTTTGTCCGTTATATCAGCAAGAGCTGGCAACGCTGGATCCGCTTGCATGCGAGTCAGGTGAAGCGTCTGGTTTATTTTATGGACGATGACCTGTTTGATTTATCGGCATTTAATGGCTTGCCCTGGCGTTACCGCTACAAGCTCGCCCGAATGGCGTATACCCGAAAAAAATGGCTGCAACAAAGCCAGGCCGAACTCTGGGTATCTACACCCTACTTGCAGCAAAAGTATCAGGCATGGCGGCCCCGACTGGTGCAGGCATGTCTGCCACCGGCGACGGCGCAGCAATTGACGTTGTTTTACCATGGTTCAGCCTCACATCGTCATGAAATTGATTGGTTAAGGCCGGTTGTTGAAGAGGTGTTCAGAGCTGAACAGGGCGTTAGCTTTGAAATTATTGGTGGTGCAGAGGTGAATCTGATGTACCGGGGGATGGGCCCTGTGCATGTATTGCATCCTATGAGCTGGCCAGCCTACCAGGCGTTGCTGTCCAGGGGCCAGCGGGATATTGGCTTGGCACCCTTGCTCGGCGGGCGCTTTAATCAGGCTCGTTCTTACACCAAGTTCTTTGATATTACCCGGGCAGGTGCAGTGGGAATTTATACTGAGGGTAGTATATACAGCGAAGTAGTCAGCCATGGTGAGAATGGCTTGTTGCTGCCAAATCAACCACAAGTCTGGGCAGATGCGATAGTGGATTTGGCTCGAAAGCCAGAATTGCGTAAGCAGCTGCAGCAGCGAGCTGTTCTGTCATCCAGCCAATTAGAACGTGCGGTGTGGGACGAATGATGCCTGCAGTTGTGGTTGAGCAGTTATCCAACAGAAACTGTTTGCTGACGCTATCACCGGCATTGGCGAAGCTGCCTTATTTGTCTCAGTTCTTACAGGGCGCTGTGGTGCGTTACTCTGCCCGGCTCAGCTTGCGGCCCGCACAGGCTGATGCTGTCTTAGTGTGGGGTAAAAAGCCTTCGGCTGCTAAGGGGGAGCGCTATGCGGCCAGGCAGCAGTTACCAGTTTTACGGTTGGAGGACGGTTTTTTACGCTCGCTTGGGTTGGGGCTGCATTGTCCGCCTTATTCGGTGGTGCTGGATGATGAGGGCATTTATTACGATGCCTCTGGCCCATCGCGGCTGGAGCGTTTGGTTCAGCAGCCGTTGACAAAAATACAGACCGACAGGGCCAGCGCCTTGCAGCAAGCATGGCAACGAGGGCGGGTGTCTAAGTACAATCACAATCGGGACTTGCTGCAACTGCCTGTTGAGCCTTTTGTATTGGTGGTAGACCAAACCTATGGTGATGCTTCCATTCGTTTTGGCTTGGCCGATGCGGAACGCTTTTGGCAGATGCTGGACGCTGCCTTGCGGCAGTATCCAAAGCATCGGATTGTGCTGAAAGTCCACCCAGATGTGCTGACAGGCAAAAAGCAGGGACATTTTGATGCGTTGGAACAGCGTCTGTCGGCTGCGGATTTCGCACGGGTTCAATTGTTGGCTGAAGACGCTCACCCTGCTTGCTTACTTGAAGGCTCCACGGCGGTTTATTGCGTGACTTCGCAGATGGGGTTTGAAGCCTTGCTCTGGCAAAAGCCGGTGTACACCTTTGGCATGCCGTTTTACGCTGGCTGGGGGCTGACAGTGGATGCATTGCCAGCGCCTGAACGACGCGGTGCGGTTTCGTTGCAGCAATTGATCCATGCGGCCTTAATTGACTATCCCAGATACATCGATCCGGAAACCTCACAACCCTGCGAAGTGGAGACTTTGCTTGACTGGCTGGCATTGCAGCGGTCTCAGCGTTCGCGTTTCCCGCTGCAGGTGCAGGCTTTGCGTTTCCCTCGTTGGAAGAAACCTATACTCAGAAAGTTCCTGCAAGGCAGTCAGCTTACCTTTGTTAAACAAGCCGCCGAGCGTGATGCTTACCAGACACTGGCTGTCTGGGGCGTGAAAAACAGCACAGATCTTGCTGCGCCACGGCTGCATGTTGAAGATGGCTTTATCCGTTCGGTGGGCCTTGGCGCCGATTTGATTCGCCCGGCATCCTGGGTGCTGGATAACGAGGGTATTTATTACGATGCTACCCGGCCATCGGCTTTGGAAACCTTGTTGCAACAGCAAGATTTTCCAGCTGAATTGCAAGCCAGGGCAGAGCGCCTGATTCAGTTATTGCTGCAAAGCAAGGTCACTAAGTACAATCTTGGCCAAAGTCATTGGCAACGTCCAGTCGGTAAGCCGCGAGTCATTCTTATTCCGGGGCAGGTTGAGTCTGATGCCTCTATCCAGTTAGGCTCACCGGTACTTAAAACCAACCTGGCCTTGATTAAGGCTGTGCGAGAAGCGAATCCTGATGCGTGGTTGCTGTACAAGCCTCATCCGGATGTGCAGGCAGGCCTTCGCGTGGCAGGTAGCGCCGAGCAGCAGGCCAGTCAGTATTGCAATGAAGTGGTGCTTGCTGAAGATATGGCGCATCTTTTGACACTGGTGGATGAGGTGCATACCCTGACGTCACTGGCTGGCTTTGAAGCTTTGCTGCGCCAGCGAAGAGTGGTGTGTTATGGTCAGCCATTTTATGCTGGTTGGGGGCTAACAGACGATAGGTACCCGCCACCACGCAGAGGAAGGCAACGTAGCCTGGCAGAGTTGGTGGCAGCCACCTTGATCCTCTATCCGTGTTATTTAAGTTCGGTGACGCAGGCGTATGCCACACCAGAGCATGTGATTGCCCAAATGCAGCAGTTGCGTCAGCAATCTGGCGACACGGCGCCCTGGTGGCGTTTGTTACTGCGTAAATTGATTGCGTTGAATAAGTTTTAGGAGTGCTGACTTGACGCCCCGGCAAGCTTTTATCAAACGTAGCCTGGATTTTTTGCTGGCGCTGGCTGGCTTGATTGCGCTTGGCTGGTTGCTGCTGCTCTGCTGGCTGATTGCGAGCGTGGAAACCCGAAGCAATGGTATCTTTACTCAACAGCGCATTGGTCGGTTCGGTCGGCCTTTTTGGGTGTGTAAAATTAAAACCATGTTTGATGCCCGGGGGGAACGAAGCTCCATTACTGCTAATTGTCAGCACGATATTACCAGCAGTGGCCGTCTTTTCCGCCGCTTTAAGCTTGATGAGTTGCCGCAACTTTGGAATGTGTTAAAAGGTGACATGAGCTTTGTTGGGCCCCGGCCAGATGTTCCTGGTTATGCTGACTGCTTGCAGGGTGAAGAGCGGCTCATCTTGCAGCTGCGCCCAGGCATTACTGGACCGGCTTCCATTAAATATCGCCATGAAGAAGCCTTGCTGGCAGCGGCCAGTGATGCCAAAGCTTACAATGATGAGGTGATTTGGCCTGATAAAGTACGGATCAACCTCGCTTATTATCAGGAGTACAGTGTCTGGCGCGATCTGCTGTACCTGTTTGCTACCTTTTCACCGGCTCTGGCTAAGCGGCTGGAGCGGAGGAGCCCCCAATGTTGAACACAACACTGGCACCCTGGCCATGTTTTTCAGAGGAAGAAGCCGAGGCCGTCAGGCAGGTATTATTATCCAACCGGGTGAATTACTGGACTGGAGAGCAAACCCGCTTGTTCGAGCAAGAATTTGCCGTCTTTGCCGATTGTCGTTTTGCAGTGGCCCTGGCCAATGGCACCCTGGCACTGGATGCGGCTATAAAGGCGTTGCAGCTGGGCCCTGGCGATGAGGTGATAGTTCCGCCCCGCACCTTTATCGCCACGGTGTCGGCTGTAGTGAATGCCGGTGCAACTCCGGTATTCGCTGATGTGGATTTGAATACCCAGGCATTGTCTGCCGATACCATTGCGCCTTGTCTGACCTCAAAGACCAAAGCTATTGTGGTGGTGCATCTGGCTGGTATGCCAGCCGATATGGATGCCATCATGGCGTTGGCACAGCAGCATGGCCTCTGGGTGATTGAGGATTGTGCCCAAGCACATGGTGCCCGTTATCAAGGCCGTTCGGTTGGTTCTTTGGGGCATATTGCCGCCTGGTCCTTTTGTCAGGATAAAATCATGACTACAGGTGGTGAGGGCGGCATGGTCACCACCAATGATGAAGCGTTATGGCAACGAGTGTGGGCCTTAAAAGACCATGGTAAAAGCTATGATGCGGTCTATCATCAGCAGCACCCGGCAGGCTTTCGTTGGCTGCACCACAGCTTTGGACACAATTGGCGCATGATGGAAATGCAAGCTGCCATTGGTCGTATTCAGTTACAACGTATGCCTGACTGGAGTGCGCGTCGACGGCAGTTGGCCGCTCAGCTGGATGGTACGGCGGCAGCCTTCCCTCTGCTGCGGCGGGTTCAGGTACCGGATGATGTCCTACACGCTGAGTACAAGCACTACTTTTTTGTCCGGCCTGAGTTGCTGGCTGCTGGTTGGAGCCGAGATGCTATCTGCCAGCGATTGATGGCTGCAGATGTTCCTTGTTATCAGGGCAGTTGCAGTGAAGTGTATTTGGAGCAGGCTTTTGCTGATACGCCTTTTCGGCCCACCGAGCGACTGCCCTGTGCGAAGCTGCTGGGCGAGACAAGTTTGATGTTGTTGGTGCATCCGAGTATCACCGACCAACAAATGGAACATTGTTGTAACCAGTTGGCAGAAGTCCTGCAACAAGCTGGTAGGAGTTGGTAACTGAGGACGCTCGAAGCTAGGGTTTACTTGGTATTGAGCTTAATTAATACGCGCCGATGCGCTATACTGGTTCAAATTTTGACTGTTGGTCTTATGCTCAGTCTTGTAAAGGAATCTTCATGTTAGCTTGGCTTTTATCCTTGCCTAGGCCAGTAAAGCGCTTTTTTTCGGTGATCGCCGATATAGTTTTTCTGATTTTTGCCATGGCTTCGGCTTACTTCCTCACCCAGAATGGTGTGAGTGGGCATATTCCGGAAATTGCGCTGGCTTTTGCGCTGACCGTTCCGCTGACATTACTAACTTTTACTAAGTTGGGCTTGTATCGTGCGGTGATCCGTTACATTGGTCAGCATGCTTTTGGTGCTGTGCTGGCAGGTATTGTTGGCAGTGCTTTATTGATCAGTGTGCTGTTTGCCCTGTTTGGGGTGGAAGATAAAGGCAATCTGATCTTTGTTTACGCGCTTTTAGCGATGCTGCTTTGTGCAGGCTCACGTTTGCTGGCGCGCATGTTTTTGGTTCAAATGAACAATTCGCTGAAAGAGCGGGTACTGATTTATGGTGCCGGCTCTTCAGGCCGTCAGCTGGCGCAAGCTCTGTTAAACGGTGATCAATACCATCCAATCCTGTTTGTCGATGACGACAGTACTTTGCAAAAATCTACCATTCTCGGCATGCCGGTAGGCAATCCTCACAACATTGCACTGTTGATCAAAACGCAGAATATTCAGCGGGTTCTTTTGGCCTTACCATCGGCTAGCAGAGTCCGTCGGCGCGAAGTTTTAGATGCATTAGAGACCTTGCCGGTTCCGGTGCAGTCGGTGCCTGGGATGAATGAGCTGGTCAATGGCGATATGCGCATTGATGAGTTGCAGGATGTGAAAATTGAAGATTTGCTGGGCCGGGATCCAGAGGCACCCAAGCTCAAGTTAATGCACGCCAATATTCAAGGCAAGGTGGTGATGGTGACCGGTGCCGGTGGCTCGATTGGCTCGGAGTTATGTCGTCAGATCTTGAAAAATGAACCGACCATGTTGGTGTTGTTTGAGCTATCTGAGTATGCTGCATACAGTGTAGAGCAGGAGCTTCGGTTGTTGGTGGAGCGTGATAAACTCGATGTGGAGTTGCGTACCATTTTGGGAACTGTGCAGGATCAGCAACGAATGCGTTCCGTCATGCAAAGCTTTGGGGTGCAAACGGTCTATCATGCTGCGGCATACAAGCATGTGCCTATGGTCGAATTTAATGTAGTGGAAGGGGTGCGCAACAATGTGTTTGGTACCTGGTATGCCGCTGAAGCGGCCATAGCAGCGAAAGTAGAAACCTTCGTGCTTATTTCTACCGATAAAGCGGTAAGGCCAACCAATGTGATGGGGGCATCCAAACGTATTGCTGAGCTGGTGCTGCAGGCCATTGCGAAGCGGCAGGATAGCAAGACGCGTTTTAGTATGGTGCGCTTTGGCAATGTGCTGGGGTCGTCGGGTTCGGTGGTGCCCCTGTTTCGCGAGCAAATTCGGCGCGGTGGGCCTGTGACTGTGACACACAAAGATATTATCCGCTACTTTATGACCATTACTGAAGCCGCTCAATTGGTGATCCAGGCTGGTGCTATGGGGAAGGGCGGTGATGTTTTTGTGCTGGATATGGGCGAACCGGTGCGTATTGATGAGCTGGCGCGTCGTATGATTCACTTGATGGGGTTGGAGGTAAAAGACTTACAGCATCCAGAGGGGGATATTGAAATTCGTTATACGGGTTTGCGGCCAGGAGAAAAGCTGTTTGAAGAGCTTATTATTGGTCAGAATATCCGCGAAACAGCACATCCTCGCATTATGGCAGGAGACGAGGCCAGCCTGGATTGGCCGGCGGTATTGACGTTGCTTGGCTCACTGGAAGCCTGTTGCGATGCTTTTGCTGTGCAAGATCTGATTGCTTGTATGAAAGGGGCACCCATAGACTTTAGTTATCAGGACAAACTCTGTGATCTGGTATTAGAGGCGCAGCAAAACAGTGCTGCGAATCATCAACCTGAAACCGAGCCAAGCCCGGTGTCCAGGCTATTGGTAGATACCGGAGCTGCTGTTAATCAGTTGTCTGCTTGATGCTGCCATTGCTTTAATTTTTTCGTGGTTTTGCCATAAAGCACTTGCTGGGAAAGGTATATTCGGTTAACATCAAGCATTGAGAGTCTGTTTAGGGAAATAGAGGGATTTCTATGAAAAAGCTTTTAGTTGCAGCCGCGATGGCTGCTCTTGTTTCGGGTACTGCTGTTGCTCAGGAGCAGGCTGGTGGTTCAAGTGCTGGTGCTTTTGGTAATGTGAATGGCGAGCACATCGTTGCTGGTGCTGTTGGCCTGGCTGTTGCTGCTGCTATTATTTCTAACAGCCGTGGCACCACACTGCCTGATGAAGAAATCATCATTCCACCAGTACTGGGTTGTCAGGGTGATGATCAAATCAATGCTGATGGCTTCTGTGTTGGCAGTACCACTATTGTAACTGGTACTGGAACTAATACGTTCACGCAGCTGGTCACCTTTACTTACGCTCCTAGCGCTCAGTAATTGTATCGTTTTTGATAAAGCCGCCTGATGGCGGCTTTTTTGTGCAAGAAACTACCGAGAATGCCATGAATTACTGTTCCCGTTTTATTGCAATGATTATTCTGGCCTGTTCACTGATTGCCTGCAGTTCTACCCAATATGCCTTACTGGATACCGTTCGACTTGGTTTCTCATCAGCGGACGATGTGACCCTAACGCTGGATGAGGTTGCTGCCTCAGAGTTTGACCTGATTTATATCCAGCCAGATAACGCGCCCAGGGCCAGTATGGTGCTGGCTAAGCTCGAGCACGGCCAACATAAATGGCTGTCCGCTGATCATGTGATGTTGGTGATGGAGCACGGACGTATTGTTCGCACGCTCGGCCTAAACAATGATTTAACCTATGTGAGTAATACGGCAGCCGACCCACTTCGCGAAAAAGTCGTGCAGGATGCTGATGCAAAATGGCAACGTCTGACCGATTGGCAGTATCGTCAGCAAAGTGGTTATCAACTAAGCTCGGTTTTCAGCCAGCAGCAGGCAGATATCACGGTGTTTGAGCAGCGATTCAGCACCCGGTTGATACGCGAGCAGGTTACTGTCGCGCAGACAAATACAACTTTCGAGAACCTATTCTGGTTTGATGAGTCTACAGGGGTGCTGCTGCAAAGCAGGCAGCAACTGGCGCCGCATAGTCCGGTATTTCATATTACGTACATCAGCCAGGCGGCTCGTCTGATCACGGCAAATACCGCCTCAGTCAAGGATTCGATGGGCACCTTATGATGATTTCTGTTCGCACAGTTTTGCTCGCCGCCATAGTTATGCTCAGTTTCCGCTTAGCGGCCGCTGAGCCGGTCGTGGTGGTTCAGATTAAAGCTGACTCAGAGCTTTGGCACGCCTATGCTGAGCCGCCACGTCTAAGTCAGCTACTGACGTTAGTGCCCCAGCCTGAGCAGCTGTACTGGCCAGCCGCAGCCTTGTATCGACAGTCTTCACAGATACAGCAGCAACAACAGGAGCTGCTTACCCGCTTACAACGACTAGAACAGCACTGGCAGTTACGCAATCATACTCAAAATGTTTTGGTGTTGCAGTCACTTCGCCAACAAGTGAACAATTGGCAGCTTGCGGAGCGCCAGGTTGTGTCTATCGACTATGATCTGGCTCGTATCCATAAGGCCGCCAATCCTAGACTGGATCCAGGCCACTATATCCTCAGATTGGCTCCACGGCCTGATGAGGTGCTGTTTGTCGGTGCTATCGCGGAAGAGCGTGCCTTACCACATCAAAATGCTGCTTCGGTTCATGCTTATCTGTCGGGGTTGCCTGCATTGCAGCAGGCAGATCCAAGTTGGCTTTATGTGGTTCAGGCCAATGGGCATATTGCGCAAGTTGGGCGTGGTTACTGGAATCGACAGCATCAGGAGCTTCAGCCTGGCAGTCAGGTCTTTCTACCATTGCATCCTCGTATCTTGCCTAAAGAATTTCGCAGCCTGAATCAGGAACTTGTTCAGTTAGTCGCGCACAGGATTTTGCCATGAGTTTAGTTGTCAAAAAGCAGCGCCCCTTCTTTCGTTTGTCATTGATTACTTTGGCGCTTGGTATCACGGCTCCGCCCAGCTTTGCCTTGCAGGGCTTCCCAACCAAGGCCGAGCCGCTGCATTACAGCCAGGGCAGTCATGGCGGGGTTGGCTTAATTCAGGTACCAACAGCCCGTATGGCAGAGGAAGGTCGTTTGGTACTGGGGTACAGCGATAATGAAGAATACCGATTCTGGACCGCTAGCCTGACATTGTTTCCCTGGATGGAGACGACTATTCGTTACGCTGATATTCGCAACCGCTTGTACAGCCCTTTTCCTGGTTTTAGTGGCGATCAGACCTACAAAGACAAAGGCATAGATGCAAAGTTTCGCTTGTTGCAAGAGTCTTATTGGTTGCCGGAGCTGTCGATAGGTTTTCGCGATTTTGGCGGTACAGGTACTTTTGAGAGCGAATTTATTGCTGCCAGTAAGCGGGTAGGCCCCTTGGATCTTCACTTGGGAATGGGCTGGGGCTATTTAGGTGCTGCTGGCAATACTCGTAATCCTTTTTGTGATCTGCGCGACTCATTTTGCCAGCGACCCACTGGTTTTTCTGGTCAGGGTGGCAAGATTGATTACCAGCAGTTTTTTAAAGGCCCAGCTTCGCTGTTTGGTGGTGTGGAATACCAAACCCCTTGGCAACCACTCCGTTTAAAGCTGGAATACGAAGGCAATGATTACAGCCGCGATAGAGCCGGCATTGAGATAGTGCAGCGCAGCCGCTGGAATGCTGGTGCCACCTATCAGTGGGGCAACTTTGACTTGAGTGCCAGTTATCAGCGCGGCAATACCTTTGCTTTTGGTGTGCATTACACCTTTGATTTGCACTCAATCAGCCAAATTAAACTGGACCCACCCCCTCGTGAAGTGCCAGAGCATTTGACTCTGACATCCGAACAGATCGCCCGTCAGCAATTGGCAAGCATGTTGCGCACTGAAGCAGGTTTTGTGCTTCGTAGTATTGAATTAACGGATGACGAAGTGGTGGTGATAGGCAATCAGCTTGCTTACCGTAATCAGGATGTGGCCATTGAGCGGATCGGTCGGGTGTTGGCTACAGAGCTGCCTCGTTCGGTCAAACAGTATCGGATTGTTGATTTGGAAGGCAACCGGCCGATGGTTGAGACCGTCATCGATGCCAGTGATTTTATTGCTGCTGTGACCTATCAATCGTTGCAATCCGATGTAACTTCAAGCTATCGGCGTATTGAACCAGAGTCGGTGACTAGCTGGTTAGAGCGTTCACAATTCCGTGGTCATTATTACGGTGCTGAGGCTTTCTGGATCCAGAGCTTTGGAAGTCCTGAAACCTTTTTCATGTACCAGACGGGTTTATTGGCTACGGCTGGTTATCAGTTTGGTTCAGGCCTCGCATTAAATAGCACAGCTAAACTAACCGTGTTTGAGAACTTCGATAAATTTAATTTTACCGTCGATAGTCAGGATACGCCTTTGCCCAGAGTACGTACTTATGTGCGTGAGTATGTAACCCGCAATAAGCTGACCATGGAAAATCTCTATGCGAGCTGGCAAGGCAATCCAGCAGAGAACTGGTATGTTCAGAGCTATGCTGGTTATCTTGAGTCGATGTTTGGTGGGGTAGGCGCCGAAGTCCTGTACCGACCGATAGACAGTAATGTGGCGGTTGGTTTTGATATCAACTGGGTAAGGCAGCGGTCTTTTGAGAATGACTTTGATTTTATGGGTTACCATGTGGTGACTGGACATGCCAATATTTACTGGCAGCCTGAGCTGCTGGATGATGTGTTGCTTACGTTTAATATTGGTCGTTTTCTGGCAGGAGACGATGGTGTGAAAATTGATTTTGCCAAGCGCTTTCACAGTGGCGTCGTGGTGGGGGCTCATGCGGCTTTTACCAATGTCTCATCAAAGGATTATGGCGAAGGCAGTTTTACCAAAGGTTTCTACATCTCGATCCCGTTTGATCTCTTTACTTTACGCTCTGCCCGCGGAAAAGGCATGATTCCATGGGTGCCAATTGCGCGTGATGGTGGCCAGCCGTTAATCCGTCCGGTGAATCTTATTGACACTACTGAGCGCCGCTCGCGTTTTGGTGGGTAGAGCGTTGCAATTGAGACAGCTGCCGGTCAGCCGACAGGTAGCTGCTGATAGATACGTTGCCACATTTGTTGGTTTTGTTGCTGCAGAGCTTCTTTCGCTGCAGTGAGTTGTGCGGTTATGGCTTCCTGATTGGCCAACAGCTGCCTCAGGCTATGTTCCAGGCTAGTTGGGGTCAGTGTTTCAATGCAGTAGTCTGCCATGCCAAAGTCCTGCATCATTTGGCGATATTTATGGCTCCAGCTGGTGGCGATGCAGGGTACACCCTGGCTCAATGCATTGATAGCGCCGTGAAAACGTGAGCTTACCACCAGACTGGCCCCCCCAATATAGGCCTTCACAGCCAGCGGATCCTCGATTTCGATCACTTCAGCATACTGAGCTCTGGCCTGGATATGTTGGCATAGTTCGGCATCCTCTTTACCCTCGTGATTAACCAGTTTGACCTGATAACCGGCCTGGTGTAGTTGGTCGGCTGCCAGCACAAACGCAGCCAGATAGTCGTCTTTTAATTGCTCGGCATTGGCATGGTGGTAAGGAGAGATGACTTTATTGTTAGGGATCAACGCTGCATAAGGCATTGCGGGTCGCGCTAAAGGCTCAGGACTTAAACCAATGGTAAAATCGGGCGATTGAATCACATGCGCTGGCAATGGTGACACACAGGACTCCAGATGCTGTTTCGATACGGCATCGCGCACAAAAATAAGGCGGGCATGCTGAATAATCTGCCGCATAGCAGCTTTACTGGCCGGGCTTTCAAAAGGGCCAAAGGCTTGTGGCATAAAAATAAAGGGTTTGCCTGCTTTGGCAAAGCGCTCTACTTCACGGGCGGTATTTTGCAAAAACTGCAGTGGCCACTGATCGCCGTAGGCAAAGCCGCTGGCTTCCAAAACAGCATCGACCTGACGCTCTGTCACCATGCCATAGCGGTTAAACAAACGAATCAATGGCTTTGGCAAGCGGCTGATCCAGTCGGTCAGGTCGATAGATTTTCGCCGAAAAGATAACTTCTGCCAGGCCCCAAGCCTGGCCCGCTCTGGGTAAGGCAGGTTAGGACCTGGCGAGAGCACCAGTTCGCAGTTTTCCACTGGCTTTAAACCTTGCAGGCAGCTCAGCAGCATCAGGTAAGCACCTTTATTACGAAACTGTACCCCTTTGATTTCAATACGATAAGGTTTATGACTCATTTGGATTCCTTAGGCGCTGATTCAACCTTTAGGCGCAGTAGCTGCCAAAGTTGATTGCGCGTGGTGGCGGAAAAAAATAAAAAGAAAACGGAGGCATAAGCATAGGCAATCAGTGTAGCCCATGCCGCTCCCTGTATACCCATAATGGGGATAAGCCACCAGTTTAAACCGATATTTAGCAGCGCTGCGATGCCGTGGCTCAGCAAAGATAAGGGTTCTTGCTCAGTGATCACCAAATGCTGGCTAATCAAGTAACGGACAAAGATAAAGCAACCGGCCCAGATATGAATTTGCAGCACAGCAATGGCGGGTGCAAAGTCCTTGCCAAACAGCATGGGCACCAGCCAGCTGGCGGTCAGCGTCATAATCACCGCTATCACCAGCGCAGTGGTTAGGAAAAGACCGGCAAAACGCCGCAACCTTGCCAGATACCGTGGCCAGCTGTGCTGGTAGGCTTTGAGCATATCTGGATAATAGCGCGCCGCCAGGGTGGCAGGAAAGACGTACCAGAGTTCCGACAGGCGACTGGCCGCCGCATAGAGGCCAGCTTGCTCAGCGCCTGCCATAGCACCCAGCATCACCAGATCAATTTTCAGGTAAATCACCGAGACAATGCCAGAAAGCCAGAGCCAGCTTGAGCGTTTTAGCAACGCCTTCGCGTGCTCAAGCCGGATAAAACGCCAGGAAAAGCCTGGCCAGAGGTGGTCACTGCCAGCCCAGGGCTGTTGTTTGCGTCGATAAAGCCAATACTGGCTGAGACCTACCAATAAAAATTCCAAAGCTGTAAGCCAAAGTAAACTGGCGATGCCATAGCCGCTCAGTAATAACCATAACTTGGCTGCAAAGCTCAAACAGGTAATGACGATTTTAACCAACGCCAGGCTACGGAAAGTACCCTGATAATGCAGGTAAAACTCGAACAGCAATAAGCCAAAAAAGCTTTGCAGTACAAACAGCATCGGCACAGCAATGCCAGTATGGCCTGACATTAAATCCGGGTAAAACCACCAGAACAGGCTGATGGCCATGGTGGCAGCCAGCAAGGCGGTGCCCAGCCGTAAAGCAACCGCTGTATAAAGTAAGGACATGGCGGCTTCGCTGGTCGGCTGTTGTTGCATCCGGCGTACTACGATATTGTTCAGTCCCATGCTACCAATCGGCACCAGGAAGGCACTCCAGGCCATGACAATGGCAAAAACTCCGAGCTCTGCAGCACCCAACATGCGAGCCAGCAAAATAGTGAGCACAGCACCTGCGGCAAGCTTGACCATCTTATCGGCCAGCATCACCACAGCGCGTGCTTTAAGGAGTTTTGTGAGTTTGGTTAGCACGGGTGCATCATCCTTGGATTATTAGCGATACTTCTTTTTGGCGCGTTGTTGGCGTATTTTTTCGCGTTCGGCTTTCTCTTTGGCTTTTGCTGCGGCTTCCTGTTCTGCCTGCAGGCATTCCCCGGTAATCATATCCGGAGTTTCCAGGGTAAGCGGGCCTAATTGACCTGTGCGCAGATCGCCAATCAAAATGGTGCCGGCTTTTTGCAGATCGACCACACCCCCTTTGCGCATACAACCCCGTTTGGCTCCGATACAATCCATGAGTTCCAAGCCTTGTTGCGGTAATTCATCGAGTGCATAACGCTGTTGCAATGCTTCTGGGTAGTGTTCCAGTAAAAAATCCGCGGCAAAAAGTGCAATATCGGCGTAGTCAAATGCGGTATCTTTAATCGCACCGGTAATGGCCAGCCGGTAACCACAACTGGCTGGACTCAGTTTGGGCCAGAGAAAGCCAGGGGTGTCGGTGAGCACCACATTTTGTTCCAGCTTGATGCGTTGCTGACTTTTGGTCACACCAGCTTCGTTGCCGGTTTTAGCAATGGTGCGCCCAGCCAGAATATTGATAAAGGTCGACTTGCCGACATTAGGAATGCCCATGATCATGGCTCGGGCCCCCTTTAACGCCAGGTTCCGCTCAGGCAGTAGTTGCTCGCACAAATCCAGCAGGCGTTTAATGGCCTGAGGCTCTTGCTGGTTGGTGGGCAAGGCGCGGATGCCTCGCTCCTGCTCCAAGTGCTTAACCCAGAGATCGGTTCGACTTGGGTCGGCCAGATCGGCTTTGTTCAGAACCTTAATGCAAGGGGTATCTTTACGCAACTGGCTAACCAGAGGATTCTCACTGGAATAGGGAATGCGCGCATCCAGCATTTCAATGATAATATCGACCTGAGGCATGACCTCGGCGATTTCTTTGCGGGCCTTATGCATATGGCCCGGGAACCAGTTAATCGACATAGCAAGATGAGTTCACTAAGAGACAGGATGAGTCAGTATACTGGATATAGGCAGCGGGCAAAACCAGGCATGTCGTTGATAACTGCTGGAAAGACGCTTAAAAACTTAGAAATAAGAAAGTAGCGGGTAAAGCAAGGCGAAACTAGCCAGCAAAGGCAGGGTAAGGCCTGAGTTCATCAGATAAGGTTTCAGTCTAATCACGCCCCATTGCTCAAACAAAATGACAACTAAGCCAAGACTGAATAAAGGGACCAGCACCTGCATGGTGGCACTATTCAAAAGCTGCTGCAAACCAGGGAATAGCCAGCTAATAATGGATTGCCCAACCGTTGTCATCAACAACAGCAATAACAATACAATGATTTGCCAAGCGGAAAATTGCGGTTGTGACTCTAGTGGCTCCATGCTTCATCCAGTGTTACTTTAAAAAGTCCATTCATTCTAGAAGGCAAGAAAAAGTATTGTAAGACCAAAAATGTTTCGTTTTGTTACGCTGAGCAGGTTATCTTAAAGTAAATCAGTTGTCAATCAAGGAGCGCTTGATTTTTGAGCTATTGATCGACGTCTGTTGGCGGTTGATAACGACGAATTTGCAGAATCATGCCCAGTTTAGGGTGGTCGATGTAATGCATTTCACCGCTGATCACCCGACGGCTGAATTGTATGCGATGTGGTAACAAATGTTGCTCGGTGACTTTGTTGCTCAGCACGAAATCGGTATTCACAAAGAGGTAATGATCCAGATGCAACCGGATAAAGCCATCCAACTGCCACCATGGTTCGCCACTTTGCTGTTGATCCAGTAAACTCAAATCGATCAACAGGCTTTGCTCTTCACTATCCATAGTCTCTGTGGTGAGCGTTTGGTAACGCTGCTCAATGCGTTGCAGTAGATTCGGTTGCAGTAAACTGATTTGGCCAGGGCGTACTTCATTGCTTGCAGCTGAAGGATTGCGATCAAGCGATTGGGGCCTTAAATCCCTGCCAGCATACCAGCGACTGGGAATGCTGCGCCGATCTGTCACCGGGGCCTGACGATAGCCTGCATGCAGCAGTAGTTCCACATCACCCTGACGGCGCAGTCGCTGCACGATCTCGCCAAACTGTAATTCATTGGCAGCCAGTAAGTAGGGCACATTACGGTGGTGCAGCTTTCCGGATGGCGTCAGTGCCAACGCTCTTGGCATCGGCAGGGTATCGATGACCACTGGCGTGGCAAACAGGGCTTGTTGCCACAGTTTAGGTTGAGGTTCAAACACACAGAGTGCATCACGGTGTGGCCAGCTAAAGCGCGGTAGATAATCAGTCAGATCCGGCTCGGCTTGCCGCTGGCTTGACTGCTGTTTGGTGCTTTGGCAGAGTTCCAGTTGAGTTAGTAACGGACGGATATCCGGCTGATAATAGGGCTTTAGCACATCAAAAAATCGCGCTGGTTTATCTGCTTTAGCGCTGCTATCAAAGGATTCAATCAGGCCGGCATCGGGCGTGCGCTGAAACAGAATAAATTCGACTTCAAACCAACGATCACCACCAGCGACGCGCTCTGGTGCGATTTCAGTGGCAAGCAGCGGTTTTAGCAAACACAGGCTGGCGATGACGCTGACTAATCCGATCCGTTTCATGCATGCTCCGTTTGATGACTGGCTCTGGCAAAGTTCGCCAGCAACTGCTGAATGTAGCTGAGTCTGGCCTGGCTATCGGTCAGCTCGCTGCTAAAGCGCAGTTTTTGACCACCTTCCAGTTTAAATTCGCGGCTTTTGGTTTGAATCAATTCGATAATGTAAGCCGGTGCTACTTGGGTTTGTTCCATAAACTCTACTATACCGCCTTTGGCGCTGGCTTCAATGCGTTTGATGCCAAGTGCCTGAGCTTGTAGTTTAAAGGTAGAGAGTGCTACCAGATTTTTGCTGGCATCCGGCAATAATCCGAAACGATCGATTAACTCGACCTGAACCTCATCCAGCTCCCGCTCACTTTTGGCAGACGCCAGCTTTTTATAAAACGATAAGCGCATGCTAACATCCGGAATGTAGTCTTCCGGCAAGAGGGCTGGGATACGCAGCTCGATTTCACTTTGCTGGCTGAGCAGCTGATCGAGCGATGGCTCTTTGCCGTTTTTGAGTGCCTCGACCGCTTGTTCCAGCATATCCATGTACAGGTTAAAACCAACCGATTCAATCTGACCGCTTTGTTCGCTGCCAAGTAGTTCACCGGCTCCGCGGATTTCCAGATCGTGGGTAGCCAAGGTAAAGCCAGCACCCAAATCTTCCAAGCTGGCAATGGCATCCAGCCGCTTGACCGCATCCGGGGTTAAACGTTTGACCGGTGGGGTCAGCAGGTAGGTGTAAGCCTGATGATGCGAGCGGCCAACCCGGCCACGCAGCTGATGCAACTGCGCCAGGCCAAATTTATCAGCCCGGTTGATGATCATGGTGTTGGCGGTTGGCACATCGATACCGGTTTCGACGATGGTGGAGCACAGTAGCAGATTAAAGCGCTGATGATAAAAGTCGGCCATGATGCGCTCTAAATCGCGTTCGCGCATCTGACCATGGGCAATGGCAATGCGTGCTTCGGGCAGTAAAGCCGCCAGCTCTTCGGCCATGTTTTCGATGGTAGCGACATCGTTGTGTAAAAAGTACACCTGGCCACCACGCATAATTTCCCGAAGCACGGCTTCGCGGATCAGGGTATCGTCAAATTCGCGTACAAAGGTCTTTACCGCCAGCCGTTTGGCCGGCGGCGTGGCAATAATGGACAGATCGCGCATGCCGGACAGCGACATATTTAAGGTGCGCGGAATAGGAGTAGCGGTCAGGGTTAAAATATCGATATTGGCCCGCAATGCTTTGATCTTATCTTTTTGTTTGACGCCAAAACGATGCTCTTCATCGACAATCAGCAGGCCCAGGTTGGCAAAACGGATGTCATCCTGCAGCAGTTTGTGGGTGCCGATCAATATATCTACTTTGCCATTGGCCGCATCGGCTAAGATCTCGGTCTGTTGTTTCGGGCTGATAAAACGGGAGATGACTTCCACCCGCACCGGCCAGTTGGCAAAGCGATCGCGGAAGTTCTCGTAATGCTGCTGAGCTAACAGCGTCGTGGGTACCAAAATGGCCACCTGATGGCGGTCGTGCACGGCGACAAAGGCTGCTCGCATGGCCACTTCGGTTTTGCCAAAACCAACGTCACCGCAAACCAGCCGGTCCATGGCCTTGGCTTGCTGCATATCATTCAGCACGGCAGCGATGGCATCGACCTGATCGGCGGTTTCTTCAAACGGAAAGCTATCGGCAAAGGCGGCGTACTCGGTTGCATCGAGCTGAAAGGCGTAGCCGGTTTGCAGTGCCCGCTGGGCATAGATATCCAGCAATTCTGCCGCCACATCGCGGACCTTTTCTGCCGCTTTTTTGCGGGCCCGCTCCCAGCTGTCGGTACCCAGCTTGTGCCAGGGAGCATGCTCGGGCTCGGAGCCACTGTAACGGCTCAGTAAATGCAAGGACGCAACCGGCACATAGAGCTTGCTGCCCCCGGCATATTCGATGGTGACAAATTCAGCGCTGATACCACCAGCATCCAGCACCTGCAGGCCCTGATAACGGCCAATGCCGTGTTGCAGGTGCACCACCGGCTGGCCTGGGCTAAGCTCGGCCAGATTACGGATAATGGTATCGGCTGAGACTTGCTGGCTGCGCTTTTGCCGCCGGCGCTGGCTGATTTTCTGACCAAAGAGTTCGTTTTCACTAATCAGCGCCAGCGGCGTGGGCAGCTCAAGCAGAACGCCTTGTTCCAGCTGGCCCACCAGAATGCCGAGATCCTGTTTGCTGCTAATAAAGGCATCCAGGCTATCAAACTGCGGCAAACTGATTTGGATGGTTTTAAGCAGTTGCAACAGGCTTTCACGCCGGCCTTCACTTTCCACACAAAACAGGGCCTGACCTTGCTGTTGTTTGATTTTTAATAAAAAGTCTTTCAGCAATTGCAGCGGCTGTTTCTGTTGATGTGCAATGCTGAGGTCCGGCAGCAACTGGCAAGGGGCATTGTCGGTACCTGCTTTGGCTGGCAGATAGGCAGGTGTTAACTTAATTCGACCAAAGCGTTTCAGCTGGCTAAACAGCTGATCGACCGGCTGATACAGCTGCTCCGGTGGTAGCAGTGGCCGCAGCGGATCGACGCCTCTGTCGTGGTAGCGTTTACCCAGTTCGCGCCAGAATTTATCTGCGCTGTGCTGCAAGTCACCAAGCAGCAGGCACACTGTGTTTGCTGGCAGGTAATCGAACAAAGTCGCGGTGGCTTCACTAAACAGTGGAAAGTAATACTCAATACCAGCCGGGAACACGCCTTTGCTGACTTGCTGGTACAGCGATTCGGGCTCGGTACGGGCGGTAAACTGCTGGCGGTAGTGGCTGCGAAAACGTTCAATGGCGACCTGATCGGTTGGGAACTCGTGCGCTGGTAACAGCTCAATCTGGTTGACTTTGTCTAAGGTGCGCTGGCTGTCCGGATCAAACAGCCGGATGCCATCGATTTCATCGTCAAAAAAATCGATGCGATACGGCAAAGCACTGCCCATCGGGTAGAGATCCAACAGGGAGCCACGGGCGGAAAACTCGCCATGCTCCATCACTTGCTCTACTGCCCGGTAGCCAACGGCGGTCAGTTGTTGCTTTAATTGCACCAAATCCAGTTGCTGGCCGGTTTGCACCAACAGGCTGTGCTGGTTCAAATAGGCCGGGCTGCAGACCCGCAGCAACAAGGTACTGATCGGCACAATCACCATGGCCTGTTGTTGACGTGGTAACTGGTACAGAGTGCGTAGCCGCTGCGAAATAATGTCCTGATGCGGCGAGAACACATCGTAGGGCAGTGTTTCCCAGTCTGGTAAGCTGAGCAGCGTTAGTTCCGGGCCAGCAAAGACCTTTAGTTCTTGTTCCAGCCGCAGTGCTGTCGGGGTATCCGGCACCACCAGCAGGTAAACGCCTGGCTGTTGCTGCGCTTGTTCGCTGATAAGTAACGGCAGGCCAGCACCAAGCAGCTGGCCCCAGTGGATTAGATCGCCCGCTTTTTTAACCGCTGGCAACGACTTCAGAATGGAGGTGATCATGAAGGTGACATTCGTCTCTTAGGGTTGAGTGGTTTTCAGCACACCGGCAGGGAGCTGCATGCTGACGCAATGCAGGCTGCCATATTGGTGGATCAGCGGCAGGCAATGCACGCCTATCACCTGATGATTCGGATAAGCACGCTGAATTTGTGCCAGCGCCACTGTATCCTGGCTGTCGTGGTAGGTCGGTACCAGCACGGCATCATTTAAAATGAGGTAGTTGGCGTAGCTGGCAGGCAGGCGCTCACCATCGGCACTGAACTTGGCGGCAGGCCAGGGCAGTGGGATCAGATGGTAGGGTTTGCCATCCAGGGTTTTTAAATCAGTCAGCTCTAACGCCATGGCTTGCAGCTCACGAAAATGTTCGTCTTTCGGATCGTCGCAGCTGACATAGACCAGCGTATCATTCGGAGCAAAGCGCACCAGGGTGTCAATGTGGGCGTCGGTATCATCGCCGGCCAGATAACCATGCTGCAGCCACAGCACCCGTTGCATGCCCAGGTGCTGGCGCAGTTGCTGTTCAATCTCTGCCTGACTGAGATCAGGGTTGCGGTTTGGATTCAGCAGACACTTTTTGGTCACCAGCAGGCTGCCTTTGCCATCGGATTCAATGCCACCGCCCTCCAGCACCAGCTCAATTTTACGTTTGGGGATATCGGCAATGCAATCGGCCTGAAACAGCTGTTGATTGATGTCGTTATCAAGATTGGCGTCGAATTTGTCGCCCCAGGCGGTAAAGGTAAAATCCAGCAGACAGGGGTTGCCGTCTTTATCCAGCACGGTAATAGGACCGTGATCACGGGCCCAGGTGTCGTTGCAGGGAGCCTGCACCAGGTGAATGCGTCCGGCAGGCAGCTGCAACTCGGCGATGATGGCTTCTACCTGTTGTTGTACTTTGGCATCGTGACAGATGATCACGAGCTGTTGGCGGCTGGCAATTTCTTTCAGCAGCTGACGATACACTTGTTCAACCTGGACCAGCATGGGTTCCCAGTCGGTGGCGGCGTGTGGCCAGGTCAGCATTATGGCATCTTGTTTGGCCCATTCAGCCGGTAGTGAATAATTGGACACCTTGATTCTTTCCTTTATTTGAGACTAGTAACTTGCGTCGCGTTGTTCTTTTTTCAGTTTTAGTTGCCGGGTTTGCTCGTGCAGGCTGGCCCGCACAATCAATTCCTGATCCAGTTCGCGGATATGGCGGTACACCACATCTACTTGGCAGTCGCCGCTATCTGCCATTGGTCTGGACTCCAGCACCTGGCCCAAACAAAACACCGCGCCTTCACCGTGTGCCAGAAATACTTTCAGCTGCAGCCATTCCCCCTCTGGCAAAGCTTGTTTGCTGCGCAGGCAGAGGCCGGATCCACCATAACTGATGGTGTGGTAACGATGTTCGGCTTGATCCTGCTGCTGCAAAATATAATGCATCATCATGTCGACTTTCTTTGCCAACTGCTGCAGGTAGCGGCTGAGTTCGTCGGCCGCATCGCCTAAGCGGGACAGATTACGGATCGAGCTGCTGTTTAGTTGCACCATTTCACTGGCCAGACGGAAGGGCTCTGGCATCAGTTCCAGAAAGTCGTCTTCGGTCAGGGCATCGCCATCGCCGCTATAGGGCTGGGCATTGATGGCAATGCTGTGCTCTATCTGAAAATAATCGGCAAAGTCTTCTTTAAGCCTGGCTAATTGTGCTGGTTCCATGCGGTCGCCTGTTTTGCGGATGCTGAACAAGGATTTGTCTGCTACTATGTCGCTCACTTTACCACTTTACGACGAAATTGTCCTGAAGATCCGATACCGTCTATGCAGCTACCAGTAAGCTTGTGGATCGGCCTGCGTTACAGCCAGAGCCGCAAAGGAAATGCGATTATATCGTTCATGACGTTGTTTTCCATCGCCGGGATTTTCCTTGGTGTGATGGCGTTGACGCTTGTCAGCTCGGTCATGAATGGTTTTGAAGCCGAATTAAAAAAGCGCATCTTAGGTGTATTGCCACACTTGATTGTGCAGCCGGTGGCGCAGACGCCAGCCAACTGGCAAAGCGAGCTGCCAGGGCGTTACCCCGGTATTGTTCAGATCAGTCCTTTTATTCAGGCCGAAGCCCTGGCGCAATCGCCAAGGCAATTGATGCCGGTGCAGCTGCAGGGCGTGGATGTACAGCAGTTGCCGGAATTTATGGCACAAAGTCTGGTGCGGGGCCAGTGGCAACAGCTGGAGCTGCAACGTTTTCCGATTGTGCTTGGGCGTCAGCTGGCCGATGAGTTGGAAGTAGGGCTGGGGGACTCCTTGCGCTTATCGCTGGCGCAGGGCGGTAGTTACACGCCGCTTGGCTGGATGCCACGGCAACGTCTGTTCCAGGTAGTGGGGGTGCTGGAAACTGGCTCAGAACTGGATCAGGTGTTGGCGGTGGTCAAGCTGGAAGAGTTACAACGGCTGGTGCAACAGCCGGGCAGTGGCAGCGCTGAGTCTGTGCAATGGCGTATTCAGTTGCAGGATCCCTTTGTAGCGCCAGCGATGGGGAACCGATTGGTCCGTGATGGTTATTTCCCCGAGGTACAGGATTGGCGGCAAAGTCATGGCAAGCTGTTTGCTGCGGTGGCGATGGAAAAAGCCATGATGTGGCTGATGCTGCTGCTGATTGTCGCTGTGGCTGCCTTTAATATCGTCTCGGCTTTGGTGATGATGGTGACGGAGAAACAAGCGGAAGTGGCCATTTTAAAAACCCAGGGTATGCAGAATCATCAGCTCTTTACCATCTTTGCGGTGCAAGGCATGAGCAATGGTGTGATTGGCGCTGTACTGGGTGCCATTGCCGGTATTTTGCTTAGTGGCTCGGTCAATGCCTTGCTGGCGATTGTTGGCTTGCAAATTGCCGGCGGTGTTGAGCTGCCGGTGCTGATCAAAGGCTCACAAATTCTTATGATTGTCTGCAGTGCCTTGCTGCTGACCTTTCTGGCCGTGCTTTATCCGGCCTGGCGGGCAGTGCAGATCCAACCCGCGGAAGTGTTGCGTGATGAATAAGCTGTTAGAAGGCCAGCAACTGGTCAAAGCATTTCGGGATGGTGCCTATCAAACGCCAGTGCTCAATGGGGTGGATATTGAGCTCGAAGCTGGCGCTATGGTGGCCATTGTCGGTAGTTCTGGCTCGGGCAAAAGTACCTTATTGCATTTGCTGGGTACGCTGGAGCAGCCTGATAGTGGCCGTTTGCTGCTGCTGGGCCAGGATGTGGCCAAAGCCTCCGAGCGCGATAAAGCCCGGCTTCGGAATCAGCACCTGGGTTTTATTTATCAGTTCCACCATTTGCTGATGGATTTCACCGCGCTGGAAAATGTCGCCATGCCGCTGCGTATTCGCGGCGAGTCGGAAGCTGTGGCCGGGCAAGCTGCTCAGGCCATGCTGGAGCGGGTTGGCTTATCGCATCGGGTAACGCACCGCCCTTCCGAGCTCAGCGGCGGTGAGCGTCAGCGGGTCGCTATTGCGCGGGCGCTGGTCGCCAAGCCAGCGCTGGTGCTGGCCGATGAGCCGACCGGCAATCTGGATCATCATACCGCCGAGTCGATTTATGCGTTATTGCGTGAGCTGAATCAGCAACTTGGCACCAGTTTTGTCATCGTGACGCACGATCAGCAGCTGGCCGCTAAATGCGACCGCTTTTACCGGATGCAGGATGGCCTGCTGGAGCAGCCCGATGCCTAGCAAGCTGTTCACTTCATTGTCCTGGCACTTGGCCCGCCGCTACCGGCGCACCCGTCACAACAATGCTTTTATCCGCTTTATTTCGGCCTCTTCCACTTTGGGGATTGGTCTTGGCGTGGCGGTGTTGATCCTGGCGCTTTCAGTGATGAATGGTTTTGAACAGGCGCTAAAAGACCGGTTGTTGGCGGTGATCCCGCACGTTGAGCTGGATTCGATGGAAGGACAGCTCAGCGACTGGCCCGATACCTTAACAACTTTATCCTGGCATCCGGCGGTGAGCGCAGCGGCCCCCTACATCAAAAGCAACGGCATTTTACGCCAGGGCCAGCAGGTCAAAGGCGCGGCGGTGCGTGGCATTTTGCTGCCGGATGAACTCGGCATTACTGATTTCAACCGTTATCTGCACTCTGGTGATCTGGATGACCTGACCGATGCTCAGATTGTGTTGGGGCTTGGTTTAGCGGATGCCATTGGCGTTCAGGTTGGCGATCAGCTGCAGTTGATGCTGCCACAGTTCAATCCCGATGGCCGACTGGCTCGCAGCCAGACCGTGGTGCTGACGGTCTCGGCCATTATTCAGGTTGGTGGTCAGCTGGATTACCAGCAAGCCTGGGTTGCCATGCCGGCGCTGGCCAATTGGCTGGCGATGCCCGAGGGCATGGTGCATGGTTTTGCTTTTCAGCTCAATGATGTCTTTGCCGCACCCCGAGTAGCCCGTGAGCTTGGCATGCTGTCGATGGAGAATGTTTATGTGCAGGACTGGGTGCGTACTCAGGGGCATTTGTACCAGGATATTCAAATGGTACGCAGCATCATTTATTTGGTGCTGGCGCTGGTGATCGCGGTAGCTTGTTTTAATATCGTCGCCACTCTGGTGATGGCGGTACGGGAAAAAGAGTCGGATATCGCGATTTTACTGACCATGGGGCTGGCTCCGGGCGCGGTGATCCGTACCTTTATGTGGCTGGGCTGGCTGAATGGCCTGGTGGGCACCAGTATCGGAGCCCTGATTGGCTGGTTGCTCAGTCGTTATATAGAGCCGCTGTTTTATCTGCTCTCCAAAGTGAGCGGCAAAAGCTTCCTCGATCCCAGCATTTACTTTATTGATTTTGTGCCGTCGGTGTTTTTGTGGCGCGATCTGATCTGGACGGTACTGATAGCGCTGAGTTTAAGTCTGCTAGCTACCTTGTACCCCGCCTGGCGAGCCAGCCGGGTGCAGCCGGCCCGGGTGCTGGGACAGAAGTAAGTTTTGGTTGGTTTTTCTCCTGAAACAGCATCCATCTGCTGCGTTGGGGCCCGCCTTTCAGAACGAAGACTACTTAATACCATTGCCATTGCGGCGGTCACGCTGTGCCCGCCGGATTGACAGCACCCAGAGCCAATCAATCAAGAAGTAACCGACAATGCTGGCCGTAGTGCCCATCAGCAAGCACCCCAGCAAAAAGGGCTTACCAATGGTCGCCATACTGCCGACCAACCATTCAATACTGGCTTCAAAGGCAAAAGGCTCCAATGGTGCCGCCAGCACTGCGCTGCCCACCAGGTAGCAAAGATAAAACATCACCGGCATGGTCAATGGGTTGGACAACCAGACGCAGCCAACGGCCAGTGGTAAATTCACCCGCATTGGTATGGCGACTGCTGCCGAGGCCACCATTTGAAAGGGCATCGGCATCCAGGCCCAAAATAAACCAATAGCTATAGCACCGCGCGCAGAACGGCGGTTTAAATGCCACAGGTTGGCATCGTGCAGCAGGGTGCCGAAAATTTGCAGCGCCTTACTTTGACGAATTACCTCTGGATTTGGCAGGTATTTTCGAATAGTCTTCTTTGGCATTACAACTCATTTACTCAAAGTAAACATGATAGCACTTGGGCTGGGGGTACTGCTTGGTTGCATATTGTCGCTATTTTTACCGGCAGTGCCACCTTTTTTTGTGCTTTGGTTGCTGCTTGTCAGTGTAGCATTTTTCAGCTGGCGTCGCTGCTGGTTTTGTGTTGGTTTGGCGCTGTATCTTCTCAGTTGGCATTGGGCACTGATTAGTCATCAACAAGCGATGACAGCTTTACTGCAGACACCTGTTAGCATGCTGGAAGGCCGGATCACTTCTATCCCCCGACATTTTGAGCGTTCAAGTCAGTTTGAGCTCACCCTCTTGCAAGGTCCTGCCGCAGGTTACAAAGTCCGGGTGCATTGGTTTCAACCCAAAGAACCCTTGTATGCCGGTCAGATCTGGCAGTTGCCGGTAAATCTAAGTGCCATTCAGGACCAGGCCAGTCGTGACGGTTTTTCTGCCGTGCGTCATGCACTGGTGCAACAGCAGCTGGCTCAGGCCAGCGTACGTAGCGATCAGCCGGCGGCGCTGCTGGGGAATCAACCACAGCTGCGTCAGCACGCTTTTGTGGCCTTGCAACAAGCCACAGATGCCCTGTCCAGTCAATCGTTGTTGCTGGCGCTGACACTGGGTGAGCGCCAGTTTTCGGCAACCGAGTGGCAGGGACTGCGCCATGCTGCCCTGGGGCATTTGCTGGCGATCTCTGGCTTGCATATCGGTTTAGTATTTGGCTGGTGTTGTTATCTGTTGCTGCCACTTCGCTTACTTGGCTTGCCACCGCGCTGGCAACACCGGGTAAAGCTAGTGCTGGCACTGGCTGCTGCAGCGACTTATGCCTGGCTGGCAGGTTTTGCCATTCCCACGGTGCGGGCACTGCTTGGCTTGTGCCTGCTGGTACTTTACAGCTGGCACTGGCAGCGCTTAAGTTATCATCGTTTCTGGTTGTTGTTAGTCGCGCTGTTATTGCTGATTCAGCCACTATGGAGCTTAACCCCTGGGTTTTGGTTATCGGTGGGTGCCGTCGGGCTGATTTTTATCTTCTTATGGCGCTTTCCCGCTCAGGGGATAGGTTGGTTAGCCAAGCTCAAGCGGCTGTTTGGTTTTCACTTGTTTCTTACGCTGTGCATGATGCCCTTTACGGTGTTGTTTTTTGGTGGCATCTCTTTGCTGGCACTGTTGTCAAATCTGCTGTTTGTGCCCTGGTGCTCCTTATTGGCGATCCCGGTATTACTGGTCACCGCCTGTCTGCAGGCACTGCAACCAGGGTGGGCCGCCTGGCTTTGGCCCTTGGTGGATGGGCTGTTTGCACCGCTGCTTTGGTGGTTGGAATTAGCTGCCTCAAATCACGAATTGTGGTGGCGAATACCAGAACTGCCTTGGACCCAGTTGCTGGTGATGTCGGTTAGTTTGCTTTTGTTGGTGTTACTGCGTCAGCGGTTGATGCTGCTATTTGCCATGTTAAGCTGCCTCCCCGCCTGGTATCTGCTGCAACAGCAGCCAGACTGGCGTTTGCATCTGCTGGATGTCGGGCAAGGTCAGGCGGTATTGGTGCAGCATCGTCAGCATGGCCTTTTGTACAATGCTGGCCCAGGCTGGGCCCATGGCAGTGCCACCGAACAGCTGGTATTGCCTTATTTGCAACAGGTTGGGGTCAAAGTGCTGCATTATTTGGTGTTAAGCCATGAACATGCAGAGGTGCTGGGACACTGGCCGCTACTGCGGCAGCATTACCCGGCGGTGCAGGTGGTAACCGATGTACCAACAGCGCATGCTTCGTTGCCTTGTGCCAGCTTATCGCAGCAGTTTTTTGATGCTGAATTAGTGGTATTGCAGGATTGGAGTCAGCATGGCAGCGAGCGGCGTGCTTCCTGTGTACTATGGCTGCATATTTCTGGCTGGCGTATTTTGCTGCCAGGTGCCATGCAGCCGGCTGATGAAATGCATTTGTTGCAAGCCTATCCGGATTTACGGGCAGATGTTGTGTTGTTAGCGCGATCTGGCCACAATCAGAGCTCCAGCCTGGATTATCTGCAGCAGCTGCAACCAAAACTGGCGCTAAGTAGTCATGCGCACTCGAATCGGGTACAGCGGCCCGCCTCTGTGGTGCGGGCGCGATTGGAGGCACTGCAAATCCCGCTGCTGAGTACCGCCGAGCAGGGCACGATTCAGATAGCCATTGCCCATGATTCTGTGCAAATATATAGCAAACGCGCTCGCCGGGTACCGTTTTGGCTGGATTCTGTACAGCCAGAGGCTGTGCCGGTGCCTGTTAGGCGCTAGAATGAGCAGAACAATAAGACAGGATCATGAATTTGCATATCAGTGATGTTTCAAACAAAACGTCCAGGCGTTTGCTTGGCTACTTAAAGCCCTATCGTCTTGGTTTTGTGGTCGCTATTTTAAGTATGATTGGCTATGCATCGGTGGATGTTACCTTTATCTCGCAAGTAAAAAACTTTATTGACGAGGGGATCGATGGCAAAAATCCTGACTTTTTAAAGTATGCTCCCTTGTTTGTCGTTGTTATGTTTATCTTCAGGGGAATTTTCCACTTTTTAGCCAGTTACTGCTTAAGTTGGGTAGGTACACATATCGTCAAAGATATGCGGCAGCAACTGTTCGAGCATATGATGCGCTTACCGGTGTCCTTTCACGATAAACACTCGACCGGCGACTTGATCTCGAAAATCACCTACGAAACTGAGCAGCTTAAACAAACAACCAATAAAGCCCTGATTGTGTTGATTCGTGATGGCGCCACCGTATTCGGCTTGATAGCACTCATGTTCTGGAATAGCTGGCAATTATCATTGATTTTCTTAGTGATAGCGCCGGTAATCGCGATCACGGTTAAGTCGGTTTCAAAACGCTTCAGAAAGATAAGCCATAACATCAATACCGCTATGGGGCAGGTGACGACTTGTTCAGAGCAAATGCTGAATGGTCACAAGGTGATTTTGTCGTTTGGTGGGCAGGAGATTGAGCAAAAAAGATTCGACAAGGTCAACAATACGACCCGGCAACAAGATGTAAAAATGGAAGCCGCCAGAGCGATCAGCACCGGCGTTGTGCAGTTGATTGCGTCGTTTGCCTTGGCATTTGTTATCTTCCTGGCAAGTCAGCCTGCCATGTTGGAGAGCCTGACTGCAGGTAAGTTTGCTACCATCATTACTTCGATGGCCCTGTTATTGCGGCCATTAAAGCAACTGACTACCGTTAACGGTGATTTCCAGCGTGGCCTGACGGCTGCTGCCAGTATCTTCAAAATAATGGATCAACTTCCAGAGCAAGATACCGGCAATAAAGTGCTGGGGCGGATCTCCGGCCATATTCGGTTTGACCATGTCGATTTCAGTTACCCCGGCCATGAAGAGAAACAGGTGCTTAAAGATATCAGCTTTGAGGTGCAGCCTGGTGAAACCCTGGCCTTGGTAGGGCGTTCTGGCAGTGGTAAAACCACCATTTCAAGTTTGCTGCCGCGTTTCTACGAAATTGAAAAAGGGCGCATCCTGCTGGACGATATTTCCATTAAAAGCTGTACTTTAAGCTCGTTGCGGGCGCAGATGGCGATTGTCTCGCAACACGTGACCCTGTTTAATGACAGCATCGCCAACAATATTATGTATGGTCTACCTGAGCCTGTTAGTGAAGAGCGTCTGCTGGATGTGGTGGAAAAAGCTCATGTGATGGAGTTTGCCAGCCAGATGAAAGATGGCCTCAATACCATGATAGGGGAGAATGGGGTTTCGCTGAGTGGGGGCCAGCGTCAGCGCATTGCCATTGCCCGCGCTCTGTTACGGCAGGCACCGATTTTGATCCTGGATGAGGCTACCTCGGCACTGGATACAGAGTCGGAGCGAAAAATTCAGGCGGCACTGGATGAGTTACTCAAAGGCCGCACCAATATTGTCATCGCCCACCGTTTATCCACCATTGAAAATGCTGATCATATTCTTGTGATGGAGCAAGGGCAAATTATTGAGCGTGGTAATCATCAGAGTTTGCTGGCTAAAGATGGTGCCTATGCCCAGCTTTACAAGATGCAGTTTGGCTCCAAACCAGCATGAATGCACTGGAACGCGGCTGGTACCAAAAAGCCTGGTGGTGTTGGCTGCTTTGGCCTCTTAGCTGGCTGTTTGCTGCCATTACCGCTACTCGGCGGAGTGCATTCAGGCGAGGCTGGCTGAGCAGTGAAGCGCTGGCGGTTCCGGTGATCGTGGTGGGGAACATCAGTGTCGGTGGTACCGGCAAAACCCCTTTTACGCTTTGGCTTTGCCGTTGGTTGCAACAGCAAGGCTATAAGCCCGGTATTATTAGCCGTGGCTATGGTGCTGATATTCGCCAACCTACCCTGGTGCAGCCTGCAGCCGATGCCAAAGACGTCGGCGATGAGCCTTTACTGTTGGCCCAACGCTCAGGCTGCCCGGTGGTGGTGTGTCCGGATCGGGTGGCTGCTGGCCGTTATTTATTGGCACATCATGACTGCGATTTGATCATCAGTGATGATGGCCTGCAGCATTATAAGTTGCAGCGCAGTCTGGAAATTGTGCTGATCGATGGTCAGCGCGGCCTTGGCAATGGTTTATTGTTGCCTGCCGGCCCTTTGCGTGAGCCAGTAAGTCGCTTACAGCAGGTTGACTTGGTGATAGCCAACAGTGGGCCCCATGCACTGGCAGCGGGCCAGATGCAGTTGCAGGTAAGCTCGGCCACAGCCTTATTGGATCAGCAGCCATTGGCTGCCAGTGCCGTTCACTTGCTGGCAGCAATTGGTAACCCGGCTCGCTTTGAATTGACGGCTAAAGCGGCTGGATATCAGGTATTGGAGCGCTTTTTTTACCCGGACCACCATGCCTTTACCGAGCAGGAGCTGGCCGATTTACCTGTGCCTCTTCTCATGACGGAAAAGGATGCGGTAAAATGCCGTTCCTTTGCCAGAACCGGCTGGTATCAGTTGCAGGTAGAAGCGCTACCCGATCCTGGCATTGAACAAAAATTATCCGCCTTGCTGGCGGACTTACGGAGCTAGTATGAGCTTACCCGTTGCATTAACCGAAATTCTGGCTTGCCCGTTGTGTAAGGGCAAACTGAAGTACTCTGCTAAACAGAGTGAATTGATTTGTACCTTCGATAAGCTGGCTTTTAAGGTGCACGATGGTGTCCCGGTAATGCTGGAATCGGAAGCCCGCTCTTTGACCGCGGAGGAAACTCAGTCATGGACTTCATCGTAGTTATTCCTGCCCGCTATGCCAGCAGTCGTTTGCCGGGAAAACCTTTAGCAGACATTGGCGGTATGCCGATGGTTGAGCGGGTCTATCGTCAGGCTTTAGCCAGTGGAGCCAGCCGGGTGGTGGTAGCCACTGATGATCAGCGCGTGGCCGATGTGGTGCAGGGGTTTGCCGGGGAAGTCTGTTTAACTCGAGCAGAGCACAACTCCGGAACAGAGCGCTTGGCCGAGGTGGTGGAGCTGCTTGGCCTCTCGGATGATGCTGTGGTGGTGAATGTACAGGGTGATGAACCCTTTATTCCGCCTGGCATTATTAATCAGGTTGCCACCAATCTGGCCAATCAACACTTGGCTGAGATGGCTACATTGGCGGTGGCTCTTGATGATGCAGCGGACATCAGCAATTCGAATACGGTAAAAGTGGTGTGCGATCAGCAAGGCTATGCCTTGTACTTTAGCCGTTCAGCCATTCCTTACGATCGGGATGGTCAGTTTAGTTCGCAGTTGGCACTGCATTATCGCCGCCATATTGGTATCTATGCCTATCGGGCTGGTTTCATACGGCGCTACGTTGCCTGGCCTATGTCGGTACTGGAGCAAATAGAATCGCTGGAGCAGTTGCGCGTGCTGTGGCAAGGCGAAAAGATCCATGTTGCCACCGCACTGCAAAAACCTCCGCATGGGGTAGATACAGAGGCAGATCTGGCGGCAGCCAGAGCTTATTGCCAGCAACTCGATGACTGAACGTTTTCAGATCATTGCCAATCATGCCGATTGGTTGGCTCTGCATAAGCCTGCGGGCGTAAGTTTTCACTCGGAATCTGAGGCGGGGTTTGTGGTGCAGGCAGAACAGCAACTTGGCCTCAAGCTCTACCCGGTACACCGACTGGATAAACTCACCTCGGGTGTACTGTTACTGGCAAAATCCTCGCAGGCAGCCGCTTCGTTTGCAGAAAAATTCCGCCAGCAGCAAATGGAAAAATATTACCTGGCCCTGAGTGATCGCAAGCCTAAACGCAAACAGGGGTGGGTGAAAGGCGATATGACCAAAGCCCGTCGCGGTGCCTGGAAATTGCTGGCTAGTCAGCAGCAGCCTGCGGTGACTTACTTTATCAGTCAAGGTTTGGCCGAACAGCAAGCGGACGCGCCTGTGGTACGAGCTTTTTTACTGAAACCCTGGACGGGGAAGACGCATCAAATTCGAGTGGCACTGAAAAGCCTTGGCAGCCCTATCCTTGGAGATACGCTCTATGGTGGCAGCCAGGCAGATCGTGCTTATCTGCATGCCTATGCCCTTTGTTTTGACTGGCATGGTCAGCGCATTCAGCTACACTGTGCTCCGCAAACAGGGGACGGTTTTATGCGCTTACAGCAAGAGTTGGCTTCACTTTGGCCTTCCCCCTGGCAATTAAACTGGCCATCCTGGCAACAACCGACAGAGAATAACGATAGTGGTGCCTAAAGACGTGATGCATAGTGAACAGCAGACAGGTATCAGGGTACCTGAAATTCGGGATGAACAACGCTTTGCCGGCATTGCCCGTTTGTATGGCAAACAGGCGCTGTTGCATTTTCAGCAAGCCCATGTCGCCGTTGTTGGTATTGGTGGGGTTGGCAGCTGGGCGGCGGAAGCTCTGGTGCGATCGGGCATTGGTCGTATTACCCTGATTGACCTAGATGATATTTGTGTCAGCAATACCAACCGCCAACTGCATACCAGCAGTGCTACCATAGGCCGTGATAAGGTCGAGGTAATGGCTGAACGCCTTCGGGCTATCTGGCCTGATTGCCAGGTCCATGAAGTATCGGACTTCGTTACAAAGGACAATCTGTTTGAGCTGATTACGCCGGATTTGGACTATGTGGTCGATGCCATTGACTCAGTCGCTGCAAAAGTAGCTTTGTTGGCCCATTGCAAGCGGCAAAAAATCCCAGTGATTTGTACGGGTGGCGCTGGTGGTCAAACCGATCCAACCCAGATCACCATTGCTGATTTAACCCAAACCAGCAATGACCCACTGCTGGCCAAGGTGCGCAATACGCTGCGCCGGGATTACCATTACAGCCGTAATCCAAAACGGCGCTTTGGCATTGATTGTGTGTATTCGACCGAGCAACTGAAATACCCCCAGCCGGATGGCACGGTTTGTCAGCAAAAGCAAACCGCAGACGGCCCAATGCGGCTCGACTGCAGTGGTGGCTTCGGTGCTGTCACTGTGGTCACCGCCAGCTTTGGCATGGCGGCTGTTGCTCGCTTGCTGCAAAAGCTGGCCAAAAAAGCGTTAGCTTGACTGTATCGTCTTTAACCGTTGAATGACGGCTGTTAAACCACGGGCCCGGGATTGGCTTAGATGTTGTGTCAAATGCAAGCGTTGCAGGCATTGCTCCAGTTTGGTGTTCTTAAGATCTGCCGTTGACATACCATTGATTTGACATAATAAAACAGCGAGCAAGGCTTTCACAATGCGGGCATCGGATTCAAATAAAAAGTAGTGTTTATCAGTGGCACCATCGTGGTAATGCATAAGCCAGGCTCGGCTCTCGCAGCCATCAATCAACGCACTGTTTGGCCGGTGTTCTTCTGGAATTGCAGGCAATTGTTTAGCCAATTGCATCAGACGGCGATAGCGTTCTTGCCAATGGCCTTGTTGTGCCAGTTCGGGGAGTGATTGCTCCACCTGCCGGAGGGCTTCAGCGGTGAGGTCAATGGTACTGGCAAGACGGAAAAGCATGACAACTCCGAGTCATTCACTGTGCAGTGCAATAGTCTATGCTAATACGCACTAAAAGTAAAAAAGCGACCCGGAGGTCGCTTAATTTTTGCTAAACAGAATGTTAGCGCTCGTTAATGACTTTCAGGTCGCGTGTTGTATGGCCGGTATAGAGCTGGCGCGGGCGGCCAATCTTGTGACCTTTCTCGCTAAGCATTTCATCCCAGTGAGAGATCCAGCCAACCGTGCGCGACATAGCGAAGATCACCGTGAACATGCTGGTTGGAATGCCAATGGCTTTTAAGATAATACCGCTGTAGAAGTCCACATTCGGATACAACTTTTTCTCAATGAAATAGGGGTCTTCCAACGCAATGCGCTCCAACTCCATGGCGACATCCAGCAAAGGATCTTTGATATTCAGTTCTTTCAGCACTTGGTGGCAGGTTTCCCGCATCACTTTGGCGCGAGGGTCAAAGTTTTTGTACACGCGGTGACCAAAACCCATCAAACGGAAGGAATCGTTTTTATCTTTGGCGCGGGCAACGAACTCAGGAATACGTTCTACTGAGCCAATCTCCTGCAGCATCTTCAGGCAGGCTTCGTTGGCACCACCATGGGCCGGGCCCCACAACGACGCAACACCGGCAGCGATACAAGCATACGGGTTAGCACCTGATGAGCCGGCCAGACGCACAGTGGAGGTCGATGCATTTTGCTCATGGTCGGCATGCAGCATAAAGATGCGATCCATAGCCTGAGCCAGCACCGGGCTTACTTTGTAATCTTCGGCTGGTACTGAGAACATCATGTGCAGGAAGTTTTCGGCGTAGCTCAGTTCGTTGCGCGGATACACGAATGGCTGTCCTACCGTGTATTTATAAGCCATCGCGGAGATGGTCGGTAACTTGGCGATCAGACGATGAGCACTGCGCTTACGTTGCTCTGGATCATTGATATCCAGATCGGAGTGGTAGAATGACGACAAAGCACCTACAACACCACAAAGCATGGCCATAGGGTGGGCATCAACCCGGAAACCCTGAAAGAAAGAGGCGATTTTTTCGTGCACCATGGTATGGCGGGTGATGGTATTTTCAAATTGGTCAAACTGCTGTTGATTCGGGAGCTCACCTTCCAGCAGCAAGTAACACAGTTCCAGATAGTTGGATTTTTCCGCCAGTTGCTCAATAGGGTAACCCCGGTGCAGAAGCACGCCTTTGTCACCGTCAATGTAGGTAATTTTTGACTCACATGAACCGGTCGACATAAAACCGGGATCAAAGGTGAAATACCCATGCTGACCCAAGGCGCGAACGTCAATTACGTCGGTGCCGGCCGTACCTGAATAGATAGGCAACTCGAACGATTTCTCATCGATCTGCACGACGGCTTTTTTATCTGCCATTGGATTTCTCCTATTAATAGATTAAGTATCAGAAGAGGGATGCTGCGGCTATTCTAACTGCAAATCCACCCCAAAAGTCAATTTTAATGCGTTTTTGCGCAATAAGTATACGACTCTGGTCGTATTGCAGCGCTAGCTTGTTTATGGCAACGTGCCGGCACAGGATTTTTTCCTGTAAAACCAAACAAAAATTGTAATAACAAGGCATGAAATATATACTATTGCCGGTGCTGAAACAGTTCACCTTCCTCAGTATTTCTCGCTGAACCATGCCAGGTTTCCGGCAGTATATGCTTGGGGTGATGACTGATTATTCAGTTCTTCAATAATCACAACTAAAGCTCGTGTACGGGCGTCGATGGACAAGAAACTGTGAAAAAGCAAAGACCTGTAAATCTCGACCTGACCACAATTTCACTTCCGGCATCTGCGAAAGCCTCTATCCTGCACCGTGTCACCGGCGTGGCAATGTTCATTGCCCTGATTCTGGTTGTATGGGCTTGGGCCGTCTCGCTGTCTTCTGCTGAAGGCTTTGAGCTGGTGAAATCTGTGTTGACCTCTCACTTCGCGAAATTCCTGGCGTGGGGCACTATTACGGTGCTGCTGTATCACTTGATTGGTGGTATTCGTCATATGGTGATGGACCTGGGCTACTGGGAAGAGTTGTCTTCCGGCAACACCAGTGCGCGCGTGGCCATTGGCCTGTGGATTGTATTAGCTGTTCTGGCCGGAGGTTGGTTATGGTTCTGAATCAAGCATCCCTGAAACGCGATGGCGTGCAGGATTATGTGTCTATTCGTGCGACCGCGACAGTGCTCGGTTTGTACGTTCTGTTTATTCTGGGTTTCTTTCTGGTCACTCCGGAAGTGACGTATGAAATCTGGCAAGGTCTGTTTGCTCAATTGTGGATGAAAATCTTTACCTTACTTGCGCTTATCTCTGTGGCCATTCACGCTCGTATTGGCCTGTGGCAAGTAGTAACCGATTACATCAAGTGCTCCCGCATTCGTGCCGTGGTGCAGTTTCTGGTCAGTGTAGTGGCTTTCGGTTACGTGGCTGCTGGCCTCTTTGTGTTGTGGGGTGTGTAAATGAGTATTCCAGTTCGTGAGTTTGATGCCATTGTGATTGGCGCTGGCGGCGCCGGCATGCGCGCTGCCTTACAGATTACCCAGTCCGGTTTAACCTGTGCCTTGTTATCAAAAGTTTTCCCAACCCGCTCGCACACTGTGTCTGCCCAGGGTGGTATTACCGTTGCGTTAGGCAACTCTCACCCGGATAACTGGGAATGGCATATGTTCGATACCGTCAAAGGTTCCGACTACATTGGTGACCAGGACGCCATCGAATACATGTGTAAGACCGGCCCTGAGGCCATTACCGAACTGGAGAACATGGGTCTGCCATTTTCCCGTTTTGAAAACGGCCGCGTGTATCAGCGCCCGTTCGGTGGTCAGTCGAAGAATTTCGGCGGCGAGCAAGCCGCCCGTACCGCAGCTGCTGCCGACCGTACCGGCCATGCTTTATTGCACCTGCTGTACCAGCAGAACGTTAAAAACCGCACTCAGGTGTTCAGCGAATGGTATGCGCTGGACTTGGTGAAAAACCAGGATGGTGCAGTGGTAGGTTGTACTGCCATTGATATTGAAACCGGTGAAATCGTTTACTTTAAAGCCCGTGCGACTGTGCTGGCGACCGGTGGTGCTGGCCGTATTTATGCATCGACCACCAATGCCCACATCAATACCGGTGATGGTGTTGGTATGGCACTGCGTGCTGGTGTGCCACTGCAGGATATGGAAATGTGGCAATTCCACCCAACCGGTATCGCCGGTGCCGGTACGCTGGTTACGGAAGGCTGCCGTGGTGAAGGTGGTTACCTGCTGAATAAAGATGGTGAACGCTTTATGGAGCGTTATGCGCCAAATGCCAAAGACTTGGCTGGCCGTGACGTGGTTGCTCGCTCCATGATGACCGAAATTCGTGAAGGTCGTGGTTGCGATGGTCCTTGGGGCGTGCACATTAAACTAAAATTGGATCACTTAGGTGAAGACGTGCTGGAAAGCCGCCTGCCAGGCATTTGTGAGCTGTCACGTACGTTTGCACACGTAGACCCTGTGAAAGAGCCTATTCCGGTGATCCCAACCTGTCACTACATGATGGGTGGAATTCCAACCAACGTGAATGGCCAGGTCATTAAGCCGACCGCCGATGGCAACGATGCCATTGTGCCAGGCTTATTTGCCTGTGGCGAAATCGCTTGCGTATCGGTGCATGGTGCCAACCGTCTGGGTGGTAACTCGTTGCTGGATCTGGTGGTGTTTGGTCGTGCTACCGGCTTGCACCTGGGCGAGGCACTGGCTGCTACTTCAGAAGGCCGTGCTGCCTCTGAGTCGGACTTGGATGCTGCCTTGGCGCGCACCCATCGCTGGGAAGACAGCAAGCCAAGTCAGGGCGAAGATCCGGTCCAAATTAAGAAAGACCTGCAGAACTGCATGCAACTGAACTTCTCAGTATTCCGTGAAGGCGAAGCCATGGCTGAAGGCTTGCAAGAACTGAAAACCATCCGTGAACGATTGAAGTTTGCCCGCTTGGATGACAAGAGCTCGGATTTCAATACTCAACGTATTGAGTGTCTGGAGCTGGATAACCTGATGGAAACGGCCTATTCCACGGCTGTGGCGGCGAACTACCGCACCGAAAGCCGTGGTGCTCATGCGCGCTTTGACTTCCCGGATCGGGACGATGAGAACTGGTTGTGTCACAGTGTCTACAGCCCGGAGACCGAGTCAATGTTTAAGCGGAAAGTGAACCTGGAACCTAAGTTCCGTGAGGCTTTTCCACCGAAAGCGCGTACTTACTAAGAGGGCAATGCGATGAAGAAGTTAGTATTCTCCGTCTATCGTTACAACCCTGATGTCGACAATGCGCCGCGCATGCAGGATTACACGCTGGACAACCCGGAAGGCCGGGATATGATGGTGCTGGATGCGCTGTTAAAGTTAAAAGAGCAGGATCCGACCTTGTCGTTTCGCCGCTCGTGCCGTGAAGGGGTTTGTGGCTCCGACGGTTTAAACATGAATGGTAAAAATGGTCTGGCTTGTATCACGCCCTTGTCTGCCGCCGGTTTAAAAGGTGGTAAGATTGTGATCCGGCCTTTACCAGGTTTACCGGTGGTGCGTGATCTGGTGGTGGATATGAGCCAGTTCTACACCCAGTACGAGAAGGTGAAGCCTTATCTGATTAACGACAGCAAACTGCCACCTGCCGGTGAGTTTTTGCAGTCGCCAGAAGAGCGGGCTAAGCTGGATGGCTTGTACGAGTGCATCTTGTGCGCTTGCTGTTCGACTTCATGCCCGTCGTTCTGGTGGAATCCGGATAAGTTCATTGGCCCGGCGGGGTTGTTGCACGCTTACCGTTTCCTGGCGGACAGCCGTGACACAGCAACCGAAGAGCGTCTGAACGACCTGGACGATGCTTTTAGCGTCTTCCGTTGTCATGGCATTATGAACTGTGTCAACGTTTGTCCGAAAGGGCTGAATCCGACCAAGGCCATTGGCCAGATTAAATCCATGTTATTGAGCCGGGCGCTGTAAAGCGCCCCTTTTGAGCAAGTAACTGATGCAAGCACAAAAATAACAGTAACTTAGACTATACTGTTATTTTTTTGCGGTTTTTCCAGGTGCGCAGAAATAAGGGAAACTAAATGCACGAAGGTGTGATGAAGGCGTGGTTAGAGTCGTCTCATCTGGGCGGTGGCAACATGGCCTATGTCGATGAGCTCTATGAATCCTACTTGGCGGAACCTACCAGTGTAGGGGACGAGTGGCGTGAGTTTTTCGCTCAGTTGCCAAAGCTTGATGGTGTTGATCTGGAAGTGCGGCACTCGGATATCCGAGTGCAATTTGCTGAACTGGCGCGCAACAAGCATCGTGAAGTGGTGACGGTGCAGGGCAGTCAGTCGGCCGATTTGCGTCAAGTTAAAGTGTTGCAATTGATCAACTCCTATCGTTTCCGTGGGCATCAGCACGCCCGCTTGGATCCTCTGGATCTGTGGAAACAGCCGCGGGTACGTGACCTTGAATTGTCGCATCACGAACTGTCTGAAGCTGATTACGATACAGAGTTCCATGTTGGATCATTTGCCGGTGGCCCGGAAACAATGAAATTGGGCGATCTGCACAAAGCCCTGGAAAAAACCTACTGTGGCTCCATCGGTGCCGAGTACATGCACATTGTTTCCACCGATGAAAAACGCTGGATCCAGCAGCGTCTGGAAAGTATTCACTCTACCCCTGATTTTGACAAAGACACCAAAAGTCGCATTTTGAAAGATTTGGTGGCTGCTGATGGCCTGGAAAAATACCTTGGCTCCAAGTTCCCTGGTGCCAAGCGTTTCGGCCTGGAAGGTGGCGATGCCATGATCCCCATGCTGAAAACCATGATTCATCGTGCCGGTGAGCATGGTGCCAAAGACTGCGTCATTGGTATGGCGCACCGAGGCCGTTTGAATACCCTGATCAACGTTTTGGGTAAAAACCCATCGGATTTATTCGATGAGTTTGCTGGTAAGTACACTGTCGTTGGTGCCGGTGATGTGAAGTACCATATGGGTTTCTCATCAGACTTTGCTACCAAAGGCGGCAATGTGCATTTGGCGCTGGCCTTTAACCCATCGCATCTGGAGATTGTGAACCCGGTGGTGATGGGCTCTGTCCGCGCCCGGTTGGATCGTCGTGGTTGTACCGACGGCTCTCTGGCCTTGCCAATCACCATTCATGGTGACTCTGCCTTTGCTGGCCAGGGTGTGGTGGCTGAAACCTTCAATATTTCCCAAACCCGCGCCTTTAAAGTGGGCGGTACGGTGCGTATTGTTATCAATAACCAGGTGGGCTTTACCACCTCGAACCGTGAAGACACGCGCTCTACCGAATATTGCACCGATATTGCCAAGATGGTACAGGCACCCATTTTCCACGTGAATGGCGACGATCCGGAAGCCGTGGTTCTGGTGGCGCAACTGGCGGTTGATTACCGCAATACTTTCAAGCGCGATGTGGTGATTGATCTGGTTTGTTACCGCCGTAATGGTCACAACGAAGCGGATGAGCCGAATGCAACGCAGCCGCTGATGTACCAAAAAATTAAAAAGCACCCAACGCCGCGCGAGTTGTATGCAGAAAAGCTAACCAAGCAAGGCTTGTTGAGTGAAGATGATGTCAAAGCCATGATGGCCAACTACCGCGATGCGCTGGATAAAGGCGATTGTGTGGTCGATGAGTGGCGGCAAATGGATCACACCAGCTCAGTCGATTGGACGCCTTTCCTGAATCATGATTGGGATAGCAACTACGATGCCAGCATGAGTGTCGAAGCTTTGGTTGCTTTGGGTGAAAAAGCAACGGCCATTCCATCCAGTCATTCGTTACAGCGTCAGGTAGGTCGGGTATACGAAGACCGTGCCAAAATGTTGCAGGGCGAAAAGAAAATTGACTGGGGCTTTGCTGAAATCCTGGCGTATGCGTCTGTGGTAAACGAAGGCAGCCGTATTCGGATTGTTGGTCAGGATTCTGGTCGTGGTACTTTCTTCCATCGTCATGCTGTGTTGCACAATCAAACCGATGGCAGCACTTATATCCCATTGGAGCATATTTCGGACGAGCAGGGCCCGTTCCAGGTGTACGATTCTGCCTTGTCGGAAGAAGCCGTGCTGGCCTTTGAGTACGGTTATGCCACCGCAGAGCCGCGCGCTCTGGTGATTTGGGAAGGTCAGTTTGGTGACTTTGCCAACGGTGCTCAGGTGGTGATTGACCAGTTCTTAAGTTCAGGCGAGCAAAAATGGGGCCGGCTCTGTGGTTTAACGCTGTTGCTGCCGCATGGTTACGAAGGGCAGGGCCCTGAGCATTCCTCGGCTCGCTTAGAGCGCTTCTTGCAGCTGTGTGCCGATCACAACATGCAAATTTGTGTACCGACCACACCAGCTCAGGTGTTTAACATGCTGCGCCGCCAGCAAGTACGCCCAATGCGTCGTCCGCTGATTGTGATGTCGCCAAAATCTTTGTTGCGCCATCCTCAGGCAACGTCAACACTGGAAGAGCTGGCATCTGGCCGCTACCTGAACGTGATTGGCGAGATTGACGATATCAAGCCAGCCGATGTCAAGCGCGTGGTGTTCTGTAGTGGTAAGGTGTATTACGAGCTATTGGAAGAGCGCCGTAAACGGGAAATTACTGATATCGCCATTATCCGGGTGGAGCAGTTGTATCCATTCCCGCACGAAGAAATGGATCAGATCCTGTCGCAATACAGCCATGTCACTGACTATGTCTGGTGTCAGGAAGAGCCGCAAAACCAGGGCGCCTGGTACTGCAGCCAGCACCATTTCCGTGCTGCCATTGGCAAAGCAGGCTATCTGACCTATGCCGGCCGTGAAGCCTCTTCATCGCCAGCTGTGGGGTATCTGTCGGTGCATAACAAACAGCAGCAGGCGCTGATCAATGACGCGCTAACGCTGAATCACGAGGAAAAACAATGACAGATATCAAAGTACCTGTATTGCCAGAGTCGGTAGCCGACGCCACCGTTGCCAAATGGCATGTGGCCGAAGGCGACACCGTCAGTCGTGACCAAATCGTGGTAGATATTGAAACCGATAAAGTTGTGCTGGAAGTGGCTGCACCCGATGATGGTGTGATCGATTCCATTAAACATCAGGAAGGCGACACTGTGACGGCAGAGCAAGTGCTGGCTACCCTGAGCGCTGGCGGCAAAGCCTCTGGTGACGATAAAGCTTCTGCTGCTGCGTCCAAGCAAGATGATGACGCAGCGGAATCCTCTCAATCTGAACAATCCGCAAAAGGTGAACAAGTGGACATTCAAGTACCTGTACTTCCTGAATCCGTTGCTGATGCAACCATTGCAACCTGGCATGTGAAGCCAGGTGAAGCTGTGACCCGCGACCAGGTGTTGGTCGATATTGAAACCGACAAGGTTGTACTGGAAGTGGTCGCTCAGGCCGATGGCGTGATGGGCGAAATTCTGGAAGATACCGGTGCAACCGTGCAAGCCGAGCAAGTGATTGGTAAGCTCGAAGCGGGTGCTGCGCCAGCCAAGAGCGACAGCAAAGCTGAAGCGAAAACTGACGACAAAGCGGACAGCAAAGCAGAAGCTTCTGATGACAGCAGCGACGATGCGCTTAGCCCGTCCGTCCGTCGCCTGATCGCCGAGAAAGGCCTGGATGCCAGCAAAATCAAAGGCAGCGGCAAAAATGGCCGCATCAGCAAAGAAGATGTAGAAAAACACCTCGCTTCAGCCGGCAGCAAAGAAGCGGCTAAACCTGCTGCTGCAGCCCCTGCTGCGGTCAGCGGTGATCGGACCCAGAAGCGGGTGCCGATGACGCGGCTGCGTAAAACCATTGCCAACCGCCTGCTGGAAGCGAAGAACTCCACCGCCATGCTGACGACGTTCAATGAAGTCAATATGAAGCCGATTATGGACCTGCGTAAGCAATACCAGGACGTGTTCGAGAAGCGTCATGGCATTCGTTTGGGCTTTATGTCTTTCTATGTCAAAGCAGTCACTGAAGCGCTGAAGCGCTTCCCTGAAGTCAATGCCTGCATTGATGGCGACGACATCGTTTACCACAATTACTTTGATATCAGCATTGCCGTGTCTACACCGCGTGGTTTGGTGACGCCGGTTTTGCGTGATTGCGACAAGATGAACCTGGCTGAAATCGAAAAAGCCATTAAAGATCTGGCGCTGAAAGGCCGTGATGGCAAGCTGTCGATGGACGATTTGCAAGGTGGCAACTTCACCATCACCAATGGTGGTGTTTTTGGCTCCCTGATGTCGACGCCGATCATCAACCCACCACAATCTGCTATCCTTGGTATGCACAAGATCCAGGACCGTGCCATGGTCGTGGATGGCAAGATTGAGATCCTGCCGATGATGTATCTGGCGTTGTCGTACGATCACCGCATCATTGATGGTAAAGAGTCGGTCGGTTACCTGGTGACCATCAAAGAGTTGCTGGAAGACCCAACCCGTATTCTGCTGGATATCTAAGCGCAGAGCGGTTAACCCTGGCAAGGCTGATGGCCTTGCCGTATTGCGAGCAGTCCAGTGAGACTGCTCGTTTTGTCTTGGTTACAGCCATTTCTGATTGGCAGCTGTTGTTTCAGATCTGGCTGATTATGCCAAAAATTTGCGAAATAATGCTGCAGTTAGACGTCTGTAGCATTCCGAATCAGGCGGTGAAGCGCTATACTATGCGCCGATCTGTAGGTCAGGCTGCGCCAGTAGGCCAGCTTTCATTTTTAAATAACGGAAAATAGCCATGAATTTGCACGAGTATCAGGCAAAACAGCTGTTCCGCGAGTACGGGTTACCAGTCTCTGAAGGCTTTGCGGAGGAAACTCCTCAGGCTGCTGCTGAAGCTGCAGACCGTATTGGTGGCAATCGCTGGGTCGTTAAAGCACAGGTTCACGCTGGTGGCCGCGGTAAAGCGGGTGGTGTGAAACTGGTTTCTTCCAAAGAAGAAATTCGTAATTTTGCGCAGCATTGGCTGGGCAAAAACCTAGTGACCTACCAAACTGATGAAAAAGGCCAGCCGGTCAGCAAAATCCTGGTTGAGTCCTGCACCGATATCGAAAAAGAGCTGTATCTGGGTGCTGTGGTAGACCGTGCCAGTCGTCGTATTGTCTTTATGGCATCGACCGAAGGTGGCGTGGACATCGAGAAAGTGGCTGAAGAAACGCCAGAAAAAATCATCAAAGTAGCGGTTGATCCTTTGGTGGGTGCTCAGCCGTTCCAGGCACGTGAAATTGGCTTTAAACTGGGCCTGACGCCAGAGCAAATCAAGCAGTTCACCAAAATCTACCTGGGCCTGGCTCAGATGTTTGTTGACCTGGATATCGCGCTGATTGAAGTCAACCCGTTGGTGATTACCTCCCACGGCAACCTGCACTGCCTGGATGCCAAACTGGTGGTAGACAGCAACGCCCTGTACCGTCAGCCAAAAATCCGTGCTTTCCATGATCCGTCGCAAGAAGACGAGCGTGAAGCGCGTGCGGCTCAGTGGGAACTGAACTACGTGGCGCTGGAAGGTAACATTGGCTGTATGGTCAATGGAGCTGGTCTGGCTATGGGTACCATGGACATCGTGAAGCTGAATGGCGGCCAGCCTGCCAACTTCCTGGATGTTGGTGGCGGTGCGACCAAAGAGCGTGTTTCTGAAGCGTTCAAAATCATTTTGTCTGACTCTGCCGTAAAAGCAGTGTTCGTCAACATCTTCGGTGGCATCGTCCGCTGTGACATGATTGCCGAAGGCATCATCGGTGCGGTGGAAGAAGTCGGTGTGAATGTCCCTGTGGTGGTTCGTCTGGAAGGCAACAATGCCGAGCTGGGCGCGAAAAAACTGCAAGACAGCGGCTTGAACATCATTGCAGCCAACTCTCTGACTGAAGCTGCTCAGGCTGTTGTCAAAGCTGCAGGAGGCAAATAATGAGCATTCTGATCAACAAAGACACCAAGGTGATCTGCCAAGGTTTCACTGGTAGCCAGGGTACTTTCCACTCCACGCAGGCCATCGAGTACGGTACGCAGATGGTTGGTGGTGTGAGCCCAGGTAAAGGCGGTTCAACTCATTTGGGCCTGCCGGTATTTAATACTGTGCGTGACGCAGTCGAAGCTACAGGCGCAACTGCGACTGTGATCTACGTCCCGGCACCATTTTGTAAAGATGCCATCATCGAAGCGGCTGATGCCGGTATCCAACTGATTGTGTGTATCACCGAAGGCATTCCAACCATCGATATGCTGTTTGTGAAAGAGTATATCGATCAGAAAGGCGTGCGGATGATTGGTCCAAACTGCCCGGGGGTGATTACGCCAGGCGAGTGCAAAATCGGTATCATGCCAGGTCATATCCATAAGGCCGGTAAAGTGGGCATCGTGTCCCGCTCTGGTACTTTGACTTATGAAGCCGTTAAGCAAACTACCGACGAAGGCTTTGGCCAGTCGACCTGTGTTGGTATTGGTGGCGACCCAATCCCAGGTTCTAACTTCATTGATATTCTGAAGTTGTTCCAGGACGATCCAAAAACGGAAGCCATCGTGATGATCGGTGAAATCGGTGGTACCGCGGAAGAAGAAGCGGCTGCTTACATCAAAGATCATGTCACCAAGCCAGTGGTTTCCTACATTGCTGGTGTGACTGCACCTCCGGGCAAGCGTATGGGCCATGCCGGTGCCATCATTTCTGGTGGTAAAGGTACAGCGGATGACAAGTTCCGTGCTCTGGAAGATGCTGGCGTGAAAACCGTGCGTTCTTTGGCCGATATCGGCAAAGCACTGCGTGAGCTAACCGGCTGGTAAGTCGGTTTTTGCTTCGCATAAAAACCCGCTGCTTGCAGCGGGTTTTTTGCATCTTAGCCCTGTACCCCCCCTTTTTACAATTTTACACGGATGGAGGATTGTATTTTTTTTTAAAATCTGCGCACTATATAAGTAATTGCTTTTTTGCAATGAATCATAAAATAACACAATAACAAACACCAGGAACTTAAGTATGCAAACGTTTAATCAATCGTTGCTTTATACTGCACTCGCAGGCGCACTTTCAATGACTGCTTCAACCGGATGGGCTGCTGATGAGTCCAGTGCAACCGACGATAATGTTGAGGTGATTACGGTTACATCGCGTAAGCGTGTTGAAACAATTATCGAAGTCCCTATGAATGTATCTTCGATCTCTGCTCTTGAAATAGCTGATCGGAACTTGATTACCAAAGAGGATTTACAGCGTACTTTAGCTGGTGCAGCCTCTCCTACAGGAGTATTGATACTTCGTGGCTTATCTGGCGGCAACAGTGCCGCACCATCTACCACTTCATCTTTTACAGACGATATTCCATTTAACTTTGTCGACTTATACGACATTGAAGCTGTGGAGGTTTTGCGCGGCCCACAAGGCACGCTTTGGGGATCGAATGCGATTGGCGGTACCATCCGGGTTATTACCAAAAAGCCAATGCTGGATACTTTTGAACTGAATACTTCTGTACAAGCAAAATCGACTAAAAATGTTGATGGCACCAATCTGCAAGCTTGGGCAGCGGTTAACTTGCCTCTGATTGAAGACACACTGGCAATGCGGGTTACTGCACATAGCAGCCATAAGCCTGGAGCTATTGTCAATGCAGCAACTGGCACTCAGCGCAAAGTGGAAGATCAATACATCCGCTCCCAATTTTTATGGCAGCTAAATGATGAAACCAGTTTCAACTTTAGCTATTACAATGTGCAGACCAGCACCGTTGGAACGCGTATTGCTGACTTATCACGTCCGACGGGCCGCTGGTTTGCCAACACCACTGAAAACCCAGATTCAATTTATGGCTACGATGTCGATTATGGATTTTCACCTTGTGCTGAAGGTCAGAGTCGTGCGGAGTGTTTCGGCAATGTCTCATCCAGCCGCCCCAGCAAGTACATGATTTGGGAAAGCTTGGATGGTTGGTTTAAAAATGAAACCAATCTGTTCTCATTAAGCGCCAACTTTGACAATGTACTGAATTTTGCCGATGTGACCTATGCTGGTTCTTATCGTCAAAATCGGGAAGACTCACTGGATAACTGGTCACGCCTTGACATGGCTGATATGGTTAAAACATGGATTATTAACTACGACAAAACATCAGGTTTGACCCATGAGTTCCGTATTCAGGATGTTGGTCAAACAGAAAACCTGAAGTGGACCGTCGGTGCTTTTTATGACAAAGGCTGGCGTGGAAATATTCCAAACAGTCAGTTCCAATATCATGAAAGTGATCCCCGAAGTATTGCCATTTTCTCTGATTGGAACGATTGGGTTGACTGGGAAGGCTACTGGGGTGAGTTGGGTGTGTTCAACGTGGGGCAGCTTGGTGAATACTGGTATGGCGACTCCAGCATCAACTATAACTTGTATTACAATGGTTCTTACTCAGTGGAAAAAGCGCTGTTTGGTGAAGCCAGTTACACCATTCGGACGGATAATATCGGTAGTTTTGAAGTAACAGCCGGTATTCGTTACTTTGATTTGGAAGACTATGCATCTTTTGGTTATTCAGGTATTTGGGAAGAGCGGGAAGGTAGAACCGTACTTAGTCAAGGCGAAGAGTCTGGCAATCGTAAAAAAGTGAGTGTTGCCTGGTTACCTGATTCTGGCAGAATGTCGGTTTATGCTCTGTATTCTGAAGGTTACCGTCCTGGTGGTAACAATGCACCTCTAGCCAATGCTTGCCGTAATGATCCTTTCGCTGAAGGCTACCAAGAGCGTTACACCTCGGATTCAATTGATAACTATGAAATTGGTTATAAGATGAATACTGGTAATTTCCAGTTTTCCTCTGCTATCTATCAAATCAATTGGTCAGATGTTTGGGCTAGTGTGTACATGCCGACGTGTGGTTTTAGCTACACTGCAAATGCTGCGAAAGCACGTTCGCGTGGTTTTGAGTGGGAAAGTAAGTACAGCTTTGCCAACGACTTAGATCTGGTGTTTAATGCTTCTTACACCGATGCTAAGTTACTGGATAACGTCCCATCACTGCAGGCTGAGGCTGGTCAGAATATGACACAAGTGCCTAAGTACAATGCCTATATAGGTCTGGACAAGGGGTTGAACTTATTCGGTAAGCAAACTTTTGTTCGGTTGGATTTAGAGGCCTATGGCAAATACAACTCGCACTTTAACGCACGTGAAGATGGCTCTGATACGTCAGATGCTTACCGCAGAGTGAATCTGTCTGGTCGGATGGAGCTGAATGATAACTTGCGATTGAGTGTCTTTATCAACAACTTGTTCGACAGCGAAATTGAGTTGTTCCGTCAGGCGCGAACTCGCTCAGGTAGTACAAATAATCTGAATGTGCTGTATGCCGATGAGCGTTCTGTAACGATGCGAATTGATTATACTTTCTTTTAAGTAAATCCATCATCAATGAAAGGGGCCTGTTAGGCCCCTTTTTCATTAAGGTGCCACTGTTAAGTGTTGGTTTCGCTGTTATAATGAGCCAAATTTTGTATGTTCCAGAAAAGGACTCAATCAGCTATGGCGGACGTTGAACATCGCCCCAGTAATTTTATTCGTCAAATCATTGATAAAGATTTAGCCAGTGGCAAACACAGCTCTGTGCATACCCGTTTTCCACCCGAGCCGAACGGCTTTTTACATATTGGCCATGCTAAGTCGATTTGTTTGAACTTTGGTATTGCCGAAGATTATCAGGGCAGCTGCAATTTGCGCTTTGATGACACCAACCCGGAAAAAGAAAACATCGACTTCGTCCACTCCATTCAACAGGATGTGAAATGGCTTGGCTTTGACTGGCAAGATCCCGTGCACTATTCATCAGATTACTTTGATAAGTTGTATGGTTTTGCGGTCGAGCTGATTCAAAAAGGTCTGGCTTATGTTTGTTTTCTTAATGCTGAGGAAATGCGTGAATACCGCGGCAGCCTGACCAAGCCAGGCAAGCACAGCCCAACCCGCGATACCTCACCGCAAGAAAACCTGGCTCTGTTTGAGAAAATGCGCGCTGGTGGTTTTAAAGAAGGTGAGTGCTCGCTGCGGGCCAAGATTGATATGAGTTCGCCTTTTATTTGCATGCGTGATCCGGTGATATACAGGGTGAAGTTTGCCCATCACCATCAAACCGGCGATACATGGTGCATCTACCCGATGTACGATTTTACCCACTGTATATCGGACGCATTGGAAGGTATTACCCATTCGCTGTGCACCCTGGAGTTTCAGGACAACCGCCGGTTGTACGACTGGATCTTGGATAACATCAGCATCGATTGCCACCCGCAGCAAATTGAGTTTTCCCGTTTAAATCTTGAATACACCGTGATGAGCAAGCGCAAGCTGCAAACCCTGGTGGAAAAACAGGTGGTGCAGGGCTGGGATGATCCGCGCATGCCGACCATCGCCGGTTTGCGCCGCCGTGGTTACACGCCAGAGTCGATTCGTGAATTTGCCAAACGCATTGGTGTGACCAAGCAAGACAACATCATTGAGATGAGTGCCCTTGAATCCTGCATCCGGGATGATCTGAATGTAAGGGCACCGCGTGCTATGGCAGTGCTGGATCCGCTCAAAGTCACTATCACCAACTACCCGGAAGGCGAGTTGCAGTGGCTGGATGTGCCGAATCACCCGAACGATGACAGCTTGGGGCAACGCCAGTTACCCTTTGGTAAGGTGGTCTACATTGATCAGGCTGATTTTCGCGAAGAAGCCAATAAAAAATACAAGCGACTGGTTACTGGCGGCTGTGTGCGGCTGCGCAATGCTTATGTGATCCAGGCCGATGAAGTCGTCAAAGATGCGGATGGTAACGTGATCGAGCTGCGGTGCAGCTATCTGCCGGAGACTTTGGGGGAAAACCCAGCCGATGGTCGAAAAGTTCGGGGCGTGATCCATTGGGTGGAAGCAACCCAGGCCAAACCAGCCGAGTTTCGGGTGTACGATCGCCTGTTCAGTGTACCGAACCCGGCTGCAGAGGAAGATTTTCTGCAGTGTGTGAATCCTGAGTCTTTGTTCATCAAACAAGGCCTGGTGGAGCCATCCTTGCAGCATGCAGTGGCTGGGCATGCCTACCAGTTTGAACGTGAGGGGTATTACTGCGCCGACAGTATCGACTCAACCCAGGAACATCTGGTGTTTAACCGTACCGTAGGTTTGCGTGATAGCTGGAGCGATGTTTCTTAAGCCTCTATCAAGTGTTAGGGTTTCCAATAAGGGCCATCCATGCGATGGCCCTTATGTTTTAAGGTCAGGATTTTTTTGCTTAGCGACCTTTTCGCAGCAATAGTCCAAGACCGATGACCGCGGCAACGGCACCAGAGACGAGATAAAGCACTGTGTTATCGGTTGGGTTGCCAGTAATCGCCTCGGTGATTTGAGACGCGGTTGAGTTGTATTCGGTGTAGGCAAAGTAAAGTAAAATAGCGCCTGCGATAAGGGCTGCTATGCCAATAATTCGTTGCATCTTCTTCTCCCTGATTAAAGTATGGATCGGATAACCCAGTCACCCCCATAAGACTTCGGCTGGCATCTGTTTTTGAGGTTACTTGGCTATAAGCCTAGTCGAGCGCTGGAAAATTGCGTACTATTTTGAAAAGCTTAGTGTGATACGCAGGTTTTGGAGGCATGTGCATGGTGTCCGGTCGCGATGAAAAAATAGAGCTGGAGCATGAAGCGGCCCGAATTTTTATGCGCCTCTATGAGCGACGTTTTGGCATTAAGATGCGCCACATCTGGCACAACGAGCCACGTCGGCCGGACGTTTCCTGTTACTATGATCACCAGAAGCTGGATTTGGAAATTGCGCATTTGTATGGCAGTGAGGCGGAAGCCATGCATATCCTTGGGCGTGAACTTAGCCCGCACACTCACCGCGAGTTGTTGCAATTGATGCGAATGCCGGCAGAGGCACGCCTGGTCGCAGCTCTCAACAGTTTGCTGGCCAGCAAGGCAGAAAAAAGTTACGACAGCGAGCGTGTCTGGCTGGTGATCCGCAATGCCAACCCGTTATGGACGAAAGAGGAGATGCTGGCGCACTTTCCGAAACTGCACTTACCGAAAACCCATCCATTCGAACAGGTATGGGTGATTGGCGATATGCAGGGGGAGTCCGGTTTGCTGGCACTTTACCCGCCACTGCACTTGCCAAAGCAGCAAACCAAGCCGTACAGAAAGGATTTTTGATGATGCTGAACATTTATCACCGCCTTGCCCGGCTATTGCAGCCAGCATTCTGGTTAATTTTACTGCTGGCCGCAGCGAGCGGCCTGGTGTTTTTCTGGCAGATGCTTGGTTCCGACCAACCGCATCAAAGCGCAGTGTTGTTCTGGTTGCTGATGATGCTGGCTTTGCTTGGGTGCCTGCTGGTTATTAAGTTATTCGCAAGCCCCGCACCGTCACTGGATGGACAAAAAGGCTTTTTGTCGCGGCTGAAAATTCGTTTGATTCGTTTGGGCTATTCGCTGCTGGCTGTGATGACCAGCCTGATTTGGCTGGCTATTATGGTATTGGCTTTACGGGTAGGCTTTGGTGCCTTGCTGCGTTTGCTCTTGGGTCACTGAGCATGCGCTGGGATATTTTTTGTCGGGTCATTGATAACTTTGGCGATATTGGCGTCTGCTGGCGTTTGGCAAAGCAGCTGCAAGCTGAGCATGGCTGTCAGATACGGTTATGGGTTGATGATTTGCAAAGCTTTCAGCGCATTTGTGCTCAGGTGCAGCCGCAGCTGGCCAGGCAAACTTTAACGCAAGGTATCGAGGTGTGGCACTGGACTGATGAGGTGAATGCTTTGCTGCACCAAGCAGGTTGTGCACAGGTGGTGATTGAAGCCTTTGCCTGCGACTTACCTGAGCTGTATGTACAGCAAATGGCAGCAGCAGCTACCAAGCCGGTTTGGTTGAATCTGGAGTATTTATCGGCCGAGGGCTGGGTGTTGGACTGCCATGCGTTGCCATCACCTCATCCGCAACTGCCGCTGCAAAAGCATTTCTTCTTTCCTGGCTTTGTTGAGGGGACAGGTGGTTTACTGCGGGAGCACAACCTTGTAGAAACCATGACGACCTGGTTACAGCAAGGCGGCAAGGCCCGCTTGCTCAACGAGCTGGGCATTGAGCAGCCACAGCGCTATCAGCGTCTGATTTTTCTGTTTGCCTACAGCCACCTTGAACTCATGTCGTTGCTAAGTGCCTGGGGGCAAGAAAGCATACCGCAACTCTGTTTGGTGCCAGAAGGCGCTTTGGCGAATGAACTGCGTACTTTGTTCCCCCAGCTTGAACATCACCGTTCGCTTACATTAGGACGTCTTAGCCTGCAGCTGTTACCTTTTATTAATCAACAGCAGTTTGATCAGCTGTTGTGGTGTGCTGATGTTAATTTTGTGCGGGGAGAAGACTCGTTGGTGCGGGCACTATGGGCCGGAAAACCTTTTGTCTGGCAATTGTACCGTCAGGCTGAGGACGCTCACCTTGAGAAGCTAACTGCATTCTGGCAGCACTTTGTTCAAGGCATGCCTGCAGCCTTGCAGCAGGCGTTATGGCAGTTCTGGTTGCACTGGAATCAGCAAGAAGACGTTGTGTTTCCCTGGCAGCAACTGTTAGCGCTTCTCCCTGAATGGCAGATGCACTGCCTTGGCTGGCGTAGTGAACTCTGTAAACAGGGCGATCTGGCAAAGAATCTGGTGCGTTTTGTTGAAAAAAAATTTATACTAACGCCAAATTTTTCCTAGTAAGAAGAAACTACTATTATGATGAAAACTGCTCAAGAGCTGCGTGCTGGCCAGGTGATTATGGTTGGCAGCGAGCCAATGGTCATTTTAAAAGCGGAATACAACAAGTCTGGTCGTAACTCGGCTGTTGTTAAAATGAAGCTGAAAAACCTGCTGAACAGCCAAGGTACTGAAACTGTATACCGTGCTGATGACAAGTTCGAACAAGTGATTCTGGAAAACAAAGAAGTCACTTATTCTTACTATGCCGATCCTATGTATGTCTTTATGGACGAAGAATACAACCAGTTCGAAGTGGAAGCAGAAAACATGGAAAGTGCGCTGAAATACCTGGGTGACGGTATGCAGTGTACCTTGGTGTTCTACGGAGAGCGTCCAATTTCTGTTGATTTGCCAACCATCGTCATTCGTGAAGTGGTTTACACCGAACCTGCTGCTAAAGGCGATACCACTGGTAAGGTCATGAAACCTGCCAAACTGGATACTGGCTTTGAGCTGATGGTGCCAGCTTTCGTTGAAACGGGCGATCGCATCGAAATTGATACCCGCACCGACGAATACCGCAGTCGCGCGAAAAACTAATTGCTTGACGTCTTGCTAGTAACAGGGAGCTTCGGCTCCCTGTTTGTTTTGTGGGCTAGTTCGCCCAGCGCAGCTGATTTTTACCCTGTTGTTTGGCTTGATACAACATGTCATCGGCAGGCTTAATGGCGGCTTCTAGCTGTTGGTGTTGTGCCGGCATGCAGCTGACGCCGCCGGCACTCAGTGTAATGATGTCGCTGACTGGGGAATAATCGTGGCGAATGTGTAAGTCTTTGACTTGTTGCAAGCAAAACTCAATCAGTTGATGACTGCCATCCTCGTTGCTTTCAGGCAACAAAATCACAAACTCTTCGCCACCGTAACGGGCGATAAAGTCATTCGGTCGCTTCAGGCTATTTTTTAACGTGTTGGCCACCAGATGCAATATTTTGTCGCCTGCAGCGTGCCCATAATGGTCGTTGTATTCTTTAAAATGGTCAATATCCAACATTACGACACTCAGTGAGCTTTGTTGCCGTGCTGCACTGCGCCAATACAGATCCAGCACCTGAGCATATTTACGGCGATTGGCAATGCCGGTCAGTGGGTCGATGTGGGCCAGCTGCTCCAACATTCGGCGTTGCCGTGCCAGCTGCAAGTGCAAACGTACCCGTGCCTGTACGATGGCGGTATGAAAGGGTTTGTATATGTAGTCGCAGGCACCTAGGTGAAGGCCTTGCTCTTCGTGGCTGCTGTCATTCAGGGCGGTGATAAAAATCACCGGGATGCCGCTGGTCAGGCTCTGGTGTTTGAGGGTTTTTATCAATTCAAAACCGCTTGTTTCTGGCATCAGCACATCCAGTAAAATCAAGTCGGGTTGATACTCAATGGCTTTTCGCAAGCCTTGCTCTGCCGATTGTGCCAGCATCACATCGACATCCTGACGTAAAATATCGCCCAGGACTTTCAGGTTGGTTTTCTGATCATCGATGATCAAGACACGCTGTCTGCCAGTAGCTGGTTCGCTCATGTTTCCTCTTACATCCTTGCTATGCTGTTTCCAATTGCTGCAGCAACGCCTGCAGCTGTTGGCTAGCCAGTTCAAACTCCACATCGGCTACAGTATGGCTTAGTTCTGCAATCTTTGCATAGAATTCAGAGGCTTTGCTCAATTCCATCAGTCGCTCCAACAGGCGATCAGCCGCAAAGTCGGATTGTTCCAGCATCGGCTTTAACTGCAGAAGTTCCTGTTTAAGCTCAGCTTTACTCAGAGGTTGCCTGGCAGGCGGTTCAAACTGCTGCTGTTTGCTCGCTAGCAGGTCAAGCAATTGTTCAAGCTGAATCAGCAGGGGGGGCAAGGCGCTGCAATCGGGTTGTGTTTGGCGAAGCCGGGCTTCCATTTGATTGCATTGCTCAGCAATGTTAAAGGCACCAATATAGGCGGCCGCCGCTTTCAGTGAGTGCATTTCCCGCAGCAGGCCATGGATATCCTGATGCTGCAGTTGATGGCGTAACTTCTCTGGTAACCCCTTATGTTCATTGTAAAAAATATGCAGTAGGCTTGGGTAGATAGCCGCTTGAGGCCCGAGGTTTGTGCGTGCCTTAAGCTCATTAAGTAGCATCTCTTGTTCTGCACCTTTGGGTGCAGGCACAGTCTGGTCGGCTGGTTCAGCTGTAGGTGAAGTCTTGACTGGTGCAACAGCCAGCATGCGGACTCCCAAAAAGCTTTGCAGGGTTTGGTACAGCTGTTCCGGCTCGATGGGCTTGGTTAGATGAGCATTCATACCAACTGCCAGGCTTTTTTCAATATCATCCTGTAATGCGTGAGCAGTCATTGCGATCACGGGTAAAGAGGTTAGTTTGAGTTCCTGACGTATTTTCCGGCAAGCGGTCAGGCCATCCATGTGCGGCATTTGAATGTCCATCAGCACCAGATCGTAGTGCTGTTGCTGAAGCAATTGCAAGGCAGCGAGGCCATGTTCAGCGCAGTCGATCTGAGCGTTGGTGTCTTGCAAGAAACCGAGTGCAACCTGGCGGTTGATCGGGTGATCTTCCACCAACAGCAGGCGCTTCTGGCTCAGATCGGGCACCAGATTTTGCTCCGGTGTTGCTTGTTCGCTGTTGCCAGCTTGCTGCTGATACAATAACGGACTGATGGCATCCAGCAACATGGAGTAATTGACCGGCTTCTCCAGGAAGTGTTCAATCTTCACATCGGCCATACTGGCTTTGGCCTGGGCTTTGTCGTAGGCCGATACCATTAAAATATGCGGGCTTCTTGAACCAAGCCGTTGTTGAATGCTGCGGGTGGTTTCGATGCCATCCATACCGGGCATGCGCCAATCCATCAACACAAAGTCATAAGCGGTCTGATTGGCTTCGGCCCTTTCAATCCGTTCAATCGCATCCATACCATTGCTGCATTGCTCAGCCTGAACTCCCAATTCATCCAGTTGTTTGAGCAACACCATGCGGGTCAGAGCCATATCGTCTACAACTAAAGCTTTTAACTGACGTTTTGCCAAGGCATGGTGTTTTTGGCTGGGTTGCTCGGCCGATACACTCAACTCGATGGTGAAGTAAAAGGTGGTACCATAACCTGCCTCACTTTCCAGCCAGATTTCACCCTGCATCAGTTCACACAACTGTTTGCAGATGGTCAGCCCCAGGCCGGAACCACCATACCTGCGAGTAATGGACTCATCGGCCTGATTAAACGACTTAAACAATTTTTGTTGTTGTTGCTCAGTCATACCGATGCCGGTGTCGGTGACTGAACCATGCAGTTTATAACGACCTTCAGGTTGCCTGCTGCCATGCAGCATCAGGCAGACAGAGCCCGAATCGGTAAACTTAATGGCATTGTTTAGCAGGTTTACCAGCAATTGCTGAATCCGTAATGAGTCACCTAACAGCTCGGTAGGAATTTCGGCCGATAAATCCGATACCAACTCCAGCCCTTTGCTGTGGGCTTTGAGTGCTGTCATATGAATGGCTTGTTGTACCACCTGACTGAGCGAGAAACGATTTTTTTCCAGAGTGAGTTTGCCAGCCTCTACCTTGGAAAAATCCAGAATATCGTTGATAAGACTTAGCAGCATCTCGCCTGAACCACGGATCTTTTTCAGGTAATCCTGCTGTTCCGGATCCTGACAGCTTTTACTGGCTAGCCGGCTTAAACCAATCACGGCATTGATAGGCGTTCGAATTTCATGGCTCATTCTGGCCAAGAAGGCTGACTTTGCCTCGGTAGCCGCTTCAGCGCGGATTTTTGCTTGGGCCAGCTCACGGGTGCGGCTGGCTATTTTTTGTTCCAGGTTCTTGTTGGCTTCCAACAATTGTTGTGATAAACGGGTGTTTTCAAACAAAATAGCGGTTTGGTTCGCCAACAACTGCAACACCTTAACGCGTTCTTGCTGGAAGGCACCTATCAGCTTTTGATGTTGCAGATAAAGAATACCCCGGAAGCTGTCGTTTACCACAATGGGGATGCAAAGCACGGCGCAAGGACGGTTCTTGGCGGCAGCAAAAATGCTGCTCTGGCTGGTATCGTTGATCAGCCTGCTTGTTTTGCTGCGCTGCACCAGATTCAGCAATTTTTCGGGCAACAGGGGAGGCTCCGCCAGCGTACAGGCTTGCAGCTGAAGTTGATCTTTTTCCGACAACATCAGCAGACAAGCATCTTCAGCACCGGCATTTTCTGCCATCAGCTGCAACATCCTGAGTAAAAATGCATCCAGATCCACTCGTCCGGTCAGCGTTTCAGCGGCTTTTAACACCGATGCCAGATCCAACTGATGGTCGACCTGGCTTTCCTGTTGCGATTGCAGCAAGGGGTGCTGTTTCAGCTCCGGATACTTTTGCTGCAGCTGTTCAGCCTTCGCCAGGCACTTCCAGCTCAGATAACTGCTGGTAGCTGCTGCCCTGTGTGCCAGTGCATAGGCCGGTTGCTGTTGGTGCTGCCAGTAATCTGCTGCTAACTCGTGGGCCAGCGCCAAATGCTGTGAAAAGCCTTGTTGCTCCGCGCTGACAATGGCTTGCTGGTATAGCTGCCAGGCGCTCGCCTGATGTTTCAGTGCAGCTTGCTCGGCTTGCAGCAACAGCACTTTATGCTGATAGTTCTGTGGGCATTGTTTGGCCCAGTTCTGTAGTTTTTCCAGGCTGTCCTGTAGCCGTTGCTGCCATGATTGCTGTGGGTCATCAGGCGCTATTTTCAGTTGCCTGGCTGCAGCTAATCCACGGAAAAAGTAGAACTCCGTTTGGTGGTACAAAGCCAACGCCACATCCACCAAGGGCTCTGCTTGCTGCAGGTGTGTTGCTTCCTCGCCGGTGTCAAACCAGTAGGCATGCATCAACTTCAGAAGGTGGTAACAAAAAAGCAGGGTGGTGTTGTGCGGTTGATGAAGCTCAGGGAGTTGGCTTGACTCTTGGAAAGCATCTCCTTCCAGTAAGTGAGCATTGTCTGCTGGCCCCTGCAGGGCCACAGTAGATTGATGCCACAGCTGACAAAAAGCCAGATTGTAAGGGAACTGCTTCTCGGTCAGGAATTGAATGCTTTGCTCGCCATAGCGCTGAACCTTGTCCAGTGCTTGTCCACTCAGTACCCGGTAAAAGCTGGCAAAAAGTACCGAGTGTGCCGCGTACTCCAGTTGGCCATCTTTCAGCCCCAGTTGTTGGCTCTCCTCCAGGGCTTCGAGCGAGTCTGTCAGCGGGGCATTCCAGGGCAACACGGCCGCGGCTCGTTGAAAGTGCAGCTGAGCCCTAAATTTACCTGCGAAACTAGCATCGACCTGCAGTGCCAGATCGGCAAATTCCAACGCTTTGTCGTGCTGGCCAAACAGGGCGATTAAGTGCATGGCATGGCCAAGATAGGCCAATGCTGAGGCATTGCTGTGTCCCTGTTGAAGGCTTATAGCCATCAGCTGATAGCTAACTGTCATATAGTGCAGTGGGCTAATAATGTATGCCACTGTGAACAGCATACCGAGGATCTCCATGACCTGGAGTTGCAATGGATCCTTGACTTCGGGGTGCTGCAGCAGGCTGGCGATTCTATCGGCGTCGTATTCTTTCAATAGCTCTGGGTATTGCCGAACGATGCCTTCATCAATACGAATATCCAGACCAACGGCTTGCAATTGTTGACTGGCCAGATCGTAAGCTTCATGCAGCTGGTTCTGAGCAAACAGAATCAGTACTTGTTGCTGGCAGTTTTGCAGACGTTGCACTGGCTCCTGACAGACCTCCGCCAGTTGCTGGCAGTTCTCCCAAGCGAGCTGATAGTTCTGGCTAAGGTAGGCACTGCGGGCCAATCCAAGCAATATATCTGTCTGTAACCGTGGTTCTGGTTGCTGGTCCAGCAGCGATTTTGCTTGTTGCAACAGGCGCTGGGCACTGTGATAGGCATTGCTGGAGAGCGCTTTTTGACCGGCCAATAGATTGAGCTCTGCCAATCGCCCGGCAGTGCAGTGGGTCAGGCTTAACGGTAAGGCTGCATTGAAATGATGAATGTAACTCAGTACTTCCGAGTTTTGTTGTTCTGGTGAGAGCTTGTTGTATTGATGCAATGCAATCTGTAAGTTCAGCTGCTGCAAATTAGCTTGATCGCTCAGTTGAAATGCAGCTTGCTGCAAGCGGTCATGTGCAAAACGAACGGCATCCAATGCTTTGCCATCAGCAGTGGTATAAGCAATCAGAATGCCACTGTTAATGGCCTCTGTTAGCTCCTGTTCGAGTTCAGATAAGCTAATCTCGGCCAGCTCTGCCAGTTGTTGGATGCTGGCGCTTTCACCCAGCAAAGCTATCCATTGAAATAAACGTTGTATCCGAGCTGGAAATCGGGACAAGCGCTCTGAGGTAATAGCAGCATGATTGTCGGTGATGTTGAGGTGCGCAATGGCCTTGCTGTCCCATTGCCAGCCTGTGGATTGTTCGTGTTGCAATAGCTGAGTTTCATACAACTTTTGCATCAACTGTTTTAGATAAAAGGGGTTGCCGCTGGTTTTTTGCAGCAACAACTCAGCCAGGGTGACCACCTCATCGGGACTGGTTTGCAGCGTATCAGACACCAGCTTTAAAATTGACTGGCTGGATAAAGGCTTTAGCTCCAGTTGGTGCTGCTCCAGTCCACTTCGCTTTAGGGCGTCGAGGGTGAAGCTCAGTGGATGCTGGTCTTGTACTTCATTGTCACGATAACTAAGCAGCAGAAGTAGACGTAACTTATCACCTTCAGTGACCAGTTGTTCCAGCCAGCGCAATGTAGCTCTATCAGCCCATTGCAGGTCATCCAAAAACAGAATCAAACTGTAGCCTTGCTCTGCAACCACCTGCAGCAAACGGAAGGTCAGTTGGTCGAAACGTCTTAACTCGGTAATACCGGTTGCGTGATGCTGGGCATGCTTTTCTGGTTGCAATAAAGGTTGCCATTCTGGTGCCAGCTCACACAGCAGGTGCGCATCGCCTGCCGCGGCATCTTGGAGTTGTTGACGCCAATGCTGCAGGGCGTCTGCCGGCTCTTGCAAAATAGCCTCGGCCAGTTGGGCCAGGGCAGCACTTAAGGCAGAGTAAAAGCGATTCTGCAGGTATTGATCTTGCTTACCCTGAATAAAAAAACTGTCGGTGCCCAAGGTTTTCGGAGGTAATTGTTCGATCAGGCTGGTTTTACCTGAGCCTGAATAGCCTCGGACCACTACCAATTGGCTGCCAGCACCACGACTGATCTGGTTAAAAGCCTGAAGCAGGGTGTCGACATCGTGTTCCCGTTCGTAGAGATGGTCAGAGAAAGGCAGGCGTTGCATGCCACTATGCAGGGAGGGTGTGAACGGGCTTTCTCCATGGTCGGGTACTAGGCATCTTTCGAAGTCATTAAGCACGGCCGCTACGGATTGATAGCGGTGGTTAGGATCTTTTTGCAACAACGCCTGAATAATGAGTTGCAAACGGTCATCCTTTGCCGTTTGTTGCTGTGTTAAAGGCTTGGGAATTTTAGCAATATGAGCGTGAATTAAAGCCAGAGGGTCTTGCTGGGCAAAAGGAAACTCACCTGCCAGCAATGCATAGGCAAGGACGCCCAGACTGTATAAATCAGCGCGTTGATCCAGCGGGCAATTGATCCTGCCACTGGCTTCAGGTGCCAGGGTTCGTAAGCTTTGCAAGGTTAAGGTTGTATTGCCAAGGCCCGGACGAACGGTTTGCAGGGTGGATGCCTGGGGGCAGCTCAGCAATAAAACCTGGTTGCCATCCTGGGACCAAAACAATGCTTCGGCACTTAGCTCCTTGAAAATATAACCAGCCTGATGAGCTTGCAGCAAGAGTCGGGTAAGGGCAATAATAGCGTTCAGCGCTAAATGTTGGCCTTGCGTTTGGATATGCTGTTGCAGTTGGCTAAAGCTCAGTGGGCATTGCGCTGCTGAAAACACCTGATAATACCAGTGCTCGTCATCAAACTCGGCCAGAGAGGGCGCAAGAAAGCCAGGTCGGCCTGGCTGCAACCTGCTGGCGTTCGCTCTTGCTTGTTGCAGCAAGAACACCTTGCCAAGCTCTGCATGTTCGGCTTGAAAAACCAGATGTTCAGAACCTAAGGGAGCCAGCTCATTGATAGGACTGAATTCAGCAAGTTGGTGCATCGGTCTCTGCCTTTAACCTCATCGGGATAAGCTTAATCCTATTCGCTCAAACAATAAAGTGCAGTAGACAGATTGGATCGTCAGTCAGGAATATCGTTTGAGTTGTAAACAAGAGTCCGATACTATTTCAAATTGAACTAAAGTACCAGTTTGCCGAAGGGGTACGGCAGCATACACACTGTGCCGGGACGCACCTGACCAGGAAATGATTATGTTGACTCGCCTTACAGTAACCGCCGCTGCTGTTGCTTTGAGTTGCTTTGGCCCCACCGTTTTGGCTGAACAAGTGGCCACAGCCAATAATGATGATGTGGAGCGTATTGAGGTCTTCGCGCAGCGCCGAGGTCAGGATCTGCATGATGTCTCGGTGGCCGTCACCCTGATTGATGGCGATTATCTGCAGCAACACCAGTTAAAAGATGCAGTCGAGCTGGCTGCTCTGGTGCCGAATTTTATTGCCAGCCAGGCGGCCGCCGAAGGCACCACGCCAGCTTTTACCCTGCGTGGGGTAGGGATGTTCGATTACAACACCTCGACCGTATCGCCTATCGCCATCTACAGCGATGAGGTAGTCAGCGGTGGCGCTAATTTTCTGACCGGTCAGCTGTTTGATCTTGAGCGGGTGGAAGTTTTGCGTGGCCCACAGGGCACCTTGTTTGGCCGCAACACCACAGGTGGTGCTGTGCTGTTGCGCTCACGCCTGCCAGAGCATGAGTTTTCCGGCTATCTGCGCGCCAGTGCGGCTGAACAGCAAAGTTACCGCCTGCAGGGCGCGGTCAATGCCCCTTTGGGAGAAAACACCGCAGCCCGATTTGCCTTTAATTGGCAGGATTATCAATACAGCATGACCAATTTGTTTCCCGGCGCCGATGGCGGCGGTATGGAGCAGGCCAGTTTCCGTTTGCTGCTAAGCAGTGAGTGGCTGGGCTGGTCATTGCTGTGGCGTTTGCATTCCGAACATTGGTCTGGTCAGCCCAAGCCGGTTTACAGTGCCGGTGTTTTCCGCGATCTGGCGAGTGGCGAGCGTTGCAGCCCGGCGGAAGTTGGTAGCCGTCATTGTGTCGATAACTTTGGGTTTTCGGTGCCAAGCGATGATTACTGGACCACCAGTGCCAATACCGGACACAAACGCAACCGCACCGACAGCTGGGGCACTAGTTTGCAGCTTGAGCGTGCCTTATCGGATAGCGTTAGGGTCAAGTCGATCAGTGCCTACAAAAGCTTCAATCGTTTTCACTCTTGGGATGCCGATGGACCGGGTCAGTTCATTGAAGGTATATTGGGCTCGGATAATGAGTTCTTTAGCCAGGAAGTCACCTGGTTTTGGCAGCAACCAGAGCGCTTTTGGACGGCTGGTTTGTTTTACCTGAATGAGCGCTTGGTGCAGGGCAATGAGCTGGACTTATTCCGTGATTTCAGAGCGGTGCCTGAGCTTGCGGCTGTGCCTGCTGCCTTTATCTACCGCAATCGTCTGCGTAATGAAGCCGTGGCGGCTTATGCCCAGATGGAGCAGCAACTTGCCAGCAACTGGCAACTGACCGCCGGGCTGCGCCTGACCGATGAGCAAACCCGTTATCATGCCAATGCTGATCTGGATACGGTGGCGTTTTACCTGAATGATTTTTGGGATCTGAGCGGTAAAGTATCGGATACCGAGTGGACAGGCAAGTTGGCCCTGATCCAGCGGTTAAACCCGCGTCACAGCCTCTATTACAGTTACTCCCGCGGGTACAAAAGCGGTGGTTACAATGCTGGCTTTTCTTCCAGCCCGGAAGAAGCGGCCGACTCGGCCTATGATCCGGAATACCTGCATGCCTGGGAGCTGGGTAGTCGTTGGCGCTCGGCTGATGCCAGCTTGTTCTGGGATCTGGCACTGTTCTACTACGATTATCGCGATCAACAAACCTTCGTTAATATCAGCAGTGGCACGGCTCCTTACCATGTCTTGAAAAACGCCGGGGATGGCCGTATTGCCGGTCTGGAATCCGATTGGCGTTACCGGCCAGCTGCCAGCACAGAGCTACAGCTGAGCTTAGGGTATATTCCGTTGGCGAAACTTGGCGAGTACCGCCAGGGCGATGTGTTTGTATCCGATACCCGCTTGCCTTTTACGCCTAAATGGACGCTAGGGGCCAGTATCGAGCAGCAACTGACCATTGCTGAGCAAGCCCTGAGTTGGCAGCTTGGAGTTCGTTATCAGTCGGCTATCTACTTTGATCAATACGAAGATCCCTACGCCCGCCAGGATGGCTATGCCCTTTGGCATGGCCGGCTAGGCTGGCAGCTTAGCTCGGATTTAGAGCTGGCTTTGTGGGGGAAAAACTTGTTTAATCAAAAGTATGCAGAGCTTAAGTTTGACTCTGTGGCTGCGTTGGGAGCCTATACACAGCTGCGTGGTGAGGCAAGGCAGCTTGGCATTGAGCTAAGTTACCAGTTCTGAGCTGTGCGACAAGCTCCCTGAATAATGATCATAAAGGGAGCTTCAATGCGTATTCAATTACTCTGGCCAATTCTGGCCACTTTGCTGGTGCCGCTGGCGGTTGCCTGGTTTGTGTATCCGGAGCATCTGCCACCGGGTTTTGGCGTCTTTCCACCGCAATTTCAGGGCGATGCACCTGGCTTTAACCTGTGGGTCTTTTTGCTGGTTGCTGCTGGCGCTGTGTTTATCAGCGCTTTAGTACTTTGGCCGCAAGCCTTCGGTTTTAAAGGCGCAACCCCAAGCCCAGCCGCAGCGAAAAAGCCGTTGCCCTGGTGGTTCTGGGCTGGAGCCGTTGTAACCCTGTTTTTTTGGTGGTTGATGTGGTCGCACTCCACCTTATTTGGTGAGCTGGTGTACTGGTCTTTTACGCCGCTGTGGTGGGGCTTTATTTTTGTGCTCGATGGTTTGGTGTATCACCGCAACAATGGCCGTTCGCTGTTTTCCAGTAAGCCAAAGTTACTTGCCATTGCCGGTCTGATTTCGGTATTGGGCTGGGTTTACTTTGAGTTTTTTGATTACTTTGTGCTGGAAAACTGGTATTACCCGCATACCGCTGCCGCGCCTTGGTCGCAGCAACTGCTCAGCTTCGAGTTTCTGCTGACTTACAGCACAGTAACACCCGTGTTGTTTCAGTGGTACTGCCTGCTTAATACCTTCCCGAAGCTGGTGGCCCGCTACCAGAATGGCCCCAAGATGCCACTCAATGCCAATCTACTGATTGGCCTTGGTCTGGTGCTGTTGGCGGCCATGGTGATCTGGCCTTACCCCATGTTCTGGGTGGTGTGGATCGGGCCCTTTCTGGTACTGATTGGTTGCTTGCAGCGGCTGAATATCTGGACGCCTTTTAGTGATATCGCCAAAGGCAACTGGACCGCCGGTGTACTGATTGCAGTGTCGTCCCTGCTTAACGGTTTGTTCTGGGAGTTCTGGAATTTTGGTAGCAATTATTTTGTCACCGACAGCATAACCAACCCGAACTACTGGGTGTACAACATTCCTTATTTGAATGTGATCCACCTGTTCTCGGAAATGCCACTGCTGGGTTATTTTGGCTATTTGCCTTTTGGCGTGATTGTCTTACTGTTCTTTATCTGGAGTGGCAAGTTGTTTGGCTTTGATACCGATATACAGCTGAACAAGACCGATAGTTAGCGCGATAAACTTTGCAACTCACCCAGGGTCATGCTGCTGCTATGCTGACGAATTTGGCTTAGCAGCAGCTGGGCGCAGGCAAAGGCATCGGCCAGTGCATGATGTTGAGGTGCCTTGGGCAACTGGTAACGTTCCAGGCAACTGGCTAGTTTTAGCATATCCCGGGTGAGCACCTTGCCTTTGTTGTGCAGGCGCTGCCACTCAATCTTCAGCGTATCTATGGCTTTAAATTTCGGGCTGCGGCCAAAGCAACGCTCACAGGCCATGGTTAAAAACGCCAGGTCCATCTGGGCATGGTGTGCCACCAGCACATAGCCCGGATAGCTTTGCAGCAGCATGGCCATCAATTCGCACAGCTCCATGCCGGTTTTTAACTGATGGTCGTGTACGCCGTGGATCACGGCGCTCTGACCAACCCCAACCGGTGACTTCACCAGGTAATGGGCACTATCCCCGAGCATTATTTCCTGGCGGCGGATGGGGACCCAGCCGGCACTGATGATGTGATCTTTTTTCGCATCCAGCCCGGTAAGCTCCAAATCCAGCACCAGAAAGTTGACCTCAGACAAGGCTGTTTTCGCAGAGGGCTGCGGGGTATTCTCGTAGTTGCGTACGATTTCATTCATGGGTAGTGGAGGATTTTTAAACCAGCCAAACATAATCAGAGCTCCCTACAAAAGCGATATTTCATCTGGCTCTGCGCCTGATTGATCACTTCAAACACATCTTTGAGCTGATGCCGCTGCAGGCCGGATAGTACGGCTGGATCCAGCAGGTTGGAGGCTTCATGACCTTGAGATACATCGTGTTGATGCTTGTCCCAGCGCAGCTGCGCCAGCACATCGAAAGCATCCAGCAGGTTTTGGCTGTCTTTGGCATCCATCACTTTTTGCTGAGCCAGTTGGATCAAGCGCTGACGGGTATTAATAGCGCTTATGCCTTTGCTTAAGCTGTAGATGCGGGCCATATCGGTGATCAGGATGAGGCCGCGTTTCTTTAAATCCAGACCTTTTTTCTGTTTGCCATCGCGCTCCAGTGTAAAGGTTTTGAAAAAACCCAGCGGTGGCGTGCCTTTAAGTGCATTGTGGCTTAAGTGGTACAGGAATACGGCTTTGTCTTTGGTACGGGCCAGAATATCCTGCTGCAGGGCATTAAACAGGCTTTTGCTGCCATAAATCGGCCGCAAATCGAAAAAGATACTGGATTTAAGCAGAGCCTCCTGAGTTGGCGTTTGGATCCAACGGGCGAACTGTTTCGACCAGCCCTTTAAGCTAAGCCGTAGCTCCGGATTGCTGGCCATGATATTGCCAGGGCAGTAGACAATGCCGCATTCATTCAAACCATCGCAGACGATGTTGGCCAGTTGCTCAAAGTAGACTGCTACCTCACCTTCCGGCTCTTTTTCCAGCAAGAGTGCATTGTCCTGATCGGCGTTTAAGCCTTGCTCCATCCTGGCCTGGGAGCCAAAGCCAAGCCAGGTAAAAACGCAAGGGGCAGGGCCCAGCCGTTTCAAGGCCAGTTTGATCCAGCTCTGGGTCAGTGCATCGGTGACTGTGGTTAGCACATGGCTGGCTTCATGGGCCGGCACCTGCTGATTGCTCAGGCTTTGGCTAAGGTGCAAAATCTGGCTGGCACACTGCAAAATACCCTCTTCGCTGTGCTGACGATGAATTTCACCGATCAGATACACCGGGTGATCCTGCTGCGCCCGGATCACATCGGTCGCGGTGATCATACCAAAAAGATGCTCATCCCTGAGCACGGGCAAGTGGTGAATATTGTGCTGGCTCATCAGCTGCACCGCTTCGAACAAATAGGCATGTAAATCGATAGTGTGTGGTTTGCTGGTCATGACGTCACTGACCGGGCAATCGGCCGGAAGTGCTTCAGCCACCACCCGGCTGCGTAAATCCCGATCGGTGATAATGCCCACCAGTTTGTTGTTCTGCTCGACCAGTAAGGACGAGACCCGCTGTTCGGTCATCTGCGCTGCTGCTTGTTGCACCGTCGCATCCGGGCTGATGCTGACTTTGCGGGCCTTGGCAACATCGCTGATTTTTAAGGTAAAACGATTGGTTGATTGTTCTTTGTACTGATGCAACCGGCGACCAAACAGCCGCTGAAAGAACAGTTCAATGTTTTTAAACTGATAGCGAATTTGCTGAAAGCCTTCGGCCGTCAGCCAGTACACTAGTCCGTCTTCATCGCACAGCAGGGTATCCTGATCGCTTAAGTCGGTCAGCAATTGCTGGTAGCCATAGAAATCGCCGCTTTGCAGTTTGGTCAGCAATTGTTGCTGATCGCTGTACAGTGAAAACACACCGGTACGCACAATCATCAGCCGGTTGCTGTCGGTATTGACTTCTTCACCGGCCCGGAAGTAGTACACCGACATCTGCCGCGCCAGTGCCTGCAATTGATCAGCATCCAACTGATCAAAAGGGGTGGTTTCGGCCAGAAATTTGGTGACTTCAGTGACTTCCATCGTGTGCCTGCAATGACTCCTATCCGTTTACTAATCTAGCAACAGAGTGGCCAGGGCACCAGACGACTTTAGTCGAACAGTTGCCATCCCAAACAAGCTTTCAGAATGGCAACACCTTAGCGACAGGCCCGGAGCAGGGGATCGGTGGGCTCAAGCCGGTACCAGTCATTGGCCACTTGCTCACCAGGTGCTGGCAATTGCAACTGCGCATGCTCATCTGCCCGGGCCAGTTGACCGCAGTGAATGATGGTGGTGACGGCGATGGCCGACATGCGCCGCTCAAAAAAGTACAGGGGTAACCGCACCAGTTCCGGATTGATTTGATTGACATCGGCCCGGTTAAAATCGGCGGCAACAAAGCGCAGCGTTTGCGGAAAGACATAACTCCAGGGGCGCCAAAAGGCTGTTTGCTCGCTACTTCGCACCACTTCAACGCCGGCAGGTAACAGGCTCTTTTGATGATCGAACCAGGTGTATTCCGAGTAGATCTGAAAGGCTATCATGCCGACACCAGCCGAGACCGGGATCCACCAACGAGCTAATCTCCCCCGGCTGATCCAGCGGGCGGACAACGCCAGACCGGCAGCACCTAAACCGGCAAAGACGGTAGCAACCAATTCCCAAAACATGTGTACCTCGTGGATAAAAAAGGGCTTTCCTGTGGGAAAGCCCGTTTGGTTTACAGGACTCTGTCTAGCATAACAGAGTTGCAGCGCTTAGTGACCAGTGGCCACACCTGCACCTCGTGGGAAGCGCACGCTTTCCACCAGATCCTGAATTTCCTGTGGCGGTTCTTCGGTCATCGCAGAGACTGCGAAGGCGACCGCGAAGTTGATCATGGCACCGACTGCACCGAACGACAGTGGCGAGATACCGAACAACCAGTTGGCTTCCACGTTGGCGAAGGTGGCAGTGCCAGGGATAAAGAACCAGCCCAGGTACAGGAAGATGTAGACCACAGTGCTGATTAAGCCTGCCAGCATACCGGCAATAGCCCCTTTGCTGTTAACCCGCTTGGAGAAGATCCCCATCATCAGTGCCGGGAAGATAGAAGCCGCCGCGATACCAAAGGCCAGTGCCACCACCTGCGCAGCAAAGCCAGGCGGATTCATACCGAGCCAGGTAGCAACCACAATGGCGACCCCCATCGATATCCGTGCGGCCAGCAGTTCACCTTTATCACTGATGTTCGGGTTGATCGAACCCTTGATCAAGTCGTGACTTACGGCAGAGGATATTGCCAGTAGTAAGCCTGCTGCCGTTGACAACGCCGCCGCCAGACCACCTGCGGCTATCAGGCCGATAACCCAGCCTGGCAGGTTGGCAATCTCAGGATTGGCCAGTACCAGGATGTCGTTGTTCACGGTCAGCTCGTTACCCGCCCAGCCACGCGCTTCCGCGGTTTCCTGGAAGGCTGGTACATCGTTGTACAGCTGGATGCGTCCATCACCATTTTTATCATCAAAGCGGATCAGGCCAGTGTTTTCCCAGGTACGGATCCAGTCTGGACGCTCATCGTAATGAATGGCTTCAGCCGTTGGGCCTGCCGGGTAAATGGTGGTCAGCAGATTTAAACGGGCCATGGAGGCGACCGCAGGTGCAGTCAGATACAGCAGGGCAATAAACACCAGGGCCCAGCCAGCAGACCAGCGCGCATCGGCTACTTTTGGCACGGTGAAAAAACGAATAATCACGTGTGGTAAGCCAGCCGTACCAATCATCAGCGACAGGGTAAACAGCACCATGTTCAGTTTGTTGCTGACATCGGCGGTGTAATCCTGGAAGCCAAGTTCACGCACTACTTCATCCAGCTTTTGCAGCAAGGGCAGGCCAGACTCGGTATGGGTAGAGAACAGACCCAGCGGTGGGATAGGGTTACCGGTTAGCTGCAGTGAAATAAACACCGCAGGAATGGTGTAAGCAATGATCAACACCACGTATTGTGCGACCTGGGTGTAGGTGATGCCTTTCATACCGCCCATAACCGCGTACATAAAGACCACCACAGCAGCGATCATCAGGCCGGTATCATTCTCAACTTCCAGAAAGCGCGAAAACGCCACGCCGGCGCCAGTCATCTGGCCGATAACGTAGGTGACCGAGGCAATGATTAAACAGGCCACGGCCACTAAACGGGCACCGGTGCTGTAAAAGCGATCGCCGATAAAATCCGGCACGGTAAACTTGCCGAATTTACGCAGGTAAGGAGCCAGCAGCATCGCCAGCAGCACGTAACCGCCGGTCCAGCCCATTAAGAAACTGGAGTTGGCATAACCACCGGCAGCAATCAGGCCTGCCATGGAAATGAACGACGCCGCAGACATCCAGTCGGCGGCGGTTGCCATACCGTTGGTGATTGGGTTGACGCCACCACCGGCCACGTAGAACTCTTTGGTAGAGCCTGCCCGTGCCCAAATGGCGATACCGATATAAAGCGCAAAGGATGCGCCGACGAAAATTAAGTTAATGGCAAACTGGCTCATGACTTACTCCTCGTCCAGGCCGAATTCTTTATCCAGCTTGTTCATTCTCCAGGCATAGAAGAAAATTAAGCCGATAAAGGTAAGAATGGAACCTTGCTGGGCAAACCAGAAACCCAGATCAGTCCCACCTACAGGAATTCCGCTCAGTAACGGGCGGAGTAAGATACCAAAGCCGTAAGATACCAGCGCCCATATCGCCAGGCTGATCCAAATCAGCTTGAGATTGGCCTTCCAGTACGCAGCGGCATTTTTTTTATGCTCTACCATGGTTGTGCTCCCATTGTTGTCTTTTTGTTCACTTCCGGTCCGTTTTAATCTAGCAGCGGCCAGAAATAGCGAAAGCCCGACTTTAGTCGAAGCAAGAGCGCCCAATGGTTGACTTTGGTCGGTGTTCGGCCAAGAGTAACAGCATAAGAACGAAAAGGAGGGCGGCTTGTGGCAGCCTGGACCGTAGCATTACTGGCGTTGTTGTATGTGGGCGGCTTGTTTTGGATCGCCAACTGGGGCGAGCGGCATGCCGACGATCGTCTGATACAAAAGTATGGGGGGCTGATTTACAGCCTGGCGTTGGCAGTGTATTGCACCTCCTGGACCTATTATGGTGCTGTTGGCACCGCCGTGACCCAGGGCTGGGACTACATCCCAATTTACCTTGGGCCTATTTTGCTCTTTGTGTTTGCCCAGCCGTTTTTATTCAAATTGTTGTATGTGGCGAAAAAGCACAACATTACCTCCATCGCCGATTTTATCTCTTCGCGCTATGGCAAGCGCCGCAACATAGCGCTTCTGGTTGCTTTGCTCTGCCTGGTGGTAGTGGTGCCTTACATTTCTTTGCAGCTAAAAGCGGTAGCCAGCTCGTATCAGGTGTTGTTGGGCCAGGATTTTAGTGTAGGCAAAGTCGCCTGGTATCAGGACAGTGCGCTGCTCAGTGCGGTAGCCATGGCCTTTTTTGCGATCCTCTTTGGCACCCGTAAGGTGCACCTGACCGAGCAGAACCGAGGTGTGATGGTGGCGATTGCCTTTGAGTCGGTGGTGAAACTCTTTGCCCTGCTGCTGTTGGCCGGGGTGGTCTATGTGTTTTTCCTTGATACCGATCGCTCGGCTTTGCAGCATTTTGTCAGCCATGCCAACGAGCAGCAACAGCAAGGGGCTGGTACAGGCTGGGTTGGTTTTCTGACCAAAACCCTGTTGGCGACAGCGGCAGTGTTTTTGCTGCCACGTCAGTTTCATGTGGCTTTTGTCGAAAATGTCTCCAATCAGCACTTACGTCATGCCAGGCGCTGGTTTTCCGGTTATTTAGTGATGGTTACTTTGGTGGTGATCCCGATTGCTGTGGCCGGTATGTTGATGTTTCCGGACCGTTGGAGTGAGGCCGACAGTTTTGTGCTGTTGATCCCGGCATCCTCCGGTATGGATACCTTAAGTGCTTTGGTGTTTATTGGCGGCTTTTCAGCCGCAACCTCCATGATCATTATTGCCACCCTGGCGCTCAGTACCATGATCAGCAACGATGTGGTGCTGCCAGGCCTGTTACGCCGTGCCAAACGGCAGGGCATGCAGCACGATTACAGTTTGTTGCTGCTGCTGGTGCGGCGCAGCATGATTGTGCTGGTGATGGGTTTGTCCTGGCTCTATTACGTCTTTTTTGCCCGCAATTACGATTTAGCTGAAACCGGCCTGCTGGCCTTTGCACTGACCATTCAACTGGCCCCAGCCGTGGTTGGTGGCTTGTACTGGCGCCATGGCAATGCCAGGGGCGTATACGCTGGCCTGGCGGTGGGTTTTGGGCTCTGGTTCTATACGCTGATGTTGCCACAACTGGTCGGCGCCGGAGTGATTCGAACCGATATCATGGTGAGCGGGCCTTTTGGCCTGAGCTGGTTGCATCCGCAAGCGATGCTGGGTATCAGCACCGATGGCTTAACTCATGGCGTGCTCTGGTCACTGGGCCTGAATATTCTGGCTTATGTGCTGGTGTCATTGTTAACCCGGGTGCCACTTAAAGATCGTTTGCAAGCGGTGGCCTTTGTTAAGCCCAATCTGCCGATTGATCATCAGGACACACCGGCCCGTCGCATTAAAATACGTAACTCGGATTTACGCACCTTGCTGGAGCGCTTTGTAGGCCAGCAGCGGGCGCTGGAGTGTTTGCAGGAGTTTGGACGTCGCCAACAGCAGGAGCTGGATCCAGACGACCAGCCCAGTGTGCGTTTGGTTGAGCACGTCGAGCGTGAGCTCTCCGGGGTGATTGGGGCATCTTCTGCCTCCACCATGGTCAATGCGGTGCTGGAGGGCAAGCAGCTGGGTTTTGAAGATGTGGTCACCTTGTTTGATGACACCACTCAGGCCATTCAGTTTTCGCGCAAAATCCTGTTTTCTACCCTGGAGCACTTAAGTCAAGGGGTCAGTGTGGTCGACCGCGATCTGAATCTGGTTGCCTGGAATAAAGCCTACCTGGAGATGTTTGAATATCCGGAAGGCATGGTGCGGGTTGGCCGACCAGTGGCGGATATCGTGCGTTTGAATGCTGAGCGGGGCTTGTGTGGTAAAGGCGACATTGAGGATCATGTCAATAAACGCATTCAGCACATGCAAAATGGTACTCAGCATGTGTTTCAGCGGGTTCGGCCGGATGGCAAGGTGATTGAGATGCGTGGCAACCCCATCCCTGGCGGTGGTTTTGTTACCAGTTTTACCGATATCACCGATCATGTGCAGGCGGTACAGGCGCTGGCTGAGGCCAAGCAGCATCTGGAACAACGGGTACAGGAGCGCACGCAGACCATCAGCGAGATGAACCAGGAACTGCTGGCCGAAGTGGAGCGCCGTAAGCTGACTGAGCAGCAGTTGTTGCAAGCCAAAGCCGAAGCTGAATCTGCCAATGCTTCTAAAACCCGCTTTCTGGCATTGGCCAGTCACGACATTTTGCAGCCACTGAATGCGGCCCGCTTGTTTACTGCGGCTTTATCGGGACGGCATGATGAAAAGCAACATCAGCACATTGTGCAGCAACTGGATAACTCGCTCAAAGCCACCGAGGAGCTGATTTCTACCTTGCTGGAAATCGCCAAACTGGATGATGGCAAGCTGCAACCGTCTATCCAGCCGGTGGCACTGGGAGAGTTGCTGTCAAATCTGGCCGATGAGTACAGCTTGCTGGCGCGGCAAAAGGGCTTGCAACTGAAAGTGCGCAGTCAGGATGTACAGGTATTGAGTGATGCCACCTATCTGCGACGTATTGTACAAAACATGCTGTCCAATGCGATTAAATACACGCCCAAAGGCAAGGTATTACTGAGTTGTCGGCTTAGAGGCGAGCAATTATTGGTGCAGGTATGGGATACCGGCCCAGGCATCGCTGAGCCGGATCTGGCCAGGATTTTTGATGATTTCTACCGGATTGATGCTACGGCCAAAGGGCAGCAAGGGGTAGGCCTGGGCTTGGCGGTGGTTCATCGCATGGCGCGAGTGCTTGGCCATACGGTAGCGGTACAATCCAGACCTGGTCACGGCACGGTCTTTAGCTTGACGCTGCCGCTGGTATTGACTGAAATCATCAAGCCTATTGAAGAAGTCAGTCGTCCACGCAGTGCTTTGGCTGGCTTGAAGGTGATTTGTGTCGACGACGATGCCACCAACCTGGAAGCGCTCAAGGTACTGTTGCACCAATGGCAGATAGAGCAAGTACAGGGGTTTTATGACGAGCAGAGCCTGCTGGCTTTTGCTGCTGAGCAGCCGGCTCCGGATGTACTGCTGATAGATTATCAGTTGGGCCAAAACAGCAATGGTCTGGATTTGTATCAGCAGTTGCAGGTGTACTGGCAGCATGTGCCCGGTATTCTGGTTTCAGCCTCGCCGCAGGCTGATCTTGCCAGGCAAGCTCAGCGCCTTGGTTTGCTGTTTTTGGCCAAGCCCATTAAACCAGCTGCCTTGCGCGCCAGCCTGAATCAAATCAATCTGCTAAAAAGGCGGACTGCTGAATGATTCGGCAGCTGAGTGGTAGAGCCTTTGATCCTGTTGGTATTCAGTGACAGGATCATGCATACTCTAAGTCAACAAGCCATCGATAGCAGTATGTTTTTTGACGGATTTTTCAGGTGCAACCAGGTATTACCACAGGCGATCGCAGTTTCCAGTTCGGTGACGGTATTTTCACCACCATCCGGGTGCGGGCTGGTGTTGCTGAATATTGGCCTCAGCATCTGGCGCGATTGCAACAAGGCGTCGCTCGGCTGGGCTTTGCCGAACCGGATTGGCAGCAATTAACCCATCAGGTACAGCAGGCCATTTCAGCACCGGAACAAGTACTCAAAGTCGTGATCTCGCGCGGCCATGCCGGCCGGGGTTATAGCCCGCTTGGTGTCACCGGCCCGGACATCTATATTAGTACAGCCGGGTTGCCGGATTTCAGGCTGTTGCAACAACAGGGGATCCGTCTTGGGTTGGCCAGATTACAACTTGGCTGTCAGCCGTTGCTGGCCGGCCTGAAGCACAACAATCGGCTGGAGCAAGTGTTGCTCAAACAAGAGCTGGCAACCACCGACTGGGATGATTTGCTGGTGTTGGATCAGCGTGGTTTTGTGACCGAAGCCATTGCTGCCAATGTGTTTTTTTACCGGGCTGGGCGTTGGTTGACACCAGTACTCGATCAGGCTGGTGTGGCAGGCGTAATGCGGCAGGTATTGTTGGCACACTTGCAGGCAGAACAGGTGCAATGGACGCTGGATGAGCTGCAAGGGATAGAGGCCATGTTTTGCTGCAATGCGCTTTGCGGGATCCTGCCAGTCCATACTTTTTTAGACAAGCCACTGCAACTGGCCCCGGTGCAGCAGGTGCAACAGGAGTTCGCATGCTTCGTCGCTTAGTGATACTGGCTTTATCCTTGCTGTTTCTTGGCTCCGTGCTTATTTACAATAAAATGCAGCAACTGGCGGTGCAGCCATTGCAGTTGACTGACACCCTGTTTACGGTGCCGGCTGGTGCATCCGCCCTGGGCTTATGCCGACAATGGCAGCGTCAGCAATTGCTGGATGAACAGGATTGCCATTTGTTGCGTCTTACCATCTGGTTACAGCCAGAACTGTCCGCGGTGCGAGCAGGCACTTACCGGGTGTCGGCCGATTTATCCCTGGTGCAATTGCTTGAGCTCTTTGCGCGTGGCGAGGTGGCCCAATTTGCCTTTACCTGGCGCGAAGGAGAAACTCTCCAGCAAACTCTGGAGCGATTGCAGCAGGCTGACTACCTGCAGTACGATTTGGATGAACAACAGTTGCTGCATCTGCTCCGCTGGCCGGACGACTGGGGGCCTATGCCTGAAGTTGCTGAAGGGTTATTCTTTCCGGAAACCTATTTCTATACCGCTCATAGCCGTGCCAGCCAGTTGCTAAGCCGGGCTCATCAGAGTTTGTTGCAACATCTGGCAGCCAGTTGGCACCTGCGCAGCCTGGATCATCCGCTCGAAACGCCCTATGAATTGCTGATTCTGGCCTCCATCATCGAGAAAGAAGCAGGTCATGAGCCCGAAAAACCTTTGGTCAGCTCAGTTTTTGTCAACAGACTTCGCAGCAATATGCGTTTGCAGACCGATCCAACGGTGATTTATGGCCTGGAAAATTTCAGTGGCCGTATTACCCGGGCTGATCTGAATAATCCGCACCCTTACAACACCTATCGTCATCATGGTTTACCACCTGGTCCTATTGCTTCGGTCAGTCGCAGCTCTTTACAGGCAGCAGCAGAGCCAGCTGAAACGACTTTGTATTACTTTGTTAGCCGTGGCGATGGGACCCATGTATTTTCGGAGACGTTGCAAGAGCACAATGCTGCAGTGCGGCGCTATATTTTAGGGCAGAACAATGAGTGAACAAGGCCGTTTTTTGGTGGTAGAAGGCCTGGAAGGTGCGGGTAAAAGCACGGCGGTTGTGACCGTTCGACAATGGCTCGAAGCCAAACGGCTGTCGGTGGTTTGTACCCGTGAGCCTGGTGGGACACCGTTGGCTGAACAGATCCGCACCCTGGTAAAGCAGGTGCATGATGAGCAGCTGACGGCTGAAGCTGAGCTGTTATTGATGTATGCCGCCCGGGTGCAGTTGCTGCGCAATGTGATTGAACCTGCTTTGAGCGCAGGGCACTGGGTGTTGGCAGATCGGCATGATTTATCATCTCGCGCTTATCAAGGTGGCGGGCGCCAACTGGATCGTAAGCTGATTGATGGGATTCGACAGGCGGTGCTTGGCAATTGCAAGCCTGATCTTACTTTGTATTTGGACATTGATCCGGCCATTGGTCTGGCGCGTGCTCTGGCCCGCGGTGAGCTGGACCGAATTGAGCAAGAGCAATTGGTTTTTTTCCAGCGGACCCGTCAGGTCTATCTGCAGATAGCGGCCAGTGAACCTGGTATCGTGGTGATTGATGCTTCCAGGCCCTTATTGGACGTGCAGCAAAGTATTGTGGCCGCACTGGACGCTTTCTGGGAGCAAGGCCATGCTGCCCTGGCTTGAAAGCAGTTATCAGCAATTGGCTGCTTTGCATCAGCAGCAGAACTTTCCTCATGCGATTCTGTTAAGTGGTAGTCGGGGTCTTGGTAAGCAAACCCTGGTTAAAGCCTTGGCTGGGTTCTTGTTGTGCCAGTCTGAAAGCCTGAGAAAACCTTGTGGTCAGTGCAAAGCCTGCCAGCTGCGCCAGGCAGGACATCACCCGGATTACTGGCAGGAAACGGAAACTGAAGGGCGCATTGGTGTTGATAGCATTCGGCAGTTGAGCCGTTTTTTCCATGAGCATGCTCAACAAGGGGGGGCTCGGGTTGCTGTGTTGCCGCAAGCAGAGCGGATGACCGAAGCTGCTGCCAATGCCTTGTTAAAAACTCTGGAAGAACCTCCTAAAGGTGGGTATTTGCTATTAACCAGCGATCAGCCGGCGCTTTTATTGCCGACTATTTTGAGTCGCTGTCAGCAATGGCCGCTAGCTGTGCAGGATGTCACGCAGGCTCAGCATTGGTTGCAGCAACAAAGTGACCAGACGTTACCGGATTTCTTGTTACCACTCATCAGCACGGCGCCACTGGAAGCGTTACACTGGCTGCAACAGGGCTTAGTTGAGCAAGCGTCTGAAATCCTGCTACAGTTGGAATATTATCTGAGTGATAAAGCCAACTTACAGCAGATGGTGCTGCTGGCTACTAAATCACAGCAATTGCCCCTGTTGCTTAGCTGGTTTTTGCGTGAGCGGTTACCCAGCCTAGGTGGCTATCAACCACAACGCTATTGGCAATTGTTGCAGAGCTTTCAGCATTGGTGTCGTGACGAGCAGCAGCTTTTAGGGCAAAATAAACAACTGGCACTGACGGCTTTACTGATTGAGCTAAAGCGGATCAAGGTTTGAACCGAGGTGGACAATGGAAGAAATCCCACTGGATTTTATGGATATCAAAGAGCTGTATCGTTGTTATATGCCGTTCTTAAAACAAGGCGGGTTGTTCGTTCGTACAGCAAAAACCTACAAAATGGGGCAGTCGCTGGCACTGAATGTGACGCTTCCCGATGCGCTGGAACCATTACTGGTAACCGGAAAAGTTGCTTGGATCACGCCGCACGGGGCACAGAACTCCAGTCCGGCAGGTGTTGGTGTGGCTTTTATTGACGATAAACATCACCTGAATGATCAAATCACCAAATTGGTGGCTGGCTTGCAGGCCAGCAACGAAATTACCTATACCCTTTAACTGAGCAGGATCTGTTGTGTTTGTAGACTCGCATTGCCATCTGGATCGTTTGGAGTGGGATAAACTTAAGCTGGAGCTGCCGGATGTAATAGCGGAAGCTCAGCAAGCTGGCGTAGAGCATATGTTGTGTGTGTCGGTCAGTCTGGCAGAGTTTGAAGCCATGGCGGAGCTGGTGGCTCCTTTTCCGATGGTGTCTGTTTCCTGTGGTGAACACCCCTTGCATCAAAGTGATGCGTTGGATCCGGAGCTGTTGCTGTCTTTATGTCAGCGGCAGGATGTGGTGGCCGTCGGGGAGACTGGACTTGACTACTTTTATGCGCCTGACAGTAAAAAGTCGCAGCAGGATGCTTTTGTGCAGCACTTACAGGTGGGTTGTCAGTTACGCAAGCCTGTCATCATTCATACCCGGGATGCCCGCACCGATACCCTGGCGCTGATGCGCTCAGAGCAAGCGTATCAGGCGGGTGGAGTGTTGCATTGTTTTACCGAAAGCTGGGATATGGCAAAAGCTGCATTGGATATGGGCTTTTATATCTCTATTTCCGGCATCATGACCTTTAAAAATGCGGTTGAACTGCGTGAGGTCGTGAAAAAAATTCCATTGGATGCGCTGTTGATTGAAACCGACTCACCCTATCTGGCGCCGGTGCCGCACCGGGGTAAAACCAATCAGCCTGCCTATGTAGCAGATGTCGCTGCAGCAATTGCTGAATTGAAAGGGCTCTCACTTGAGCAACTGGCGCAGCAAACCACGGCTAATTTTTACCGCTTATTTGGTGGCATCCAACCAAAAAACGCCTAAAAAAAGGCCCAGAACTAATCCTGTTCTGGGCTCAGGGGAATGGCTCATCGGGAATGAGCCGTGCGCTATCGAAAACAATATCCAGGGAGAAACTGTTTTCAAGTGTAGTAACTTTGAGTGCTTTTTTCCTGCTTGGTTCCAATGCGCATGTGGCTGCTTTATAGGAACTTTGTCCCCAGCTTATGCCCGAGTTATCCCCAGCTTATCCTCTGGAAGGCTGATTTTTCCTCAGTTGTTGCTGATTTAATGACAGCCTGGCCAGGCGTTTTTTATAGCCTTAACATTAAAAATTCATGATTATTATTAGTAAAAAATCTAAAAAAAGCACCAATTAGTCTCTTGCATTTTTTTTGCTAACATGGACCTCTAATGTACATTTTTACGATAAGTAATTGATTATATCAGCAAAAAAAGTAAGAATGATGTTGAGTGCTGGCAAATAAAGCTCAGAACCGGAGAAGCCTATGTCTACATCGACTGAGAGTAAGTTAGTGCACGTTTTACCGCAGCAGATGCAGGTGATTGAAGTAGTAAACCCTGGCCCGGATAGCCGCCTCTGTTCTGCGTTCCGGCCTTTACCGACTCTGCATTCTGGTCAGTTGTTGATCAAGGTGAATGCGGCCGGCGTCAATCGGGCTGATTTAATGCAGCGGAGGGGACTTTACCCACCGCAGCCTGGAGAAAGCGACATCCTTGGTTTGGAAGTCAGTGGTGAGGTTGTGGCTGTGGCTGATGCCAGCCTCAACCATTGGTTGGGAAAATCAGTGATGGCTTTGGTTCCGGGGGGAGGCTATGCGCAGTATGTTCGTGTCGCGGCTAGCCACGTCATGCCGGTTCCTAAGGGCTGGAGTATGTACCAGAGTGCCGCCACGCCTGAAGTCTTTCTGACGGCTTATCAGTTGCTATTTTTACTGGGCCAGCTTGACGTGGGGCAGCGGGTATTGTTGCATGCCGGGGCTAGCGGCGTGGGGACAGCAGCAATACAGTTGGGCAAAGCTCGTGGTGCCGAAGTGGCTGTGACGGTTGGTAGCAATGAAAAAGCAGATGCTTGTCTGGCGCTTGGTGCAGATGTGGCCATCAATTATCGACAACAGGATTTTGCCACGGTTTTATCGCAGCAATGGCCAAAGGGGGTAGACCTGATCCTGGATCCGGTGGCTGGTGATTATCTGGTTCACAATGCTAAATTGCTGGCCATGGATGCTAAAGTGGTGATCTATGCGCTGATGGCGGGGCGTAAAACCGAGTTGGATATGGCTCCCTGGTTTAAGAAGCGCGCCCAGTTATTGTTTTCTACGCTACGCAACCGCAGTGATGATTATAAAACCAGCCTGGTGCAGCGACTGCAGTCAGATTTTGCTGCTGATTTTGAAGCTGGCCGGGTCCAACCCGTTCTGGATAGCGTTCTGCCCTGGTCACAGGCAGAACAAGCGCATCAATTATTGGCGACCAACCAGAGTATTGGTAAAGTGGTATTGGATGTCGCAGGAACCGTATTGGATGCTACACTAACGTCTGGCACAAGCTAAGGAACTGACTGATATGAACTTGGGAAAAATTGCCAAGTCCAGTTACAGCAAAGCTGTACAATCGCTAATTCACAGAATTTATGATCAAACTGAAGTTCAGGACTCACTGTACGAGCAGGCACTGCAGTATTTTCTGGATGCCGGGAAACTGCAGGCGCAACAGACGGCAGCAGAGCAGGAAGCGTATTTGTTCCGTCAGCGTTTGCAACAAGCCAGCGGTGCCGATCAAGCCAAAATTGAACAGCGGTTACAGCAAGCGGAAAAAAGCCTTAGCAGCATGAATCAGGGGCTTGAAGAGCTGCGCCTGGCGCGGCTTAGTCGATTGAAAGAGCTTTGCTATACCATTCTGGAGCTAGCGCAAGGCGATGATTTTGAAGACACCAATCTATTGTCGGCAAAACTGCTAGGTACTATTCAATTGTTATCTCCAACCGAGGGCAGCAACATTGCGCGTAGTAACCAAAAAAGCAAGCACTTGTACAAAGCCGTACTGGCTTTGCGTTTGCTTGACCGGTTGTTGCTGGATGGACAAATCACCAACAGTTATGTGCTGAAACGCTACCAAGAGGACACAGCTTCAGAGATTGAAGTGACGGGCGGGCGCAACTATCAGCCGTTTCGTGATGATGTGCAAATCCCTTTGATTATGGCGGCTCTGATCCAGGATATAGGCCAGCAACACCCGGAGGCTCAGCGTATTCTGTGTGGTGAGGATGGCAGCCTGAACGAGTTTCGGGTGTTGGATAACCCGGATCGGGTAACCATGCTGCAAACCAACTACCGGGAAAGTCTGAAGTATCTGACCCAGGCACTTGGAAAAGATCGCTATGTGGGTAACAGCAAAGATGAGCGGGACTGGTTTGAGCGCAATGAGCAGGAAAAGCTTGGTTTTATGGTCACCTTGTTAAAAAACTCGGTCAAACCAGAGCAGGGAATTGGTAACTTACTGAAAATTCCTCAAATCTACACATCGGTCGTGTTATCGACCAAGCAGAATTACAGTTACGAAACCTTACCCAAAGTTGGCTTGGTGATTGATAAAGCCGTTGAGAAAGGCATGTGCAGCAAAGAAGCTGCTGATGCATTGATGCAAATCACCGGCATTTTTCCGCAAGGGTTTGGTATTACCTACATCCCGAAAGATTCTGACAGGCAGGACTTGGATCGTTATGAATACGCCATCGTGACGTCTCTGTACCCGCCACACCCTCATGTGCCGGTCTGTCGTATGGTCACGCGCAATCTGTCGTACCAGATTTCGGTGATGGGTTGCACGGTGCGGGTAGAAAACAACTTGTTCTTCCCTCAGGCAAGAAAGAAGCTGGAAAAAATCAAACCAGACCGGCTGAAAGAAATTTTGATGCAGCTGGTATCCAATTACGAAGAGCGTAAAGATATGGATTTAATCCCAAAGTGCTGGCATCCGGATGAATACTTTGCCTATGCCCGTAACCAGAACCTTTGGAACAAGGCCATCAATCAGAATATTTAATCCGTTTTATCCTGTTGCTGGCGTTTCGCCAGCCGGGTAACAATGGTATCGGCTTCATCGTCCTCTGAGCTTTGCGCAGCTGGTTTCGCTTCAGTTTCAGCTTTTTCATCAGCAGCTACCTCGCTTGGATCGTCGGCAACGGTTTCTTTATGCTCTGCACTGTCTTTTTCGATTGCTTCAGCTGCCACCGTCCTAGCCGGTTCATCCTGGCTGGCGGCTTCCCTGGCTACCGAGGGCTGTTCATGGCAGTTGTCTGGCTGGTGATCACTAGTAGGCTCACTCTGCGGAGGCTCGGTTTTAGGCTCGAGCATCTGCTCCTGAACCATCTGTTCGTCCACCCTCGGATCCAAGGCTGCAGCAAGTGGCGATGAAAACACATCGCTCGATGCCATCACATAATCGTCAGATTGCTGAGCTGCCACAATACGGGCGGCTTGTTTTTGGCTGTAATTGACCCGCTGCAGGCGCAGAAACAGCACAAAGCTGCACAGCCCCATAAAACCATACAGCATAAAGTTACCCAGTACTTGCATCAATGCCGATGCCAGTAAGGGGCCAAAACAGGCTCCGACACCAAAGGTAAGTAGAATCACCGCCGATAACGAGACCCGCTCGTGTTGCTCGGCATGCTGGTTTGCCAAAGCTGTTGCTATCGGGTAAAGCGAGAAAGCCAGGAAACCAAAAAAGAAGGTTGCCAGCAGCAGTAAGGTACCAGAGAGCGGTAGCAAGGCGATCAGCAACACCACCAGGGTGAGTAACGCGCTGTTGGTCCGAAGGAGCCGGCTACGGGGAATGCGATCCGATAGCTTGCCCATCGGCCATTGTGCCAGCAAGCCTGCGATGATGGTGACTGACATAAACAAGGCAACTTTCTCATTCGGCAGGCCGGTATTGCTGATGTAAGCTGGTGCTAAGCCGTAAAAAGCTCCCACAATAATGCCGGCTACCGTGATGGTAGTCAGAGATTGCGGCATGCGCCGCCAGAAGGTAGCAATTTGCAGCGGTGCCGAATGCAAAGGTGCCGGATGAATACGCCGGGTAATGCCAATCGGCACGATGGATAGTGCAAAACCGATCGCGACTAAAAATAAAGGCTCCAGTCCCAGCTCAGGGAAAGAGCCGATCACCAGCTGGCCAGCCACCATGCCAAAATAGGACACGATCATGTAACTGGCAAACACAGTACCGCGCTGGTGGTTATCGGCCTGCTCATTGAGCCAGCTTTCCAACACCATGTACTGACACATCATGCCCATACCAACCATGAAGCGAAGCAGCAACCAGAAAGTCAGATCGGGTATGAGGCCATGGCCTAATGCCGAGGCGGTGACCACGCCTGCACTGGCAACAAAAGCCCGGATATGGCCGACTCGGGCAATTAGTTTATGACCGACCTTGGAGCCAAGCACCAGCCCCAGGTAGTAAAAGGACATCAGGGCACCAATCCATAATGGATCGACTTGCTCTTTTGCTAGAAACAGACCCAGGTAAGTGGTAAGCAAGCCGGCTCCCAGCACCATCAAAAAGGTGGAGAAGTACAGGGATGAAAAGGCCCTGATGGTTCCGGTTTGCTGCATAACGACTCCCTGTTGCAATTGGGTTTATTTAACGCGCATGCCTGCGGTGGCACCACTGTCCGGGGATAAAATAAACAGCTCACTGCCACCCGGGCCAGCGGCCAGTACCATACCTTCTGACAGTCCAAAGCGCATTTTACGCGGTGCCAGGTTTGCCACCATCACGGTGTAGCGCCCAATCAGATCGGCTGGCTCGTAGGCCGATTTAATGCCAGCAAAGACCTGGCGTGTTTCGGTGCCAATATCCAGCTCCAGCCGGATCAGCTTATCGGCACCCTCGACTGGCTCGGCATGGGCGATACGGGCTACCCGTAAGTCTATCTTAGCAAAGTCATCAATGTTGATGGTATCGGCTATTGGCTCTATCGCCTGCGTTGCCTTTGCCGGAGCTGCAGGGCTGGCTGTTGCGGCAGTAGTTGCCTGCTCTGATTGAGGCTGCAGGCTTTCTTTCGAAGCTTCGAGCATAGCGGCTACTTTCGTCGGATCGACCCGTTGCATCAGTGCTTTAAATAGCTCGATTCGATGGCCAAGCAAAGGTTGCTGATAATTGTGCCAGCCGAAGTTATCTTGCAAAAACGCCTGGGTTTCAGCAGTCATCTGCGGCAGTACCGGGCTTAGATAGTGCATCAGCACCCGGAACAAGTTCAGCCCCATTGAACAGACATCATGGGCTTCCTGCTGCTTGCTGTCATCTTTAACCAGCACCCAGGGCGCTTTGGCATCGATGTACTGGTTGGCTTTATCGGCCAGCGCCATAATATCGCGGATGGCCCGGGCATAGTCGCGTTGCTCGTAATGGCTGGCAATACGCTCACCCGCTTCAGTGAACTCACTGAATAGCTCAGGCTCTGCCAGGCTGCTTGCTAAGGTGCTGTCAAAACGTTTGGTGATAAATCCGGCGCAGCGGCTGGCAATATTCACCACTTTACCCACCAGATCGGCATTCACTTTTTGAGCAAAATCATCTAGGTTTAAATCCAGATCAGTAATGGCGGATGTCAATTTGGAAGCAAAGTAATAGCGCAGGTACTCCGGGTTCAGATGATCCAGGTAGGTACGGGCTTTGATAAAGGTGCCTTTGGACTTGGACATCTTGGCACCATTGACGGTGACAAAGCCATGAGCGTAGACAGCATTCGGTTTACGAAAGCCAGCACCTTCCAGCATGGCCGGCCAGAACAGACTGTGGAAATAGATAATATCTTTGCCGATAAAGTGGTACACCTCGGCTTCGGAGCTCTTTGACCAGAAAGTATCGAAATCTATACCCCGTTGTTTACAAAGGGCCTTAAAACTTGCAAGGTAACCAATAGGCGCATCCAGCCATACGTAGAAAAACTTGTTTGGTGCTCCCGGGATCTCAAAGCCAAAGTAGGGCGCATCCCGGCTGATGTCCCACATTTGCAAGCCATCAGTAAACCACTCCTGCAGTTTGTTGGCCATCTCTTCTTGCAAAGAGCCGCTACGGGTCCAGTCTTTGAGCATCTGCTCAAAGGCGGGCAGATCAAAGAAGAAATGCTCGCTGTCTTTTAGCACAGGCGTGGCACCCGAGATCACCGAACGTGGATTTTTCACATCCGTAGGGCTGTAGGTCGCACCGCAGACATCGCAGCTGTCGCCATTTTGATCAAGCGCACCACATTTCGGACAATCGCCCTTAATAAAGCGATCCGGCAAGAACATTTGCTTTTCCGGGTCAAACAATTGGCTGATGGTTTTGCGCTTGATATGACCGGCTGCATCCAGCCGCTGATAAATCAGATTGGCCAGCTCCTGGTTTTCCGGGCTGTGCGTGGAGTGATACTGGTCAAAGACAATGCCAAATTCTTGAAAATCCGCCTGGTGCTCAATGCTGGTTTGGGCAATCATCTGCTCCGGGCTAATGCCTTGCTGCTGGGCTTTCAGCATAATGGGCGTGCCATGGGCATCGTCGGCACACACATAGTAACACTCATGGCCGCGACCTTTCTGAAAGCGCGACCAGATATCGGTCTGAATGTATTCCAGTAGGTGTCCAAGGTGGATTGGGCCATTGGCATAAGGCAAAGCACTGGTGATCAGGATCTGGCGTTTCGACATCGATGATAACTCTTGGCAAAATACAGGAAAATTAATGGATGGATGATACAATACCTGCGCCCTGATCGCATCCCATTGGGAGCGGATACAGCCTAAAAAGTGCTTTCTTTGACAAACTAACCCATCGCACGGCACAAAAAGAAGAAAAGGAACAAGCAGCATGTTCAACTGGTTCTCGCAAAAGCGTCCTGCGTCCGCTGCAGCGGCTGATCAAGCCGAAGCAACGGCACAGCCAAAGTCTGCCAAGACGTTAGCTGCCGCTAACGCAGCCACGGCTTCTGCCGCACAATGCACAGAACCGCACTATGCATTTCAGCGGGTACGTCAACTGGTGCTTGTTGCCTCCGGCAAAGGCGGGGTAGGCAAGTCGACTACGGCTGTGAATCTTGCGATGGCGCTGCAGGCTGAAGGACTGAAAGCGGGCATTCTGGATGCAGATATTTATGGCCCATCCATTCCTTTGATGCTGGGGCTTGAGCAAGCCAAAGCGGACAGCCCGGATGGCAAAACCATGCTGCCGCAGTACGTCGCCGGCCTGGCCGTGCAATCCATTGGCTTTTTAATTTCGCCGGAAAAAGCCACGGTCTGGCGTGGCCCTATGGCCAGTCAGGCCTTGCTGCAGCTGATCCACGAGACGCAGTGGCCAGAGCTGGATATTCTGATTGTCGATATGCCGCCAGGTACCGGGGATATTCAGCTGACTTTGTCGCAAAAACTGGCGGTAACCGGAGCGGTCATTGTCACCACGCCGCAGGATGTGGCGCTTAGTGATGCGCAAAAAGCCATTATCATGTTTGAGCAGGTACAAATTCCGGTGCTCGGATTGGTAGAAAATATGAGTTACTATCAATGCAGTGCCTGTGGTCATCAAGAGGCTATTTTTGGCACTGATGGCGGCAAGCGATTGGCGGAGCGTTATCAACTGCCAGTATTGGCTCAACTTCCACTGCACAGCCGGGTTCGGCAGTGCGCAGATCAGGGGTTGCCTCTGTTGCTAAGTGATGACCCCGCCGATGATGCACTGTGCCTGCCATACCTGCAGATGGCGCAACAATTGATACAACAGTTGGCGGCTTTGCCGGCCAATCAGAGCACGCCTGAAATAGTGTTTACCGATGATTAGACGATTAACAGCAACAACGACTGGCTGTGTTGGCCACAACGATGGAAACCAAGCATGAGATTATGTGATCGTGATATAGAACGCTATCTGGACGAAGGACGGATTTGCATTGAACCAAGGCCAGAGAAAGATATGATCAGTGGGGTGAGTGTCGATATTCGCCTGGGCAATAAATTTCGCGTTTTTCAGGCGCATGCCGCGCCTTACATTGATTTAAGTGGGCCAAGAGCCGCCGTTGATAAAGCACTGAACTCGGTCATGAGCGATGAAATTGAAATCGCCGATGACGGCGTCTTTATTCTTCACCCGGCGGAATTAGCCTTGGCGGTCACTTTAGAGTCTGTAACCTTACCGGCAGATATTGTTGGCTGGTTGGATGGTCGTTCCTCACTGGCACGGCTTGGTTTGATGGTGCATGTCACTGCACACCGGATCGATCCGGGTTGGTCTGGTAATATTGTGCTGGAGTTTTACAACAGCGGTAAACTGCCTCTGGCACTGCGGCCCAATATGAAAATTGGTGCTTTGAACTTTGAACTGATGACAGGTGAGGCCGATCGGCCTTATAACAAGCGGGATGATGCCAAATACAAACAGCAAACGGGTGCCGTGGCCAGTCGGATTGGCGAAGACGACAAGCGACCTGCAGTCTAAACCTGGTTGGTTTTGAATGGCCGAAAATAAAAAGCCCATGCAGAGCATGGGCCAAAAGATAAGCAATAAAGCAAAAATGAAGCGCAATGATTATGCAATAAAACTGCATAGTCTGGCAAGTGGCGAAGTGAAAAATACTTTGCATTTTAACGCATATTTTTGCAACCGGTCGCAGTGAGCGTATACAGTAACTGCTAGCAGCAACTAACCGCAGGAGCTTTCGATGAAACTTTTTGGATCCATTCCATCCCCGTATGTGCGCCGTATTCGTATGCTGTTGGCGGATGCCTCCTATGAATTTGTCAATCTGAATATCTTCTCCGAACAAGATCGAGCGACACTGATCCGGCTCAACCCAACCCGCAAAATCCCAATGTTGGTGGATCAGGAGCAGGTGATTTTCGATTCGAATCTTATCTACCGCTATTTGTGCCAAAAGCTGGACTTACCCACTTTGAGCTGGCCGCAAGAGAATCAGATCATTCTGATCAATGCTGCCAACGATTCATTGGTCGAGCTGCTGATTTGCCAGCGCTCAGGCTTTGATACCAACGACGACAAACTATTCTTTAACCTGCAGCGCGAGCGGGTGGGTGAGGTGTTGGCTGTATTAGAACAACAGGTGCAAGCGCAGGCGTTTAACGACTGGAATTACGCCGCCATTTGCCTGTATTGTTTGCTCGATTGGATCGCCTTTCGCAACCTCTGGCCAATGGATGCATTCCCGGCGCTCAATGAATTTGTCAGCGCCAATCAACACCAGCCAGGTGTTGCCAGCAGCGATCCAAGGCTGGCAGGCTGAAGCTGCCTAAAATTGCTGCAGTCAGCCACTGCAGCATTGATTTTCCCCCGATAATCCGTATGATAGGCGCTAAGTCGGTACGTGGCGCAGCTTGGTAGCGCACTGTCATGGGGTGTCAGGGGTCGGAGGTTCAAATCCTCTCGTACCGACCAACAAAACAACCTGTTTTTTAACAGGTTTTTTTGTGCCTGCAATTTGGGTGTGGGTAGGGCGCACCAAATCCGCCCCAATATACAGTAGTTTCAAATTAGGCGTTGTGAATCGTACCGGTATTGTGCTGGAAGCTGGCTCGAACCGGCCAACTACTAAAGTCAGTTCGTGACAGTATGACGACCTAGCAGATTTTAATCATCAGTAACTGCTATATTGGCCTCTGAATACTTGTGTTTCTTCTCGTGGCAAAGCTTTAAAAGCTCGCGCTTACTCATCCCAGCCTGAGCAGCCATGCTTTTAACCAACGTATCACTGAAAGGAGCCTTAGGGCAGTCGACAGTTACCACATACCTTTTGCCATTTTTATCAGTTTTTGCCCACTTTTCATGTGAACCTTTCTGATGGACAAATGCAAAACCGGCGCGTTCAAGCGCCGATTTCAATTATATGCAGGTTGGGGCAGCATATTTATGGAAAATACCCATTACACGTCCATATGAGTTACTAGCCTATCAATGGCTGTGTGACTGCTCTGATCTCACATAAGGCAATGATGAGCGCCAGTAATCTTTAAACCGATCTCTGGCAATATGAATGTTGCTCATAAACTTAATGGCATAGTAAGTTAGCCGCTGTTGCCATGGCGCTTTTCGGGTAAGCAATTGCTCTGCATGATCACGCTCGTTTTCATAAACGTCTGTCACATAGAATGCGATTTGGCTATCCAGCTTTTCAATGGCATCCTGAAGAGATTCACCCTGCGCTGCTAAACATAAGTCGATGCAAACGGCAACAAACACATCACCATCTTTCTTTGCATAACAACGTAGTTTAAACATAACACCTCCGACTTTGGCTGCGCATTATACATCCAGCTGTTTTAATCGCAACTGAATTACAATTAACCCAATATCGGCCGTTATGCAAGAAATTACAGCTTTTACATAGTCGTCTATCTGTATAAGCTTTTTGCCATTGGGCACACGAAACCCACCATAGCAGGCTTATTGAATCAGGTTTAAATAGCCTTTACAGAACGCGCTTAACTTGTATGCTAACTCTGGATAAGGGAGCTCGGCCAACCTTTCACGAAATCCTAGCGCTGGCCATCCACCTCTACACGCAGATTGGCATGGTTCCTCAAGCTAGGGCTGCGCACACAGATGCCAAGTCGTGCGCAAGATACAGAAACCTATCTGAGACAGAGTTTGGTATGCCAAATTCCCATTCCAGATAATGATTATCTAGGTACAGCTTACGTAAGCTTGATCCTGTCCGCTTTGAGCGAATTTCGGACATTTAAAAAATCTCAGAAGTATAAATTTTAATGACCGCTTTACACTCTGAAGCGGCCATTTAGGGGGCTTGTCAACATAATAAAAATACCTGAGGTATCCCCACAAATGGGCTAGTTAAAACAAAAAGTTAGGCGAGAAGGG